>CAZLQY010000007.1:0-42904 GCA_964561965.1 uncultured Verrucomicrobiales bacterium
ACCCGTAACTGCCAAATGATCAGCATGATGAAACTCTTAGGTTAATGCGTATGAGAATACGGGTTACAATCAACTGGGGGAAATAGAAACAGGTATCCTAAATTCTACCCTTTCAGAGGGCGATCAAGAGATCATTTGGGAAGAACTAGCTAAACGAAGAGCAGAAAGTGACCCTACCCGCATTTTTGAAAAAAAATAAAATTTTATCCAGAAGTCAATATAGGGCACACACCATAACTTTTGATTTTGGAGGGTATGAGATTTAGAAATTTTATTTGATTGGTTATCGTGATTAATCTCGGGTTATTGAATCCCTATTTGTCTGCTCATGGTTGAGAAGGTTTATATGAGGAGACGGAAGAAGGGCTTATTGAGGGGTTCAGAAGAAGGCTGTCCATTGCAGGGGCATATACTGAACTTCTTGAGTAAGTCATTTCCAATGAAATGTTGAATAGTGATCATACTCTAGAGGAACGGTGTGAAGGCCATATAGTTGTCTGCCAATATATCGTAACATTAAAATTCGCTTTACTTTTTTGCTGTGTGGGGTGAATAGCTTGTCGATTATGATTATTGCCTTTCATAAGCCTTACGGAGTTCTCAGTCAGTTCAATGAGAACCCAGATCAACCAGGTCAACGTACTTTGACAGATTTCGACTTGCCTTCATGTTGTCTTCCAATAGGGCGTTTGGATCTAGATTCGGAAGGATTGTTGCTTCTGAGTGATGACCCTGCAGTAGAAACAAAACTTTTTCACTCCTCACAAGAGCATCGACGCCTTTATACCGTTCAAGTCGAGGGGCAAGTAGATGATGCTGGATTAAGATTATTGCGTGAAGGGGGGATGGATATCCGCGGGCATAAAGTATTACCTTGTCAGGCAAAGAAGCTTGTTGAAGCGCCTGTGCTCGACGAGAGGGAACCTGCTGTTGTAGTGCACCCTAAGTTAGGTTGCTCTTGGTTAGAGCTAGAGCTTAGGGAAGGGAAGAATAGGCAAGTACGGAGAATGACGGCTAAAATTGGGCACCCTACTCAGCGGTTGGTTCGGCTAAAGATAGGAGATTACTCGTTAGAATCGTTGCCTCCCGGTGCTTGGATTGAATTGAGCGAGGCTAGTATACAGCAATTGTTTATTAGATAAACCGGTTGGTTGTTCACAGGTCTATAGTTAAGTCTTGCCGTCGTTTTTGTTATTGGAGCCTCCTCCGAAGATTCTTTTAAAATCGAGTCCGAGGTAACTAGTTGCCTTCATGAAAACAAAAATTGCGACGCCTTCGTCGAGGAAAGGGAGGGGATCAGGCGTGATGCCTAAGACGATGAGGTAGATCCCTGAGAGTAGGGCAAAGATGATAGCGAAGAATTTTTTCATAAGATGAACGAGCTTAACCGATTGAAGGTTAATTGTCACTACAGGCTTTTGTGTTTTTTGACTAACTCAGAAAGTTAAGAAAATCTCTAGAAGCCAAAATATTTCGAGGATTGAGGGTTTACTTCTCACCTTTCAGGCTATTGAAGTGGTCGCATATATATGCTCGCACAAGGCGTTCATACTTAAAAACCTTCAGGTAGATTTAATGCATTAAGCTTCTGACGGCATAAGACCTTCAGAAGCTTAATAAAAATTCCGCCATTCTTAATGGAATGGCCTGTGATTGTTATGCTCGGCGTCTGATGAAAACGCAGAGAGCTGAACTCATTACGAAGAGTAAAGAAGAAGGCTCAGGTACGGCGCTTACTTCAATGTTATCAAACTGCACTGTGGGAAAAGGAAAAGCTGAGGTGTTTGCTCCAAGGAATATAGCAACCGCACTCGTTCCATCATGAGTAAAAGAAAGATTTAGATCTGTCCCTGATGCTGTGAATTGCTGAGTAGCAAGTAGCCCAGCCGTAGCGGTACCTGTCGATGTTAGTTGCCCTGTTGTTGAACTTAAATTAAGGGAATCAGCATTATCACCTCCATCAAATCCTGTACCAGAGAAAACACTAGCTTCTGCGAAGCCAGGTCCTGGAGTACCTGCGAAGTCCGCCCCAGGATCAAAATCGATAATATCAAAACTTAGATTGTACTCCCCAGCTCCTGAAAAACTTGCTGGATCAATCAATATACCGATACCTCGAAAGCTGTTCGTTGTCGTGACTTCAAGAACTCCATTCACAATACTAGCTTCAGTAGAAGCCACCACGATTTGATCGAAATTTACATTACCGTTAAAAAAACCAACATTACCTTGTTGAATGGAGGGTAAGCTGGATGATGAAAAGTCTTCGGTGAAGACAGTCGTAGCATTCGCTACACCAAGAAGAGAGCCGCAGGCTAACATAGGAATTAACCATAGAGGGGAAGAGTTTGTTGTCACGGTGGTAACATTCTAACTGTTTATTTAACAAATGCAATCAAAATAAACATTTCATACTTCAAAAATGGCGAACTAGGATTATAATGTGAAATTGACACAACGAAAACTATAAAATATTAAATAATCTTAAGGGGATTTCTAGAGACCGAAGCACTTCGAGAATTAAGGATTTATTTCTCACGTTTCCAATGTTTGAAGTGGCGGTATATTGTGCCCTGAGTCGTTTCAAACGGTATTTTCTGGGCACTTTTTCCTCCTAGAGGTATTTGACTTCTTTTGAGTCGCTCAGTGAATGAATAGAGCGTAGCAGTTCATGTTGTAAGTTAGGTTGTTTAGGCGATTGTGGCTGGTGATGCGTGGCTGGTGGTGCGCTTTAAGCGTATCTTCCTAAATAAGTTTGCTGCTATATGAGCCAGCCGACGGCTGCCTTGCTCCTCCTGTTCTTCTAGATATTCTTAAAGAGCCAAATAGTGTTCGCATCGAGGGCATCGTCACTGATGCCATGAGATATTTGACAAATGAGTACTTTAAACATGAAAACAGGGCCATATGGAGGCTGACCACCTTTACTCTAATCTCTCTTGGCCTAATCACATAACTCTTCGAGTAAAGGGCGGAAGCGTTCCTAATCAATAGTCTTGTACAATTTGAGCGTACTTATTTCAGGGTTTTGCACCGATTGCTGATACTCTATGGCTGAAAATAAATGACCTCTTTGATCAAGCTTGCGATAGTTCTCCATAAGAAAACTATGAATCTATACAGAATATTAAAAAAGAGCGCGTCTTGCAGAATTTCAGCTCTTAGAGGCTTCCTTAAGAGGATTTAAACCTTTTCTTCGAGAGAGGGATCTTTTTCTTTTATTCTGCGGAAGTGAGCTTGGCAGACTTTACGGCCGTCGGTGGTGGTGACTTTGGCTTCGTAGTCTTCGATGACAGTGATTTCGCCAGGTTTTGGGATTTTACCCATTTGCTGTATCATGTAGCCGCCGACTGTGGAGATATCTGAGCGTTCCAGATCTAGCTCTGGCACGTAGTCAGAGAGTTCATTGAGAGGCATACTACCTTCGACATAGAATTCGTGGTCATTGACCCGGTTGAAGGCAGAAGTTTCATTATCAAATTCATCTTTGATGTCCCCTACAAGTTCTCCCATGACGTTATCTAAGAAGACTAGGCCTGAAGCATCTCCGAATTCATCAACAACCATTGCTAGGTGTGCTTTTTCTGTGAGAAAGAATTGAAGAAGTCCATCGAGAGGCATTGTTTCAGGTACGATGCGAATTGGGCGCTTGATGGTTGTGAGGTTAGGCGTCTGCTCTTTAATTAGTAGTAAGAGATCCTTGATGTGAATTAATCCAACAGTGTTGTCAAAGTGGCCTTCTACCAGAGGGAATCTGGTGTGTTTGGACTTGGTTGCGAGGATTAAGTTTTCTTCGAAAGGGATATTGGCATCGAGAGCAACAACATCGCTACGAGGAGTCATCACATCTTTTACGTGGATGTCATTTAATTCTAGAGCGTTGATTAGGATTTCCCGCTCTGTCTGTGTGACTTCATCGCCCTTTTCGCTTTCTTCAACAAGTAGTGCCAGTTCTTCGGAGGAGTGCACATCGTGTTCACTTTCTGTGATGATGTTTAGGCGGAAGAAATGCTTGAGAATAAAGCCCGCCATGTTGTTCAGCACATCGACCAGCCTTCGAAATACGATATAGAATGTGGTGAGTGGCGAGGCAATAGCCATGGTGGTTTCCACAGGCTTACGGATGGCGTAACTTTTAGGGACTAATTCTCCTATGACGACGTGGAGGATCGTGAAAAAGGCGAGAGCAAAGGTGTAGGAAAGAAAGCTAATGAGATCAAAGCCCCATATTTTAGTGAAAGGTGATAAATCCCAGCTCCACCATTGCTCGAATTTAACAAGCATCAATGTTTTTAAAATACGATCAATGTAAGGCTCAGCGAGAAGCCCGAGAGCTAAGGATGCGATGGTGATGCCTAATTGGTTTGCAGAGAGGTAACCATCGAGGTCCTCTTTCATCTTGCGAGCTAGCTTAGAGCGGCGAGGATATTTATCTTTGATCGTCTCAATTTGACTGGAACGTATCTTCATGATTGCAAACTCGGAGGCGACGAAGAATGCGTTCAACAATAGAAAGAAAATACAGCCAATGATGAAGAACACTGTGTGCAGAGCACTTGGCCATTCTGTGTAAATTTCGGATGCTGACGCCAGAAGCGCCAGCCCCATACTGTAAGGTTCTATATCGAGTGATATCATTGAATGAGAGCCAAGTAAGTGAACTAGGATTAGTTATAGTGTAGCAGAAGTCATTTTAGGCTAGGATGGAACATCGCCACAGGAATCAAAAAGATCAAGTTGAAATCTTTGTCAGTTTTTTCAGAGAGTTTCACAGTTTTTCAAAGACATCTTTGTCTCTGCGCTCCAGTACTGTGAACCCTGCCTTTTTAGCATCCGTCGTGGAAAAAGGCTTGGTGATTCTCGGTGTATTAATTTTGCTAATTACTTTTTTTACTGGGTTCTTGCAAAGTGGGCATGAAGCTAATGTTTCACGATCGACAGGGCGGCGAAGCTCGAAGCCTTTTGCGCAAATCCTACAGCTTTTTGTGGGATCTTCGTGATTTTCAGAAATATATTCGTAAATGGGCATGATTCAGGCGCACTAATGCACAAGGTAGGTGTGAGCCCGCCTTGTGCAGAAAAGTAACATATGTGTTGTCGTATTACCAGCTAGACTTGGTGACACCTGGGATAAGCCCATGTGAAGCAAGTTCGCGGAATGCAATACGAGAAAGTTTAAAGCGACGGAGATAGCCACGACGACGACCAGTGTAAGCGCAACGGTTTACAACGCGTGTTGGGCTAGCGTCACGAGGTAACATGGAGAGACCTACGTAGTCCTTCTCCTTCTTGAGTTGCTCACGAAGCTTAGCATATTTTGCAACAGTTTTCTTTTTGCGCTCGTTACGCGCGATCCAGCATTTCTTAGCCATAGAGGAAGCGGGATGTATAGATTTTTTGATTTGGATCAAGACATTTTTAACATTTCCTGAAATTTATTATCTGAACCGTACAAAAGAAGGGGTGTTTTCCTTATCGTTATATGGCTAAATTAGTTTCCAATCTCCTTGATCCATCCGGCAAACGGCAGTTGCTAAGAGTTCGATACAGTAAGCTAAATCTTGTTGGCTACAGGTCTCAATGACTTGGTGGATGTAGCGAGTGGGAATAGAAATAGCCCCAGTGATTGCGCCCCCGTCTGCAGAGAGCTGGATGGCAGCGGTATCAGTACCTCCTGCTCCTAGGATTTCAGGTTGCCAGAGGATTTTCTTTTTTGTGGCGATGTTTTTAAGGAACCGAACCATTCGGGCGTCACAGATACAGGAGCTGTCCATGATTTTGATGGCGGCGCCTTTGCCTAGCTGTGTCACTCGGTCTTGAGCTGCTGTGCCTGGGGTATCACTAGCAATGGTTGTATCTAGGCCTAAGCCGAAGTCTGGCTGAATTGCTTGAGTTGCTGCCTTGGCTCCCCGAAGGCCTACTTCTTCTTGGACAGAGAATACAGCGTAGAAGTCGTAAGCCGGGTGATGGCCGCTTTCCTTGATTGTTTTAAGAGCTTCTAGAAGGATGAAGACTGAAGCGCGGTTATCGAGGCTCTTAGCGTTGACTAAATTGCCCATTTCTACCAATTCTCGTTCTCGAGTGATGGGGCTACCGATTTCGATGATGTTTTCGAGTTCCTTTTTTGAGAGACCTGTATCGATGAAGTAATCACTGAGTTTGAGCTGTTTCTTCCGGTCTTCTGGTGTTATAATGTGGATGGGCTTACAGCCCATGACTCCCAGTATATCTTTGCTGCCGTGAATGAGGACCCGTTGTGATGTGAGTGTCTTCGGGTCAAATCCGCCTAAAGGATTAAAGCGTATAAACCCATTATCGTCGATGTGGGTGACGATAAAGCCAATCTCATCCATATGAGCGGATGCCATGATTTTTTTCTTCCGGTTTTTACCGTGTTTTAGTGCGATGACATTTCCCATGTCATCAGTGGTGACGCTGTCCACTAGTGGGCCAAGCTGCTGAAGAATGAGCTGGCGGATGGGGCCTTCGAAGCCTGGAGCACCTGGGGCCTTGCAGATGCTGGAGAGTAGAGAAAGATCGATAGTCATCGGGTGAAAAATTAACGTTGAAAGTAAATGAACCCAAATAAAAAATCACCGGATGGTCATCAGATTCTAAGAGGGCACTGTGAATGTTGAGAGAAGTATGGCCTTTTAGATTAACTTGAGGCGGGCGAAGTCTTGTGTGTCAATGAGCCCGACGACGTTGTCTAGTTTGTCGAGTACGACGATATCATCGACGCGAAATTGACTAATGGTTTTGAGCGCTTCTGCTGCGAGTGCATGGGCATAGACTGTGATGGGCTTTTTCGTCATATGCTCCGCGATAGGTTTATCACCGATAGTAGAATCCGCTGCATAGCTTCGGGCGAAGTCTCCGTGAGTGAATACGCCAGCTAATTCTTGCGTGTCAGTTAACACGACGCAGGCACCAGCTCTGGCTGTGTTCATCGCGGTTAAGGCGTCTTGTACAGAGCTTGAGGTGGAGACTGTTGCTAGATTTTGATCTGAGCGCATAATATCGCTGACTCTTGTGAGTAAAGTGCGGCCGAGGGATCCTCCTGGGTGGAAGCGTGCAAAATCTTCATCGGTAAAGCCTCTGGCATCGAGCAAGACCATGGCTAGGGCATCCCCCATAATGAGGGCGGCTGTGGAGGAGGAGGTGGGGGCGAGATTGAGAGGGCAGGCTTCTCGTTTCACAGGAGTGTGTAGCAATGTGTCGGCTTCCTGAGCTAGAGTGGAATGAGGCTTTCCTGTTATAGCGATGAGTTTGACTTGGAAGCGTTTTATAAATGGAAGTAACTCTAGGAGTTCTATTGTTTCTCCAGAATAAGAGAGGGCGATGACAGCATCGCCATCTGAGAGGATTCCTAAATCTCCATGAAGTGCATTTTGAGAATTAAGGACAACGGCTGTCGCTCCTGTAGAATTTAGCGTAGCTGCGATTTTGTGACCGATGTTACCAGACTTCCCCACGCCGATGACGACAATTTTTCCGTGATTGTCGAGAGTGCTTTTGAGTATGTCTATGGATTGAATAAAGCTTTCGTCCAGAGCCTCGCGTAAAGCTTGGGCAGCTTCGATTTCAATGTCGATGACGCGTTTGGCTTTGAGGAGATAGTTGTCGTGGCTCACATAGGAAATGTAATCTGGATCTATTTAAGGACAAAAGCAAATTCGAGAAAGCTCGGAACCTTTCACAAAAAGATGGAAAGAAGTCGCTGAAGGGGCAAATAGAGTAGGCTTTGAGGTGGGAGGGAGATTGGTGATTTGATTAGTTCCGCCCTGCCATGACTCCACCGTCGACATCCCAGATCGCACCTGTGACCCAGCCAGCTTCTTCACTTAGTAGAAAGTCGATGACGGATGAGACATCTCCTGACTGGCCAATACGGCCAATAGGATGAAAGTCGTTGAACCCTTGTAAGGCTGTCGATATTTCCGCAGGCTCTATGAAAGCTCCGTAAATGGGAGTTTCGACGACAGCAGGGGAGACAGCATTGACGCGGATTCCGCTACTTGCGAGTTCCATAGCGAGATGTTGTGTCATGGCATGTAAACCTGCTTTTGCCATTGAGTAAGCAGAAGAAGGTGTTGCTTTAATCGCTTGTTGGGCCCACATGGAGCCGATATTGACGATGGAGCCAGCTCCTTTTAGAGCCATCTTTTTCGCGACGGATTGAGTAATGAAGAAAAAAGCCTCATTGATATCATGGTATTGGTTGTAGTTCTCGCGAGTGTGCTCCAAGTAAGCTGTCGGTGAGAAGTATCCGGCAGAGTTAATGAGGTAATCGTAATCAGAGTCTGTACAGCTGTCGATTTTAGCAATGTACGTGTCTACTGCGCTTTTGTCATAAAGGTCTAAAGAGATGGTCTCTACTTTTGGCGCGCCTGCGGCTTTGATAGCTTCTGCAGCTTTATCTAGTTTTGCTTGGTCTCTTCCAATTAATGAGATGGAGACATTTTTTTTTGCGAGTTTCAGAGCTGAATCAAAACCTATTCCTGTTGATCCGCCGACGATTAGTGCTTTTTTCATAATATATGTGTATGGTTTTCTATCTACCAATAGGTAGATTTAGAACTGACAGCTAACTCAAATGGTTGACCGCGTCAAATTTTTATTTTATCTACTGATAGGTGGAATAAACGAAATATACGATGGACCCATACCAATCACCCGATATACAAGATTCTGCAGTGATCGCTGCAATGGCTCGTCGCTTGGAGGAGCGAGGAGAAAATCAGGACTTTAGGCGTTTTATCGATAGATATATAGAGAAAATCGACGGTTCGAGAGTGCAGCATGTGTTAGACTTAGGCTGTGGAACAGGTGTAGTGACTCGTAGATTGAGGGCGTTATTACCTGTAGAGGTGAAGGTCACAGGTTCTGATATTAGCCAAAAGTTACTTGATATCGCGATGAAGTCTTCAGAGGAAAATATTCATTGGCAACACAGCTCTGGTGATCTTTTAGAGTTTAAAGAAGGTAGTATCGATGTGGTCGTGCTTCACACGGTGTTATCGCATGTCTCTGATCCTATCGCTTTACTGAGGGAAGTGAAACGTGTACTTTCTAAAAATGGGCAATGTATTATTTTTGATGCAGATTATGCTTCGACGACATTTGCTATGAACGATTTCGACGAAGGTAAGAAAATAGATTTGAAATTATTCGGAGCTATTGTGCATAATCTAGACGTTTGCCGGAAGATGCCAAGGTTGTTCAAAGAAGCTGGCTTCCGACTGGAACACCACGAGAGCTATGTCATTTCAGAAGCTGGGAAAGGAGATTTCTGGTTGTCTAGTGTCCGTGGTTTTGAGTCGTTAATTCCAGCTTTAAAAATTTTACCAATAGAGCAAGGTGAGGCCTGGGTGCATGAAATGTTGAATAGTCATAAGGATGGGACGTTTTTTGCTTCTGGAAATTACTATACGTACATAGGAAGAAAATGAGTGAGACTAGAGATAAAATAATCAATGTAGCTGAGAGGATGATTCGTGAAGGTGGCTATCATTCCTTTAGTTTTCGCCAAATAGCTGATGAGTTGAATCTGAAGAGCTCCAGTATCCATTATTACTTTCCTTCGAAGGAAGATTTGGGGGTAGTCGTAACGAGCCGGTATACGGCAAATTTTCTCGGTAGCCTAGGAAACGCTAAGGATAGAAAGGATGGGGTGAAAGACTATATAGCAGCCTTTGAGTCATCATTAGAGCTGAATCGGCGAGCGTGTTTGTGTGGGGTATTAGCAGCGGAATCAGGGCGGTTACCTCATTCCATGCTGAAGGTTTTAGAAGATTTTTCGAATGATAATTTAAAATGGTTAACTGAATCATTAGAAACGACGTGCCCTAATTGGGAGTTAAGTAGGCGGAGGGAGATGAGTTTAGTCATTTTTTCTGCCCTAGAGGGTGCCATGACGTTTTCTGCAATGACTGGTCAATCCAAGCACTTGCATCAAGTGGGAACCACGTTGATGAACCTTTTGACGAATTGAAATAAGGGTTGTTCTTAAATTGAGTGTCTTGCGATCGAGCGCTTTTATTATAGACTCGTGGTATAATCAGGGTCTCTGAAATTTAAAAAGCATGACTCGATAGAATCATGCTTTTGATCGTATTGGGTAGTATGACCTACTGTTTTTAGAGGAGGGCCTTGAGTCGTTTACAAACTTCTTCGACGTTTGAGCGTGAGTTGAACGCTGAAATTCGGAAGTAACCTTCCCCAGAAGCTCCGAAACCTGAGCCTGGTGTGATGACAACGTTGGCTTCGTTAAGCATTTTGTCGAACATATCCCAGCTGGTGAGCCCTTCTGGGCAAGCAACCCAAACATAGGGGGCGTTTTCACCACCGAAGACTTGTAGACCAATTTCCGTACAGGCTTCGCGAAGTAATGCGGCATTGCCCATGTAGTGTTCTACTAGTGCGGATACTTGCGCTTTCCCTTCATCACTAAAAATAGCTTCTGCCCCACGTTGGACAGGGTAGGAAGCGCCATTGAATTTTGTGGAAGTGCGGCGTGACCAGAGTTGCTTAATTTTGATGGTTTCACCAGAACCTGTTGTACCTTCTAGAGCATCTGGAATGGCGATGTAACCACAGCGAACTCCTGTAAAACCACCATTTTTAGAAAATGAGCGGAATTCCATGGCGCAGGTTTCTGCTCCGGCGATTTCGAAGATAGAGCGAGGGACTGTTGAGTCTTGGATGAAGGCCTCATAAGCTGCATCGTAGAGAATAATAGCATTGTTTTTGTTTGCATATGCGACCCATTCTTCGAGTTGCTCGCGAGTGGCTGATGCTCCTGTGGGGTTATTTGGATAACAAAGGTAGATAATGTCTACTTTCTCATCTGGGATGGCAGGTACGAAGTTGTTTGCGGAGGTGCAAGGGAGATAGACGAGGCCTTCATAGCGCCCATCTTCGTCACTTTCTCCAGTATTCCCAATCATAACATTGGTGTCTACGTAAACTGGGTAAACGGGATCAGTAATGGCGATTGTATTGCCGGAGCCGAATATGTCTAAAACGTTCCCTGTATCACACTTAGATCCATCGGAGATAAAGATGTCTTCTGCCGTGATGCAGGTGCCTTGGTAGGCGTTCTCCGCAATGGCCTCGCGGAGGAATCCGTAGCCTTGCTCTGGCCCGTAGCCGCGGAATGTTTCGCGATCGCCGAGTTCATCAATCGCTTTGTGCATGGCTTCACGGACGGCCTTTGGTAAGGGCTCTGTGACGTCTCCAATACCACAACGGATTAATGTAGCTGCTTTGTCTGCATTGGCTTCTGTGAACGCGCTTACGCGACGTCCGATTTCTGGGAATAGGTACCCAGCTTTGAGCTTAAGAAAGTTATCGTTAATACGTGCCATAACGCTGCGGATGGTTCCCATTTCATCAGGGTTTGGCAAGGATTTATAGGGAGGTTTTTATCAGAACGAGCATCTCTTCTCTCCGGATGGAGGAGGATTGGCGTTGTTAGAGGCGTAATTTTAGTGTTTTAGAGAAAAGCAAGAATCTCTTTAGCTGCTCGTTGGTGCACTCCTGGATCACCTAATTGGGTGGTGATTTCCGTGAGGCGCTTGCTGGTTTGTTCAGCATAGGTGTGATCGGTGAGAAAGTGCTCCAAGGAGCGCTCCACATGGCAGGGGTCTGCATCACCTTGGATGAGTTCTTCCACGACGGCTTCGTCAGCGAGGACGTTAACGAGGCCAATATATTTGATTTTGACAGCTAGCTTCGCGGCCAAATAAGTCGACCAAGAAATTTTATAAACCAAGCAGTATGGGAGGCCAAAGTAGGCTGCTTCTAGTGTGGCAGTGCCACTTGCGATGACGGCACACCAAGCGGTTTGCATCAGCTCGTGGCTATCGTTTTCTGAAATATGAAGGAGCTCACCTAGCTCTGTTTTTGCCGCCATCCGCTGCATGGATTCTGCCATTTTTGGGGATGCAGCTGGTGCTTGGAATTTCCAGGCAGGGTTACGGCTATGGAGCCGCCGAGCTGTTTCTAGCATCATGGGAAAGAGGCGGGAGACTTCGCGTTCACGGCTTCCTGGAAATAGCCCTATGAGGTTGGGGTCTCGTTTAGTGGTGATGGTTTTTTCAGCCAGCTCGTCAACGATGGGGTGACCAACAAAGGTGGTGGAAAGGCCTGCTTGTTGAAAGATTTGTTCTTCGAAGGGGAAAATGCAGAGCATTTTATCGAGAGTGGCAGCCATTTTGGGAATCCTGCCTTTATTCCATGCCCAAACTTGGGGGCTGATGTAGTAGATGATTTTAGTGTCAGGCAAGTGCTCGGAGACAAACTTTGCGAACCGAAGGTTATAGCCTGGGTAATCTATGAGGATGAGAATCTCTGGTTTTGCTGCCAGGACTTCTTCGTGCATGGTTTCTATTTGAGTCTTAAACCAACGGTAGTTTTTTAGAACTTCCCAAAGACCAATTACGGCAGCTTCTTCGACCCAATCTTGCACCGCTCCACCACTAATATCCCGCATAAGAGGGCCCCCGGCTCCTAAGAATTTGAGGTTTGGACGATTTTTTTTGAGTTGAAGCATGAGCTCTGCCCCGTGGGTGTCTCCACTGACTTCTCCAGCTATTATGTATATCGTTTGGCTCACAACTGGTCTATTTAAGCGTGGTAAGAGAGCTTTGCCAAACTCCAAATGAATAGGGAGCTCTTTGTTTTGTCGGTATTGTCACAAATATTTGTATTGTAATGTCTTGAGGGGCATGATTGGTTATTAACGAATGTTAAATATACCTTATGAAACCTTCTGTTCTTCATGAAAAATGTGTTTTAGTATTGAACCGGAATTGGCAGGCTATTTCAATTGTCTCTCCTGCTGAAGCGTTTAGTCAATTAGCTGCGGCAAATGCTAGTGGCTTGGATATTGTTGCTGCGGATTCGATGAACCCTGTTGGCTGGGAAGAGTGGCGTTTTTTAGAGGTGCGTGAGGGGGACTATTCCGTGGGGACAGCACAGGGTGCCGTTAGAATACCCACGATTATTGTTTTAAAAACGTTCGCAAAAGTACCACTTTATCAACCGAAGTTTTCATTAAAAAGTATTTGGAATAGAGACCAAGGGCGTTGTCAATATAGTGGGAAGAAATTAAAGATGAATGAGTCTAGTATTGACCATGTGATGCCACGTTCCAGAGGAGGTGCTACTTCTTGGGAAAACTGTGTCTTGGCAGAACGGAGATTAAATTCAGATAAGGGTGATCGCACTCCCGCGGAAGCAGGTTTGAAGTTGGCACGGAAGCCATATGCCCCCAAAGCGGTACCAATCACGGCAACATTAAAAAATACATTAGGTATTCCTCATTGGGATTTGTTTTTAATGGTAGCATAGAGAGTTTGAATAAAGAAGGCTGAGAGGGCTGAGAGGGCTGAGAGGGCTGAGAGGGCTGAGAGGGCTGAGAGGGCTGAGAGTGGTGCCTGACAACGAGATAGTCTGTCCATCTCGTTTTTTTGATGAAGGTTCTGTTGATCGTTTAGCCAAAAAAGAATGCCATTGTGGAGTGAACGGCTTAGTGGGTTCACTTCGTGAAATTCATGTGCGTCTCGTAGAATATTCGAATCAGATAAAGAAGTTCGAGGTTGATCTATATTGTAGTAATCAGAGTTGCTTTTATTGTCTTAAGTATAAGGTTGTTTTAATACAAATTTAGATTGTTATTTCTTAATTATAGAGTAACTGCTGAGTATATGAGCGCGAGAGACGGAGATGTGGCATTAGATATATTAATGGACACAATCAGAGATAACCCTGATATGTGGGAAATACGTAAAAAAACGGCGACGCTGCTGTGGAGTGCCGAGCGGTTTGATGAAGCGGCCGAAATAGTATGGAATGCTCCTTCGATTCCATTTACCGATCTTGATGTGGCGTTTACATTCAGAATGACTGCGCGAGGGCTCCCTGAGGTGGCGACGAAATTTGTTTCTGAAGTGATTCAACGTAATCGCGAAAAACCGTTAAAGAATATTGCGGTGGCCCGTATCTTAAACAAAGAGGGGTTTTATATGGCTGCTGCTAAATTTTACGGAGCAGCATTGGCGATAGATTCTTCTTTAGTCGATGTGCATTTTGAGGAACAGGCTCTATGGATGGATGATTCCGCTTCTGTATTGGAGAAGTGGAATGGCATGAGAGGAGTTAAAGCCGATGATGAGCCCTTGCTTTCCCCGGAGGATCACTCGGAAGGCTTTCCTTTGCGCCCCCGTGATATAGCTGTACCTGAAGAAACGCAGGAGATGAGAAGAGAGGAAGGAAGCACGGCGAATTATTTAGCGGAATTTGGTAAGCGGCAGGCTCCAGTGAGGCAACCACAGCCTCAGACCTCTTCATTATCTCAAAACCCTTTAACCGCGCCGCTACAAAGTAGAGTTCCTCAATCGGCACCGTTACAGCAAGTTCCCGTGACAGCCCCCTTAGGGCGGCAAGTTCCAGAGTTACAACGACCTCAAAACCCTTTAACTGCGCCGCTACAAAGTAGAGTTCCCCAATCGGCACCGTTACAACAAATTCCATTGACCGCTCCATTGTTAAGAGCTCCTTCATCAGCACCTGCTGCGTTAAATACAAGCCTGCCAGTGAGGCGGCAGGGGCAAATTAGTAATATAAGTTTAAACCCGAAACTACGGTTGAAGTGAGTGAGTAAAGCATCCTCTCATTCAGGTAGCTTCTGTTTTTAGGGCTTTCGCAATGCTTTAGCTGGTATCTACACAGCATCTGGTATAGATGTAAATTATGAGGGTATAGAAAAAAGTATTGTAAACTGCTTGCGGCCTATTAAAGCAGTTTTGTAGAGCACGAATATTATGAGTAACAGATATGGAATTTCTCGCCTAATAGGAAAAGGGCGAACTGGTGGAGTGTATGAAGCTCATGATTCTGTGCTTAATCGACCAATTGCATTAAGGCGCTTTTTTTCTGAAGGAGGTAATTCGGATATGAGCGATTATCGTACGGAATTTGATAATCTGCATACGATATTGACCACATGGAAGCACCCTAATCTTGCAACAGTGTATTCCGGTGGCGTGGATGAAGATGGAGCCTTTATAGCAACAGAACTAGTCTACGGGAAGTTACTTGAAAATCGTTTGAACGAAGGGAGGTTCGGGCTGCGAGAGTTTTTTGAATTTGCCATCGATGTCTTAGAGGGTTTGAGGTTACCGCATTCTCATAATTTCGCCCATGGAGGTCTGAATACGAATTCTATTATTTTAGAACAGCAAGTTCAAGGTGGGCAAAGAGCTCGTATCATTGATTTGGGATTAGCTCATATGATTCCTTTGATTAATCCAGGAAACCTTAGATTAGCGTTTTCTGACCCAGCGTTAATGGCGCCTGAGCTATTTGAAGGGCAGATGGCCACTCCTGCAAGTGATGTCTATATGTGTGGGAACTTGTTTTATCTTTGTTTAGCAGGGGGGCACCCTGTTTCAGGCTTACCTTTGGATGAAGCGTATGATAAGCATGCCGCGCATGCGTTTGCCCCTGTGACAGGTTATAGGGCGAGCTGTCCACCCCAGATTGGGCAATGGATTGAGCTTCTTACTCAGGCAAATCCTTTAAACCGGCCCCAGAATGCGATGGAGGCTTTATCAATTATGCCGAAGATACATGAAATATCTCCAGGCTTTTTTGAAGAAGAAGACTTTGCTCATACGATGCCGGCACCTCAGGAAGGCTATTATGGTGTTGAACAAAACTATGCAGACCATAATGGAATGTACGGCCCTGCCGCAACTCCTTCAATGTATGGCTCTGCTGTTACGCCAGCCGTATCAAGGGGAGGGGCATTAGGTGGGCGCCAAATACCGAAAGTTTTAGCATCGAATGGTGGAAGCAGATCAGCTGCACCAGCCGTTATTAGTGTTATTGTAGGTGTTATTTTATTTGTCGGGCTTTTGGCCATGAATCGTGGAGGGAAAACAAAGACCTCGCGTACCAACGATTATTCTCATGATGCCGAAACGTTTAATGAGCGATTTAAAGGGGATTCTGATAGTGAGACTAGTTCCAATGGATTGCCCAATGTAAGTATTTTGGATAGTATCGACTCAGAGACGACTCTAGAGGATCCAGATCTATATACAACAGATCGTGTTACGGTAGATCCTTTAGGAGCATCAGCTGGCCCTAAAGTGAAAGCTGGTGTTTCCAGTCTTGAGGCAGAGCAAGCAGATAAGGAACAAGAGGAAGTAAAGGTCCCAGAATTAACTCTAGATCTAGGAGGTGTAGAGTTTGAGGCAACCGATACGTATCAATTAGAAGCTCCTACGGATAGTGAGGCAATTGCATATGCTACTTCTAATGTCACTCTAGAATTTGCACCCTCCAATGTCACTTACGGTGAACATAAAACATTGTTTGTGAGCAGCAGTACAGCTCAGCATTTGAGTGAATCACGAGTCGCCGACTGGATGATCCAGAACGGGGAAGACCTCATTGTCCACCCATCTGCAAAATATGGGATAGAGCGTTCAAGCGTAGGGGAATTCGAGGCTGGGAAAATTGAAAGAGAAACGACGCTTCAATACCGTAGCTCACACTTTGTTCCTCAGGGAGGTTATAGTTATTGGCCTTATACGGGATTTAGTGACGGATGCGGGTTTAAATACACGATGACTGTTCCTGCAGAGCATGTAGGCCCCCTCCGTGTGAAGCTCCATACAGAAGAAGTCGGTTTAGAACTTATTTATGAATTAAACCGTTCTTCAAAGTCTCATACCTCTCGAATCTTAGTGTCTGAAAAGGTGACCTTTTGCACTGGGCATGTTGGGATATTTGAGATTGCTGACCCTCAAGAAGGAGAAACAATCTCTTTCACAGTATTGAGTAATAAGCTTTCAACGAATGAGGAAGACGTTGCTTTTGGTTCACCGGCTTTGATTGTTTTAAAAAATCATTAATGACGTCGTCTAATGTTTCATTCATGGGCTGGACTGATCTCGTGTCTTTCAATCTCTATGGGGTGGATCGTTGGTGGAACGACTTTTTTGGGAATGGCCGAAGAAGGTGAAGCGATCGTTGTTTCCTCGGAGCGGAGATAAGAGCGTCTCCGTATTATTGGATAGAACTATTGGATAGAGTTGTCCATGGGCTAAAGTCGTGAGAGCCCTTATTTTTAAATGGCTAAGGTTTAGAGGTTTATTGGATGAGGGCAGGAGGATGATCTAAAATCAGGTGAGCTAATAGTAAAAGACGGTAGAGGAAATTATCGGCTTTGGCCGATGATTTCAATGTGGGCTGTCTTAGAGTTAGGGTGAGGCTAGGCCCCGAATTCAAAGGGGAAGAAGATATTGAGTAATAGCGTAAGGAAGAAATTAACAACTAGAATGGCCAAAGAGGAGTAGACCATAGCTCTAGTGGTGCCTTTTCCTACTCCTACAGCGCCGTTGTGAGCTCTGAGGCCCTGATGACAGGATATGAGGACGATAATAGCTCCGAACACGCTGACTTTAATCATGGCGATAAAAATATCTTCTAATTCTGTATGCTCAATTAAATGGTAGAACCAGAGCGCATCACCAACACCAAAGGCCCCTATCCCGACGATGGAGGCTGCGATGATGCCGAAGGCTGCGGAGAGTGCGATGAGAATAGGTGCTGCTATGATCATGGCGCCGAAGCGTGGTGTGACTAGATAATCGATGGGATTGACATCCATAGAACGTAGAGCATCCACTTGTTCCGTCACCTTCATCGTGCCAATCTCAGCAGCCATAGATGCCCCGACTCTGCCTGCAAGCATAAGTCCCGTGAGAGTGGGGCCTAATTCTCTCATCATACCCACCCCTACCATGGCGCTGGCCATAGTTTCCATTCGTAAATTAGTGAGTAAAAATAATGCTTGGGCCGCGAGGACAGCTCCTGTGAATGCTCCTGTGACGATGACGACAGGCTGGGAGCTATAGCCGATTTCAATAAGCTGTTTGACCCATTGCCCCCCGCAGAATTTCCCTTTTATAAGTGACTCTATTGTAATGGTTAGGAGTAAGGCCAGTTCCCCAAGATAGCTGAGAAGAAGGAGAACGGGGCGGCCTAGGCTGCTGAGAAATGACATTGGATCTTTGGTATGTATAGTGGTTGTGAATAAAGATAGGTTGCTATTAGAAGCCGTTAGGGTGGCGAACGACGTAGTTGGTGATACCGCGTCGCTGAGGCTTCCATCTTGGACCTGTCGATTCTGAACTGCCGCCAGTGTCTAGGCGTAAACCTGCAATGACAATGAAAACGTGTCCATCACGAGCATAAATATCGATCCATTCCCCGTAGCCTTTATTCCCGTACTGGAGGAAGTTTTGAGAGACTAAGGGGCGCTGTAGAAGGCCTCCTTGATGGAGGACGTATGAGACAGCTCCAGAGCAATCATACCCTGTATCATGAAAACTCCTATGGCCTCCCCCGTATTTATAGGGAAATTTCTGGAGCGTATTCCCAGCAGTGATCATACGCTTCACCGCAAGGGGTGCTTTTGGTGGGGCATGAGCTATTCCGTCTGAATCCAGATAGGCTGATACACCATGATGAAAAGAATACTCTACAGGCCTCGTAGGTTTGACTTGGCTAGAGCATGAGGCTAGAGCGAAGGAGAAGCAAATAAGGCTCAGCAAAGAGAAATTCATGGCTCTGAGGTATCACAGCTAGAGAATAAAACAAGTGCCAGAGAACTGCGGCAATGATGGACTAGTTACCGTTGCTACCGTTAGGTCCTGGCGGGTTTCGCTAGCCAGCACTCCACAGCCTCTGACGAGTGTTGGAGTAATCTGCTTTGGTTCGCTTTGCAAGAGAAGATTTTATTCAGAAGTATTTTCCTTAGGTGGATGAATTGGGGCGAGATGCTGATTGCTCACCCATCCGCGGCTCTTTTGAAAAAAACTAACGTAACTCCAGTCTCCCCTACTTGATAACACCTGGCACAGGCTGCCTGGAGGGGCTTTGATGACGGTTTGTAAGTCCTGTTTGCTGTGAGTTAATGGCTCGGTGTAAGCTTCGACATCATCTGAGATAATGATATTTAAGTCTGCATGGTTGTTTAAGCTATTTGGGTACCGGCTATGGGCGTAGTACGCCACTCCGAGTAGAAGTGATGCTAGGATGAGGCCAGTGAGTGTAAGAGTAAATTGGGTGCGTTTGAGTCGGTAAAGAACCAGAACTAAAAGAGTTAGAATGATAAGCCATGCCGCAAAATAAATCATCTGCAAATAGGTCGGCTTGGATAGGAGGGCGATAGTTTTAGTGATGGATTCTGGTGGTGGCGGGGCTAAACTACCGAGGCTGCGGTGGAGATATCTCAGGTTCTGTAGTGCTTCTGGGTGGTCAGCATCAAGAAGGAGTGCTCGGTGGTAGTGAAGGGCTGCTTTTCCAGGGTGATCTAGCCTATACCAGCAGTTTGCGAGATTGTATTCTACATCAGCGCTATTAGGGAGAGCTTGATATTGCTCTAGTGCCTTTTGGTAATCTCCATCTTGCCAGGCTGTATAGGCAGCAGATGCTTCTCCTCGTTGAGGGGAGAGAAAGAGAATGGCGAAGCAAATGGAGAGTAACGGTTTGATGGACTTGAGAATAGATTGTTTCTCCTGAGGGCTAGGCTCTGTTGTTTCTTGTTCTGAGAAGCAGTGTTGATCTCGAAGGCGTAGTACTTCGTCAATAGAATCGTGCTTTTTAGCTCCTAACCATTTTTCTACGAATGCACCTGCTGCTCGATAAAATCCTTGATCGGTTTTTTGTAGCTTCTTGTAAGCTTGCTTCATGAGCATTTCTCGAGAGTTATTTAATCGGCGTGATCTGAGTTTTAAGCGGAAGTAATGAAGAATAAGGCTGAGTGCTATGAGGGCAGGAATGGGTTGCCACCACCAGAAGGGCAATGTTTCCCAGAAGGAGGGGGACGTTGGTGGTTTGACTGGATCTATAATGCCTAAAATGTCTCCCATCGCTTCTATGGGGACGACTGCTTTTGGCGTGGCATGTTGTAAACTATTACTGATCGTTTTTGTGATGGTGACGGGGATTTCCTGAGTGGTTTTGACGATGTATTCTGCTTTATCCGGGTCATAGTAAACAAATCGGAAACTCGGTAAGTTTTTGGTTCTGCCTTTTGGTTGAATGAGATAATCAAACTCGAGGGTGCCAGAATTGTAGCGGCGCTCTGCTCCTCGTTCGACTTCTGAGATGTCGATACTGTTCCAAGGGCTTTCCGGATCCATGACGGGTTTGTTGATGCTATCTAGGTTGCCTTCTCCTTTAATACTCAGGCGGATGCTAATGGATTCAGAGTCTTTAATGTCCAATTTGGTGGGTGAGATAGCCTCTAAGTTATAGGATCCGATAGCACCTTCGAAACCAGCTGGAGCACCAGGAGGAAATGGGATGACATTGAATTCTGCGGTGGCGGAAGGTAAAGGGAAGCTTCGTGTGCTGCTTTGGAAGAGTCCGGGGCGCCTCGTCGATACTTGGGCTCGGAAAATTGTCGTGATTTCACCAAAACTAGCCTTTCCTGGCTGCAAGCCATTGCAGTAGGTGCTAAACGTGTAAACTTGGTGGTGATTTCTACCAAAAGGTAATGAGCCGATGGAATGGGGTGCTGAAGGTATACTGAATCTCCAGGCTGCTAGGTTCGTTGTATCTGGTGCTTCTGGGAGGCTAGGTGCTTGGAGGCCAAATTGAGGAGGAAAGTAGAATTTGAGCTCGGCTCTCTGAGTTTGGTTTGGGTAAAGGGTGTCTGTTTCGAGAAATAGCTTTGTGAGGTAAGGGTGCTTACGGTCTCCGAACTGTAAGAAGGCTTCTTCTAGTTCACTGCGTGGATGCACTGTTAGCTTTTGTTCTGGAGAAATTAATACGGTGTTATTCGCCGTAAGTTTAAGAGGGGGGATCTTGTAGTGGCCTTCCTCTTGAGCTGTGATGGAAAAAACGTAGCTGGCAACTCGTTGGCGCTTTTCCTGTAGAGTCAGAGGCCTCCGGCTTTCAATTTGTGCAATTTCAAGACCCTCAATTTTAGGTAAGACAGGGTCAGCATCCAGATAATCTTCGGATACGTAGATTCGTAAATGGGTTGTCTCTCCTTTGACTAAATGAGCAGAAGATAATTTTACGGTGAGTTCTGGTGCTGCAATGAGGGGCAGGGTTAGAAGTGTAAGGAGAGCTAAGAATAGTCGTTTCATATGGTTTACCAATCGATTCCTGCGGGAGATTTTGTTGGGCGGTTGATTCTGCGTGCTTGAGGGGCCTTCATAATATCTGAGTATTCCTCGAGTAGTTTTGCAGCACGTTGTTCTGGTGTTTGATGCTCTAGACTTTGTTGACGGGCTTCCAATGCCTCACGATTTGCTGCTTGTTCAGCAGCTTGCTGAGAGCTTGCATTACCTTGAGAAGGGGGCTTGTTTTGATTGCTCTCTTTTTCTTGTTGGCTCTCTCCATCTTGGCCTTGATCTTGCTCTTTGGGTTCTTGATCGCTATCGCTATCATTTTTGTGTTCTTCCTTGGATTCTTTCTCCGTGTTGTCCGAGTCGTTCCCGGATTCGGATTCGGAATTCTCCTCGCCTTTTCCTTCTTCAGAAGAGTCGTTGTTTTCTGTATCTTTTGGGTCCCCTTTCTGATCTTCTTTCTGATCACCTTCACTTTGCTCGTCATCGGGGTTTTGTTTGTCTTGAGATTGTTCTTTCTTTTCGTCCTTTTTTTCGGGGTCTTGTTGCTGCTCCTCTTGCTGATCTTGCTGTTGCGGTGATTCTTGGGCTTTAGCGTTTTCTTCTTCAGTTTTGATGATGTCGAGAAGCTCTTGAACATGCTTTTGGTTGTCTGGAGCGTGGATGAGAGAGTTCTTGGCGAAGTGCTCTACAGAATCAGTCCACCGAGCGACTGTTTCTTTTACTGGTAAAGCGGCGAGGGCTTTTTGTTCATCGTTCCATTGCTTTTTATTTGGGTCTTGTTGGAGCTGGAAGTAAGCCTGCATATGCTCTTGGAATGATGTTCCTTCTGGAGGCTTTAACTCACTCCACCCTTGTTGAAATAGGCTGTTCGCCATGTTGAACTGAGCATTATTGGAGAGTTTTGGAGAAGGGCTTGCCATTGCTAGTGAGTAGTAATAGCGCGCTTCAGAGTATTTATGGGTTCGAAAGAGAGCTTCTGCTTTGGTGAAATGAAGATGATCTAGCGTTGTGCCGGTGGCAGTTTTAAGGGCCTTTTCCAGTGCGGCCAGACAGTCGGAATAGTTTTCTTGAGTTAAGGCTATCTGAGCTTTGCGGATGTGTTGTTCTTGATCAATATAGGTCGCTTTTTTCTGCTGAAACCACTCCTGCCAGTCTGCTTCAGCCTGTTGAGGTGTGAAAAGGGCCGCGAACAACAGCAGACCCATAGTGTGCATGAGTGAATGAGAGGCTCGCCAGCGAGCGCGAACTAATAAGCTAGCGAGGAAGAATATGAGTGAAGGAAGAAGGAACCAATGATAGAGCTCATTCGCTATTTCCCGCTCTTCGCCGTCTTGTTCAAAGCTTTTCATACTTCGAAGGGTTTTCTCAATCATAGTTTCTGGTCGATCATGGATATGGCTATATTGCCCTTCCGTTAGTCTAGCTAGCTCCTCTAACACGTCGGCGTGGAAGCGAGTATGGACCACGTTACCTTGTTGATCCCGGTATTTACCGTCATCTGCATGAGTATCCGGGATAGTTCCTCCCGCTTCGTTTCCTACTCCGACTGTGAAGATTTGAATATCTGCTTTGTTTGCAAATTTAGCAGCGTCGGTAAGACTTTCTTCATGGTGCTCACCATCTGAAATAACGACGATCGCATTTGCTTGTTGACCAGTTTTCTTGAGTGCTGAGACAGCTGTTTTGATGGCGCCGGTGACGTCTGACCCTCCAATGCCAATGGTGTTCTGATCCAGTTGAGATATCGTAGTCTGTAAACGGCTGTGATCGATAGTTAGGGGAGCTATTTGGAGATTTCCGCCAGCAAATGCAACAATGCCGATCCGATCATGTTCAAAGGCATTCAAAAGGCGAATGCTAAGCGCGGCAGAGGCTTTTAAGCGATTAGGCTGCACATCTTGGCATAGCATAGAACGCGAGACATCCAGAACGAGCATGAGATTCCGATGTTTCGTTTTTTCGGTTGTTTTCTCTGTTCCATAGTAAGGGCGTGCAGCGGCTAGGACAAGAAGGCAAAAGCCAAGAATGGAGAGGGAAAGAGAGAGCCAATGACGAGTAGAGGAGTAAGATGTGACTAGCCGTTGCTTTAAGCGGTGAGCGACAATTTTTTGCCAGATTTGCTGTCGCCGCCGGCGAGCAATAGTTGCTGCTAGTATGAGCAATGGTGCAAAAATGAGGGCCAATAGCCATTCTGGAGATTGAAAATTCATACGACTATTCTGGGCCAGGGGAGCTACGTAGGGCTTGAGCTAAAAGCGCTAAAGCTGTGAAACAAAGAGCAGCGCGACTAAACCAATGGTGGTATTCTGTCGTCTCTACAGTAGTGCGGACTTTCGATTCTGTTTTTTCTAGTTGATTGATGGTTTCAAATGTTTTTTCGAACTCCTCCTGAGTATTTTTCACGTGATAATATTCACCTCCAGTAAGATCAGCGATACTCTGGAGGGTTTTGGGATCAAATTCCTGTTTGGCCTTAGAGATGATTTGGCCTGATAATCTCCCCTCTGCGGAACCAATGGCAATGGTGTAGATTTTGATGCCTAAATCAGCGGCGAGTTTTGCGGCCTCCAGTGGCTGCATGCGGCCAGAGTTGTTTGCTCCATCTGTGACTAGGATGATGACTTTACTTTTTGCCTCGCGCTTTTTGAGTCTGTTGGATGCCGTGGCGATGGCTGAGCCAATGGCCGTGCCACCTGGCAGCTCTGGTGCCATGGGGTCAAGGTTATCGACTTCGTTTCTTAGCCACTCGTGCTCGAGTGTAATAGGGCTGGAGACAAAAGGCCTACCAGCGAAGCCGACGAGACCCATGCGATCGTTTGGCCGGGATTGACTAAAGACTTTAGCGGTTTCTCTAGCTGCTTGCATACGTGTGACTCGGTTACGCTCGAAATCACGTGTGAGCATCGATTTGGAAACGTCTATTGCTAAGACGATATCTATGCCAGTAGAGATTCTTTCTTGGAAAACGTCTTCATTGACTGGACGAGCCAAGGCAATGATTCCGCAAATCAGAGATAGTAATAATGGGAAAAAAGTAAGAGCTCCGAATATGTCTCTGGGTTTTTGGCCCAGTGAACCAAGGACATTCAAAGAAGAAAATTGGATGTGGCTGGTTGTGCCAATATGGCGGTACAGCCATATTAAGGCTGGGACTAGCAAAAGAGTAAGTAGCCAAAGTGGGTCCTGTAGACTGTATGGAGCGATTAGTTTAATGGGTAAAGGCGGTGATGTTTCTTTCTCTATCTAGCGGCGCGGCAGCGGCAAATTGCCAGCTTTTTTAAAAATTGTCAGGTATGAAAGTAGAGAAAATGCGAAAGATCATTGTTTCGTTAAAAGAGAACGCAGAGATGCCGCATTGATACGAGTGAAGGTGACGAGGAATGGAAATATTCCTCTGATTGAGGCAAAACGAAGGGAGGAGCTTTTTCGTGTTACGTATCCTTGGGGAATTAGGCGGTAGAGAGAGTCAGTTAGGGACTCTTGTTTGCTAATCTTGGTTGTAATAAATAGTTTCTTGTCCAGTCGGAAGTATAACAACGGGAAGTATAAGAATGGAGTAAGCTGAGCTGGAGGTGACACTGAAAAAAACATGAAAAAACCAGCGCATCAATTGAGGGTTGCCACTAATTGAGGGGAGGCGTGGCAGAGATACGCTGGTTTTTTGTTTATTTGTGGGGTTGGTTACTCTATAATTTTAAATTCATTGAAGTATTCAGAATTACGAATAACAACCCGCATACGGGGCTTATATGATGTTCTTTCAATAAATGTTCAAAATTTATATTATTGTGTTACTTTTGAGTGAGCCCCTGAAGGTGCATATTGTTACGCCTTTATTCTAAGTGAGTCGGGTCTGCTTCTCCATGGTGTTTGAATAACACGACGGGCCCCCATTCATTAGGCAATTTAGAAATTCCACTTTTCAACGGAGGAGGGAACACGCGCTTGTTCCATTAACTGTAAGAGTTCTTTTAGTTTTTCTGGATGCTTGGAAGCGAGGTTATTTGTTTCTCCTAAATCGTTCGCCAAATTGTAGAGTTCGCTACGTCGAACAGCTACGTCAGATGCTTTTTTTGGGATGAATTGGATGGCTTTCCAATCGCCTTGGCGTAGTGCTATTTGCATACCTTTGTGCATAAACTCCCAATACATATATGGATGTGCTGGCTGGGGCTGGGCATGAAGTGTTGGGGCGAAGGAAATACCTTGAATATTAGTAGGGGTTTGAGCTCCTGCAATGTCGCAGGCTGTGGGGAGGAAGTCCCAGAATGCAGAGGGATGGTCACTAATAGATCCAGGTTTGATGACATCTGGCCAACGAGCAAGGAAGGGAATGCGGATACCTCCTTCATAAAGATCTCGTTTGCCGCCGCGGAGAGGGCCATTACCATCAAACCATTTATAGTCGTATCCACCCGCGGTATGAGGTCCGTTATCAGAAGTGAAGGAGACGATAGTATTGTCGGTAATCCCTAGTTCAGTGAGTTTGGCGAGGATTGATCCCACGTGGCGATCTAGTCTTGTCACCATACCGGCATAGGTAGCCTTGAGTTCTTTACAACCAGCATAGTGCGCTTGTTCTACAGATTGTTCATTAGCAAACTTTCCACGGAAAGGGGCGACAGAGTCTTCAGGAACAGTGATATCGGCATGGGGAGAGCTAAATGATAAGAGAAGGAAAAAAGGTTCGTCTTTGTTACTATTTGTTTCAAGGTAATCAAGGGCTCGTTCTGTATATTTATCCTGAATATAAACGTCTCCTGAATAGAGGTTATTATTGGGGAATGTTTCCTTTTCCCCGTGTTCATTGAAGACGGAAACTGGATAGTGATGATGGGCTGTCATGTGGCTGAGAGTGCCATAAAAGAAGTCAAAGCCCGCTGTTTTCGGCGCGTTGATGTCAAAGGTGTTTCCCGTCACACAGGACTTTCCAATCATCGCTGTTTGATAACCCGCTTTTTTGAGAGCGTGAGCTACCGTATAGTCTTCTTCTGTTAACTGATGAACTCCATTCCCCCGAATGGAGGCATGGCCTTGGTCCATCCCCGTCATGAGGCTACAGCGCGAAGGAGAGCAAACGGTGTTACCAGAATAGTGTGATGTGAATTTTATCCCCTGTTCCGCTAAGCTGTCTATATTTGGGGTTTTGAAATGTGTTTGACCGTAACAGGATAGGTCACCATAGCCGAGATCGTCCGCGATAATATAAACTATGTTTGGCTTTTTGGGTGTCGCCGTGGAGATAGAGATGGTGGCGGAGATAGTAGCAATTGTGAGATGGGTGATAGAAACAGGTAATTTCATAGCTGAAGTTAATTGGAATGTAAATGAGGTGCGAATGAGATGGTGCGAGAGTCTGTTGCTGTTTGGAAAATTGGGGAAATTGGTTCAGTGGTGCGAAAGCTCTCCAGAAATTGATACTGATAATGATGGTATGTGTTCTGGAAGGCGGATATTACGTTCGTTACGGAATAGATGACGGTTGCCTAGTCGTGGCCGTTTTTTATGCTACGTGTCTGAGTTGTCTGATCTCAATAGAATTTTTTTGTAAATAGGGAAAAAAGATGTATCTGTAGAGTTTCATTTCTTTTCATATCTGAATGATTCCATATAAACGAAGCTTGCACTTGCTCCAAGGAGCGGTTTGTATAGCGCCGTTAACCCCTAAATTTAGGTTAGGCCATGAGTAACAAGAAGGATGATATACCATTAGATCTTAGTTCCCTAGATTTCGGGCCCGCTTGGGCTCGTAGTAAAGATGACTCTAAGAAACGCTATGAAAAATTTGAAGGTCGTGGTGAACGCCCTGCACGCGGTGGGAAAGGTGGGCCTAGAGGAAAAGGAGGCTCCGCTCATAGAGGTCAAAAAAGAAGGGATCAAGGGACTGAGCGCCGCCCTCGAGGAGGGGATTTTAAGTCAAAAGGTAAGGACGGCTCAGATCGCCGTCCGCGCCGTGAAGAAGTGCCTGTGCCAGAAGGCTTAATTGTCGATATTATGCCTGTAGAGGAAGGCGTGGATAATTTAGCTAAACAGATCGTTGATACAGGGCGTACGTATTCTGTCTTTGATCTTGCTAGAGTGATTCTTGGAGGGCGAGAGCGCTTTAATGTTGTTTATCGTCAAGAAGAAGGTGGGCCTAAGGTATTCCAGTGCCGTAAGGAGCCAGCTGTCTTTTTGACAAAAGAAGAGTGCTTGGCTCACTTTGCGACAGCAGATTGGCGAGTTGAAGTTTATACCGAAGAGAAGGTGGAGGCGGATGCCCCTACTGGTAATTTCAAAGGAGTTGCACGTTGTGGCTTTAGTGGAGAACTCCTTGGGCCGCCAAATTATCACGGTTATCAAACTAGAGTGATAGAAATTCATGCAGAACGTTTCTCGAATATGACTTTAGATCGCTATAAATCGCGAATCAAAGTGGAACAAGGAGAAGAAATCGTCGCGGAATGGCAGGAATCCATGAAATTCGTTACGAAGTATACTGAGGTTGATGGAGACGCCACTTTTGATTCGATGAAAGCAATGCAAGGTCACTTCGTAACATCAAAGTTCGATGAGATCTATCATGAGACTCATCGAGCAGATGTGATTGCTAGTGTACCTGCAAAACATCTTTCTCCAGCTTTATTGACTGGTTTGAAAGCGATTGTTGTCGATCAACGTCGTTACCCCGGTAAGCTTGCATCGTTCCTATGTCGCCAGATGAGTGGTCGGCAGCTGGCCGTGTTTAAGTGGCAGGGGAAACTTCATGCTGGGCCATCACGCCCACACGCTATTCCAGAAGGGTTAACCATGGCAGAGCGCCCACAGAGTATTGTATCATGGGTGGAAGAGAATAGTGGTGCTGGTATTGATAAATTATGGGAAGCTGTATTACCTGAGGATGTCACTGATGAGTTAAAGAAGGAATGGTATCATGATCTTCATTGGTTGATTAATCAGGGGTATATTCTCCTCATGAGTGAAGGCTTCCTTTTTACGGCAGATAAAAAGAGCAAGGCATCTTCAAATACAGGAAAGAAAGCCAAAAAAAAGGCGACTTCTGAGAATGTAGCACAGGCAAAAGCTAATGATACTTCCAGTGAAATAAAAACTGATGCCGCCAAAATCGACGCCAAAGCTGACGCCAAAACCGACGCGAAAGTCCTTTCTAAGGAAGAACTCAAGGAAGAGCTAGATGCGAAGGGAAATATGACTGTAGAGGCAAAGGATCCAGCTTCCCCAACGGAACCGAAGACGGAGTAGTTTTTAGATCTATGTAGTTAGCGTATGAGCTAAACAGTGGATTCTGGAAATGGAAGCTTGAGTCTTATCCAGCCCGTCATTTTAGTGGGTTATTCGTGGACTCTATGATGAGTTTTTTCAGTACATTTTCGGAATGATTACTGAGGATCGGGCTACTCATATTTGATTTAGAGTTTGGTGCTCGGTTCTAACGAAGCATAGATACTAGCAATAAAAAAACCTTGGAGTGATGATCACCCCAAGGTTTTTAAAGTATTTTATGAGCTTAATTCCAGAGTTGTACGGAGTCAGCACGGGTTACATCAAGGACGTCAACTTTGAGTCCTTTCAGAGCTTTAGCAAGGTCGGACTTAGTCAGAGGGGTATCCTTGGATAGGAATATTTCGACGCTTTTGTCGATAAATGCCACACTGACGTTGTCTAATTTTTCAATGGCCACACGGGCCTTTTCATTCGTTTCAGCTCATCCACCAAGTCCTTTTGTAGACACTTGATATTGAGCGACTGGAGCTGTGAGTGAACCTTCAGTCATTTTAACAAAGCGAAGACCTTTTCCTTCGATTGCTGATTTGACTTTCTTCTCAGAGAGAGTGGCTCCCTCATTGAGCTTTAGGCAAGCACTGGAACCTGAAAGACGTATGTCACTCACGCCTTTGATTGAGGATAAGGCCGCACGGACCTTTTTTGCTGCACCTCAACCACCTCCTGCTGTCTGAACGAAGAGCACTGGAGTGCCTTGTTCTGCAACAACTGTCGTTTTAGTAGCTTCTGCACCAGGGAGGGCTTGAAGAGCGCCTACGCTGAATAAAGCTGCTACGATACTTAATTTAAGTTTCATAATGGATAGGTGGTAACTATAAATTATATGATGAATGTTTCAATGAACAATTTTCGATTTCACGAAAATTATTGAAAGGCTCTGAAGGAAACGAACAACGAGATCTGATTTTAAATCGCGTAAAACGTTCGTGTTAAGAGAGTGTGTAGTTTATGCTCTGCCTAGGTAGGAGCCGTCGTCCGTACTAACTTTTAGGATATCACCTGTTTTCACGAAAAGTGGTACTTGAACAATTTTACCTGTCTCTAGTGTGGCTGGCTTGGTGGGATTATTGGCTGTATCGCCTTTTAATCCTTCTGCTGATTCTGTGACTTCTAGTTCGACACTGGCTGGTAGAGAGACGCTGACAGCAGCTCCTTCAATAAAGAGAACTTCTACTTCTTGCCCTTCTTTCATATATTCACCGTTGTCTCCTATGAGATCAGATTCAAAGCTAATAGTCTCGTAGGTGGAAAGATCCATAAAATGGTATCCAGATGGGTCTGAGTAAGAGAATTCTAGCTTTTGCCGGTCTGTTTCTACGATTTCAACCTTATCACTGGAAGCGAAGCGGATTGTTTTCGTTTTCCCTGTTTGGAAAGAACGGATGGTGGCTGCGATTAGCGCATTCCCTTTGCCAGGGGTGCGGTGTTCGAGATTAAGGACAGCGCCAGTTTCACCTTCATATTTGATGCACTGACCCTTTTTGACGTTTGTTGCGACTACGGATGCCATGGTAAATTAAATTATAATCAATTGATTGGGAAAGTGCTATCTGGAGAGTGCATATCGGTCAATCGCAATCCTCCTTCGCCCCACTATCCCTTTCTTTATGAGTGGTCTATAAGGACTTCAAGCATTGTTGAATAGCATTGGAATTGGGCATCTCACTAGGGATTTCGAGTATTTCGGAGTAGCGGATTTTCCCTTCCTTATCGATGATGAACGCAGACCGTTTAGGGACTCCTCCCATAATGAGGTTTTTCTCGGGAAGGAAGCTTTCGTAAGCGCAGCCGTAGGCTTTGGCTGCTTCGTGCTCATAATCACTGAGAAGATTGATTTTGATGCCTTCCTTCTCTGCCCATGCGGCTTGTGCGAAGGGATTGTCTCCTGAGATGCCATAGACCTGAGCATCTAGGGAATCGTAGACACTCAAGTTATCTGTGACTTCACAAAACTGCTTTGTACAGCCTCCTGTAAAGGCCATGGGGACGAATAATAGTAGAATGTTACTTTCGCCAATTTGATCTGCTAGTGAAAAGAGTGCAGGGCCTTCTGGAGTGAGAGTAACGAGAGTGAAATCTGGAGCGGAATCGCCAATTGTAAGTGTCATATTCTAGTTGGTAAGTTAGTCAAAAGGTGCGAGTTTTTGTGATTCCCGTCAATGCTCCACTACTATTTTTGTTCTGGAAGTAGAATTTGTAGTTGAAGCTGTTTGAGAGAAATAGGAAGAGCGAATGGATAGAGTGGAGGCGTGTGATTTACTTGTAATCCACAAAAGATGGGAGAATCTTTCGATTCAGCTGGCCAAGTTCCTTTGGGAGGGTTTAGAATGATAACAAATATTATACAGTTAGAAAAACGATAGATTATGGAATCAGGAACAGCCAACTTATTGGATATGCTGCAAGATCGCGTGCGGCAACTCGTAGAAGAAAAAAAATGGGAAGAAGCGATGAGAGCTTCCGATGCTGCCGTAGAGAAAGCTCGTCTCTCTCTTGGGGACGATGTAGAGAGTATCATAGGGCTGGCTTCATCACTTGAAATTAAGGGGGATTTATTACGCCAACTTGGGTATTTGGAAGATTCTCGATTGGTGTATTTAGAATCTCTGGAATTATTAAATGGGCGCGTAGAATGTACGGAGCAGTTAGCAGGGTTAAGCGCGAGTATCGGAGTCCTATATGATACTGTAGAGAATGATTCGGAAGCGATTCGCTTTTATGAACGAGCCATTGAACTTTATGAACGTTTGGATCCACCCGAGTTGTTGAATATTGCGGATATTTGTAATAATTTAGGGTTTATTTATCGTAGTTTGGGTGATTTTGATAATTCTGAAAAACTCTTTTTGAGAGGTTTAGAAATTTGCCATAAGGAGCTGGGAGATGATGATGAGAAAACGGCCACAATTTGTAATAATATTGGGGCATTGTATTTGAAGTCAGGTTTTGATGGGCAGGCTCTGGAAATGCATACAATGGCGCTGGAGCACCGCATTAAAATCCATGGAAGAAACCATCCTGATACAGCACAGTCCTACGCAAATTTAGCTCTCTCTATGGCCCAGACTGGTGACTTAGACGGTTCTCGTGGTCACTTCGAGGAAGCAATTGCGATTTATGAGCGCCACATTCAAGACGAGTCTCATGAATATGGTGCCGTTGTGGAGAACTACATTGAAGTCCTGAAAGCTGTTGGAGAAGAAAAAGAAGCTTCTAACCTGTTGAGGAAAGCGACGAAGAAGCTAAAGAAAGTAGCTCACCACTAAAGAGTGATACTATTGTTTTTTTGAGAAAGAGTTTACAGGGTAATCTGTGAACTCTTGTCGTTTTGGTTGAATTTGCGTTAAAAAAGCCACAAGAGAGAGAAAAGAGCACTATTTCACTTGAGCTACGCAGTGAGCTACCGCATGGTGGCGCCTCATCGAAAGTAACCATTATGGAAACAGAAACTCCGGAGCAAATCCTTCAAAATTACGCCTACGATTCAAAAATTGAGGGTAACGTCATTGTTACTCAATTAGATTCTGCAGTGAACTGGATGCGTAAAAATTCACTTTGGCCAATGCCAATGGGTTTAGCATGCTGTGCGATTGAATTGATGGCGACTGCTTCTTCAAGATTTGATATTTCACGTTTCGGAGCAGAAGTGATGAGGTTCTCTCCTCGTCAAAGTGATGTGATGATTGTAGCTGGTACTGTGACTTATAAAATGGCTTTGGCTGTGAAGAGGATTTGGGATCAAATGCCGGAGCCAAAATGGTGTATTGCCATGGGAGCTTGTGCCTCTAGCGGGGGAATGTTTCGTAGTTATGCGACTTTGCAAGGAATTGATCGTTTAATCCCTGTAGATGTCTATATATCAGGCTGCCCTCCTCGTCCAGAAGCCTTAATTGAAGGATTGATGAAGTTGCAGCAAAAAATTGAACAGGAAGCATCTGTGAAGGAGCTGAAAGCGGAGCCTACAGAGGCAGTCCTACAACGTTAAAAGGAGCAGACTATGAGTGCACAAATTTCTCAAATTCAGGCTAAATTCGGCGATAAAATTCTAGATACGGTCGAATTCCGAGGTGAGCAGACAGCTATTGTGGCCCTTGATACCCTTCATGATGTTCTAGCATTTTGCCGTGATGAGTTGGACCTTCAGTTCTTACTTGATCTATGTAGCGTAGATCACGAAGAGCATCCTCGGTTTGAGGTAGTGTATGAGCTAGCGACAGTGGATGATTCCGTTCACGTGAGAATTAAGGCGCCAGTAGCAGAAGAGGAAGAAGTTCAGACAGCGACAGATCTCTGGAAAACCGCAGATTGGCACGAGAGAGAAGTGTATGATATGATGGGGATACGGTTTTTAGATCATCCAAACTTGAAGCGAATTTTAATGTGGGAAGGGTACCCTTATCATCCCCTCCGGAAAGAATTCCCTCTTTCAGGTAAACCTACAGACATGCCCGATGTCGCCTTCACAGGTGTCGCCCCTATGGAAGGTGGACCGTTTGTGACAAGCTCTTCTGCTAGCGATACTGTGGCAGCAGAACCTAGAGCCAAAGGCGAAAGCTAATCGTTTCACCTATCGAAAGATCAGCAGTGTTCTCGATAGGCTAAGACAATGGATTCAGACAAGTGAGAAGATCAAACGTTAGATATGTTTGATAGATTCAAGCGTATCGTGTGGGGATTTTTTGGAACGGTTTCGAGGTAGAAATAGTCGTTTTCCTCAATGAGATGAAATAGTCAGTTGTGAAAAATCTCATATTTGACATTAGGTGCGAATTGGATTTGTAGTACTTGGTAAGAGAAAATTTTGTGTTTGTGAATGTTGCTCTACATCTAATGATTGATTCAGAACAGAGTTTCTATCAGATGCTTAAGAAACTTGTAGCAGCTTATTTCAGTAGCCTATTTCTGTGAGTCTATCAGCCTTTGGGCGCCGAGTAGGACGTTGTGTATGTCTTCTTTCTCCCTTTTAATATGATCATAGCTTAGAATATGTTGGAGTTTGTTAGAATGTGTTTGGTGATATCTATTCTTTAAATAGTCTATGCTTAATTCGATCGCTGTTCGGTGTTTCATCCTAACAATCGAGGTTTTGATTATTTCTATGGCTTTCTGTCAGGAGGCCATACTTACTTTCCTGAAAATGTGACGACAGCAACGCCTCTGATAGGTAAAAAGAAAGAGCCACACTACAGTGCGAATGAAGGAAGCTATTGGCCTCTTAGCCGCAATGATCGTAGTGCTGAATTTAATGAATATCTAACCACTGCACTAAGTAGAGATGCTGCTGAATTTATGACGAAAGAGGAAGAGCCATTCTGCCTGTATTTAGCTTATAATGCACCTCATTTACTTTTGGAAGCACCGAAAGAAACTATTGAGAAGTATGCTCATATTGAGAATAAAAAGCGGCGTATTTATGCGGCGATGATCGATGAGATGGATCGTGGTATTGGAATGATTGTGGAAGCTTTGAAAAAAAGTGGGAAATTGGATAACACGGTTATCTTTTTTCTGTCCGATAATGGGGGAGCAGGAGGGCCAGAAAAAATTGGGCCAGCTTTTTCTGATAGTACTCCATTTCGTGATGGTAAGGGGAGTATGCGAGAAGGAGGTTCACACGTTCCCTTTATCGTTCATTGGCCAGCGGGCTTACAAAGAAAAGGAGAATTTGATGGTCTAGTCTCCTCTCTTGATATTGCCGCTACTGTGGTTGCTCTTGGTAAGGGGGATAGATCGGGCCATTCTTTGGAGGGCAAAAATTTAATACCTTATTTCAATGGAAAGAAGGAAGGGTCTCCTCATGAGGCTTTATTTTGGAGGAAGAGCGATGGTGCAGCTGGCTGGGCCGTAAGAACAGTGGAGTCCAAGTTCCTTCAAATGTCTGGTGATTCCGAGCCTGAGCTTTATAATATGGCTGCGGATCCTTATGAATCAGAGAATGTATAAAGAACTCTATCAGAAATTACAGAAATCGGCTGAAAATCGTAAGCCGATCATTATTGAGTAAAGACCGGGGTAAGAAGGTCGATTGTGATTAGGGGTGATATGATCACCCCGATGACTGTCTAAATGAACTAGGCTCTTTTAATGTGTTAGGTTTATAATCTATCCTTTAAAAAGAGCCTTTTTATTTCAAACTTTGATGAAGCTTGTTATTGAGAGAGTTCTTTAATTTTAATATGTTTGAACTGAACCTTCATGCCTGTTTTCTTTGTACGGTGTAGCTGTAGGGCAATGATACCTGAGGTGGCAGATTGAGTGAGACCTGTGTCTGTCGTTTCAGACATAAGAGTGCCGTTTATATAGTAAGTGAGGCGATTGCCAATGACGATGACCTTGTATGAGTTCCATTCTCCAATGGGATGTATGTGTGTTGCTAGTTTCTCCGGATCATCGATTTGAGCGGAGCGAAGGGGATCTTTCGCATCTGTCATTGTGGTACGAGTACCACGTTTTGCGAGGATGCCCCGCCCTTGATGATAGAGAGTACCAGACCATTTATTGAGAGAATCGAAGTCTGCTTGGTAGCCTTCTACTTGGAAAGGGAGATGGTCTTTCGGAGGCTCTACTTGGTGGCTTCGGAATTGTACTCCGCTGTTACCTGAAAAGATGCGAGCATCAAAAATGAGTTCGAAATTTGAAAATTCACCGCCTTGGTAAATAAGAAACGTATTAGAAGGTATGATTTCATCACTCTGTGCGGTGATAACCCCGTCTTCAACAGACCAGTATTTGGGCATTCCCTCCCAGCCGTTGAGGGACTTGCCATCAAAGAGGGATTTCCATTCAGGCTGTTGGTCTTCTTCTGCTAAAGACGGTAAAAGAGTGGCGGCAGTCACACACAGGATGGGGAAAAATAGAGATAATTTCATATTGAGTGGTTGTATATTTTGTTAGAATGGGCTTTGTAGCAGTGTTCAGAACTATTTTTTGTTAGTGCGCTTTTTACTAGGATTTTTTTTGCTAGGTTTTTTTGGCAGATAGAACTTTTCTGTTGGTTGGTTAGGATCATAGTCAGGGTTTTCTGTCATCATTTGTGCATTTACAGAGGTTCTCCAGCTTTTTAATTGACTGTAAAGCTCCTGTACTTTCTCCGGGTGAGTTTGAAACAGATTGTTTGCTTCATTCGGGTCATTGCTTAAATTGTAGAGTTCTAATGTGTTGTGTTCGAAGAACTCGATGAGTTTGAAATCGCCCTTGCGGATAGCTCCATAAGGAGCAGTTTTGTGGTAGTGTGGATAGTGCCAGTAGAGAGCATCACGATCGAGTTCGTTTGTCTGGCCTGTGAGAATGGTGGAGATATCTAGCCCGTCTTTATGGGCTTCTGGGAGTAGAGGTATTCCGGCCATACTTAGAATAGTGGGATAGAAATCTGTGCCAATGATTGGGGTGTTAGATGTTGATCCAGGTGTAGTATGGCCAGGCCACTTTATGATGACAGGTTCACGGGTGCCTCCTTCGTAGGCAAATCCCTTCGCTTTTCTCAGGCCGCCAGAGCTGCTTTCTTCCAGCCCTCCGTTGTCTGCTGTGAAAATGATGATGGTGTTATCCGCTATTCCTTTTTCTTCTAGTTTTGCGAGGACGCGGCCTACGCTTTGATCTAAACTTTCGACCATCCCGGCATAGGAGCTATGAACTCGCTCTGTGTGGGTTGGTTCATAACCTTCGGCTTTGGCTGTGTATTTTTTCCGCAATTCAGGTTTGGCCATAATTGGGCCGTGGACAGTGTAGTAGGAGAAGTAGAGAAGGAATGGCTCTTCTGCCGATTGATGAATAAATTCCACCGCGGCATCGGTGAGTTTATCGGTTAAATAGTCTCCCTCTTCTCCGTCGTCCAAACCAGGCATATCGAAAGGAGAGAAGTAGCGCCCTCGTCCTTTTGGTTGGCCCCATTCTCTGCCTCCTATATTGCTGTCAAAACCATGTGATTGAGGGAAGTGTTGTTCGTATGTAAGCTTTTCTTCAGGCATGAGATGCCATTTGCCTAAAAACTGAGTTTTGTAGCCGTTAGACTGAAGTACTTCAGGAAAGGTGACTTGGTCATGATCAATGTGCTTTTTCCAGTTTGGTTTCAGTAACTTTGGGTTCGTATAGTTGTGGCCTGAGATCCAATCAGTCAGATGTAGTCTGGCTGGGTATTGCCCAGTGATGATAGCGGCACGGCTGGGGGAACAAACAGTGCAGGCACTGTACCCTTGAGTGAAGCGCATTCCTTCACTTGCTAGCTTATCGATATTGGGGGTTTCGTGGAATTTAGCGCCATAACAACCCAAGTCGCCGTAGCCGAAGTCATCGACGAGAAAAAAGACAAAATTAGGTTTAGACTCCGCTGCTAGCAGTAGAGTAGTTATCTTCATTAGAGATAAGAATGTGAAAAAACGATGCATGTCACCATAGTACGAACATTCTCAATTATTTTAGGCTATTGATGTTTTTTGTCCTATTAATGAAGTTTAATGTCTGTTTTTGGGGAGTATGGTTTGATTTTAGATCGAAATATAGAGAGCGCTATTTCTGTATGAATCGGCAATGAGGCTCTTTATGGGGGATATCATTTGTAGGAATCTATTGGAGCTGGGGTGCTGCGAACGCTTTATGAGGCTAATGATGGGGGGCTGGAGTTAGAAATGGTGTGATAGTATTCTCGTGTCGTTGAGGAAGCGTTTTTTGTGATGAGGATTGTTTCAGTGCGGCTGTTCCATGTGACTTGTTCTCAGTGAGGTTCAGACTATGTTTAGTGAAGTTGTTAGTATTTTAGTGTTGTAGTAAAGTGTATCAAAGTGTATCAGTGTGTGTTCCTGCAGAATACTTTCCTATTATGACGTCACTCGAACATGCCCTGGAAGGGGTGTATGATCACAAAATGGACCCTAAGTCTAGGGTCTCGATACCTGCGGATTGGCGTGTCGCTGCGGGTAGTGGAGAGTTGAGGTTACTTCAGTCATCGAGTTATGGTTTGCCTGTTCTTAGAGTTCTGACTCAGGCGGAATATGTGAATATGTTACAAGAGGTGGAATCTCGTGTAGAGTGGACACCTGCTCAGAAGAAGCAGATGAAAGGTAAGCTTCATTCCAGATGTTTGAAGACTTCGTTAAATCCACAGGGTAAATTACTTATACCGAAGGCTTGGTGTGAGAATCCTTCTTTAGAACAGGAGTCAAAAGTGGTTCTTGTCGGTAGAGGTACTTATTTCGAAGTGTTTAATCCAACCAATTACTCGGAGATGTGCACTCGTGAGGATGCTGAGACTGAGGTGCTCAATGCTGAGCTTGATTTCTTCTAATCTATATCAATTTTATGTTCGATCAAACACCAATTCAAGATCTGACAAGAGCAAAAAAGCTAAGCTTTTTTTGCTCTACAGGTGGGTTGTGTGGATCTGCTGAGGACGGAGTAAACTGTGCAGGAGGGGGAGCTTTTAGTCATGAATCAGAAGGAGCAAAAGTGCAGCCTCATTATCATGAGACTGTTTTGCGTGAAGAATCAGTACACTTTATGACACCTCGGCCTGAACTTGTTCTGGTGGATGGGACATTAGGTGGAGGTGGGCATTCAGAGCTAATGTTAGAACAAGGTCACACAGTGTATGGGATTGATCGTGATCCTGAGGCTCTGGCGTATGCAGGGGAGCGCCTTGCTCGTTTTGGAGACAGATTCCAAGCAGTAGAAGGTAATTTCTGTGATGGGCTAGAGCTGATGAGGGAGAGGGGAGTGCATTCTGTGGATGGATTTTTAGCTGATCTTGGTGTTTCATCACGCCAGTTTGATTCCGCCGCTAGAGGCTTTTCTTTTAGTAAAGAAGGAGCTCTGGATATGCGTATGGGGCCTGCTTGTGAGCGTACGGCAGCTGACATCGTGAATACTGCGAGTGAAGAGGAAATTGCGACGATTTTATGGGAGTATGGTGAGGAAAGGGCATCTCGTAAAATAGCCCGGCTGATTTGTCATGACCGGGAGACGACCCCTTTTACGACGACGACTCAGTTCGCTTCATTCATCGCGCGCGTGGTTCCTAAAGGGAAATCAAAGATTCATCCTGCAACACGCTCGTTTCAGGCGTTACGGATAGCCGTCAATGATGAGTTAGGTTCTTTACGGAAGCTGTTGGAGACTTCGGCGGATTTATTGAAACCTGGAGGCCGACTTTGCATTATTAGTTTTCACAGTCTCGAAGACCGTATGGTGAAACGTTTCATCCGTGATGCCTCTAAGAAAGAGGTGGATAAGAAAGAATGGCCTGCCCCGAGACCGAACCGTAACTATTGTTATCAAATTTTAACCAAAAAACCTGTGACTGCCTCTAAGGAAGAGGTGGAGCGGAATAGTCGTTCTAGGAGTGCTCTATTAAGAGTCGCAGAGCGAGTTTCTAGCCCAGTAGAATGAATAAACCCCAGCTTTAAATCACCGTTATGAATCAACGTAGAACAATGAAAAAAAACCGAAACCTTCGTCTCTCAGACTTATTGACTGTGGGAGTTGCTGTTTTGTTACTTGCCGTAGGTGGGGTGTATCATGCGGTAGTGAAAAACCAACAGATCCGTGTGAGTAGGGACATCGTGTCCACTCAGATTATGATTGATGAGCATAATGAGGCGCGGAAATTTGTGGAAATTAAGATAGAGAACCGCCTGAACCGGCATGTCTTGAGGAATGAACTAAGAGAACAAGGCACGGATCTTTGCGTGATACCTATTCAGGTGGTGGAGATTGTGGAGCCTTTAGAAAGTGGTTCTTCTGCCGTTGCTGATCATCAACTTTCACCGAATCTGCATTAAGGGCTCGTTAGACCCAGTTCAATGGATAAAGCTGCTTACAAACGATGTATTCTTGTATGCTTGGGGTTAGTCACCCTTTTAAGCGCTCTTTCTGTGCGGCTTGTTTATGTGCAGATCGTGAACCGGGAGACGTATGCGAGTAAGGCTGGTAGTTCCTATCGATCAAGAGTGAAGTTGCAGCATCAACGCGGGCTTGTTCTGGATAGGAATGATGAAATTGTAGCGAATAATATGCCGACTGTGACGGTGAAGGTGGATAAGTATCATTTGCTCGATGCTAATGTTGCTTCCCGCGGCTTAGCAGCAAAGGCTCTTCGGGAGTCTCCAGAATGGGCGGGGTGGTCTAGGAAGAGGAGGAGCTCTAAGGTGCTGTCACTGAGTAATACAATTCAGGAAAAGTATTTGGGGAAAGGATTTCAAATGTATGAGGATCATTTGGATTATGTGCTAGATGAAATGTCTAGACCTCTGGGTATCTCGAAGGAGGAGCTGAAGAAGAAGATTGATCTTAGGCCTAAAAGAAGGGGGCGTATGGATGTGGTGATTACGCGTGATCTTGCACGTGATGTTGCGGAGAAGTTAGAGGATCATGCCCGTGCCCGTTGGGTAGGTGGGTTTCGGTTTGAAGAGGAAGAGCACCGTTGGTATGGATCTCCAGAATTAGCGACTCATCTGGTGGGCGTGGTGGATCATAGTGGAGTCGGGCGCTCAGGTGTAGAGTCAAAGATGAATCATGTGTTAGCTGGTGTGGATGGCTTTCGTGAAGAGCAGCGCGATATCCGAGGATTGGTGATGCCTGCGCATAAGGGGAGCGTGCTTCCGCCTAAAAATGGGCTCAATATTAAACTCACGCTGGATATGGGGATTCAGGCGATTATTGAAGAAGAATTGGACTGGGGGATGAACGAGTTTGAGGCGGTTAACGGTACATTTATTGTGATGGACCCGCATACAGGGCAAGTTCTGGCGATGGCTTCTAGACCTCATTTTAATTTGAATAATAAGGAAAAGTTTGCGGAAAATGGGTTTAATTTTGGATTACAGGCCACCTATGAGCCTGGTTCAACGATCAAAGTCATTGCGGCCTCAGCAGCATTGGAAGAACGTCAAGTGAACATGGATACTGTGATCGACTGTCATTGGGGTAATTTTAAGAATGGAAGTGTGACTGTGAAAGATGGTTACCCAAAGGGGAAGATCCCTGTCTGGAGAATTCTTCAGAAATCGAATAATATTGGTAGTTATAAGATGGGCTTGATGGTGGGGCAGAGAAAGTTTGCTCGGTACTTAAGGGATTTTGGGTTTGTAAAGCAGACTGGTATCCAGCTTGCTGGAGAAAGTTGTGGTAGTATGACTAATATCGAGGGGAATTCTCGAGACTTTGCCTCAGCGACCTATGGGTATGGGATTAGTGTGACGCCTTTACAGATGTGTGCCGTGTATTGTGCGATAGCGAATGGAGGGCGACTGATGAAACCTTATATTGTAGACTCCATTGATACATCCAATGGGGTGATTGTGGAGCAGTATTCCCCTACCGTTGTGCGGCAGGTTATTTCTGAAAAGACATCGAATGTGATGCGCAAAGTCTTAGCGAAGGTGACGGAGCCAGAAGGAACGGCAAAACGCGCTGCGATAGAGGGCTTCTCAGTAGGAGGGAAGACTGGGACGGCTGATAAGTATGATCCTAAACTAAAGCGTTATGATTCTAGTCGTAGTACGGCATCCTTTGCGGGAATAATGCCGATAAATGATCCAAAATTTGTTTGCTTAGTTGTCATTGATGACCCACAGACAAATGAAGTGAAGCACGGGGGAGGCACAATGGCCGCTCCAGTGTTTGCACGAGCAGCGAAACGCATCGCTGCTCATATGAATTTAACAGCGGACCCGCTTGTTAATAAAGAAACCATTGCTCTTTCGGAATGAAACTATTGGACATTATTAAACGACTTCCTGGATCTATCGCCTCTGGAGATCTAGATTGTAAGATCACCCATATTACCTGTGATAGTCGCGAGGTCCAAGAGGGATCTATATTTGTAGCCATTCGGGGCACGGAGTCTGATGGGCATGTCTATATAAAGGAGGCCCTGCAGGCAGGGGCCATTGCTATTGTAGCAGAGAGAGCTCCAGATTCAGATTGGGCGGAAGCTGTGGCTTGGGTCCACACTCCAGATTCTCGGCGAACTCTCAGTAAACTAGCTGATATGCTAGCAGATCGGCCCTCTGCTAAGCTGAGGGTAGCTGGTATTACTGGTACAAATGGAAAGACGACGACGACGTTTTTGTTACATCATATACTACAGACTGTGCAGCGGCGTGCGGGGATGCTTGGCACGGTTTGGACAAACGATGGGCTGGAGACTCAGGCTGCTACACATACTACGCCTGAAGCTACTCAATTGCACGGGTTTCTAAAATCAATTATAGAAAATGATTGTCGCTCTGTGGTGATGGAAGTGAGCTCGCATGGAATTGAGCAATGCCGAGTGGACTCTGTTCAGTTTGATGTCGCTGTTTTCACAAATCTGACGCAGGATCACCTAGATTATCATAAGACGATGGAGGCTTATTATGAGGCGAAGAAATTGCTCTTTACTGGTCTGAGAGAGCAAGGAGGAAAGAAGAAGCCAGTGGGAGTGATCAATAGTGATGATGCGTGGGGGCAGAAGTTGATTAAAGATCTTGATGGCTCGTTACCCTTAATCACATTTGGGGCAGGAGCGCATTGTGACTTCCGTCTCGGGAAATTTACTCAAACGATTAGGACTTGTGAATTTGAGCTGATAGCAAAGGGGAAATCTTATCTTGTTAGAATGCCGATTTTTGGACGTTATAACGTGTATAATGCCATCGGTGCTATTGCTGCAGCTACGACAATGGGAGTGAGGATTCGTGACGCTGTGCGAGCTGTGATGGAGACGCCTCAGGTGCCTGGGCGCTTGGAATGGATCGCCTCTGATGAAGGTGTGAATGTCTTTGTCGATTACGCCCATACTCCAGATGCGTTAGAAAATGTTTGCGCTACGTTACATGAGTTAGATCCCAAACGGCTCATTACTGTATTTGGTTGTGGAGGAGATAGAGATAAAGGAAAGAGGCCTCTTATGGGCCAGTCTGCATCGACTAATAGTGATCTTTGTTTTGTGACATCAGATAACCCGAGGTCGGAAGACCCCGCTATGATTATTGCAGATATTGAGCCTGGTATGAGTTCATGCCCCTATCGTGCGATTCCTGATAGGAAGGAAGCGATTATGGCAGCGGTTCATTTAGCGACAGCGGGAGATGTTGTGCTTATTGCAGGGAAAGGCCACGAAGCGTATCAAGAGATTCAAGGAGAAAAGATTGAATTTGATGACCGTAAGGTGGCTATGGAGGCTGTGAGGACAAGGCCACTCCCAGATCGTGTCGTGCGCCAGCGGGAAGCGGAAGCTCGTAAGAAAACGGAGGCTTATGAGCGCCGGCGTGCTAGCCGAGATGAAGAACCAAGTTTAGGGGAGAAATCCGAAGGAGAAGGTCGCCGAGAGTTTAAAGAGCGTGATGATCGCGGAGGAGAACGCCGAGAATTTAAAGGGCGTGATGATCGCGGAGGAGAACGCCGAGAGTTTAAAGGACGTGATGATCGCCGCGGAGGAGAACGTCGTGAATTTAAAGGGCGTGATGATCGCCGCGGAGGAG
>CAZLQY010000007.1:43004-75111 GCA_964561965.1 uncultured Verrucomicrobiales bacterium
CGCCGCGGAGGAGAACGTCGTGAATTTAAAGGGCGTGATGATCGCCGCGGAGGAGAACGCCGGGAATTTAAAGGACGTGATGATCGCCGAGGAGGAGAACGCCGAGAGTTTAAAGGACGTGATGATCGCCGTGGAGGAGAACGCCGGGAATTTAAAGGACGTGATGATCGCCGCGGAGGAGAACGTCGTGAATTTAAAGGACGTGATGATCGTCGAAGGGGAGATAGCAAGCAGAGCTCACCTAAAAAGGGAGACGGCGATGCCAATCCTAAAAAAGAGACATTAGATTAATGAAAGCAATATCCCTCAAACATCTCGTTGAATCAACTTCTGGGCAATTGTGTCGTGGAACAGAAGATGAGCTCATCGTGGCGATATCTACGGATTCCCGTTCTATCCCAGAGGGAGGGGCGTTCTTTGCCCTAAAAGGAGAGAACTTTGATGCGCATGACTTTTTAGAGAAAGCAGTATTTACAGGGGCTAAGGTGTTAGTCGTAGAGAGATTGCCAGATGGCATTGAGATCGGCTCTGCTGCTGTCGTTTTGGTGGATGATGTTTTGAAGGCGCTACAAGATGTTGCCGCATGGTACCGCTCTCAGCTGAATATTAAAGTTGTCGGCATTACAGGGTCTAACGGGAAGACGTCGACAAAGGACTTTACCAGAGATATGTTAGGTGTTTCTTTTCGGGTGAGCGCGACGCAGGGAAATTTGAATAACCACATAGGCCTTCCCTTAAGCGTTCTTTCTACTGAGGAAGAGGACGAAGTCTGTGTTTGGGAAATGGGTATGAATCACCCAGGGGAAATTGCCCCGCTTTGTGAGATTGCAAAGCCTGATATAGGCATTATCACAAATATAGGTACGGCACATATTGAGTTTATGGGGTCACGTGATGTCATTGCTTTAGAAAAAGGGGAATTAGGCAGATCGTTGCCCCGGCAAGGAGCTTTATTTGTTCCCACAGCTTGTGATTATAGCGAAACCCTTAAGGGCAGGACAGAGGCTGACACGATCCTTGTGGGAGGAGAAGGTAGCTCAGTGAGGGCGGAGAATATCGTCATTTCCAGTGGGCGTTCTTGTTTTGATTTGGTTGTGGATGGTCTTGGGAGTGCTGAGGTGCAGTTACCTGTGATGGGGAAACATATGGTCAATAATGCACTGTTAGCTGCCGCTGTTGGGGTACGGCTTAACATGAACTTGGCTGATATCGTAAAAGGGCTTTCTTTAACTCATCTGACAAGTGGGCGCTTACGAGTGTTTGAGTGCCGTGGTGTGAGTGTCTTTGACGATACTTATAATGCTAATTTGGAATCAGTCAGTGCTGGAATAGAAACGTTAGCGGAAGTAGAAGCTAGTGGTAAAAAGTATGCGGTTCTCGGTAGAATGGCTGAATTGGGCCGCCATACAGAAGCGGCACATCAGGCCGTAGGTAAGTTGGCAGCGCAGAAGCAGATTTGTTTAATTTCTGTTGGAGATCAGGCAGAGCAAATAACAGCTGGGGCTAAGACTGCGGGGGGGGATGCTCGGCACTTTCCATCTGTAGAATCTGCTGCGGAGTGGCTTAGGGCAGCTTGCCTGAGTGGGGATGTTGTTCTTTTCAAAGGGAGCAGGGCCGCGGGGATGGAACGAGTGATGAATCAAGTTTTTTCAAATCAATAAATTATGTTACACGCAATTTTTCAATGGTGGCACAAAGCTCAGCTTAATGGAGAAAGCTGGGCGGAAGCCTATAGCTTTCTCAATATATTACAATATGTGACTGTGAGGGCAGCTTTGGCTTGCCTCATTGCATTTCTATTGTCCTTAATTCTTGGGCCCAGAGTGATTCGTAAGTTAATTTCATTGAAAGTGGGCCAGCCTATCCGTTCCGCAGAAGAGGTGCATAAACTCCATGAATTACATGGTGCGAAGGCGGGGACACCTACGATGGGAGGGGTGCTCATCCTCGGTACAGTCTCTATCGCCATGTTACTGTGTGGTAGCTTGCTTAATCCATTTGTAGTAGTGACCATGTTTGTCATGTTAGGCCTAGGCTGTCTGGGCTTTATGGATGATTACGCTAAAGTGAAGCAGAAGAATTCTGACGGATTAAGCGCGAAGGTGAAATTAGTTTGGCAAGGCGGCATCGCCCTTGTCGCCGCATTGTTTTTATTTAGTCAAGGGGATGTTGTCGGTAACAAAGCACAGGGAGAGCAATCCGTAGAAATTAATGAATCGGGAAGCTCATTAGTGGAGCAAACGCAGCAGGAGTTTCCTGAAAAAGGGTATTGGTTGAAAGATGATGAAGTAACGACTCGCTCCATGCCTGTGAGTTCAGTAACCTTTCCTTTGTTTAAAAAACCGATTCTAGATTTGGGTTGGTTCGCCATCCCCTTCTTTACCATTATCATCATAGGAGCATCGAATGCGGTGAATTTAACAGATGGGCTTGATGGCCTCGCTACTGGGTGCACGATCACAGTGAGCCTAGCTTATGGAGCCATTGCTTATGTAGCTGGGCATTTCTTTTTAGGGAATTATCTCAATATTCCTTATAATCCTCTACTCTCTGAACTAACAATTTTCCTACTGGCAATGGTTGGCGCTTCGTTTGGCTTTCTTTGGTTTAACTGTCATCCCGCCAAAGTATTCATGGGAGATACTGGGTCTTTGGCGATTGGTGGCGCGATTGGAACAGTGGCGATTTGTACAAAGCAGGAATTACTACTCGTGCTTATAGGCTGGGTCTTTGTCATGGAGGCCCTTTCAGTGATGATTCAAGTGGGTAGTTTTAAGTTACGGAGAAAACGAGTGTTTGCTATGGCTCCGATCCACCATCACTTTGAGTTGCGAGGTTGGCATGAAAGTCAGGTCATCATTCGTTTTTGGATACTCTCTATTATTTGTGCCCTCATTGGCTTATCACTCCTAAAGATTACGTAGATGCTATCGGGGAAAACAGTTGCGATCTTAGGAGCAGGTGGAAGTGGAGTGGCCGCTGCCACTTTGGCGTTGCACCAAGGAGCGGAGGTCACTGTTTATGATTCTAGTAAAATTTCAAGAGACATACCGGAAGGGATAATGCTTCATCCAGAAGCCACAGTCTTGACAGGAAAAGACTGTGTGGCCGATATCGTCGTAGTCTCTCCAGGGATCGATACGTACTGTGAATTTGTTCAAGCCTTTGCCGAGGGAGCAGAGGAATTAATCGGTGAAGTAGAGCTGGCTGCCAGAGCCTACCACGGTAAAATCATAGCCATTACAGGGACTAATGGTAAGACCACGACGACGAAACTCGTCGAAACCATGGTGTTGTCCGCTGGTATATCATGTGTGGCGTGTGGCAATTACGGAGTACCCTTTGCCGAGGTTGTCCTCCGTGAACATGTACCTGATGTCGTAGCGTTAGAGCTTAGCTCCTTTCAATTAGAGACGATACAGAGCCTGAAGCCAGAGGCGATTATATGGTTGAATTTCTCCGCTGATCACATGGACCGGTATTCTAGTCTGGAGGCTTATAAACAAGCAAAGCTTCGCATTTTTGATAACGCGACCGAGGATACATTAATTGTAACGCGCTCAGGGGAGGAACTGGGTGCCCTGTTAGGAGAGAGAGTGTATTTCAGTACAGAATCCAGCTCGGATTGGTTCTTTGATGGAACCTGGTTAACCTTTCGCGAAGAAAAAGTCATTGATCTTTCGATGAGTCGATTAAGAGGCCTGCACAATGTGGAAAACGTGATGGCTGCTGCTACTGCATGCACTGTATTAGGAATAAGCTGGAGTGAGATGCAGGAAGCTGTGAGTGAGTTTCACCCTCCAAAGCACCGCTGTGAATTGGTTCGGGAAATAGATGGAGTCGAATTCATAAACGATTCTAAAGCAACGAATATACATGCTTTACAGAGTGCCATGCGCTCCCTGTCTCGCCCAATGTTATTAATTGCAGGTGGAAAGCAGAAGGGCCTTGATTATCAAGACTTATTAACTAATATGAGTCCTAACGTCAAAGCCGTCTTTGTCTTTGGAGAAATAGCAGAAGATCTGAATCAATTACTTTCCCCCGTTGTCCCGACAAAGGCCGTGGAAACGTTAGATACCGCATTGAAGCTAGCGAGAGAGCAAGCTCAGGCTGGCGATCTTATCCTACTTTCTCCAGGAACATCATCCTTTGATCAATTCTCCAGCTACGAGGCTAGGGGAGAGCACTTCAGAAAACTCGTCATGAATTTTTAATTTTTGACAACGGAACCCACATCAAATGAGTCAAGATAAACTACAAACGAAACGACATAATAAAAAAGGAGGCTTCCGCATCCTTCATGCTCGAGTAGGGAACAAGAAACAGCGCGTCACAGCAACAGCGAGTTCCTCCATGGATCTTTCTGGAGATGTGCCAAGTGTTGGGATTGGGCGAGCTCTCATGGTTATAGGGATCCTGCATGTTGTCGCGATTGGTGCCATTTTGATCGGAACCAAGGAGCGCGGACCGGAGAAATCTTCAGTCGTTTTAGTTGATAGCCCGGATAGAGAGCAGAACCCCAAGGTGAAAAGCTCAGAACTTAATAAAGGACTGGAACGCAGAGTCGTGAAAGGAGGAGATAACTATACAAAGCTAGCAAAACGCTATGATGTGACTGTAGAAGAACTCCGCCGTGTTAACCATAATACGCCTTTATCCGCTGGATTATTTGTCTATTTACCATCGAAGAAAGTGCTCGTGGCAGACCAGATGAAAGATCTAAGCCAGAGCAGGGAACTCGTAATCAATGAGGAGCCGGAACCAGTAAGTGACCGCCCTGATCTGGGGCTAAATGATAGCGTAGCTATTGATGATATACCTGTGAAAGCGATTCCTGTGGAGGAGCCTACACCTAAGGCTGTATTAGTGAAGCCGAAGCTTAACCCTAACTTAAATGTGGTAAAGACACAGGGCTCTAGAAGAACTTATACAGTGAAAGCTGGGGACAGCATTTGGAGAATAGCTCATAATCATAAAGTCAAACAAGAGGAGCTTCTTAAACTGAACGGGATTTCAGACCCTCGTAAGTTGCGGAAAGGAATGACTCTTAAGATTCCTAATTAGGTAGTATATTGTAGGTAGTTTGCAGTGGAAACAGCATCGATCAGTCTTATGGGAACACGGAATGCCATTATGGTATGTGTTGCTGTTGCTGCCTTGGTCGTTCTTGGGTTAGTAATGTTAGCTAGTACTAGCCCATGGATCGAGGACATGGATAGTCAGTATAAGCATCTAACAAGGCAGTCAATCATGACAGCTGTTGGCGCTGTGGGTGCGGTCTTATTAGCGTTTACTGATTATAGGCTGCTGAGGAAATACTCGGGTTGGGTCTTTGCAGGTGCCTGTTTCTTATTAATTTTGTGTTATGTGCCAGGAATCGCGGTAGAGCAGTATGGAGAAAGCCGCTGGATTAAGCTGCCTGGAATTAGAACGTTTCAACCCTCAGAGGCTGCTAAAATTGCAATCATGGTAGGCCTTGCGTCTTGGTTTGCCAGATATCAGTCTGAGACGAGGAAATGTGTGAAAGGTTTTCTAATACCGGGCTGCATTTTAGCGATTCCTTTAGCCCTCATCTTTTTTGAGAAAGATATGGGCACCGCTGCAGGTCTGGGTGCTGCCGGTTTTGCCCTTATGTTTGTTGCCGGTTGCCGGCTATTTTATCTCCTGCCCTCAGCTGTTATCGCCCTTTCTGCTCTCTATGTTGTGGTGAAGCATAATCCGGAACGCTGGGAGCGATTAATGAGTTTTATGGATTTGGAAGCGACAAAGCTAGGGGCAGGGCATCAGCAGTGGCGAGGGCTCTTAGCTCTTGGCAATGGTGGAGTCGATGGAGTCGGCTTAGGTAATGGAGCAGAGAAGCACGGCTATCTACCCTTTGCTCACACCGACTTTATTTTCCCGATCATAGGAGAAGAATTAGGCATTTGGTTCACCTTAGGCACTGTATTTGCCTTTGTCATGATCGCTGTGTACGGCGTAGCCATCGCAGTCCATTCCTCAGACATCTTTGGCAGATTATTAGCCGTAGGATTAACTTGTGCCATCGTGTTTCCTGCGATTATGAACATTGCTGTTACCACAGCATCGATACCAAATACGGGATTACCTCTGCCCTTTGTGAGCTATGGGGGGACGAATTTGGTCTTCACCTTAGCAGCTGTTGGAGTATTAATGAGTATACATCGACAGGCAAATTTTGCGAGAAAGCATGAAGACTCTTTGATTCATCGAGATAGGGGTGATATTCGGCTTTGAGTACTTTGAGAATATGGATGAGAAATCTTTAGTGACAAATTTGTTACTATGGATGGTTTGTGGATTGTGATTTTCTTGGTTAAATCATACCCGTTCCCCGCAAAAACGGGACGTAATGAAGCAAACAAAACATAAAATCATGAAATTAAAATTAGTCTCATCTGTAGCCGCTCTCAGTGCTGTTCTTCTTAGTTCAGCTGTGGCCCAAACTAAACTCGTCGTGAAGGGTTCTGATACGCTTGGCGCGAAGATGGTTCCTCAGCTTGCAGAAGTGTACAAGGCGACAGGAAATAACGTCAATTTTGAGATCGCAGCTGAAGGTTCCTCCACTTGCTTTACAAACCTCCTTGCAGGTACAGCAGATTTTGGGATGTCATCTCGTGCTCATAAAGATAGTGAAGCAGCTGACTTCACAGCAGCAGGTAAGCAACTCGTTCAGCACGTAGCTGGTATCGATATGATCGCCGTAGTTGTCAATGAAGCAAACGGTGTCAAAGCTCTCACAAAGCAGCAGGTCGCAGGTATCTTTACTGGTGAAATCTCAGATTGGTCAGAAGTAGGAGGAAATCCTGGTAAAATTGCTGTATACACACGAAATACGTCTTCTGGGACATATAAGACATTTCAGAAACTAGGAATGGAAGGTAAAGATTACGGTTCTCAAACACAGAAAATGGCCGGTAATGAGCAAATTGCTGAAGGTGTCTCAGGTGATATCCGTGGTATCGGGTACGTCGGTTTAGCATACGTTGATAAGGCAGGGACAGTTCCAGTATCAATCGAAGGAGTCCTTCCTACACCTGATAAAGCGAAGGAATACCCACTTTCACGTAATCTGTATTACTACACAAATGGTCAACCTACAGGTGAAGTGAAAAAGTTTATTGAGTGGTCTACCACCTCTCCTATCGCAGCAAAGATTGTGACAAAAGTTGGATTTATTCCAGCAAACTAAGTGAAATCATATTAGGTCTTGAGGTGTGATGTGTATTTTTCTCAAGACCTATAGAAATAATATTCGACTAGTCACTGTTTAAGGCGTACTTGAGCAGTGGCAGGTTTTATGAAAATTGTTTCTTTCTCTCTGTCTACGACGATATCTAAATTAGGATGAGCGATAGTACAAAATCAGAGAATTCGATGCGCCGCAAAAAGTCTAGATTCTTTGGGCTGAATAAGCAGGACTTCATAAGATACTATTTTGGTGGGAACGCAGCGGCGGCAATTATAGTACTAGTACTCATCTGCTTGTTTCTTATATCGCAAGCATTTTTCTTCTTCCCCAATTATAGAAATTCTTTGCAGTTATACAGAGAATCTGGGCAAGAATTTGTAGATTTCTCTAATGATGAGCTCCAAGCGCAGATACGCGTTTCCTCATTGATGAGTCAAGTAAAGGGGTATGAATTGCGGGAACGCGTCGGTGTGAATGCGGATGCATATGCTATTTTCATTAACTTCCGGGCCATATTAGCGAAAAAGGTGAAATTCGAGTTAAAAGAATATCATCGTTCTCTTGAGAAAATAGGAATTATGGAGTTCCTGCCCGAAGATGAACAAATTAAAATCCAAGCGAGAATCGATTCTACATCGGAGGCACTTAAATCAGCTGCAGAAGAGGCGGCAAGCTCGATTACATTTTCAAGTATAGAAGATAAGAGTCTCCAATACTCAGCGGATCAACTAGATTTTTTTCGAGAAGCGGCTGTCATGGGTGTGATCTCAGGAAAGACCCCCGATTCCGTAAAAAACATTCAAGCCAAAATTGATGAGCATAAGCATCAATTACTCACAGAAGATTCTTTATTTCTGAAACTGGCAGAGGCGGAAGAAGTCGCTCGCTTGCCACAGCAGAAGTTTAGAGATTTCATTACAAAGCAGAGAAAGCACGCGCTGGAAACAAAAGCTAGGGGGATAGCCTATAAGAGTGCGGGTGATGAAAAGTCTTCTTTAGAAGAGCGCGCAAAAAATGCGACCTCAGAAGAAGAAAAAAAACGCTTAGCCATTAAATCCGCACGCTATTTGACGGCCGAGCCAGATTACGCCAAGCTGAACGAAATTTTGTATCAAAGTAAATCTGAGCAGGCCGCATTGGCAACAGACTTATTAGAAGCAACAAAACAGGCAGCCTCCTTATTACCTGAAGCATCAGAATTTGTTTCAATTGGAGCAAAGAAGCGCCTGAACGAAATTAAGGTTGGAATCAAAGATCTACAGGCAATTTTTGCAGAAAAAACCGTTGCAGCCGCTCAATGGGATCATGCAGAACCATATCCAATGAGAGAGGCTGTTCTCGGCTTCTTCTTTGGGACGAAGTGGGTCACGAACAGTAGTTGGCAAGACTTCTACGGTGTTGTTCCTTTATTTATGGGTTCATTTGGGGCCGCCTTAGTCGCTGTGACATTAGCAGTACCTTTCGCTGTTGGTGGAGCTATTTATGTAAACCGCCTCTCCTCTCCTCTGGAACAACAGATCATTAAGCCCGTGATTGAGTTCATCCAAGCAATCCCTTCAGTCGTTCTAGCCTTTTTTGGAGTCATAGTCCTTGGTTCCTTCTTATTTAAACACGGGCAAAACCCTGCCTTGGCATGGATACCGGGCTTTCCAATCGAAGGAAAACTGACGATGCTTAACGCAGGGGTTTTACTGGCTTTGATGGCAGTTCCTACCATCTTCACGTTAGCGGAAGATGCTCTGAATAATGTGCCAAAGTCCTATCAAGAAGCATCACTTGCCCTAGGGGCAACAAAATTGCAGACAGTATTGAAAGTGATTTTGCCTAGTTGCTTCTCTGGAGTTTTAGCCGCAGTTCTTTTGGGATTTGGGCGAATTGTAGGAGAGACAATGGTGGTACTACTTGTGATGGGTGGGCGCATTGCTATCCCGAGATCTTTCACAGATCCCGCTCACTCAATGACGGGAATTTTGGCTCAAGAAATTGGGGAAGTAGATAAAGGCTCCCTACATTGGGGCGCATTGTTTATGGTGGGCTTAGTGCTCTTTACTGTATCACTCACATTAAATTGGATTGCCCAAACGGCACTCCGCCGCCTTGCTAAGAAATAAGCTAATGTCCTTAGATAATCATCATTCGGAAACAATGACACTGCGTTCTAAAAAAGGATCGCTGTATCGTTTAGAACAAGTACAGCGATTAGTCTTCATTATCTGTACTTATACAATCCTACTTTGTGCCGCAGTAGTCTTCGGCACCATTATTAAGAAGGGGGCCCCTGTCCTTTGGGCAAAAGGCTGGGACTTCATTGTCAGTAAACCGCAGTCTCTTAGTGTCATGGAGATTTGTGCGACAGAAGGGCTAGAGCTCTCAGAGGTCGACTATAATTTATTACACTCAGAAAACGCACATCGAGAGAATTACCTGAGCCTACCTATCACCAATGTTGAAAAGTTTGAGAAAGAAGTGACGACACAGTCTTTTTCACTCCTTCCAGATTCTGTAATCAGTGAAGGGTATTTAAGTATTGTAGAGGCGAAGAACAAAAGATTTCGGCCAGACTATATCTCTAGAGATCAGAACAGCATCGTAGGCTTTGAGTTAACTAAGGACAGTGAATTAAAGGTAGATGATGCCGTCATAGATGGATTAAGAAATCACCTGCCTAATGGAGACTCACTAGAGGTGACAACAAGTGTGATTGAGAAAACATCAATCGAAGCCTCTTTTGGCGCTGGGCGTTATAGTATCGATAAAAAGACCTATGCGACCTTAGTCCCCAGTGAATTAATCTTTATTATGGAAGGAAGGTTTGCTGATGATGATCCGGCCTCCAAGCTGGTAGAATGCACCATACCCAGTGATCAGACTTTTCAAATCACTCCTGTTCAAGCGGAAGCCTCTGTAGACAGAGATGGTGGTTTTCCATTGAAGGCAAAGAGAGAGATTATCACGACGAAGGAAGAGAAGAGGGTGAAAATGAATCAAGGTATGTATCATGTGCCATTTCATGTGCTTCGTTCTTTAGTGAAGAATAATTCAGGATCTCTATTTCATCATCAACATACCTTTGAGCGAGCACCAGTACTTCTTTCTTTAAATGAACCTGCCTCATTACAGTTGTCAAAATCAGAACTTTCGGAATTACAGCAAAATAATCCTGAGGTGAAGATCGAGTCGATCAAAACCGAAACGAGTGTTATTCCATCTGTCCGGTTTGATATCGAGAAGGACTGTGAGCTTCTGGCCGCGAATCAGCAACGAGTCGCGCTGAAAGACGGAAATAGTGAAAACCCACATTTTAAGATTACCAATGAACACGCCCACTCTTACTCAGGAGGTGGCATCTTAGGCCCAATTGTAGGTACAGGTTTTCTAGTCATCATTTGCATGGTCATCGCATTATCTATTGGAGTCGCCGCCGCTGTTTATTTGAATGAATACGCCAAGAAGGGGCTTTACCTTAAGGTGATCCGTCTTGCTATGATGAACTTAGCAGGAGTTCCTTCCATTGTGTTTGGTCTCTTCGGTCTTGGTCTTTTTGTCTTCTTAGCTCCTAAGTTCACAGCCCAGCCCTCTATCGAAGATAAAATTCAGATTCCAATTCTCCCAGTTGCTAGTGAGCCTTCTTTACGTAAGCAAGAAAGCCAGCTGATCTATATGATGAAAGACAGTGTGGCTAAATCAGATAATATTGGGATCGCGTCTAGTTCAGGTTTTAAAAGATATTACGACGGGTGGTATTACATCAGTTTTGAAGGTTGGGGTGCTTGTATGCTAGCAGGTGGCTTTACCTTAGCTGTTATGGTGTTACCTGTTATTATCACCTCTTGCGAAGAATCATTACGTGCTGTGCCTATGGGGTTCCGTGAAGCTTCCTTAGCCTTAGGAGCGAGTAAATGGCAGTCTGTCCGAACAGCCGTCTTGCCTTACGCCCTACCGGGTATTTTGACCGCCTCGGTACTGGGAATTACTCGAGTAGCGGGAGAGACCGCACCCATCATGTTCACCTCTGCCGTAGCAGAGCGCTCTTTGTTACCTTGGGAAGGCTTGGCAAACACCGGGCTAGAGGGATTTATTGAGTTTCTTAGTCAATCCGTCCAAGCATTGCCATATCATATATATACCGTGGCCGGGCGTATTCCTCAGTCAGAATATACGCAGCCTATGCAATATGGCTCCGTCTTAGTATTTCTTATCCTGGTCCTTTCACTAGCAGCGCTTTCCGTCTATCTTCGCATAAAAGTCCGCGGTAAGCTAAAGTGGTAGTCTAAACTTAATTGAACTAAATTTGAATCCCGTGAGTCAACAAACTGATAGTACTAAGAGAGCCGCTGCTCCTATGATTGAGATAGACAATGTTTCGTTTTCCTATGATCGAGGTAAGACGAATACATTAAAAAATATATGTTTGGATATCCCTGAAAAGCAAGTGAGCTCGTTTATTGGACCTTCTGGTTGCGGTAAATCCACATTGCTTCGCTGCTTGAATCGGATGAATGATTTAGTAGACACCTCATGCATCACCAATGGTGTGATTAGGATTATGGGGCATGACATTCACGGTAGAGATGTCGATGCCATAGAGCTGCGTAAGCAGGTGGGCATGGTGTTTCAAAAATACAATCCGTTTCCCAAAAGTGTTTATGATAACGTGGCCTATGGCCTAAGAATTCAAGGGATCAAGAAGAAGGATAAACTGGATGAAGCGGTTGAAAAAAGTCTGCGCAATGCGGCCTTATGGGATGAAGTTAAAGACCGCCTGAAAGACAGCGCTTTAGGCCTATCAGGTGGCCAGCAACAGCGCCTGTGTATCGCTAGAACCATCGCTGTTCAACCAAGAGTGATTTTGATGGATGAGCCTTGTTCTGCTCTCGACCCAATTGCCACAGCAAAGGTAGAGGAGCTAATTACAGAGCTTAGAGAAGACTTCACCATTGTGATTGTGACTCACTCCATGCAGCAAGCATCCCGTGTCTCTGATCACACCGCATTCTTTTATTTAGGAGAGCTTATCGAGTTTGGTAAAACAGATAGCCTTTTCCAGAATCCAGAACAAAAGCGAACAGAAGATTATATTTCTGGGCGATTTGGATAACAAACAAGATACAATTAAATTTACAGAATAATGAGAACCGAAGGCCATATTTTTTCCGAATTTGATGCAGCTTTGAATCAGCTCAAAAGCGATACTTCATTGATAGCGCAACGTTCAATTGTGAATATAGAGCATGCTATGCGTGGTCTAATTGAACAAAATATCGAGTTTTGTGATCTTGCCATTAATGGTGATGAAGAAGTGAATGGGCTAGAGATGAAGATTGATAGCCAATGCGTCTCCATTATGTCGAAACACCGTCCATTTGCTGGGGATTTACGCATGGTCATCGCATCAATGAAAATCACACATAACCTCGAACGCATTTCAGATCATGCCGGAAATATAGCGAAGCGGGCTAAGAAGGTAATTAAGTGGGGTGGGAGTGATGAAATCTTAAGTCTTGAGCCTCTGCAACATTCGGTTTTAGAAATCCTTCGTGATGCGCATATGGCCTATGTTGATGGGAACTTGGAGTTAGCTAGATCTGTAGTGGCGAGAGGCGAATCATTCCATAAGCTTCAAAAATCATTAACGAAAAGCTTTATCGTCAAAATTGATAAAGATGTGGAGAATTATAAAACATATTTGAATCTCATTTTTATTGATCGTTGGTTAGAGCGTATTGGGGATCACGCCGTCAATATCGCAGAGGATGTCATTTTCATGGAATCTTCTCAGGATATTCGTCATGGCGGAGAATTCCAAGAAGAGTAAGTTAGCCCACTAAGGAGCACCCTTTGAGTAAGGTGTTGATACTCGGTGTATCGGTGTATTGTGCTATTTCACGTGGATGAAGCAGAGCAATAAACAGTCGTTATGGTTTTAAACCATGTCCTCGCGATAGTATTTTTCCGGAAACAATGGATGTGGGGGGGATGTGTACGAAATGGTGCTTTGCGGAGTTGTGTTTTACGGTTTCTTTGAAAAAATCAGTTCGAAAGTGGTTTAAGAGCAGTTATACTGTTCTGCATGAGTTCATTTAAATTACGAGCCCTGAGAAGTATGCGGCCTCCAGCTCCGTGGCATTGCACGTCGCATAGAGAGGGGGCCGGTGATGTCGTGATTTTGTTGCATGGCTTATGGCGTAGTTATTTATCGATGGAAGAACTAGCGAAAGATTTGAACAGCCGAGGGTTTGAAACGTTAAATATTTCTTATGCATCATTCAGGGATAATATACCTGAATTAATCGAAAAGATAGATGTAGAGCTGAGGGGTATTGATGAGGGGAAGACCATTCATTTCGTAACACACTCAATGGGTGGAGTATTGGCTAGGTATTATGTAGCGAGTTATCCAGAGAGGAGCTATGGCCGTGCGGTGATGTTAGCTCCACCTCACCGCGGGAGTCAGGTAGTAGATTGGTTAGAAGGCACTCCTTTCTTGCGAGTACTTGGGCCAGCGGGTGCTAGCTTGTCTACTCGGGCGATGAAGGTGGAGGAGGTGAAGACGGCAGAAGGCTTAGATGTGTTAGTTTTAATGGGGGAGAAATCTCGTGTGCCTTTCTTTCGCTTCTTATTAGATATGGACAATGATGGTATCGTCTCTGTCTCTAGCGGAGTTCTAGCAAAGCATTGGATGTATAGAGTTGTCGATGCGGACCATACTTTAATTATGGTTCAGGATGAGACGATCGCTCAAGTGAGGGAATTCCTGTGTGCTGAGGCAGTTGAGGAATAAGAAGTGAGGGGGGCTTATTGGTGAATGCCAATTTTTATTTCGTGTGCCGGATTTGGCGTATAGCCTTTCTTGAGAGCAGCTAGGTAAGCGTCTCTGGCTTGTGTCTCGTTACCTTGAGAAAGGTGGGCGATGGATAAATTATAATAGGCCTGCTCTAATTCTGGATCTAGGTCGATAGCTGTTTGAAAGGATTGGATCGCTTGTTGATGGCGCCCACCGATACCGCGTACGATTCCTAAGTGGAGGTGAGCATTGGCGTAATCAGGCTGGATGAGTATGGCCCGCTCGAAGGATTTAGCAGCTAATTCATCTTGCCGGGTGCGGTAGAGGCAAGAGCCTAACATATAATGAGTGTAGGCATTATTCTCACGCATGGTAGTGCCTTGGCTGAAGAATTCTTGAGCTTGATTAAAGTCATTCATTGCATAGCGAACGACGCCGCAGTTCATTAAGGTGGAATAGTCACCAGGGTGTAGCTCGTGGGCTTGGTCAAACACGTCTCTGGCTGACTCTAAATTGCCGCGTTCAAGGAAGCGTTTGGCTAGGTCTTGGTAGCTGGCTAATTGAGATTCAAGTCTGGTTTCGGCCTGGAACCGTTCGCGGCGGCTCGCGTAGTTTTTGAATTGTAATGTTTCGTCGGCGTCGCGTTTTGAGAGCAATTGCTTTTCTTCTTCTGTGAGAGCTACGTCGTTACTACCCAGGGCCGTAAAGATTTTATCCATATCTGTATCAGCCTCATATTTACGTTTATAGGTTTTCCATAGGAGTTCTTCTTGATCTCGTCTGATGCCTTGTGCTGTTAGTAAGCGTTGTACTGTTTGTTTGAGTGTATTAGCTTCAGCTTTCAGGGTTTCATCTTCAGTTTGATTGGAGGAGATGAATTCGAGTTCTGCGTTGGTATCGGAGAGCTTTTTCTCTACGTGGCTAATTCGTTTTTTGTATTCAATGTTCTCGCGCTTGAGAGCGATGTAGCCGATTCGAGATTGTTCGAGTGTGTTTTTCAGTTCGATGACTTGATCTTGATCTTGGTGTTTGGAGTTGAGCGTTCGTGTTAGGTTAGATTGAGCATCTCTTAGCTCTGCCGCCATCCGTACGTTGTCTGCCATGAGTTGTTGCATGCGTTCCGTTTTATTCAGGGCTAAGAGTTCTGACATTTGGTCTCTCTCTTCCTTGATGTTTTTGAGCTCGGCTTTCAGTTCACTGTTTAAGTTCGCAAATTCATGAAGCTGGCCTTCTAATGAAGTGATTCGATTTGATTGCGCTAGAATGGTTTGGTTTGCCTGTTGCAGCTCTTTTGCTAACTGGTCTCGTTCCGCTTTTAATCGGTCTGCTATAGCGTTGTTTGCGCCGCGCTCTGTTGTAAGCGCGGTTTGAATCGTCTCGACTCTTTTTTTCTGGAGTAAGACGTCTGTCATGAGGATCTTGTTTTCTTTTTTGATCGCCTTTAGTTGAGCAACGGTACTTTTATGCTCACGGGCTACGATACTTAATTCACTTTGTAATTTATCCCGTTCCGCACGGAGATTGTCGACATCCTGTTGGAGAGGGGCGGCTGCTAGAAGTGCTCTTTGCTTTTCTAGTTGTTTGACCATTGCTGCGAGTTTGCCCTGTGATATCGTCCCAGACTGTTTGGTGCGCTGCATTTGCTCGTTGATGCGCATGATTTCTCGGTTGAGTTTGCGAACTTGAGCTGATTCTGTCCCTGAGTAACGTTTGGTCTCAGAGAGTTCTTTTTCTAATTGGAGAACTGTTTGGCGAAGGTTCTCCGTTTCTACTTTATAAGTATTTTGAGCTAATTTCAGTTGGTTTTGTACAGAGTCAATTTGATTGTTGAGTTGATTGTATCGGCTTTCGGCTATTTTAGTGGCTTCCTTAACGGGATCGTTTGGTAAGACCAGTTGTGGTAGTTTCGCTTTCTGTTCCGCCAGTTGTTTTTGGGCCAGAGGCTCTATTTCAGCGATCGCTTCTTTTGTCTTAATGATGCGCCGTTGGACGAGGTCACTCTTCCATGTAGGGTAGGCGCCAGATAGCGATTGGTAGTATGACAGGGCTTTGCGGTACCCTTCCCAGGCTTGGATATGCTGGCCGGCTTCAGCTAGTTTCTCCGTGTCCCCAAGTGTTAAGTACCCTTGTAAGAAAAGTTCACCAGGCTGCATCTCTAGCACTTGCTCAGGCCGTTGTGCCGCAAGATTCCCTGTATGGCACGCTAGGATGGCAACTCCTAGAAATAGAGTAGTATAAAGATTGTTGATTAGCCTTGGCATAGGTGAGAAAGTAAACTAGTTGAGGAAACGGGAAAAGGGAAAAAGTGAGAGTCTTTTGTCGTGTTACATCGCCTCCATAGCCTGTTCTTAACGTCATATTATGGATGGCGGCTGCTAATTTGAGATTTTAGGGTGCTGAGACGCAGGTGCGAAAGGTCGTCTTGTTGGAAATAATTTCCTCATTTTTTTAAATGACGCATTGACATTGGCTGATGAATGAATAGGTTGCCCGCCCCGTCGTCCTCATCTGGAGATGGGTCGAATACAATTTCTGAAAGGATTTAATTATGGCTAAACGTACTTACCAACCATCTAAGCGAGTTCGCAAGCGTCAACACGGCTTCCGCGCACGTATGGCTACTAAAGCAGGACGCGACTGTCTCCGTCGTCGTCGTCAAAAAGGACGTAAGCGTCTCCTTCCTAAGGGTGCTGAAATTCACTTCAAGCGCCATACGAAGCAGCATTAGATGTTCAAAGCTTTTCGTAGGGGTATCCATTATTGGGTGCCCCTCGTTTTGTTTCTTCCAATAGTTTTTGCTGTTTTTCGTCACTCTTTATGAAATTCCCTCGAAAATTGACAATGTCCGCGAGCTCTGAGTTCGCCAAAGTTCGTCAACAGGGTGAGGCGAAACCAGGGCGCTATCTTGTCCTTAGTACTTTAGAGGATGAGGAAGTAGACCGTATTAAGGTGGGTTTAATTACTACGAAAAAAGTGGGGAAAGCTCACACGCGGAACTTACTCCGGCGGCGATTTAGAGCGATTATACAGAAGCATGGGGAGAACCTTCAAACTGGGCGTTATATTGTAACTATTGCAAGATGGCGTGCTGCAGAGGCTACATATCAGCAGCTGGAATCAGACTGGTTAAGAACAGCGAAAAAGCTCGGGTTACTTCCGTGATGCAACATGAATTTAGCGGTCAAGGTTTTACGAATGGGAGTGCGTTTTTATCAACGTTTCCTGAATCCTATGTTGAAGTTCTTCACAGGCCCTAATAGTGGATGTCGATTTCAACCGACGTGCTCGAATTATTTTATAGAAGCGATAGAGATGCATGGTGCACTCTACGGCTCTTGGCTTGGTATTTGCCGAATCGCAAGATGCCATCCCTTTGGGAAGTGGGGGGAAGACCCTGTGCCTCCCTGTAAGAATCAAACAAATTTACCACCAAACGATAAACAAGATTATGGACCGTAAAGGCTGGCTTATATTATTTCTCTGTGGCATCGCGCTGATGCTCAATGCTTATTATGCACCGAAAAACGAAAAAAAGGTCAATGAGCAGTCTATTGAAAAAGAGATAGCTCTGGAGGCTAAGATGGAGTCCTTATCCGTTTCCGAGCAAGAAAATGAGGGTGGGAGAAAAGAAGAACTGTTCACTTTAATAGGTAAGGATGATGAGGGGAACAATCTTGTCGCGTATCATTTCAGTAATTTAGGCGGTGGCGTAAAACGGGCTGAGTTTTTACAAGAAAAGGGCGTGAATACAGAGGCGAATGTGACTCTCAACCGCTTTGGTAAATATCCTATCGGTAGCCTTTCTGAAGGTGTGAAAGATTTCGATAGTGTGTTTTTTGAGAAGGTGGAGGTGACAGAGACTTCTGTTATTTACCGAGGGGAGATTGAAAAAGGTATTTCTGTAGAAAAGCGCTGGTCTCTCGTAGAGGAGTCTGCCGGCCAGGGATTTCGGCTGGATCTAGAGATTCAATTTGTGAATAACTCAGAGCGTTCTCTGGATCTTGGCGACTACACTCTCTACACAGGTTCTGTATCCCCCATTTATTCTAAGGAGCGTCAAGGCTTCGGCCACTGGTTCTATTATGATGGTGATTTTGAAAAGGACACAGATTTGAAACGCGGTATGTTTAGTTGGTTTCAGTCGGCACCTAAGGTACATAGTGAAGTAGTCACTGGTCTACAGTACGCTGGTGTTTCCAATCAATTCTTTGCTGTCGTCGCTAGTCCTAAATCGAGCTCTGGTGAGATTTGGGTAGAGTCTGGAGAGTGGAAATTACACGATGCGGTGAAAGGAAAGACGCGGAAGGACTTTCGCTTAGGATTTGGTCTTCCCGATGAAACATTGGGAGCTGGGGAAAAAGAGACTGTAAGTGTGGAGTTTTATATTGGGCCGAAGGATTACAATGTGCTGAAGAGTCTCGGTGCCGGTAAGGAGAAGGTGATGAATTATGGTATGATGGGCTTATTGGCTCCACTGATGCACTGGATCCTAAATACGTTTGCTGGCTTCTTTGAAGGCCAAGTGTGGCGTTGGGGCATGGCCATCATCCTATTGACTCTCGCTATCCGTGTGGTCATTTGGCCGCTATATAATAAGTCAAATCGCACCTCGAAGCGTATGGCGATGTTACAGCCCGAGTTGAAAAAAATTCGCGAGAAATATTCTGATGATCCTATGAAAATGAACCGCGAGAGTAGTGCGGTGATGAAGAAATATGGTGTGAATCCAGTGGGAGGCTGCTTGCCGATGCTCTTGCAGATTCCTATTTTCTTCGGTGTCTTCTCTATGTTGAATCCAGCTGTAGAGCTACGCGGTCAGAGTTTCCTTTGGGTGAAAGATTTAGCATTGCCTGATACATTGATGGAAATCTGGGGAATCCCCATTAATATACTGCCTTTCGTGATGGCTGGGACGATGATCGTACAGATGTCGATGATGCCAAAAACAGGAGATCCTCTACAGCGCAAAATATTCATGTTTATGCCTGTGATGTTCTTTTTCTTCTGTTACGGGTATGCTTCCGCCTTAGCGCTGTATTGGTCAGTCCAGAACTGTGTTTCTATTTTTCAGACTTGGTTATCGAAGAAACTCCCTGATCCTCAGTTAGTAGAGGGAAGCTCGGACGATAAGCCGAAGAAAAAGGGACTGATGGAGAAATTCGCAGAACGCATGCAACATATGCAGGAAGAGGCACAGCGTATGCAGGAGGCTAAGAAGAAGGGGCAGAAATATACACCTCAGGGTTATAAGGGGAATGCTAGTTCTGAGGCGGTTGATTCTACGAAAGCACCATCAAAACGCCGTAAAACGCCTAAGACGGGAGGCTAGTGTAAGATGAAGGCTATGTGTGCTCTTGGTTTTTATGTGCAGCATGGTGTTCGATTATTGATAGCCGTACTTTTGTGTTCCTGTGGACCGAGAGAGGGTGAGGGGCTGCGCTTTTATTGCGCTGCCAGTCAGCGTCTGGTGATGGAGCGTGTCCTTGCGCTCTATGAGAAGGAGGGTGGCCATGTGGTGCATGTGCAGTATGGAGGATCTGGAGCAATAAGAGCTCAGTTTACATTAGCGGGAGCTGATTTGTTTCTCCCTGCGGATGTGGGTTACCTAAAGGGCTTACAGGTGGAAGATTCAGAGCGTTTGGCGTTAGTAGAGCTAGTTCCTGTGATTCTCGTAGAGAAGGGGAACCCTCATGAAATTAGGATTCTTGAGGATTTAGCGACACCGAAGCTTCGCCTATGCATTGGGGATGAGTCTACAGCGATAGGAAAGGTATCACAGAGCGTATTGGAAGCGGAAGGCCTGGTTTCTTCTGTTCTTAAGCAAGTTGTGGTGGAGCGCCCTACAGTGACTGGTGTGGCGGAGACTGTGGAGCTAGGGGCGGTGGATGCCGCTATCGTGTGGTGTTCGACAGCGGAGGTGCTGAAAGATCGCTGTGAGATTGTTGCGATCCCGAAGGCATCTAATGTTACCTCAATCGCTACGATTGCTGTGGTTTCTGAGAATAGAAGTAAGCAGGAGGAGGCGAGGCGTTTTTTAGAATTCTTGCATTCAGATCCTAGAGTGAGGGCTTTATACAAAGAATATGGATATAGTTGGCTTGGTGAACATCGGTAAGGAAGTGATAGGGCCTTGTTTCCACTTATGGTGTGGGGAAAGCTCTTGCTGTTTTTAGCGTTACCCCACAGATTTTATCCTATTGTTATGGGGGGAGATAAGCATAGGAGAACACAACAGCGAGTGGATCAAGGTTTTAGGTTTTGGTTGGGAGCTTGTGTGTCTGGTTATGCTGGCTTTGTCTTTTTGTTGATTATTGCTTGTGTCAGCTATGTTGTGCATCGCGGTCTTACGGGCGGTCAGCCATGGAAGGTGTTTGCAGATCCATTGATTTGGGAATCCGTGAAGTTAACTTATGTGACATGCTTCATCTCTGCTCTGCTCTCTATTTTTGTGGCTGTGCCTGTGGGCTTTGTTTTATCTAGGAGTAAGATGAGGGGGCGGAGGTTTGTGGATGCCTTGATTGATGTCCCTATGGTATTACCTCCTTTGGTTGTGGGATTAGCCCTGTTGATTTTGTTCACTAGCTTTCCTCCGGGTGCGGGGCGTAGTCTAGATAACTTATTGGGAGGCGTAGCTTTTGAGGTGGAGGCGGTAGTTCTCGCTCAATTCGTAGTGGCTGGCTCTTTTGCGATCCGTTCTATGAAAATTGCGTATGATCAGTTGGATTCTCGTTATGAGGTGATCGCTCGTAGTTTGGGAGCTGGTAGAGGGAGGGTCTTTTTTTCCATTGTATTGCCTCAAGTGAAGCGTTCAGTGTTTTCTTCTTTTGCAGTGGCTTGGGCGAGGGCTTTAGGAGAGTTTGGGCCGATTCTGGTGTTTGCTGGTGCGACGAGAGGGAAGACGGAGGTTCTTTCGACATCCGTTTTTTTGGAGCTTAATGTAGGGCGTTTAGAGGGCGCTGTCATGGTGGCGTTATTGATGATTGTGATGGCGATGATGACTTTAGCTGTCGTGCGTTTTGTGGTAGGGGAGGAGAAGAGATGATGGAATTAGATAAGGTGCAGCTGGGGGCGTATTGTGGAAGTGTAGCCCCGATCAATCTTTCCATTTCATCTGGTCAGGCTGTCTGTGTGGTGGGGAAGAGTGGGAGTGGTAAGACCTCTTTGTTAGAGACTTTGTGCGGGATACGGCCGTGGGTTGGCGGGAGCTTTCGCATTCATGGTGAGGAGATGAGTGAACGAGTGCCTGCGGAGCGAGGGGTAGGATTGGTCCCCCAGGATACGGTGTTGTTTCCTGGAATGCGTGTGGAGGGCCAGATCGGATTTCCGCTACAAGCGAGGGGTTGGAAAAAGGCGCAGCAAGTCGAACGAGTGGAAGCATTATTAGAATTACTAGAGATCACCCACCTCAAAGGGAAATCACCCAAGGAACTTTCTGGGGGAGAGGGGAAGCGTGTTGTCTTAGCGAGGGCTTTGTCCTTCCAGCCTAGCTTACTGTGCTTGGATGAAGTGACAGCAGGGCTAGATGAGGAAACAGCGCGTGTTATTCTTACGGCTGTTCGCTCTATTATGGAGGTTGAGCAATGTGTTGTGCTCTCTGTGACTCACCATAAGGAAGAAGCTTCGGTTTTAGGCGGTACGTTAGTGCAGCTCTGTTCTGAAGGGCTGAAGGAAATAGAAAACCCTATTTCACATATGGAGTAGGACCAAATGAGGAATAGGGTTGGCTTAAATTGGTTTCTGAGTATGAGTTTCTCAGCTTTGCTAAGAGCTGAGGTGTTTACAGAGTTTTAAGATGTTTTTATCGATAACAGGTGTAGAGCTAGAAACCATGTCGATGGATTGTGTCCCATAGGTTCCTCCTTTAAATGTCATGATTTGGTTTGTCTGCCCTTCGAGAAGTGAGTCGACAGCGGCGACGGAGAAGTTGTAGGCCATCACCCTATCTCTGACAGTGGGTGATCCTCCTCGTTGGACATGGCCTAGAGTTGTTAAGCGGGCATCCATGCCGAGTGATTCTTTGATCCACCGGGTGGTGTAGTCTGCCATATTCGTGCCTTCTGCTGCGATGGCGATGATGTAGCCTCGGCCATTGGCCATGTCTTCTCGAAGGCGTTTGCCCATACTCTGGAAATCGTATTCGATTTCTGGCACAAGGCAAATTTCAGCTCCGGAAGCAAGGGCGCTGACCATGGCTAGGTAGCCGCAGTGGCGGCCCATTGTTTCGATGACAAAGGCTCTACTAAAGGATGTGGCGGTATCGCGTATGGAGTCGACAGACTCACGGATGACGTTGAGGGCTGTGTCTACTCCCAAGCAGTAATCTGTTCCTGGAATATCGTTATCAATCGTGGCTGGGATTCCTGCAAATGGGACTTGGAAGTCAGAATAGAATTGATTCAGAGCATTAAATGAGCCGTCTCCACCGATGACGATGAGCTTGTTAATATTCTGAGCTTGCAGGTTATCATAGGCGATTTGGCGGTTTTTTATGTCGTAGAACCTAGGTTCGCGCGAGGAGCGCAGTATTGTGCCACCGCGGTGCATGATGCCGGAAACATCCTCTTTCGTCGCTTCAAATATCTTATTATCAATGAAGCCGCGTAAGCCGTCACGTATAAGGAAAGGTTTGAATCCCTTCATTTTGGCGTAGTCAACACAGCATTTTACAGCAGGGTTCATTCCTGCTGCATCGCCGCCTGAGGTCATAATTGCGAGTCCTTCCATGGTAAATTTAATCGTTAAATGAGTAAGATGTCTTTCAGCTCAGAGTCGTAGGGGGTAATGATCATCTTGGCAAGCATGAGCTGTTGCGAAGTTTTTCTAGGAGCGGTTCTTATGTGAGTTTGACTTGTCAGGCAGGTTTCTTCGTTTCAGAGTGAATCTATGCCCATTGTATTAGTTGAAGCAGCTAAGAGGATGAATGAAGAGCTTAAGGTTTTATCGTTTTCAGAACCGGTGACTCATGTGTATAACCCTCTGGAATATGCATGGGATTCGCATTTTCAGTATCTGAAACGATTTGGGGTGGGGAAGAAACGTGTGTTATTTTTAGGGATGAACCCTGGGCCATGGGGGATGTCTCAGACTGGTGTTCCTTTTGGGGAAATTCCAGCAGTTCGAGATTGGATGGGTATTTCATCTCAAATCAATAAACCTAGTCTAGAGCACCCAAAACGTCTGATTACAGGCTTCGAATGTGAACGCTCTGAGGTGAGTGGGCGGCGTCTGTGGGGGCTTTTTGCAGAAAAATTTGGCACAGCGGAGCAGTTCTTTGAGGAACATTTCGTAGTGAATTTTTGTCCTCTGGTGTGGATGGCCCAATCTGGTAAAAATATAACACCAGATAAACTGCCCAAGTCTGAGATAACTCCTGTGACGGAGATTTGCCAGAGGCATTTAAAATCTGTCATTGATGTGTTAGAACCTAGTTATTTGATTGGCGTAGGGGCGTTTGCAGAGAAGCAGCTGAAAGCAGTAGTTAAGCTCTATTACCCTGAGCATTCCTGTGTGATAGGGAAGGTGCTGCACCCCTCTCCTGCCTCACCTGCTGCAAATAGAGGCTGGGCTGAAGCGGCAGAGAAGCAACTTGTCGATCAAGGTGTATGGGCGTGAATAGGTGGTGTAGTGTATGGCTAAGAATCACAGGAATTACTCCAGTAAGAATGCAGATTACTCTAGGCTCGAAATAGTTGATTTATTTCAGGGAGCTATGCTAATATTTTGAACTGTGAAAAAAGAACGGATATGGCTAGCTGCGGAGGGTTACTTGGAACTGGAGATGGAAGAGGAAGCGCTGACTGAGTTAGGAAGCTTATCATCTACAGTACGTGAAGAAGAACGCTCTCAAGAATTATTCTTAGCAGGCTATATGATGGCAAGCGATTGGAATAATGGAGCCAATATAGCAAAAAAACTATGTGAGATTCATCCCTTGAGGTTGAATTACTTCATTCATGCCGCCTATTGTCTGCATGAGACTGGGGATACATACGCCGCTAAAGATTGGTTAATACGAGGCCCTAAGTCTCTTATGAAGAATGCTTTATTTCATTATAATATGGGTTGTTATTGTGCTGTCTTGGGAGAGCCTTATGCGGCACTGCCCTATCTTAAAAAAGCCTTTGAATTAGATAGTTCATTACGAAAGGTTGCTGTAACTGATAGAGATTTGGAAGAAGTCGATCTAGATTGTCTTTTAGATTGAAAATATCCGTGACTTTATCTTGAGTACGCGTCATTTATTAGGGCGCATGAACGATTTTTCACCATTCCGTAACAAAATGGAGGCAGCGTTTGTTAACGAAGCTGCGATCCTGTCCTTTCAACGTAATTATGAAGCTCTAGTTCGTCATGAATCAGGGATGATTTGTGAAGATAGTATTGAACCTGCTCCTGCATTGCCGAGCTGGGAGGAAGTTATTCGTGAGGGAGAGAGCTTTGACCCGGAATTATTAGCTCAGACAGTTGTAATCAAGCTCAATGGTGGGCTGGGTACGAGTATGGGGCTCCAGAAGGCAAAGAGTTTACTTGAAGTAAAGGATGGTTCTACTTTCTTGGATGTGATCGCGAATCAGATTATTTATTTGCGTCAAACGACAGGAGCTAAGGTGAAGTTCTTGTTGATGAATAGCTTTAGTACGAGTGAAGATACGTTAGAGCATCTCGTGCAATATAAGGAAGATGGTCTAAGTTGTGCCGATGAAGTGGAAATGATGCAAAACCAAGTGGCTAAAATCGATGCAGAGGCGCTGTTACCTGCGGAATGTGCTGAGAACCCTTCTCTGGAATGGTGCCCTCCTGGCCACGGTGATTTATATGCAGCCCTAGCGGGCTCAGGTTGGTTAGATAAGTTATTATCTTCGGGGGTGAAGTACGCGTTTGTTTCTAATTCGGATAATCTGGGAGCTATCCTTGATCCCAGCCTGTTACGTTATTTCGCAGAGACAGATTCTCCCTTTCTCATGGAGGCGACAAGACGCACAGAGGCAGACAAGAAGGGCGGGCATTTAGCGGTAAGGAAGAGTGATGGCCAGCTGCTACTGCGTGAAGTAGCTCAGACTGCGGATGAAGATTTAGACGAATTTCAAAATGTCGAAAAACATCGATATTTTAATACGAACAGCCTGTGGATCCGATTAGATGCACTTCGTCTGATTTTAGATAGAGAGGGCGGTGTCTTGCCATTACCCATGATTAAAAACTCAAAAAATGTGGACCCTAGAGATAAGTCATCTGCAGCAGTGTATCAACTAGAGACGGCAATGGGGGCTGCTGTTGAGTGTTTCAAAGGAGCTGGCGCGATTGCTGTACCAAGATCACGATTTGCTCCAGTGAAGACATCGGCCGATTTGCTTTCACTCCGTTCCGATGCATACACGACATCTGAGTCAGGATCAATTCAACTGGTTGAATCTAGAGGTGGGATTCCGCCAGTAGTGAAGTTGTCTGATGGATACAAGATGGTCGATAGCCTTAATGGCCTAGGAATTCCCTCTTTGGTCAAAGCGAATCAACTGGTGATTTCTGGCCCCGTGCGGTTCTCTGAACATGTGGTTATAGAGGGAGATGTCACGTTTGAGAACTCTTCTGAAGAGACAAAATGGATTGCTGCCGGGGTGTATAAAGATGAGACCGTCACACTTTAGAGCTTAAGTATGCGCATCCAGTTAGCGAATAGGGTTGTGGATTTTCCTCGGCGCCCTTTGATTATGGGGATCGTGAATGTGAACGATGATTCGTTTTCGGGTGATGGTACGTTAGATCTAGATGTAGCGGTAGGGCACGCGGTGAAGCAGATCTCTGATGGAGCTGATATTATTGATGTCGGAGCAGAGAGTGCACGAACCAATAGAGAGGCGATTTCCGAGCAAGAAGAAATTCTAAGATTTCAAGGATTTCTAGCCCGCTGGGATGAAGTGATCAGCCGTGCACAACCCCGTGATGATGAGCAAATATGGCCTCCCATTTTATCCTTAAACACTTGGCGCTCAGAGGTTGTGAAAGAGGTGCTGCCATTGGGGGGAGAGATTCTCAATGATATGAGCGCCTTATCTTCGATGAGAAATGCTGAGTTGGCGAAGGCTTATGGAGCGGTTTTGCTAATCATGCATAGTGTCGGAACGCCGAAGGTGGCACATACGCACCAAGTCTGGGAAGATGTGATGGGGAGTTTACACAGTTTTTTTGAAGAAAAGTGCACTGCGGCCCAAACAATGGGATTGAGTGCAGATCAGTTGATTTTAGATCCAGGCATTGATTTCGCAAAGCAATGTGAAGATAATCTACGCATTTATGCATCTGTGGGAGAATTACAAAGATATGGTAGTGTTATATTGCTACCTGTATCTCGTAAGACAGTGATCGATGATGTCTTAGATATCGCTAAACCCGTAGATCGTGATGCAGGCACGGTTGCTTGCATCGTAGCTGGTATGGAAGGAGGGGCTAGTATCTATAGAGTCCACAATGTAGATGCCGCATGGCAGAGCATTAAAATGATCCATGCTGTCTTAACTTCGAGCTAAGATGACTCTTGCCACTGGAGAGGCGGTAGAGTAGTTTCCTGATGTGCTCCAGATTGTCTTCAATGAAATTAGTGCGGCGGAAATCTCCAGCCTTGATACTCTTACTCAACTAGAACTTCTCGATGCCTTTCAGTTTACTGAGGCAGATTTAGAGAATCTAGATGGGGAAGAATTTGCGAAATTAGAGCGTGAGGGGCTCAAACTGTATCGATTTAGGACAGATGACTACCGCATCTATTTTGAGGTGCAAGAGGAGAAAGTGATTGTTCATCGCCTGTTACATGCGAATACATTTTCTGATTTCCTATACCGCTCAAAGATGCCGCTTGTTGAAGATGAGGCACTCCTGAAATCAAAGCACTTTTGGAACTTAATTGAAGAGGGTAGAAATGCGAGACAGAAGTGAAGAACAGACAGAAGTGAGCTTTCTTTGATCCGTAAAAATATTGAGATTCTTTTATTCCTAAGGTTGACGCTAGCCACGCGATACTCTTAGACTTCAGTAATGCTTTCTAGGTTACGGAAGTGAAATTAAACGAAATATAAGACAATGGCGACTTGGGGAACGAAAGTTTTTGAAGAAGACTCAGCATTTGACTGGATCAGTGAATTGGTAGATGCGGAGGATACTCGGCATTTTTTAGTTGTTACCTTGGAATCTGGAGAATCTGAGGAAGAACTGGATGGAGACATGGGCTCATGTATTCTAGCAGCTTCAGAAGTCATCCTGTCGATTTTGGACGAGCCTCGTAAAGGAGTCCCAACAGAATTGACAGACTGGTTGGATACTTGTGATTGTGATGATCTAAGTGATTTAGCAGAAACTTCATTAGAGCATATAGATCGTGTATTAGCTGATGGCTCCGCCTATCATGAACAATGGAAAGAAGCAGAAGATTACGCGGATTGGTTGTCTAATGTAGAAGAACTCAGAGATTCTCTAGAGCAGGTTGCAGGAGCCTAGCTGAGACAGAGAATGCAGGTGGCTGTTAGGAGTAAAACCCTGTAGAGCCACCACCTAGAGCTTCAGCTCTCCAATCGAAGCTTATTGAGGCTTATTGAGAGCGGTTTCGGCCTTCCTTGTCCTGTTCATTCTTGAGCCAGGTATCGAGAAAGAAAGGAAGAATTGGAACCAAGGAGGCTAAAAATACGATCGTAGGCTGCTTAAGGCCCCACTTTGTAGTGATAAGGGCCCAGAGTAACGTTAGCATGAGTAGTATAAAGAGCCCACCATGAATACGGCCCATGTAATAGACGCCTGAAGGCTCATTCCAAATACTTCTTATAACCATAGCGATGATAAGAAGCAGAAAGGAAATAGCTTCTGTAATACTAACAAAACGTAGTGTGCGGATAGCAGGCATAAAGAATAGAGTAAATCGGCTGTGTTAACTTTTTTTGAGGAAATAGCCCCGTTGTTTTTCGCTGATAGGGAGGTTTAATAGTTCCATCGCAGTCAACATATCTTCCCATAAAGAGCGCTTTTCAGTGGTAGCTTCATTATGGAGTAGATGTAACAGAGGGTAGGTCGTAATGAGAGGGATACCTCGATAGTCGTGAGTTTTACTTCGGAGCTCTTGTAAAGAATGGGTGCCATTTAATAGGTTAGAGCCAGCTTCTTCTCCGAGTGCGATGATCACAGTGGGTTGAACAATTTGGATTTCTGCTTCAAAGATAGGTAGAAACGTTTGTATTTCGTGTTGCTCGGGCTTGCGTGTATTTGTTGTCTGTTGCGCTTGGTTTGGGCGTAATTTGACAAGATAAGAGAGATAAACTTCCTCTCGGTTGAGGCCCATCGCTTTAAGAATAGCATCTAGTTTCTGCCCAGCTGGCCCATTAAAAGGAGTGCTTGTTTTTTCTTCGTGATAGCCAGGCGCATCGCCAACGAAGGCAAGGTGAGCTCGAGGATTTCCTGAAGAGAAAATCGCCTTATTTCGAAGTGAGGGGATGAGACCAGACTCTCCCCATTGTTGACTTTGTTGAGCAAGAGATTGTAGCTGAAGCTCAGGGCTATCTGCAGGGTTAAGAGGCTTAAGCTTTAATTGAGGCGTTGGCGGGCTGGAAGGAGTTTGAGGCCTAGAAGAGGGCTGCTCTCTAGGTTTAGATGGGAGCGTGTGCTCTACTTCTCTAATTTCTTCACTTGGAATTGGCTCTTGATGAGGAGGTTGTGCCACCGTTTTATCCATTAGTACGGGGGAAGATCTTGTTTCTGGGGGAGTACCCTTTGCAAGGAGCTTTGCCCGTTTATAAAATACTCTAAGAATGCTTTTAGAAGTGTCGTCTAAATGCACATGCGTCTCTCCTTGTCGCTGGAGTTGTTGTAAGTATTCTAAAAGATCTTTTGTGAGGATAGACATTCCGTTGGGAAGTTTACTTGTGCTGACAGCGAGGTAAAGCGGCGATTCCAAATTCTCCCAGCTCTTATACTTGCCGTTGGCCAGATTCTTCTCCATCATGTCCCCGAAATTAAAGGTCTACTCTATGTTTAAGCGCATTTCCAATTTAGTGAAGGGGTTCCTCGGTTTATTTATCGGTGGAATTGAAAAGAAAAATCCAGAGGCTCTTCTGGAAGTCGAAAAAGAAAATCTCCGCAAGCAGATTGCAAAGTTTAATCAAGGCTTGGCGAATCATGCTGCCTTGGTTGAGAAGTTAGTGACTCAGGTGAAGAAATTGGATAGGCAAGAAGAAGAATTTCGTGCAAAGACTGCGGCCCATCTAAAGGCCGGTAACCGGCAACTTGCTGGTGAATTTGCTCTAAAACTGAAGAAGGCAGATGCTGAGCATGATCTAGTGAAAGCCCAGCTGGAAGAATCAGAAGGGCAGTATAAGGAATTAGTGAAAGCCCGTGATATTAGTGTAAAAGAGGCTAGGACTAAAATTGATTCTCTCCGCCAAGGTATTGACGATATGAAAGTACAGAAGGCAATGGCTGAGTTGAATGAAATGGCTGGTGGCATGGTTTCTGAAATTGGTGGCTCTGGTGATACATTGAACCGTCTAGAGTCTATAGTCGAAGAAGAGCGGACAAAGGCTAAGGGCCGAGCACGAGTCGCCCGAGATACGATGGATATGTCTGATGTGACCATGGCAGAGGCGGAACAGGATGCCTTGGCCGAAATGGCTTTGGCTGACTTTGCCGCAGCAGAAGGGATACAGATCGAGACACCCACTGTAGATACAAGCACGAACACAACAAAATCTTCAGGGGGGACTATGGGCCCAGGGACTCTAGAAGGTTAGAAGATATTCTGATGTTAAAGACAAAAGAGTTTAGAGGCAGGATGCCCTCTAAGCTCTTTTTTTATCGGGTAGAAAGAATGGCTTCTTTTAAGAGTCTTCCAGAGCTAAAGACATTTGTTGAATAGCTTTGGAAAACTCAGCCGATAAATTGGGGAACTTTTTGAGGAGAGAGAGAAGGTGGCTAGCTTCACTGAGGTTACCGCGATTAAATTCGACTCTACAGAGTAGCCAGAGATCGTTTATTTCTTGGAAATGATTGAGGTCACAGACTTTGCGCATAGTTTGTGCGGCAGACCCTAAGTCTTGATTTAGAATGTGGATTTCTGCCAATTTACGCATGGCTGGCAAATACTCTGGGTAGTGATCTAGCGCGATTTTGTAGTAGTGTTCGGCCTGATGGAGCTCTTTTAAATGTTGGTAGCATAATCCTATATTATACGTGGAAATATAATCTTTAGGATTCAACTCGATTGCTTTTTGATGGAGTGAGATTGCTTTCTTTGCATCACCACGAAGTTGAGTAAGAGAAGCTAGATTTGTCCAGTTGATAGCGGCTTTAGGCTGAGCTTGGATCGCATGAGAGAAGAGATCGTGACTGTTACGCCAGATTTTAGTCTGTTGCCATGAGAGAGCTGACCAAGAAAGAATCATAATGCCGAGAACGGAGAAACTAGGTTTTTTAAACTGTTCAGGAAGAGAATAGACCCAACTACTTAGGGCCAACACCGGGCCTGCTAAGGCAAGATAGAGGTACCGATCACAAGTGAAGCTGGTGCCAATATAAAAAACACCAGAGACAGGAAACCAGCATAGACCAAACCAAACGGCGGCGAAAAAGAGCCTAGGGAAACGCTTCCTATGATGCCATATGAGATAGGCAAAGGTAAGAATGGTGGCCCAAGCAAGCCCCCATGCCCAATAGGGTAGCTTAGGATAGGGGTATTCGAAGCTGAGATGGATAGGGATCAAAATCCTATAAAGGTAAAAAAGTAAACCTACTCCAGAACTAAGGAGGCGGCTACTCATAGAAGAAGAGTCCGCAAAGAAGGAGTGGCTACCTGCTGTTTGAAAATAGATAGCAATGGCCGCAATGGTGATAGAGAGAGCAAACCAGACGATGTTTTCTTTGAGCCCTTTGACTAAGAAATCTAGATCCCAGCGTGTCTCTTTTCTCTGATAACCTCGTACGAGCATTACAATGACTGGTAGAATCACAATAGAGGGTTTAGAGAGTAAGCCTGCTAGAAATAGGAGAGTGGCGAATCCCCACCAGAGTGTATGACGATTCGAGTTCCAGCTTTTGAGTAAGGCCCAAAGTGAACTCCAGAAGAAGAAACCACTTAAGAGATCCTTGCGTTCACTTACCCAAGCGACGGATTCCACTTTGAGGGGGTGAGCAATGAAGAGGAGTGTAGCAATCAGAGCGACTAGGCGTGCTCCTGAAATATGTAGAAAGCACAGGTAGGTGAAGATAGCTCCAGCTAGGTAGAGCACTGCATTGAATAGATGGTGGGCTCCCGGGTTGTCTAGACCAAAGAGTTCGACGTCTATCATATGGGAGATCCAGGTGAGAGGGTGCCATAGATTGTGGATTCCAGAGTGGTGTATTGATTTGCCAAAGTCCTCGTAGGTCAAGGCCCAGAGGATAGAATGCTTATTGAGACCTTGTGAGACGTATTCATTTTCAGTGATATAAGCAGTGTCGTCATACTCCACGAATTCGAAACTATGTGTCTGCCCATAGATCAGGGCAACAATTAGAGTGATGAGCGCACAAGGAAGGAGATAATAACGAGCTATAGTCAGCATGCTTGCATATAAGACCAAGGCGAATATTTGAGCCACAAAAATTTAATAGGCCCGTTGGGAAATTGTAGTCTACGCAGATTTTGATGAATGTCTTTGATCGATAAATTGAGAAAAACGTAAAATAAATGCCATGCATGTAGTTTGAGCTGCTAGTTGACAAAGTTGATCCATGTGAACTAGGGAAATACTACGTGAAAAAACATAAACGGAGCTTACCTTTTTCACGCAGTATTTTATGAAAACTGTTCTTAACGGCGAGTACTTGCTACGGCAGCGATAGTATCCCCAGTGATGATATCAGGATCTTCGTCATATTGAGTAGGGAAGTTAACACGGCCTCTGTTATTCCCAATTGTGATTCTTGTATCTCGAGGGCGGCGTGTGACTGGTTTTCTAATATGCACAAGGCCAGCGGATGGAGCTGTGATAAATGTATCGTCGACAGCTGTATTGTTGATGGGACGAGTGCGCCCCAGACCATCAGGTGTAAAAAAAGGAACTTGATCTGACAGACGGTTAAAATCAGGCAGTAGCTAG
>CAZLQY010000008.1:0-65974 GCA_964561965.1 uncultured Verrucomicrobiales bacterium
TTTTAGCATCAAATTTACATTTTTGAAATGTCTCCTATTTTGGGGTCAGGCCAAGGTAGTGATACAGTGTTGTGTGATTTATTTGTTATCGATACTTATATATATGATAAGGATACCACTATGAACCGGTTTAATCTCTCTTATGTAGATGATCAGCAAGTTGTGAGTGAACATCATATTCATTACTATGAATCAAGACAGGAAATGAAAATATCTATTCCAATAACAGATTTAGTTTATAATATTAAACGTTTTTGTGATTCTATAAGTAAAGTGTATGTATTTTCAAATATATTACTTCAAAGCCCTATATATCGATTAGAGCTACAATCGTATTTTCGACCTAAAAAAACTAATTTATATAAGGCTCCAGGATTAATCAATATAAGGTCTAAAAAATACTTAGAAGGTGTCAGCTCTGAAATGTGGTTTGGTGTTGATTTTTGGCAATATGCTAAATGTTCGAAGCAAGAGCTGTTGCAGTGTGATTGGTTAGAGTGTGAGGATACTTCCGATTATTTTTATGTGAAGGCTTGGCCTGAGTTATTTCATAGCTCAGATGGCGAACAAGGAGTGATTCAGCGGAAGTTATTAAACCTGTTATTTGGTATCAATGAATCTAGACCTCATTGCATGGTCGCAGAGGAAGGGTCAACAGGGTCGTTTTCTCAAAGTGTTTTCGTAAATGGAGAGAATGTTAGTCGCTTAGGAGGCTTAGAAGAGAATACTTGAGGCTTTGTGAGCTGCATGTCTTATTGCCGGGTACTGGGAGATCCGGCTAGAATGAAGGGTGAAAGTTGATAAAAATACTGGGATTGTTGGGGCGGTTTGTGTAGAGGTTGGCGATTAATTCTGTGAATGAAATGTTTGATCCTATGAAGATACTAAAACGATTTGTTACTGTGATGAGTGCTATTGTTGTTTTGTCTGGTTTTTTGTCTTCTGCTGGGGCGGAGGAAGGGAAACCGGAGCTTTCTAGAGGGGTGAAATTCCTTAATAATGAGTCGAATACGGATTTATTTCGTGTGATCTGGACGGAGAACCCTAGCTTGAAGGCGACGATTGGATGGACTCAGAAGGTGGGTGAGCCAGGTGTTTTATACTTTGGTAAAGAGGATGCGCTACGTGTGCCTGAGGAGTATAGCGATTCTCAAGAGGTGGATAGAGTGCAGGAGTACGATGGATTAACACATTGTTTTGTCCGCCTGAGTGATTTAGAGGCAGATACGGAATATTATTTTTGTATTAAGGATGAGGCCGGTGTCAGCCCTCGGTTCAAATTTAGAACAGCTCCTGATAAACCACAAAATTTTACGTTTATAGCAGGAGGTGATTCTAGGAACTTTAGGGAACCCCGCGTCCATGCGAATATGTTGTGTGCACGGTTAAAGCCGCTATTTGTAGCGTTCACTGGGGATATGATCAATCATTGTGATGCTCCTTCATGGTTGGCTTGGCTCAATGACTGGCAGCATACGATAGGGAAGGATGGGACGATGATTCCTATTGTCCCCCATCGTGGTAATCATGAACGCCGCCCGGAGAGTATTTCTCATTACTTTGATACCAATCCTGAGGTTTACTTTTCGTTCAATGTGGGAGGTGATCTATTTCGCTATTATGCTTTGAATTCTGAAATTCCTGCTGGAGGAACGCAGCTGGAGTGGTTGAGTGAGGATTTAAAGGCCAATTATCAAGACGTGATTCATCTTGTAGCAGGTTATCACAAGCCGATGCGGCCTCATGTGGGGGTGAAGCTTGAGGGTTCGAATCCTTTTACCTGGGCGCCTGTGTTTTACCAATATGGAGTGGATTTATGCATTGAATCTGACTCTCACGTGATAAAGCGGACCTTTGCTCTGAGGCCAGATGCCGCCGGGCATGAGGGCTTTTCTATCGCGGAAGCTTCCGATTCTCATTCAACCGTATACATTGGTGAGGGCTGCTGGGGCGCTCCGCTTCGTGCGGCAGATGATGCGAAGCCGTGGACATTGGATTGCGCCTCATTTAATGGATTTGATTGGATACAGGTGACGCCTCAACAAATGAGGGTGAAGACGGTAAAGGTGAAGCACCCCAGTGCAATACCGGAGTTTCCTGTGACGTCACAGTATGAGACTCCGAAAGAGCTGGAGCTCTGGGAGGCAGAGGGAGGCGCAATACTGACTATTGCCGCGGATTAAGCGTTGGTTACCGATACTCAGCTTTGTTGTAAAAGTAAGAGAGAGAGTAGTATAACGAGGAGAAAGAGGGCGGTAGTGAGTGCCTGCCAGAATCGTAAGGGATCGCGCTCTTTGAGTGGCAGAAAGCGTGATTCTATGTAATCGGAGTTGGGGTGTTTCAGATCGTGAACAAATTCGCTCATACTTGAGTATCGGTTTTCGGGAGTTATACTGAGAGCTTTTTTGAGAGCGCCATCGAACCAGAGGGGGACTAGTGGCTCGATTTTATAGCTGGGGATGTAGTGTAGCAGGCTGAAATCGCGTGACGTAGTAGCGGTGCCCCAGGCGTCCCCATAAGGTGATTTCCCTTGAGTGAGAAGGTGGTAAAGGATCATGGCGATGGAGAATTGATCGGAGTGTTTTCCTATTTCACCGCCCTGAGGATAGCGGTATTCAGGAGCTCCAAAGTCGAGCGTTCCTAGAGGTTCACGCTCCTCTGTGTTGGTCGCTAAGGAGGCTATTCTGCAGGAACCGTAGTCTAAGATGATGATTTTGCCATTAGGGCGGATCATAATGTTATCTAGCTTGAGATCTTGGTGGAGTGTTTCCATGCGGTGTAGCGCTCTGGTGGCGGATACGAGTTGCTCCGCGATATCAAGTAGTTCATGGATTTCTATGACCTTGTTCTTGGATTTGCTCCATTGTGCCAGGGTCTGCCCTTCTACCTTTTCCATCAGGTAATAAAGCATAGTGGGGGTGGTTCTAGGTTCTAGTACTTCGATGAGCCCTGGGTGGCTGACGCGTTTACCGATCCATTCTTCATTGATGAACCGGTGAATGTAGTCTGGATCGTTTTGAAAATTGGGTGATGGTGTTTTCATGACCATCGACTGATTCGTTTCCTTATCTCGCACAGCATAGAGTTGGCTGCGTGAACTTTCGTAAATGATGGATGTGACTTCGAGTTTATCGAGGGTTATGCCTCGTTGCAGTAAGGGTGGAAATGGTCGTTGCTGTAGGACACGGAGCATTTCTTCTTCTTGGAGAGCTGGTAGTTGATCTATCCGTATTAATTGGCATGTTAAGTTGTCATTACTGCCATTTGTAAGGGCCTTTGTGACAATAGATGTGGCTGCAGAATCGAGGTTTTTTTCTGCGAAAGCAGCAGCCATCACATCTTCGCTGACCCATTCATGCACTCCATCTGATGTGAGGATAAAGAGATCTTCCTGTAGAATATCTAGGTGGTGATAGTCTACTTTTGGAGAAATATTGAGCCCCATTGCTCGATTGAGGTAGCTGGTCGTGGCTGAGATAGTAGTGCTGTGATCTCGTGTTATTTGCTCCCATTCCCCGCCCCGGAAGCGATAAATTCTTGTATCTCCGATATGGAAGATGTGAGCGGTATTGGAGTGAATGATGAGGGCACTGAGAGTAGAGACATAGCCTTGCTCTACTTTGAGCCCTTCGCGTTGGCCTTGTCCATAGAGCCATTGGTTGAGGGCGTTGAGGACACGTTGTCCGGAGGTCTTTACAGACCAAGTATCAGGAGTGCTATAGTAATCAGAAAAGAAGCCTTGCACACACATTTCAGCGGCAATTTTTCCTCCACTGGCAGCGCTGACCCCATCTGCGATGATTGCGGTTATCCCCTTGGTCAGCCGTTGCCTAGTGTCTGGAATCTGCACGCCGATACAGTCATCATTTTCGTCTTTTTTTCCTGCTGATGAGGATTGACCAACTGAGACTTCCAGTTGAGCTGTATCGGGTGGTGTGGTGATCACAGATGAATGCTATCCTACTTCAATGAGTTCTATAGACCCATCAGGCATGACTTCTGCCGTGTGTCCTTTTGGCTCTTCTAAAAAGAGTGTGGCAATGAATCCAATAGCACTGGAGCCTGCAATAATCATGAAGAATGTAGAGGCATCTACGAAAGAAAAGATGGTGAGGAAGGTGACGGCACCAACATTTCCGTAGGCTCCAGCCATTCCTGCGATCTGGCCTGTCATGCGCCGCTGTATGAGAGGAACCATGGCGAATACTGCTCCTTCCCCAGATTGCACAAAGAAAGAGCAAAGCATGGTGGAAATAACGGCGAGAGGGATGGCCCATTCGCTATTGATTTGGCTCATGAGACTATAGCCAACGGCTAGGCCTACCATAAAGATTAACATGCTTTTTCTGCGTCCGAATTTATCACTAATAAGTCCGCCTGCAGGGCGTGCCACTAGATTCATAAAGGCAAAGCCTGAGGCGAGTAGACCAGCTTTGACGGGTGATAGGCCGAACGTTTCCATGAAGAATAAAGGCAACATGGAGACGACGGCAAGTTCCGAGCCGAAGGTGACAAAGTAGTTTAAATCCAGAATAGCGACTTGTTTGAATTTGAAACGGAACATTTCAGGGACACTTCCTTCTTTTAACATGGTCTTGTTGACCCGGTAGATTTGACTAATCTGGAAGATGAAGAGTGCTGCTAGTACACAGAGGAGTATGATCATTACTTTATGGCTAATTAAAGCGACTCCACTTGGTGAAAGCTTCCAGCTCAGTACAGCTAGGGCTAGATACATAGGTATTGTCATTAGAATAAGGAGGTAGTAATCGCGGCGTGTCGATACTTCCATACCACCTACTTTCTTTGGTTTAAAGTAGGTAGCTCCCGCGGGTGTATCCCTAGCAACAACGAAGTAGAAAATGCCATAGAGGAAGGCGATGCCTCCTGTGGTATAGACGGCCATTCTCCATCCGTTTTCACCTCCGTACATGACGGCTAGAGTAGGAAGGGCCATTGCCGCAGCAGCTGATCCGAAGTTTCCCCAACCTCCATAAATTCCTTCTGCTAAACCGACTTGACGTGCAGGAAACCATTCCCCAACCATACGGATACCGATGACGAAGCCTGCTCCAGCAAATCCGAGGGCAAAGCGTGCGATAGCGAGTTGTTCGTAGCTCTGTGCAGAGGCAAACCAAGCACAGAGTACTCCCGTAATCATGAGGAGGGAGCTATAGGTTTTTCGTGGCCCTAATTTATCGACCAACATTCCTACGACGACCCGTGCAGGGATGGTGAGTGCGACGTTTAAAATTAAGAGAGCTTTCCATTGTGCTTTGGTAAGAGAAAAGGTCTCAGAGATAACTAGGCTGAGTGGAGCGTGATTAAACCAAACTACAAAAGAGAGGAAGAATGCGATCCAAGTAAAGTGAAGCGTTCGAATATTCGGGTTCTTAACGTTTAGGACGTTGAGTGTATCATTTGGCATGGGCTGCAGATCAGCAAATAGTGTGCCAGTTTCTTCAAAAGTTATTCATGTAGATGAATAATAAAGCTCATTGTAGTTTGGATGGTATTTCGAAATAGAACAGGAGAAATCTGTTGTTAATGGGGCGTTGTTTTTTCTTTACGCAGACGTAATTGCCCACACGCGGCATCAATGTCGTGCCCTTTTTCTAGTCGCATTGTCGTCATTACCCCAAGGTTTTTGACTGTGTTTTGGAATTGGTGGCAATGTTCTTCGCTGGGCCGTTGCCACTCGAGGCCTTCTACGGTATTGTAGGGGATGATATTGACGAATCCGTTAATACTTTTTGCTCTCTCTGCCAGTTCTTTGGCGGCTTGGAGGCTATCATTAATATCTTTGATGAGTATGTACTCTAGAGTGATTCTTTGATTGTTGGATGCCCGGAATTCTTTGAGCGCTTCAAATAGTTCTGCCACATTCCATTTCGCGTTTACGGGCATGATTTTATCTCGGATTTCATCATTGGGCCCATGGAGAGAAATCGCTAGAGACACCTGAGGTCTTCTGTTAGATAGCTTCCGTATCATGGGCACTAGGCCGGATGTGGATACGGTGACATGTCTTGCTCCAATGCCTAATCCTCTGTGGCTGATGATAATATCGAGGGCCTTATTGAGGTTTTTAAAATTGGCGAGGGGTTCACCCATTCCCATAAAGACAACATTGGTGATGGTATGATTACTGGTTTGGCGGATTTTGAGAAGTTGCCCTATGATTTCAGCTGTTGTCAGGTTTCGAGTGAGTCCATCGAGCCCTGAGGCGCAGAATTTACAGCCATAGGCACAGCCTACTTGAGAAGAGACACATACGGTCATGCGAGATGAGCGTTGCCCATCCTTAGTGATGGTTGCTGGTATGAGAACGGATTCGATATAACGGCCGTCGTTTAAGCGGAAGAGAAATTTTTGAGTTGTATCATGGGAGCCTTGGCTCTCTGCGATTTCGAGCTCGTCGAGCACATAGTGTTGCTGCAGTAGAGAAAGGTAGCGTTCATGGATTCCCTCGATTTCTTGCAAATGGACAATACCCTTCCTGTAGATGGCCTCGAGTACGGTACAAGCATGGTATTCTGAGCCACCATGAAGGGAGAAGAACTGGGTAAGTTCCTGTTGTGTGACTCCTAGAATGTTCGTCTTGGCTTTATGAAGCATGCCTGAGAGATGTCAGATAGGGGTGAAAAAACGAAGTTAAAATTTGGGGGAATGATTGGAGATGAACGTGTGTGTGGGAGTTCCTGTGCATAGGGTATTACTCTGAGATCTAATTCAGGTCTATTGTTTGACGGTTTAAGTGTTGTATGAGGTCTTATCAATGAGTATTTGGATCATTAGCTTTTCTGCGGCTGTGAAGACGGTTTCGGTACGGCTAATAATGGTGATTTGCCGTGTTAGATTTTTGTCAGAGACTTCACAGAAATCCACGTTTCTTGTCCGATAACTATGAGCCGTCATCTGAGGAAAGATGCCGATTCCCAGATTGGCTTCAATCATACCAACTAGGGTCTCTAAATGCTCACATCGGATAGCTCCTGATGTCCGGAAATCGTACTCTCGGCATTGTCGTATAGTCTGGCTACTTAGGCAGTGGCCCTCCTTTAATAAGAGAAGGGTTTGTTCAAGTAGCTCTGTGTAGGTGATTTGATGCCTATCTCTCTTCTCTTCTTTTGGTACGACGGCCAATAGAGGCTCGTGAAATATTGTTTCTGCAGTGATTCCGCTAGGTACAGTTTGGAGGTGGCTACAGATAGCAAAGCGGATTTCTCCAGTGAGTATTTGTTGGAGTAGGATCTCAGTCTTGTCCTCCGATAGGTCAATTTTGACTTCTGGGAGATGGATTCGAAATTGACGTATTTTATCAGGAAGTAGATAGGGAGCTATGGTTGGAATCACCCCGAGACTGATGCTTATCTGAGAATCTTTCAACTCATCGGTAAACATACGTTCGGTAGATTCCCAGCGCTCTAGTAGAGGGTGGGCTCTTTCCCAGAGTAATTTTCCTGCGCTAGTTAACTGGCAACCATTACGAGCGCGTATGATCAAGGTTTCTCCCAGTTGTTCTTCTAGCTTTTTAATTTGTTGACTGAGTGATGGTTGTGACACTGAACATAATTCGGCAGCAGCGCCGAATCCACCAGTTTTAATGATCGCTCGGAAGTAGATGAGTTGGCGTATTTCCATATTTTTGTATAGGAACATCCTATCGATAGTATCGATAGTCAATATTTCACGGATAAATAAAATTTTGATAATGTCTTTGTTCATGAAGGAGGACATTTTATCAACCGCTCACGGAATCCCTGTAGGAGATAACCAGAACTCTCAAACAGCAGGCCGTTATGGCCCTGTACTTATGCAAGATGTGCATTTACTGGAAAAACTGGCTCACTTTAACCGTGAAAGAATACCAGAAAGAGTCGTGCATGCAAAAGGGGCAGGGGCTTATGGGTATTTGGAAATTACGGAAGATTTATCCGATTTGACGAAGGCCCTACCTTTTAGAGCGGCAGGAACTAAAACACCGTGTTTTCTTAGATTTTCTACTGTGGGAGGGGAATCTGGAAGTGGTGATGCAGAGCGGGATCCACGTGGATTTGCTTTGAAGTTTTATACCGAAGAAGGTAATTGGGATCTTGTGGGTAATAATACACCTGTCTTTTTTATTCGAGATCCCTTAAAGTTTCCCGATTTCATTCATACACAGAAACGCCATCCTGCGACACACTGCAAGGACGCGACGATGGTATGGGACTTCTGGAGCCATACACCAGAATGCATTCATCAGGTGACCATTTTATTTTCTGATCGTGGCACGCCTAAGAGCTATCGTCACATGAACGGTTACGGTAGCCACACCTTTGCTTTGATTAATCAAGAAGGGCAGAGAGTATGGGTGAAATTCCATTTCAAGACTCAAACCGGGATAGAGAATTTCACCGCAGCTGAGGCCACGGAAATGGTAGGGAAAGATCCAGATCATGCGACTAGAGATTTGTTTGAGCAAATTAGCCAAGAAAACTTTCCTGAGTGGACTGTCCAGATTCAAGTTATGACAGAAGCAGAGGCCGCGACTTGCCGTTTTGATCCCTTTGATGTCACCAAAGTCTGGCCGCATGCTGAGTTCCCTTGCCGTGATATTGGGAAGTTAGTGTTAGATCGAAATCCGAAAAACTATTTTGCAGAAGTGGAGCAAGCCGCCTTTGCTCCCAGTAACATGATTCCGGGAATCGAACCTAGCCCTGATAAAATGTTACAGGGAAGATTGTTTGGTTATCAGGATGCTCATCGCTATCGGTTAGGGGCGAATTATACACAGATACCAGTGAACTGCCCATATATGGCTAGGCAAGCCGTCAATCATCAACGGGACGGGGCGATGTATGATGGTGCTGCAGGAGATGCTCTTAATTATGAGCCAAACAGTCATGGTAAAGAAGTGGAAAATAGTTATTATAAACCCTCTCCACTTCCCGTATCTGGTAGCACAGGAGCTCAGGCTAGAGATTATGAGCAAGATGATTTTGTACAAGCCGGAGAGTTATATAGACTTATGAATTCTGAAGAGCAAGATCGATTGATTAACAATTTAGCTGGAAGCTTGAAGGAGGTAGAGAATGAAGATATTCTTATGCGCGCACTGTGCTTGTTTTTTCGAGCAGATTCAGAGTACGGGGCTAAATTAGCGGAAAAACTAGGAGTTGAAGTTAGATTAGATTCTATGACGTAATTATATATGATGAGTGTAAGTTCAAAAAAAACGATAATAATAGTAGTATTAGCTTTAGGATACTTACCTGTTTTATTTCATTTTAATAAACAGACGAAAGAAGCCGCTGCTGTAGATGAAGAGTTAGATCTAAAGAAGAGTAGGGTCGATAGGTTTGTGCGATCCGAGCAAAACATCCAACCTAACAGAAGAGCTTCACGAGTAGTTAGGGAAGTTGAAGCCACGACAAATGTCGTGAAAAATAACAATGTAACCAGTAAGATTTCTGATAGTAGTGCAGGGGCTTTAAACTTTATTCATTATCAATTTGAAGCACAAAAAGAAGAATTAAGAGCTTCTTATAGAGAGAAATTTGCAGAAATTGATATTTCTGAGGCTTCGTTAGAAGCGGTTATTCTACAAGCATCGCAAATTGAAAAAAGCAGGCTAGAAGCACAAGCCCTACTCGATGAAGTGGAATTTCAAAAAGGAGATTATGATCATTTGTTGAAAAAAATTCTGAAGGAAGAGGATTATGAAAACTACAGAGCAGTAGAGAAAGCGGAAACTTCGAAGAGGTATATTGATGATCTTGATCAGTATGTGAACTCTGCTGAGTTGAGCTCATTAACTGATCCAGAGAAAGAGGAACTGATCCAGCTAATCGATGGTATAGGTGGCGGAGTCACTGTGGATCAAAGTATTGGGCCGTACGGCAGCCCAGTCTCTATTAAAAACTCAATCTTTGAAGAAGGAACAGAGCAATTATTTAAAGACGACCAATTGTCCCTAATTAACGGGGAGTACAATTATTTATTAGAGAAGGTATCAACTGAAAATTTAAAGGCAGCAATTAATGGATATTATAATGATAGAATTAATTCCTATGTTGCTCCCTGAAACGATTTATTCCCATTAAGAGTATGTTTCCCCATTTTAAAAAGTAAAACACTATAATAATAATGAAAACAACTAAATTAAAACTAGCCGCATTAGCATTTGCTTCTCTAATCTCAGTAGCAGGCGCTCAAAGCGGTTCACTCGAAAGCAGATTACCAGGCTTAGTCGTAAACGGGCGTATCTCTGTCATAGAATTATCTGAGGAACAGCAAGATTCTTTTGGTATTGAAGCGGCAGAGCAGAGATTAAGCACGCTCCTCTTGGAGCAAAGAGATTCTCCTTCTCGTCGAATTGACAGAAGAGTAGCACTTACTGCAGCACAACTTGCCGCAGTCTCTGCAAGCAATGTAGCATCAAGTGAAGACTTAACGTTCAGCGTGTTTAGAGAGATTCGTTCTGAAAGGCTAAGACTTCGTATCGCTGCAGATATTGCTGATGCAGAAACTAATTTCCCTGCAGAGTTCGAAGCAGCTCGCGAGGAATTACTTGAGAGATTAGCTGCTCCTGAGGCCGATGTTGCTGACCTCATTGCTGAAGTTGAAGAAAGAATTGCGACTGTTCAGGGCGCTCTGGATAATGCTATCGAGAATGGCTTCCCAGATAGCTCTATCCAGGTTCTAACAGGAGTGTTAGAGGATTTGCAAGAAGACTTGGCTAATTTGCAGGGTTAATTTGATGGAAGTGCATTCCTAGGGAATGTACTTCTGATGTTCTCACAGTGTGTGTTAGGGGCACATGGATTGACTTAATTTTAGAGTCTACTCATCCTCAAACACACACTGTTTTTTAGAAATATGGAGAAGAAAAGTATTAGAGTGTTCTCTATAAAACCTCAGATATTTATCGTTAGATGATAGAGTGATGAGTAAAGCGTAAGCTATGGAGTTGGGCTTTTTTGAGGTTGAACAATAGCTGGAGGCGGTGGGTTGAGAATGTTCATTAAAGCCTTGGCTGCGGATAGTTCGGGTAAACCTTGGCTGTGGTTTATGATCTCTTGTAGGAGTAAAATAGCTTTCTCTTTCTTTCCTATTTCACGATACATATCGACAATATGGAGCCGGATCCGTAGGCGAGAGGCCGGATTGTAATAAAGATTGACCGCAGAGGTAAAGATAATGACGGCATTCTGGAGGTCTCCTTGGTAGCGTTGATGGAGGCCAAGAATCTCATAGTATCGGGCATTGTTCGTTTTAGCTCCCGCCGCACGGAGTTTTTTAGAGAGAGTGTCAGGTTCATTCTTCCACCTCTGCCATGCTGTGCGGGCTGCACGATAAGGTCTATCTAGATCTTCGATGATGCCTTTACCTGTATCGAAGTGAAGAAAAGGCCTATATAAGGGATCTCCTAATACGACCCCTTGCCATGATAACGTAGGGTGCGCCATGTAGGCTGCTTCTACGAGGGAATAGCCTTTGAGAAGGCGATCGTGTAAAATATCAAATTGATGTGTGTATTGGAGGTATGGCTCATAGACATTTCCTACAGTGGCGGCAGCACCACGTTCGAGTAAGGCACCACACCATCTTTTTTTGTCACTTCTTAGAGCTTGGGCACTGAAGGAGTGGAGATGAATAGCGATTGCTCCGCGCTGAAATTTAAGGTTAGGGTTTAGAAAAGGGCCATTTATATTTGGAGTATACCAGCCGTAGTAGAGAGATGGATCCTCGAAAGGATAGTTCGTGAGGTATGTTTGGAGGTTATTATCTTTCGTGGTCGGGAGGCCTTCGTTCCAATTTTGAGTTTCAATGTTGTTGATCCAGTCGTCACCTACTTTGTAACCAGCCCCTTTTTTAGAAAGATCTAAGTAGCACATCCCCCAGAGCCCTGTTTTCTCAGTTGCTATGGCATCGTCAATCATACGGCGGCAAGTTTGATAGCTAGGTCCATCGATACGGCCAACCAATAGAGCGTGCTCTAGTTTACTCTCAGAAAAAGGGAGATCTTTTTTAAAGTAAGGATTATTTGTGAAATTCTGTATGGGGAGACCGCTGACACCGATGACGGAAAGCTCACTATCGACGGAAGCTTCATTTTTTGATCCATGAGCGGGATCATTGCTACGTTGGATCCCATAAGGAACTCCGCGCATACAGACGAGCAGCTTAATGTTATTACGCACAGAAATAGAGCGGCCCTCCTGGTCTTTACGTAGAGTCCACCACAAGTTTTTACTGAATGTGTCACGAAGGGGTTGCTCTAGTGTGTTTTGGTACTCTAAACGATTTATGGTATTCGCCTTAGATAAGGCAAGGCCAATGAGATTGTTGTGCGGGATACCTCTTTGTTCTGCATAATATTCTGCGAGTTGTTTCGATTCAGCAATGTTAGAGTTGTATAGGATAGCAACAGAGTTTCTAGCAATAGGCTTTGGAGATGCCTGTAATGTTAGAGTTAAAAGGAATGTCAGGAAAAAGAATGTTTTCATTGTTTGAGTCTTGTTCGTTGAGCAGTTAGTAAGAAATGATTTGTTCGTCGTAGGCGAATTGCACGTTAGGAGGGAGATCTTTCGCGCATTGGAGACAGTTTGTTTCGTGGGAAATGTGAGTGAGTAGTGTTTGTGGAGACCCCAGCCTTTTGGAAATATCACAGGCCTCTGATATAGAGAGGTGTGTGGGATGAGGTTCTTCCCTTAGCCCATCGATAATGAGAGTGTCTAGAGAATCGAGTAGGGAAAACGTCGATTCAGGAATGGTTTTGACATCCGGTATATAAGCAATGGATCGCCCAGAGGGGGTATCAAATCGGTACCCATGAGTCTCCACAGAGCCATGTTGGACGGGTAAGGGCAGGATGCTTAAGTCTCCGATGAAAAATGTGGAGTGGACGATCTTAGCGTCTGGCTTGACGTAACCTCGGTACGTATTGTTGGAATCGAAAGCCCAGCGAAACATACGCTGAATTTCCTCCATACAGGCTTTGCTGCCATATAGAGGGAGAGGGGTATCTCGCCTCCAGCAAAATGCCCGTAATTCATCAAACCCTGTGATATGATCCATATGAGCATGGGTATATATCACAGAATCAACTTCGGTTAGGCCTGCCCTAAGTGCTTGAAAATGAAGATCTGGCCCTGTGTCGACAAGGATAGAATTTGTATTTGTCTGAATGTGTACAGAAGAGCGCATTCGTTGGTTCATAGGGAGATCCGAAAGGCAGGTAGAGCAGTCACAGCCGATGACGGGAATGCCTACAGATGTGCTTGTGCCTAAAAATGTGAGTTGGAACTCCATAGAAATTATTGATTTAAAAGTGGATGTGAGTTGCGCTTGTGATGAAGCCTTGCATAATCCGTTACGTTACGTAAAACTGATGCTTACCTTACTTAAAATCTCTAATTTGGCTCTAGTTGACAAGCTTACTTGGCAAATAGATGCAGGTTTAGTCGGAATTACCGGTGAAACAGGAGCAGGAAAGTCTGTGATTGTAGGTGCTTTGAAATTAGTACTGGGAGAAAGAGCTGATAAGACGCTGATTCGGACAGGTGAGAGCTCCTGTACCGTAGAAGCCGTATTTGAGCTTTCTGATGGAACGATCATCAATTCTATTCTGGATGAAGCTGGGATTGAAGCCTGTGAGGATTCTAGCCTCATTATTAAACGCGTCGTTGGCTCCAGTAGTAACCGCCAGTTTATTAATAATTCCCCAGCGACCTTAGGGGTGCTCAGGGAGCTAGGTGCGCATCTCGTAGATTTACATGGCCCGCATGATCACCAATCATTACTTTCGAACGAACGGCAATTGCAGATGTTAGATGCTTATGCTGTGGCTAAGCTTGAAAAAGCGAATTATGGAAAGGCTTATAGAGCCTGGAAGAGTGTGCAGAATGAATTGGAAGTATTGCAGAAATCAGAGCAGGCCAATGAACAGGAACTAGATCTACTGAGATTTCAAGTAGAAGAGATTTCATCTGCTGAGATTTGTCTAGAAGAAGAAGCGGAGATAGAGGATCGCTATTCTCGTGTCTCGAACGCGAGTAAGCTGGAACATGTTTCCGCGCAGATCGTAAGTTTACTTGGGGAAAGTGCTGTCATGGCCCAATTAGGAGAGGTGCAGAGACTGGCTAGAGAACTTGAGAAGTATGATTCCAGTGTCGTCGACCTGTTAGGCGGGCTAGATCAAGCCGTGCTAGAGATACAAGAGCTTGAGCGTGGTGTATTAGACTATGCAGAGCATTTAGAATCAGATCCAAGTGAGCTACAGAGGCTAGAAGAAAGAATTCATAGCTATGAGAGCCTGAAGAGGAAGTATGGCCCCTCCCTTTCAGAAGTGCTTGAGCATCTGGAGCAGGCAGCGAAGCGCCTAGATTCTATTGAGAACCGGGGTGAGCGGCTTCATGAGCTAGAGCAAATCGCAAAACAGAGCTTGGTGGCAGTGAATCAAGCAGCTGAAAAACTTACGAGAAAGCGGAAGAAGGCCGCGCCGAAGCTAGCGGCTGAGATAGCACAGCACCTGAAGGATCTAGGCTTCCAGCAGGCAGAATTTGCATTAGCTGTTGTCGCCTTAGATGCTCCATTTGCCAGTGGATTAGAAACTGTCGATTTTCAATTTGGCCCGAATCCCGGAGAACCTCTGAAACCGTTAAAGCAAATTGCATCTAGTGGAGAAATCTCGCGTGTGATGCTGGCCGTGAAGAGTGCTTTAGCAGATCAGGATTCAACGCCACTGATGGTGTTTGATGAAATTGATGCGAATGTAGGTGGAGAAATTGCAAGAGCAGTAGGAGAGAAAATGGCCGTGTTAGGGGCCAATCATCAGGTCATCTCCATCACTCACTTCCCCCAGGTAGCAGCAGTGGCTGATGAGCACTTTGTCGTCACCAAGGTAGTTGAATCTGGTAGAACGGTTTCTCGGTTGCGAGCAGTGGCAGGAGAACAGAGAATTGATGAATTAGTGAGAATGCTTGGTGGTGGGCAGGGAGAGGAAGCCCGTGCGATGGCCTCCAGCCTATTGGCCTAATCTAGCTTTACACATTACAGCGAATCGTTTCATACCACTGGTATGGAGTTTTTCTTCTCTTTTTGATACCCCGAAATAAGGGCACAGATTCAGAATACCTCTGTTAATAGTGGCTGGACATCGATCGCCCACTAGAGATAGTTGCCACATGGATCTTAACGAACTGGTTCACAGCTGTGCGGAATGGCTCAGAATTCACCTTTATGAAGTAACTCTTGCTTGGGTTGCTGCGTTTTTGGTTATTTATGGAAGAGAAATTGTCCTATTACTTCGTGATCTTATTAAACAATGGCACTTTATCTTACGTGTACTCGTCTTTATCGTATTCTGTGCGTTTGGGTATGGTTGGTTGACCTTCCAGATAGCGCAGGTGCTTGAATCTCAGTTAGCGAATGCATCGGACTTGAATCTTATCGCCCTTACTTTGATAGGATTCATTGTTATTGGTGTATTAGCAGAGCGGAAGAAGCAGATTTAATCGAAACGTTATGAGTAAACGATCTGCTATTACTGTCACCCGCCTAGTACGTCGTATGCGAAATTTGCTCGAAGTAGAGCTAGGAGAGATTTGGGTAGAGGGGGAGATATCGAATTTACGCCGCCAATCCAGTGACCATGTTTATTTTACGTTAAAAGATGATGGAGGCCAGATTAGCGCGGTTTTATTCCGTGGTAATGCACGAAAGACGAAGACGAATGTGAAAGAGGGTATGCAGGTGCGCGTTTTTGGCGAAGTCTCTCTCTATGAGGCCCGCGGCAGTGTGCAGCTGATTATTCGTCAAATCGAAGAAGACGGACAGGGAGTATTACAAGCTCGGTTCGAAGCTCTCAAAGAGAAACTGAAAGAAGAGGGCCTCTTTGAGCAATCTAAGAAGCGGCCCCTACCTACTCATCCTCTAAGTTTAGGTCTGATTACTTCGGGGACAAGTGCGGCATTGCAGGATATGCTTAATATTCTCTCACGCCGTGCTCCATGGATACAAGCGTATCTTTATGATGTGACGGTGCAGGGTAAGGGGGCGGAGCGGCGAATAGCACAAGCGATTAATGAGTGGTCTGAGCCTGAGCAGTACCAGCTTCCAAGTGTTGATGTTCTCATTATTGGCCGCGGAGGAGGATCACTGGAAGACCTTTGGAACTTTAATGAGGAAGTTGTTGCTCGGGCGATTGCTGCCTGCTCCATACCAGTCATCTCGGCAGTGGGGCATGAAATTGACTTTACGATAGCAGATTTTGTTGCAGATATGCGCGCGCCGACACCTAGTGCTGCTATTGAGCTTCTCTCCGCAGATAGAGATGAGCTCCTTCAACGGATAGAAGCACTGAAGCAAAGCCTAGACCGAGGGCTGAATAATCGATTAGAAAACCTCCAACTGAGATTGATGCAAGCAAAGCGGGGGAGCCTCTCTCAATCCAGTGACAGGTTACTCCGAGAGCCTGTGCAAAGGCTGGAACAAAGTTATCTGGAGCTATGCCAAGCTGCTGAGGCTTGGCTCCAGCTTCAGCAGAATAAGTTAGACCGTATAGGGGTGCGCCTGGAACAATTTCATGTTAGTAATATTGTTCAGCGTCAAACAGAATGTCTTTCTAACCTCACCCTTCAACTGGAGCGAGCTGTTCATCTGCAGATTAGCCAAAGAGCAGCAGAGCTGTCTCATTATGGAAAGCTCTTAAAAACATTAGGCCCAGAATCCGCATTCCAGCGGGGCTTCACAATAACGATGAATGCCAAAGGGCAGGCGATTAAGGATTTAAATCTTTTATCAGAGGGGGATCAAATCATTACCCATACGAAGGGGGGGCATTTCCAATCTACAATTAACGACCTTAGTGAAGTAAAAGATAAGGGTAGTTAAAGATTTAGCCTTAAGGCGAGTTCTTGCGTGATTCATTGCTTTGGGAGCGTAGGGGTAGGCCGTAGAGTAGTCGCCCCTTGAAAACTTAGTTGGAAGGATGTGATTAACGTTAAAAAGCTGAGGAAACGCAATGACGGCAGGCGAGCGGCGATGGAACCTGCCATGGTCACTTCAAAATTGACGATCGCATGGCAAGAGGCTTCCTCAAAGGAGGGGAAGAAGTAGTAGTCAATCTAGTTCTCGCCGCCGCCGCTTGGAATCTGAAAAAATGGATCAAGGAGGTGCTTTTTGTTCTCATTTTTGAGATCAAGAGAAGCAATCAGGTTAGCAATATATTGCTCTAAATTCATTTCCTACCGCCTCTCAAAGCTGCTCAGAGCTTCCTAAGATTCGACAGGAGTATCCTTATTAACGGAACGATGCTCTAAGCAGCTTTGAGAGGCGGGTGCTCATAAAAGAAGGCTAAGGATTTACGTTGTGCCTGTATCGACCATAGCTCTTTAGCCTTCTTATAGACTGGTATGCGATTTATCGTCTTCGGCGGAGTGCCAAGGAAAGAGTCGCAAAGCCGAATAGCAAAGTAGATCCAGGCTCTGGCACGGAGGTGAGTGTAAGGTTGTTGATATTTGTACCATCTCCAGCATTGCTACCTCGGTTATTGAAGAATAATGAGATGGTGTCTCCAGCGTTTAAGCTGCTAGAGTCAAACGTGAAGTTATCCGCTACAGTACTGTTATTAGAAGTGGCACTGACATGGCTGGCCACGTTGTTCACGAAGACGACAAGTTCTACACCATTTCCTACTGGGTTGGTATTATTAAAATCATAATCTATTTGTAGGCTGCTTCCTGATGTTAGATCACTGGAATCTAGTGCGTATTGAACAATGGGCCCTGAGTTGCCATTTCCAGGATGGAAGTCTGTTTGACCCAGAGTAAGGAAGTTGAAGGGAGCCCCCTGGCTGTTGAGCGGCCCAGTAGCGAAGCGATAGTCTGCTCCGACAGTTTGAGTGAATAAGACCAGAGCAGATTGATCGAGACCGTTGCCTAGAGTAGGATTATTGGCATCTAATCCTGTGCCTGTGCCAAGTGTGATGAAGGGAGTGGCGGTACCTGGGTTGGATGTGGATTCAGCGGCGTAGAGGTAAGAAAATGAACCTTGGGCCCCAGTGTTGACGGTAGCAGAGAAGTTTGCGACGCCTGCTGCCGATGCTGTTGCAGTGTAGTCAGCTAAAAGGATGCTTGTAGAGTAGACATGGGAGAAACTAAGAATTAGAGTGAATATAGTGAGGATAGACTTCATAGGTTATAGAAGATGTTTGGGTTGAATGTATTGCTATATGTTGCTTCAGTTCATCTTTTTGATGGAAGCTATGAGAAAATTGGGCGGATTCTTTAATAACACCACGTTCTTAGGACTGAGTGTTTTCTTGGTTTTCATTGAGGTGTTATGGACAAATTGCTTTATGAAGTTGTCAATATGCTTACAGGCTTTGAGTCAGCTTCCTTGATGGAGAGAAGAATGGTTTTTGTGACTCGGGCACAATGAAAACGAGATCCTGGGTGGTTCTATGCATAAAGGTATGCTATAGCAGTGCGCATGGGATTTTTTGGAGAGAGCTGGAAGCTTTGGTTGAAGGGGCTTCATAGGCCTGGATGGGACTGGCTGAGTCTGTGCGTTGTCGTTGTGGTAGCGGTGCAAATTGGGGTTGATTCTTTTGGTGGTGTGGAGGAGGTTCTTCTTCGTTATCCTTTAAGTTGCTATTATCAGGGATTGATGGATGGAGCTGTCTGGACGTTATTTAGTTATGCCTTTGTGCATGCGGGGTTATTTCATTTAGTGTTTAATATCATAGGCTTATGGATTTTTGGAGGGAGGATGATGTGTTATGTGGGGGGGCGGAAATCTCTGGCTACATTTGCTCTTGGTGTTTGTTCTGGTGCCATTGCCCACGTGTTAGTGGGTGCTAGGCTGGCGTATCATGGTTTTCGCGAGCCGTGGCTAGTTGGTATGTCTGGTGGAGTCTTAGCGCTATGGATGTGTTTGACTGTGTTAGCTCCAGAAGCGCGAATGTGGCCTACCTTTATTCGGGGTAAAGCTATGAGGTATGGAATTTTATTGAGTTTGATCTGGTTGGTTGCGAGCCGCCCAGAATTACAGTTATTTTCCGAGGTGTCCTTTCCTGAAGAATTCAATGTGGTGCAGCAGAAAGAGGCCAAGCTGAATTTTCTTGGGGATAATCGTATTGTTAGCCACGCGTGCCATTTGGGTGGTGCCTTAGCAGGCTTGTGGATGGGGCGTAGATTACTAGGTAAGAAGATTACGAAGTTAGACCTTCAACGGGAGAGAGCAGAACTAGAAAGAAAGAAATAGTTAGTAATAGCGGGGCAACACTAGCAGTTCTATTGATATAGAATAGAATGAAGGGGTGCTTTAAAAAAGCGAGAGTCGCAAATGTGATGATAGAGTGGTTTTATTTGTGCTAGATGACAATACTAATCTGAGATTAATTTGAAATGTACGTTTAACTCAAAGAGCCTTCCGTAAAGTAGCTTGCTTTTATGGCATCATCAGAAATCGATATCATTTGATATGATCGGATTTTATGGATGATAGTGAGCCCTCTCGCTTTATCCGTTTTGGGCTTTGAGGGTGTACGGTGTGCCTAACGTTTGCGACGGAATGCTATGCAGAGGCTAGTAAGGCCAAGTAGTAAAGTGGAGCTTAGCTCTGGGACTGCAGTGATGGTAAGGCTGTTGATTTCTGTAGCATCTGCACCATTGCTTCCTAAGTTGTTAAACCATAATGAGACGGTATCCCCTGCGGCTAAACTGCTAGAGTCGAATATGAAGCTGCCTGCTACAGGAGCTCCATCAGTAGTAGCGCTGATGTGGCTGGCGACGTTGTTGACAAAGACGACGAGTTCTATTCCGTTACCATTTGAGTTGGTATTATTCAGATCGTAACCTATTTGCAGGCTACTTCCAGCTGCTAGGTCACTGCTGTCTAATGTGTATTGGACGATGGGGCCTGAGTTACCACTTCCGGGGTGGAGGGCTGTCTGGTTAAGGTTAAGGAAATTGAAGGGAGCTCCCTGGCTGCCGCTAGGGCCAGTAGCAAAGCGGTAGTTTGCTCCGACTGTTTGAGTAAACAAAACTAAAGTAGACTGATCAAGACCGTTGCCAAGAACGGGATCATCTGGATCTAAACTTGCTCCTGTGCCAAGGGTGATGAAGGGGGTGACGGTGCCTGGAGTGGTAGTGGACTCAGCTGCATAAAGATAAGAAAATGAGCCTTGAGCTCCAGTGTTCACAGTAGCAGAGAAATTGGCAACGCCAGCTGCGGGTGCTGCATTAGTATAATCTGCTAATAGAATGCTTGTTGAATATGCGGGGGTAAGACTGAGCGCTAGTAAAAGACAAATAGATTTCATATAGAAGGTAATGTTTTATATTAATGTATCAAATATTATGTGTATATAAGAATATGCAGGGGTTCATTCATGTAATACTTTGAATAGCACGATGGAATTGTAATTTATTTGATGATGAAGTAAATAACTATTTTTAATCTGCAGTTTTATGAGTCCTTAAGTTAGAGGGGGGGTTTAATGTTAAAATTAGATTGGTTTGGCGTTATGAGTTTAGATAACTAGTTAGGGAATCTACGGAGGAGTTGACTTGCTGTGCGGCTAAGTGTTTGTCACCTTCGTGTTGTTCAATGGCTTGTTGGGCAAGGCGCTGAGGCAGCCACTCGAGTATATTGACATCGGGAGGTGCTAAGAAAATGAGTTTATCTAATGTTTCGCTGAGTTCTTTGGCTCTGTGGATGGGGGTGGCGATAGGGATGTCTTCTGCTAGGAGAACATCGGAAGCGGCTAAGGCACAAGACCGCGCAATGGTGTTTTCGAGTTCGCGGACATTACCTGGCCATCGGTGTTCTTGTAATGCAGAAATGGCCTCTCCTGATAGGCGGATGCGTGCCATGCCGTTTTTACGAGTGATTTTATGTAGGAAGAACTCTGCTAATAGGGGGATGTCTTCTGATCGTTCTCTGAGAGGGGGTAACTTTAGTTCTACAACATTGAGCCGGTAGTAAAGATCTTCTCTGAAGCGGCCTTGGGAGACTTCTTCTGCTAAATCTTTATTGGTGGCGGCGACAATTCTGACATCGCTGGTAAGGGTTTCGTTCCCTCCCACCCGTGAGAAACTGCCATCTTGCAGTACGCGTAGTAGCTTGACTTGGACGGGTAAGGGCATGTCCCCGATCTCATCGAGAAAGAGAGTGCCGTTGTCACACTGTTCAAAGCGGCCTGCTCTACGCGCTGAAGCTCCAGTGAAGGAGCCTTTTTCATGACCAAAAAGTTCGCTCTCCAGTAGGTTTTCAGGAATGGCTCCGCAGTTGATGGCGATGAAATTGTTTTTTTGGCGAGGGCTGTATTCATGGACTGCGGTAGCGACGAGTTCTTTGCCTGTTCCACTTTCTCCTGTTACGAGGACGGGGGCATCTGTGCGTGCTACTCGGCCGACGAGTTTAAAAACGTCTTGAAAGGCCCGTGAGGCTCCGATGACTTTGATTCTGCCATTTCCTGCCTGATTGGGCATGGTTTGCTTATGCTCGTTTGCTGTGCGGCGACTTTCGACAGTTTGCCATGCGGTCTCTACGGTGGTGCGGAGCTCGAAGGGGAGGCTTTCTTTTCTTAAAATATCATGTGCTCCATGTTGGGTGGCTCTGATAATTTGTGCCGCACTGGGAAATCCGGCGGTGAGGATAATAATGATGTCAGGGTGGTTTGCCCGGAGGCGGGTGATGAGCTCTAAACCATCAAAGGGCTCAAGGATCATATCGGCTATGACGAGCTCTACGGATGTGCGCTCACAAATTTTGACGGCGTTTTCTGAGCTGTCGCAACGAAGAATTCTTACGTCCGGTGCTTCTAGGTGCTTATTGGCCCAGTCAAGATAATCGTGATCTGGGTCGACGAGTAAGAGGGTGCGTTCTGTGTCTGTAGTTGGCTTTGGCATGGTTGTTGAGAGGTGTTAAAGAGCGCCAAAGCGGCGATGGCGTGCTCGGTAAGTTTCAAGCGCTTGGTGGAATTCCGCTTTGCGGAATTCAGGCCAATACTTTTCTGTGATTATGATTTCGGAGTAACTAATCTGCCAAAGTAAAAAGTTAGAGAGGCGAAGTTCTCCAGAGGTACGGATGAGCAAGTCAGGATCAGGAATACCAGCAGTGTATAGCCGGGAAGAAATTAGGGCGTTGTCGATGTCCTCCGGGCATAGGTGACCCGCTGCGACATCTTGTGCGATGCTGCGTGTGGCATCGACTATTTCTTCTCGAGAGCCATAGGATAAGGCTAAAGAGAGAGTGAGCTTCGTGTTATGTTTCGTTTGTTCTGTGGTGAGCCGGAGCTGTTTTTGCGTGCGCTCAGGAAGCATGTCTGTACGGCCTATGGAGGTGAGGCGGACATTGCGCTGCATCATTTCCTTCGTTTTTTCTTTTAGAAAGCGTTCTAATAAAGCCATGAGAGCTTTGATTTCCTCAGGGGGGCGGCTCCAGTTCTCTGAGGAAAAGGCGTAGACCGTAAGGTAATGCACCCCAGTTTCGATACAGGCTTCTACAATCTCTCTTAGAGCTTCAGCTCCAGCGCGGTGTCCATTTCTACGGGGGAGTCCACGCTCACGGGCCCAACGACCATTTCCGTCCATAATGATGGCTACGTGTTGAGGTGTTGGGCCTGTTTCTATTGCTTTGGAGGTGCCTGATTGAGAGGCTTTGGAGATAGATGAGCTCATTGCTGAACTGCAGTCATGCCTAGAAAATGGGCGTAAGGCAAGCCTCCTTGCACAAAAGAAAAGTGAAGAAACGGTGAAGCTGAGATATCGGGGGAGGTAGGAAGTGCGTTATTTATTGTTCTGAGAAGCCTGATTCAATGTCTCTTTTTCAGATGGACTGAGGCTTTGAAAACCGTGTGCGGAAATTTTTTCTAAAATGGAATCAACCTCGGAATTAGGTTGTGAAGTGAATCGACTGCGAGGTTTTATTTTTGGTTCCGAGGGTTTTGTCTTTTTGCGTCTAGGCTTTGTTCCTCGATGGCTGAGGGGGTTAAAAAGGCGTGTGCCGAGCCCCGTTTTTAACATGTATGAAATAGAGAAGTAAACTCCGGTCAAGAGCATGCAAGCTCCTAGCCAGAAGGAAATCATGATGAATTGGAGGAGAGTGATGGTGACGATAACGGAAGCAAGCCATTTTAGCCGAATAGCGAGAAAGGGAATGGTGTGATTAGGTCGCATCGATACCGCGGCGCAGAACACGGAAAGGCTTAAGATTTGATTCCCTAGAAAGCCTGAAGTGGGGCCAATGAAGGGGAGTTGTGCAACGATGAGGCCGATTAGGGCTGGAAGTAGTAAGGAACCGGAGATGAGGCGGATGTAAGCTTTTTGTCCCAGAGCGGACTCTACTTGCTTGCCGAAGCTGTAAAATAGGAAAAGCCCCAGAGCCCAGGGTAGAGAGGGTGGATCAAAGAGTTGGTAGGTGATGAGGCGCCATAGCTCGCCAGAGAGAATGTGAGGGGAGGAGAATTGTGTATTCTGAATCAATGTGCCGGGGGATATGACAACGAGAAGCATGCCTATGACTTGGAGCAGAATAATGATTTCCGTGATGGCGAACGGTAATGTCCCAATACGGAAGAAAGAGGGGCGATTGTCAAAAGGTGGCATAGGAAAGAATGTGAAGTGGGCTCAAAGATATTAGCGTCTCAGATGCATGGAGTTTTTCATCAAAATATAACCCAATAGAGCGCCACCTAGGTGGGCTGCTTCTCCCCCGGCATTGGCGCCATTACTCCAGACGACGACGACGCCTACTCCAATTAATAAGAGGGCGAAGGTTTTGAGGGGCATGGGCTGGCTTATAAACATAGGCCTTACATAGCTATTGGGGGCGAGTACAGCGACTCCAACTAAAATGGCATAAATGGAGCCGGATGCTCCGACTAGAGGAGTCCAAGGGTTGCCCTGTAATAGCCCAAGGTGGAGTAGTGCTATATAAGATAGTGCGCCTGCGCAGCCTGAGATGAGATAGAATGCAAGAAACTTCCACCATTTGCGCCAGTAGCTTTCCACGTAGTGACCGAAGGCCCAAAGGGCATACATGTTAAAGCCCAAGTGTATGAGATCTGCATGAAGGAATTGGTAGGTCAAGAGGCGCCAGTATTGACCTAGGTGGATGATGGTACCATAGCTGGCATGGCCATAGATGAAGTATTGTTCATCTTTTAGTTCGTCGAAGAAATGAATGGCGATATTAAGGATAAAGAGGGACAGAGAGACTGGAAGGAGTGACGGGCCTACCGATGTTCTAGGATCGCTGAATTTCATGCGCATGGGAATAATAAAGCATGGGCCAACGGGCTTGGCAAGGTATGCCCAAGTAGGTATTACGGAGATCTTAAGGTGTTTTTTTTAAAAAGATTCAGTTTCGCTTGACCTATTGTCTGCATCGATTAGCTTCCGCCTCTCGATTTTTTTAACTTTCAGTAAAAATTATGTCACGCGATATTATCATTCTCGAATGCACAGAGGCAAGGGCGCTGGGTGAATCACCTTCACGCTACGTTTCCACTCGTAATAAGAAAAGCCTTAACACTCCAGGCCGCCTGGAGAAGGTGAAATATAATCCTAATCTTAAGCGTCGTACGCTTCATCGTGAGCTTCGTTAATCCGTATAGCTCTCATTTCTACTTTTTTATACTATGACTGAACCTAAGACCGTCGAACGCCGCATCGCATTCCGTAAGGCAAACCGTCAAATGACTCGCCGTCGTATTGACCTTCCTTTTGAGCTTGTTAACTACAAGAATGCTGATTTGCTTAGTAAGTTCACTACCGAAACAGGTAAAATTCTCCCACGCCGTGTTACTGGCGTATCTGCGAAGATGCATCGTCACATTACCCGTGAGATTAAGCGTGCACGCGCTGTGAACATCCTTCCTTAAGGCTTTTTTGGGGACGAGAATGTAAGATAGTTTTTCAGAGCTTGCTTGGTGCGCCCAAGCAAGCTCATTTTGTTTTACGAAATCATTCTTAGAGAGGTATCAGCTATTAAGATATGAAGGAGCTCAAAGATACGCAGAACGAGATCGATGACCGCAATATAGCGATTGATCGTGTAGGGGTGAAAGCTTTACGGTTTCCCCTAGAGGTGAGAGAGAAAGCAGGGTCCACTCAAAGAACTGTGGCCGTGACTGCTTTAGCTGTTGATTTACCGCATCACTTCAAAGGAACGCATATGAGCCGTTTTGTCGAGGTGCTCAGTGCCCATGGGAATTGCTTAGATGTGCGTGATGTGACAAAAGTGCCGGTGGAGATGCTGGAAGTGCTCTCTGCTAATCGAGCTCACGTGGAATTTCAATTTCCCTTCTTCCGCTCTAAGGCCGCACCTGTAACGGGGAAAGAAGGTTTACTGGACTATGAAGTGAAGTTTGAGGTAGAGGCTAATAAAGATGGTTCTTCTGACTTTATTCTGACTGTTTTTGTTCCTGTTGCGACACTTTGCCCATGTTCGAAGGCGATTAGTGATTATGGCGCTCATAATCAGCGTGGAATGGTGACCTATTCTGTCAGGTTCAAAGATCCTATTTGGATTGAGGATCTGATCGATTTAGTCGAAAAGTCTGCTAGTTGTGAATTATATAGTCTACTGAAGCGGCCTGATGAGAAGGCTGTAACGGAGAGGGCCTATGATAACCCTGTGTTTGTAGAGGATCTAGTGCGTAACATTGCCGCTCGTTCCAATGCGCAGGATAATATTCTTTGGTATAAGGTGGAGGCTGAGAATTTTGAATCTATTCACAATCATAATGCCTACGCAATGATTGTGAAGGCGAATCAATAGGGGGGCCATTAGAGGAATATGATATGGATTTTTTAACCTCTGATTCTGTTAGTTTAAAAATTTGTGGCATTACTCGCGCAGAAGATGCTAGGCAGCTTTGTGAATTAGGGGTGGAGTCTTTGGGAGTCAACTATTGGCCTCAGTCGAAGCGATATATTGATCCAGAAGAGGCCTCTGTGTTTTTGCGTGCTGTGGCCGGTAAGATCGTTCGTGTCGGTGTCTTTGTGAATGCAGATCCAGCTCTGCCGCAACGCTTAGTGGAGCGGGGGGATCTTGATCTCGTGCAGTTTCACGGTGATGAGACACCAGAATATTGTCGCCCTTTCGTGAAGGGGGGAATCCCTTTTATAAAGGCGATAGGAGTAAAGAATGCGGCTTCATTAGAATCGATTCATGACTTTGGGGCAACGGCACTGTTACTAGATGCTCATGCGCCTGGTGTTTATGGGGGGACGGGTGCTGTGTTTGATTGGGATTTGGCGGCTTCTCTGATTTTGGCGAATCCAGCCACGCCAGTTGTACTTGCAGGGGGGATTACTCAGCAGAATGCAGCGAAGGCTGTAGAGTTGGTGCGTCCAGCAGCTTTGGATGTCGCCTCAGGAGCCGAAATTTCGCCTGGAGTGAAAGATTTTGGGAAGGTGCAAGGCTTGATTCAGGCCCTTTCGGAAAAAAGAGTTTAGGGGAACGCATCCTAAGCTTGTCAGTAGCGATTTTCTCCTTACCATCCGCCGCAACGCGGCTTTGGCTCTGAGATATGGGTGCTGGTCCAATTAACTTACTACACAAAAACTATGTTTCGCAAAACAAGTATCATCTCAACCTTGGGGCCAGCCATTTTCCCTTCAGAACAGATCAGTAACATGATCGATGCTGGCGTGAATGTGTTTCGCTTCAATATGAGTCATGCCCACTATGACGAGTGCCGCCAAGTCGCTCATCATATCCGCCGTCATGCTGAAGAAAAGGGCAAGAATGTAGCCCTTCTTTTTGATCTTCAAGGCCCATCTATTCGTACAGGTGATCTCGAAGCCCCATTTGTTCTAAAAGTGGGTGATAAGGTTGAATTCCGCCGTGCCTCTTCGGAGCCGACCATGCCGTTTTCTACGACAGTCAATTATGAAGGCATGATGGATGATGTAGAGGCTGGCTCCGAGCTCGTTGTCGATAACGGAACGATGCTGATGCATATTGATGAGAAGCATGATGACCGTATCATCTGTTCTGTGAAAACAGAAGGTAAGATAGGAAATCGCCGTCACATTAACCTTCCGGGAACACGATTGAACCTTCCTGCGATGACTGAGAAGGATCATAATGATCTCGCTCTTGCCGTAGAGCTTAAAGCTGATTTTGTAGCTGGTTCATTTGTTCGTGATGCAGCTCACGTAAATGAGATTCGTAGTACGATGGAGAAGCTGGGAGGGCAGGCAAATATTGTTTCTAAAATCGAAGATCAGGAAGCTGTTCGGAATATTGATGATATCATCAAGGCTTCGGATGTGATTATGATTGCTCGGGGTGATCTCGGTATCGAAGTAGGCGTGGAAGATCTTCCTCTTATCCAGCGCCGTATCAATAAGCGTTGTCATGCTTTAGGGACCCGCGTCATTGTGGCGACTCATATGTTGGAGTCCATGATCACGAATCCTACTCCTACTCGCGCGGAAGCGATGGATGTATCTACAGCTGTCTATGAGGAAGCCGACGCGATTATGCTTTCTGGTGAGTCATCCGTTGGGGAATATCCAGTTCGTTGTGTTGAGACAATGGATCGCATTGCTCGCCGTATTGAAAACAGTGGCACTATGGGGAATGGTTCTTTGGTAGAGTTATCTGAAGATAAAGAGCAGGTTGTGAAAGCGGCGATTGGTCTTGCTAATAATGTAGAAAACTCAGAAATCGTTGTGTTCACAAAACGCGGCCTTATGGCTGTGCAAGCAGCGATGTTCCGCCCAGCTGCTGCTATTCATGCCTTTGCTGATACTCCTGAGACATGTAGAAAATTAGCTCTTTGCCGTGGTGTGGAGCCTAGCGTTGTTCCTTTTTATGAAGACCCTGTGTTGACCATTAATCACGCAGTAGATTTCTTGAAAGAAAAAGGGACTGTGAAAGAGGGTACGCCCCTTGTGATCATCTCTGATGTGTTACGCCGTAATAAGACTGTTGATTCCATTCTTCTCGTTTACGCGTAATTTGTAAAGATACTCAAAATAAGGACAGCAACCTCTCAAGAGAACAAAGTACTTGAGAGGTTGTTTCGTTTTGTTGACAGGTGAGGGGGGCAAATGTAGCAAAAATATGTTTCCAGATTCTAAAATTGGACGAATAGGTATTTCTAGCCTATACGTAGATAATGGAAGAAGTGAATGAATTAAATTCTCCTGTTGCTGGTATTTATAAGCATTTTAAGGGGATGCAATATGAGGTGTTAGATATTGCCCTGTGTAGTGAAACTCAGGAAAAGCATGTAGTCTATAGGGCTCTTTATGGAGATCGTGCGCTATGGATTAGACCTGTGGAGATGTTTCTAGAGCGAGTGGAGCGAGGGAATTATACTGGCCCTCGGTTTAGCCCCGTTTCTTAAGTGGGAGGGGTGTCACCTAAAGTTCGTCTGTGAAGGTGACTAGGATGCCGTGTTGTTTCCAGGCTTTGGTAAATAGAGCTTCTATTTGTTCGTAGCTTCTTCCGTTGAGGAGATGTGGCTGTGCCGTTGTTTCTGGTGCTCCGGTTTGTAGGACTTTTAAATAGTCTTTAATAGGGGCCCCATCATCATCCATGAGATAGAAGAAGTAAGTGAGCATGAGCGCTCTACTGTAGTTTTCGACTCCTCCTCGGATGAACTGGGGATAAGGTAAATTCATGAATTTTTTGAGTTTCGGGAATTTTACGCGTTTCCCTAGAACTTCTGTGATGGATTTATGGTAAGGCCTAATACTTGTACCTAGCTGAAATGTTGCAGGGTAAGTGTAAGGGGTAGTACTCACATACTCGGCGCTCCCTTCAATGAACCATGAGCTTTTTGTGACGCCTTCCATCATTTGATGTGTGATTTCGTGAGACAGAGTGCGGTAGTCTATATCACCTACTTCTTTATAGCTACTGCCTTGACGGCCTACTCCTAAACTCACCAAGGGGACATGGATTGTCTCTGTCGCTGGAAAATAGACACCTCCGGATTGGGCGGGGCCGCCAGCTCTGCGATAATCAGCCCGGGTTTCGTGAATATAGATACGGAATTTCCGTTCTTTGGCTCTATGTGCACCTGGTAGGTTTAGAGGTAGCTTGGAATTAACTGTGAACGAAGCTTCAAAGAGCGTGGCGCATTTAAGAACGAGGCTAGAGGTAAGCTTCGCATTTGTAATGAATTCGTAGTTTTGGCTTTCGTAGACGTAATGATCGGGTTTCCATTGTTTCGTCATTCGCTTGACGGTGGGCCGGGCGACGCCTCTAACAGTTTTTGGCCAGCTTTGCTGGAATGATTTAGGGTCCCCTTTCATCCAGCTATAAGAATCTATTGTGCCCCCACGTTTTCTGATTATGCTGTTGATGGTTGCTTTACTCGTGCTATCTAGAGCGTCATAGTTGACTCTTAGAGTCCGTCCATTAGAGCTTTTTAAGGATAAGTTTCCTTGCCGGATAAACTTTAGATCTCCCTCGAATTTTTTTTGATTTACGGTGGTTAACTCAATGGCATTAAGTGGGTTAATCGCGCTTGAGAGACCCAGGGCTACGAATAGAATAGCTCGGAAAGGTGTGCGAGTTGGCGTGAGATTTATGGACAGAGATGGCGTCTTCATAACGTATGATGGAAAGATGAAATCATGGTGCTCCAAGGAATGGTCGTCATATGATCTGATGATAGTATTGGTAACACTTAAATGGTTTATAAAATGTATAGGAAATGTAACTTAATTGATTTTATAGTGAAGATCATTTTTTAAATTCATGAGAAAACATCCTTCTCTTTGAAAGGTGAAAGAGACTTTTATTCTTCAGAATTCATACAAATAGAATAAGAAAAATGGACAAAGCGTTGATAAACCTTTCTTTCAGTGAGTAGAGCGAAGTCATGCCATTTTTCTTTTTGAGATAAATGGCATTGTCTGTGCTAGGTTGGAGTCATGCTAGTAGATGAATTCGATGTTCCTGTGTGGTTGGCGCAGTTTATGGAGAGGGAGAAGTTGCCTGATTCTTTCCTCGATCATGTCTTTCATGTTTGTTTACCCCTCGCCGAGCAATTAAATGGATTCATAGAGCATACGGAGGGAACTTATGTTTTAGGTTTAAATGGGGGGCAAGGAACCGGAAAGTCTACTATAGGTTCGCTTCTAGCTCTGATTATGAAGGAGTGTCATGGAAAGACTGCAGCTGTTGTGTCTTTGGATGATTTATATTTAACAAAGGCGGAGCGGGAAGAATTGGCAAACTCTGTACATCCGCTATTGAAAACTAGGGGAGTGCCCGGGACGCATGATGTCGCCCTTGGAATGAGATTGCTAGATGCTGTGCGATCAGGCTGTCAGGTAGAATTTCCTGTGTTTGATAAGGCTGTGGACGATAGGAGTGTTACAGAGAATATTGTAGTGCCTGCGGGGGTAGATATCTTGATTTTTGAGGGTTGGTGTATAGGGGCTATTGCAGAAGAGAGCGTGGATGAGCCGGTGAATGATTTTGAGGGAATTCATGATGCCCAGGCTCGCTGGAGAACGTATGTGAATGAGCAGCTTGCAGGGCCTTATCAGAAATTGTTTTCATTCCTTGATACTCTTGTGATGCTGAAGGCCCCTAGCTTTGAGTGTATTTATCAATGGCGAGGACTTCAGGAGCGAAAGTTGGCGCAGAGAGTCCAGCAAGAGGGGGGGGATCATTCTGGCGTGATGTCAGAGAAGGCGTTGATTCATTTTATTAGTCATTATGAGCGTTTGACGCGACATATGCTTGCCGAAATGCCGAATCGTGCTGAAGTAGTTATAGAACTGGCAGAGAATCATTCTGTAGCCAGAATCATAGGAATAAGATGAATACGACAAAGAAGCTTTTAGTCATCACGGACTTAGATAGTTCCTTATTAAATGAGGATTATAGCTTTATGGAGGCTTGGGGGGTGATTCGTCAGCTCAAACTCCTCGGGTTCCCAATTATTTTCAATTCTAGCAAGACAATGGCAGAAATGCAGGTTTTGGCAGGTGAAATGGGCTTGAATTTACCAATGGTGGCGGAAAATGGGGGGGTGCTTTGTTTTCCTAACTGTGCTCCGTGGATGTCCTATGGAGATGGAGAAGGAGGTGCCTATACAATGAAATTCCCAGGGCTTGATCGCGAGCGGATTTTATTAGTGGCTCGTCAGTTGAGGGAGCAGAAAGGGTACCAATTTGTTGGTTATGGAGATTGGACTTCACGCGATGTGATGGAGCATACAGGGTTGGATGAAGTGGCTGCGGAGCTCTCTCTAGAGAGAGTGGCGACAGAGCCAATTATATGGAATGATTCAGAGGAAGCTTGGGCAGAGTTTGAGCAAGGGTTGAGAGAAAAGGGCATTCGGGCGCTGAGAGGTGGGCGCTTTGTGCACCTCATGGGGAGTTCGGACAAAGCTGATGGGCTGAGATCCATGCATGCGATTATGAAAGAGCAGGAGCCAGAGACGGAATGGATGACAGTCGCATTAGGGGACAGTCAGAATGATCTGGAAATGCTGAATGTAGCTGACATTGCGGTTGTGATACCTCGCGGAGATGAAGTGGAATTAAACCCCAGCGCGCCAGAAGTGATCCGTCCTTCCAAACAGGCCGCAGCAGGTTGGGCAGAGGCAATACAAAGTATTTTAACGAGAATTTAGAGAACGAACAAAATAAATATTATGGGAGATTTTCACCAACACGGGGTTGTAACTACACTGCATCAATTAAAAAGTCGCTCTTTAGAGAGTATAGAAAATGAGCTGACGGAGTTTCGTAAGAAGCGCCCTTTAGCCTTAGTTCTACCATCGTTGTATTCTGAATTAGAGGGGCCAGCTTTGTCTAATATTGTCGATGAAATTGCTGGTGTGCCTTATTTAGATCAAATTGTAGTAGGTTTGGATAGAGCTTCTGAGAAAGAATACAGAAAAGCGTTAGAATTCTTTAGCCGTCTACCTCAGTCCCCTCAGATTTTGTGGAATGATGGGCCGCGGTTACGCGAGATTGATGAGTTGTTAAAATCGAAAGGGTTAGCTCCGAAAGAACCGGGCAAGGGGAGAAATGTGTGGTACATGTTTGGCTATGTGCTAGCAGCAGGGAAGGCAGAAGCCGTTGCCATCCATGATTGTGATATTACGACTTATAGCCGTGGTTTATTAGCGCGGTTAATTTATCCAGTAGCTCACCCTGGCTTTAGTTATAAATTTTGTAAGGGTTACTATGCTCGGGTAGCGAACCAATCGATGAATGGGCGTGTTTGCCGCCTTTTAGTAACACCTTTATTGCGTGCTCTGAAGAAGGTCTGTGGAGAGAATAACTACTTGGCGTATCTCGATAGCTTTCGTTATCCTTTAGCGGGGGAGTTTTCCCTGTCTAGAGACGTTATAGAAGACCTTCGAATCCCCTCAGACTGGGGTCTTGAAATGGGTGTTTTGTCTGAAATGCAGAGAAACTATGCAACGAACCAGATTTGCCAAGTGGATGTCGCTGATACTTATGATCATAAACATCAAGACCTTTCCGCTGATGATAAACAAAAGGGTTTATCTAAGATGAGCTCAGATATCGCAAAGTCTCTGTATCGTAAAATGGCCACCCAAGGTGAGGTGTTCTCTCGGGAAATGATTAGGACGTTAAAGGCGTCGTATTATCGGATCGCCCTCGATCTTGTAGATACCTATCATGATGATGCTGTTATGAATGGGTTGGAGTATGACCGGCATAAGGAAGGAGAAGCTGTAGAGCTGTTTGCGGAGAATATTATGGAAGCTGGGTATGAGTACCTAGATCCTAAGAACTCGATGGAAGTACCATTTATGCCGAGTTGGAAGAGAGTGGTTTCAGCAGTTCCAGATGTGTTAGAGCGTCTTGCGGATGCTGTGGAGCTAGATATGAAGGAATTTGGCGAAGGTGTTGTCTATGATATCAAGACACATCCAAGTGTTCTACATTTGAAGCAAAAGCTTAAAAAACACGTGTCCATGATCTATGGCGCCGAAAATGCAGTGAGTATTTCAGAGGATATCATTAATATAGCGAACATTGGGCTAGAGTCTACAGCCGCTACAGCTCCTGAGCATAAATGGAGTGAAGAGGACGTGATGCTGATCACTTACGGAAATTCCGTGAAAGAAGAAGGAACTCCTCCTTTACAGACTTTACGCAACTTCCTTAATGAAGAGCTAAAAGAGACAGTGAGCACTGTGCACGTGTTACCATTCTCACCCTATAGCTCAGATGATGGTTTCTCGGTAATCGATTATCATGCGATTGATCCTAGCCTAGGCCAATGGGAGGATATAGATGATCTATGTGCTGATTATGATGTAATGGGAGATCTTGTGCTGAATCACTGCTCCGCTCAATCAGAATGGTTCCAAAATTATCTTAGAGGAAAGAGCCCGGGGAAGGGCTACTTTGTGGAGGGCTCTGACTTTGAGGATCTTAGCCAGGTAGTAAGGCCTCGCAGTAGCCCCCTGTTGCATAACGTTCAGACGGTGGATGGTGAAAAACAGGTGTGGTGTACCTTTAGTGAGGATCAAGTAGATCTTAATTTTTCGAATCCCCAAGTCCTTCTTGAAATGATCAGAGTCATTAGACTCTATATGGATCATAGTATTCGTTACTTCCGTTTAGATGCTATAGCCTTTCTTTGGAAAGAATCAGGAACAAGCTGTGTGCATCGGCCCCAGACCCATGAAATCATTAAACTCTTAAGGCTCGTCATTGAGAGTATTGATAGCTCAGCAGTTGTTATTACAGAGACAAATGTCCCGAATAAAGAAAACCTAAGTTACTTTGGAGATCAAAATGGAGCACATTTGATCTATAATTTCTCATTACCTCCCTTGCTTTTATACACATTACTTAGTGGGGACTGTCAGCATTTGAACCGTTGGGTAATGTCCATGCCACCTGCGCGGCCTGGGCGAGCGTATCTTAATTTCATCGCTTCTCACGATGGTATAGGGCTGAGGCCTGCTGAGGATATTTTATCAGAGGGAGAAATGTCAGCATTGATGAATCAGGTGAGAGACTTCGGAGGTGAAATCTCTATGCGGCGGGCTCCTAATGGTGAGTTAAAGCCTTATGAGGCGAATATTTCTCTATTTGATGCCATGGGGGGAACCTTAGAGGGCAAAGATGAATATCAAATGGCACGTTATCTCTGCGCCCATACTATTATGTTAGCGCTAGAAGGGCTACCCGCGTTTTATATTCACAGTTTGGTCGGGACAATGAATGATGTTGTTGGCTTTGACCGAACAGGAGAGCCCCGTTCCATTAATAGGTACCAATGGGAAAAAGATGGTCTAAAGAAAGCGTTAAAGGATGAGAGCCTGCATCATGGAGAGCTACTAGCATCGCTAAAGGAGTTGATTGCTTTACGTAAAAACCAACCAGCGTTCCATCCCAATGCGACTCAATTTACACTAAATTTAGGTCCTGGAGTATTTGCGTTTTGGCGTGAAAGTATGGATCGTAAGCAAAGTATCTTTGCTGTGCATAGTATTTCGAAGAAGGCGCAAGAGATTAATCTGAAAGACTTGAACCTCATTGAAACGGAAAACTGGAAAGACTTAATTTCTGGAACGAAGTTTGAAAATGGGGCTGAGGTTATTACTCTGTCTCCGTATGACTGTGTCTGGATTAGTAATTGATGTGATGAGTGACTATGGATAAGTAACTTATGAATCCTCTTTCAGAGTGTCTGGGAAGAGGGTTCTAAGATGTTATCAAAGATTTTGAACTCAGTTTTTTTACGGGATTAAGAAACTAGAGATGAATATTCATTTTTTATTGAACTTTTTATTCGTGCTGTTGTCATCTCATGTGAGCAGAGATGATTTTCGTCCATGTTTCATCACTTTAAAATTTCCCCCATCCACCCAATAAGGTTGCATACTTTTATGCTCGACCAAGGGCGGTAGCGTCTTAAGAAATTGAGAAGAAATATTGGTTAAGCAGGCCTTAATCATTAGTAAACTACCCAATTTAAAAAATAAATGCAAATTTCTCTTGGCAGATGCCTAGAGCTGGCGTATCTGGTTATTATCAGATGAGTAGACCAGCAAGAGAATCTAGATTACGCAGCATCTACAAAGGCCTCACATGGAGAGTTTTGGCGACGTTGACAACGTATATTCTTGCTTGGATTTTCACTGGGGACCTCGAGCAAGCAGGAAAGATAGCAGGATTTGAATTCGTGCTTAAATTTGTCATTTATTATGCCCATGAGAGGGCGTGGCAAATTGTTCCTCGGTCTAAGACAAATGATACTTCCGCCTAATTCAATGATGACATCAGAGAACATACATCCAGAGTTTCAGCGTCAGTTGCCAACATCGGCAAAAGAGTTGCTATTGGGGCAGAGAGGCTTGGTTGTTTGGCTAGTCGGGCTTTCTGGATCAGGGAAGTCAACCATTGCGAATGCACTGGAAAAAGAGCTGCATGAAGAAGGCCGTCTGGTAGCTATGGTTGATGGAGATAACCTGCGCAGTGGTCTTAATGCGGGCTTGGGCTTTAGTGATGAGGATCGTGCGGAGAATATTCGCAGGGCGGCAGAGGTGGTGAAAATTTTGAAGCATAACGGGCTGATTACGCTGGTGACCCTCATCACACCCCAAGAGGTTTTCCGCCAGCAGGTAAAAGCGATCGTAGGAGAAGACTTAGTGCAGGTCTACGTGAAGGCCTCCTTTGAGGTCTGTAAACAACGTGATGTCAAGGGCCTCTATGCGAAAGAGGCAGCAGGAAAGATTAAAGATTTTTCAGGAAAGAGCTCTTCGTTTGAAGAGCCTAAATATGCAGATTTAACCTTAGACACAGAGTCAAAATCTTTGGCTGTATGTGTCGCTGAACTAAAGGCGATCATCGCCGAACGAATTTCAATTTAATACGAATATGGCATCTTATTCATTATCACACTTAAAGCAGCTTGAAGCGGAAGCGATTTATATCCTTCGTGAGACGGCTGCGCAGTTTGAAAACCCTGGCCTCCTGTTTTCTGGGGGAAAGGATTCTATTGTTATGGCTCATTTAGCCCACAAGGCATTTCACCCGGCTAAACTTCCGTTTCCACTCGTTCATGTAGATACTGGGCATAACTTCTCAGAAACAATGGAATTTAGGGATCGGTTTGTGGAAAAGCTCAATGCTCGCCTAGTTGTTGGTAGTGTACAGCAATCTATCGATGAAGGTCGCGTGAAAGAAGAGACCGGGCCTGATGCCAGCCGGAATGCCTTGCAGACCGTCACTTTATTAGAAACGATCGAGAAAAACGAATTTGATGCATGCCTCGGTGGTGGGCGTCGCGATGAAGAGAAAGCCCGAGCAAAAGAGCGCTTCTTCTCCCATCGAAACGACTTCGGGGAATGGGATCCAAAAAATCAACGCCCAGAGCTATGGAACTTATTTAATGGCCGTAAGCATATTGGTGAAAATTTCCGCGTTTTCCCCCTGTCTAACTGGACGGAAATGGATATTTGGCAATACATTAAAGAAGAGGAAATCGAACTTCCTTGCCTGTACTTCGCCGCAGAACGTGAATGCCTTACTCGCAAGGGAACCATTTTAGCAATCTCTGAGTTTGTACAACCCCGCGAAGGTGAAGTTGTAGAAAAGAAGAGTATTCGCTTCCGTACAATGGGTGACGCCACAATTACCGGAGCAGTGGAATCCACAGCCGTTGATTACGAAGCTATTATTGAAGAAGTCGCCGCCGCGCGCCAGACAGAACGAGGTAACCGTGCAGATGATAAACGGTCTGAGACCTCGATGGAAGACCGTAAGAAAGAAGGTTACTTCTAGGCCAACAATCTGCATATATTAACCATTTTATAACGAATTTATCCCATGGATCTTTTACGATTTACCACAGCAGGTTCAGTAGATGACGGCAAGTCGACTCTTATTGGACGCCTTCTTTACGATTCTAAATCTATCTTCGAAGATCAGCTTGAAGCGGTCGAAGTCAGTTCGAAAAAACGAGGTGATGAAGAAGTCAATTTAGCGCTACTCACAGACGGCCTTAAAGCAGAACGTGAGCAAGGAATTACCATTGATGTAGCGTATCGTTACTTCGCCACACCAAAGCGCAAATTTATTATCGCAGACACCCCAGGTCATATTCAATACACACGGAATATGGTCACAGGAGCTTCTACTGCTGATCTAGCGATCATTTTGATTGATGCTCGACACGGTGTGATCGAGCAAACGAAACGTCACTCCTTCATAGCGAACTTATTACGCATTCAGCACGTTGTCGTGGCTGTGAATAAAATGGATCTCGTAGACTATTCTGAAGAGCGTTATAACGAGATAGTAGAAGAATATCGTAAACTAGCCAGCCGATTGGGGAATATCGTTAATATTGAAATGATCCCTATCTCTGCTCTTCGTGGGGATAACGTCGTTGATAAATCAGAGAAAATGCCTTGGTATGAAGGCGGTACATTGCTCTATCATTTAGAGAATGTCTATGTTGGCGGTATAGAAAACCATGTTGAAGCTCGTTTCCCTGTGCAATGGGTGATTCGTCCACATTCAAACGAATGGCACGACTTCCGTGGATTTGCAGGTCGCGTCGCAGGTGGCGTGTTTAAGCCAGGAGATGAAATTTTAGCACTGCCCTCAGGATTCAAATCCACGATCAAAACAATCCACACAGCAGATGGAGACTTGAATGAAGCGTTTGCTCCCCAGTCAGTCACCATTACGCTGAATGATGAGATTGATATTTCCCGTGGTGATATGATCGTTAAGGGAAACAATCCACCGAAGAGTATTCAAGATATTGAAGCGATGATCTGTTGGTTCGGGGAACAACCCCTCCAACAACGTGGAAAGTACATTATTCGTCACACGGAACAGGAGACAAAGGCAGTGATACAGTCTTTAGATTACCAGGTGGACATCAATAACTTCCACAAACTAGAAGATGCAGAGAGTTTGGCGATGAACGATATTGGTCGTATTAAACTTCGTACAGCGAAAGCTCTTCATGTAGATCCATATTCGAAGAACCGTCACACAGGTTCCTTTATTCTAGTAGACGCCAGTTCTAATGAGACCGTCGCCGCAGGAATGATCGTGCAGCCATAGTTTGAAAAGGTGATGAATTTATATACAGAAGATGTTAAACTTATAACAAACCTACTAGTATGAGAGAAGAGGAAGTAAAACAAATTATTAGTAGACAGTTTCGAGATTCGTTGAAAGAGCAAGGTATTGAAGGACCTAATGAATTTGCTCATGATTTTACATTATTAGAGAGCGGGCTTGATTCTATGGCATTTGCTATTCTAGTAACAACGCTTGAATCTGAATTAGGGTATGATCCTTTTATTTTATTAGACGAGCCCGTATATCCTCGGACATATGGTGAGTTTGAAGCTGTATATTGTCAGTTCTCAGACCATTATAAACCATGAAAAGCTTGTTACGTCGATTAGAAGCGAGAGATTCTGACAGTTTATGTTTAATCTTAAAGGACTTGCGATATACGACGCATGAGTTTTTGGAATTAGTCAAAGAAGTACGGAGTGAGTGTAGTCTTCTAAAAAATAGGCGTGTTGTTTTAGTTTTAGAGAATATATACTTGTTGCCGATCTATCTTACAGCTCTAGATGGCTTTGCTGCGTCTGTTATGCTACTGTCGGAATCAAGTGGCAAAAAAGAAAAAGAAAGTTTAGAGAGAAAATTTAGAGGAGAGTATTGGTTATCAGAGCATGGAGGTAGAATGATCAAATCATTTGTCGATGATGTCTCTTTATCTGAGCCCATTATTACAAATTGGATCTTAAGTACCTCTGGTACGACCTCTTCCCCAAAATTAGTAAGTCATACACTAGAATCATTATCTGGTTCTTTAAAATTCAACACACGGGTTGGCAAAAACCTGATCTGGGGTATGTTATATGAATCAACAAAGTTTGCAGGAATTCAAGTGATTCTTCAAGCTTTATTGGGATATTCAGCTCTTGCTATGGTCCCTATAGACAGTTTGAAAGAGGCGAAAGTGAATGCTTTATCCGCGACTCCAACCATGTGGAGGAAGTTGATGATGACAGGTGAATTGAAAGCATTACAATTACATATAATTACTTTGGGAGGAGAAATTTGTGATAATAAAATTCTTACTAAATTGAAATTACTTTATCCTCAGGCTAAGATAGCTCATGTTTATGCCTCAACTGAAGCGGGTATTGCGTTTTCGGTGAAAGACGGTTTCGCTGGATTTCCTTCAAAATGGTTGGGAAATAGTCCAATAGAGGGGTTAGAATTAAAAATAGAAACGGATGTTCTGTTCATTAAAAAAAATACCAAAACGGGAGTTTATATAGAGGAAGAACAATTGATAGAAGATAATTTTGGTTGGATAGATACAGGTGACCTTGTGAAACTGGATGGTGAGAGAGTTCTGTTTTGCGGTAGAGCTAATGGAATGATCAATGTTGGAGGGCAAAAAGTTCAACCTGAGGAAATTGAGCAAGTGTTATTGAAGCATGAGCAGGTAGATGCTGCTCTAGTTAGTTCAAAGAGTAACCCATTTATTGGTCATATAGTTATAGCTTCAGTAGTTGGTAATTTCAGTTCGGAGGTTGAAGCCAATCAAATTCTCCGAGAGTTTTGTTCCAACTTTCTTGGTTCATATAAAGTTCCCGCTATGATAAGTTTGGTTTCTGAAATTGATATGACGAATTCAGGTAAAATTAGACGTTAACTATTTAAGAATCACGAAATCTTATGATTAAAGAAAAACAAAAGATAATTATAACTGGAGCGACTAGGGGGTTAGGGGCAGTTATGTTAAAGCACTTCTTAGATCAGGGGTATTATGTGATTGGTACGGGAACTTCTAGTTCTCCTCCAGATAATTGGATTCAGAATTCAAATTTGACTTATAAACAGCTTGACCTGGGCGAGTTGTGTTCGATTCAGCCTTTTGTATCAAAAATTAGTTCTGAATTTGGTTCGATTTATGGTTTAATTAATAACGCAGCGTTAGGTTTAGATGGTGTTTTAGCAACGATGCATGAGTCTGAAATTGAAAAGCTGGTTCGAGTTAACGTAACAGGAACTTTGATTTTAAGTAAATATGTCTTACGTTTGATGTTTAAAGAGCGAAGAGGTAGATTAGTCAATATCTCATCGATTATAGGAACAACTGGTTTTAGTGGTTTATCTGTTTATGGTGCAACTAAAAGTGCGCTTCAAGGCTTTACACGATCTTTAGCTAGAGAAGTTGGGAAAGTAGGTGTCACTGTGAACTCTGTATCACCAGGATATATGGAGACAGATATGACTGCTGGTATTGATAATGAAAGTTTAGAAAAGATTAAACGCAGATCTCCTTTGAGATGTTTGGCAGAACCTGATGATGTAGTAGAGGTAGTATCTTTATTATTATCAGAACGAGGAAGAAATATTACTGGTGTGGATTATGTTGTCGATGCTGGTAGTACGATTTGATTCATAACATATGAAAAAAAATGAAGCGGATAGGGTATTAGAATATGGGGTAGGAAGCATATTTAAATTAGTGTTCCAAAAATTTGTAAGGCTTATTCACCAATGTTTTTTTAAGAAGAATTTACCAAATAGATTTGGCATTTATCTGCATGAGCTTGGGGAAAAAGAGTTAGTATTATTACGAGAGACCGTAATTGAACTTGAGAAACGAGGGTATGAAATTGTTAGTCTCGATGAATATTTAAACTCTTCAGAAGATGACAAGTTTGTTTGGTTTAGTTTTGATGATAATTATTCGGGTTGGGTGAGAAATTCGAAAGCGCTTATTGGTATGGGTATTCGAGCAACATTTTATATTAATAGTTTGCCCTCGGTTAATCCTCAAAACACAGAAGTTATTATGAAGTATTATGACCTATTGGGAGTGGAGATGGATCGAACTCCTTTGAAACCCGAAGAGATAAAGCAAATCGAAGGCGATGGTCATACGATTGCATTACATACGCACAGTCATTATAATTTAGGGGCTGTGAGTCATACAGAAGCTCTAGAGGATATAGAGCTTAATTTTAGTTATTTTGAAAAATGGGGATTAAATGACTTACGACATTTTTCTTTTCCTTATGGAATGCCAAGAAACTTTCCAGCTGAAATTAGAATCAAATGCGAGAAATATAATTTTATATCTATTGCTCATGCAACACCAGGAATGGCACATGAAGATTTTAGACAAAACACGTTGCATAGAAACTTATGGAGGAGTAATAAATCAGTTAGAAATAACTTAATAAATGTTGAGATTGATGGTCGGATGTTTGTTAAAATATTTGGTAGAAGTCCTCTTGGATGAAACAAGAATTGTTGATTAGAGCTATTGAGAAATCTGACTTTTCAGCGATTATAGATTTTATGGAACTGTTTGTTCCGTCATACCTTACATATGACCGCTTAGAATGGTTTGAAAGTGCTTGCGCTATAAATGGCAATGAACCTGATCATATAGGATGGTTGCTAGAAGTTGAAAAAGAGATTAAAGGGGTTCATTTTATAACGCCTTTTCAAGGAGTAAAAGGTATAAATTATTTAATTAGTCATAGTCTTTATGTTGATGCCAAATATCATGGGATGATATCCTTAATGTTGTTTAAGAAGATATTTATATATAGAAAACAGTTCACATTGATGGCTACGTCGGCTAATGCAAACAGCGCGAAATTATGGAGAGCTTTAAAAGCTACGCCAGTAAGTGGTAGTGAAGAGGAGTATTATACCTTATCTTTATCAAGAGGAGGGCTTGTAGAAGTAGCCGCCAAAGTTTCGAGGAAGGTTGGTAGAATTATAAAGTGCTTAGTTGGATTTAAAAATCATCCTCTTATTGGAAACTTTCGAGATGGAAGGGCTTCGAGTTGTAAAGAAATTGTAAAAGATTGTGTAGATTGGAATGATTGTATAGAAAAATACGAAAAATCTGAATGGGGGCATAAAGGGAGTGAAGAATTTCTTAGTTGGTGGCTCAAACGACCTGATGAGAATGGTAACCATATTTTTCAAGTTATTCTAGAGAGAGAAGTATATTATTTTGGATGTTCTCTTGCCTATAGAGGTAAATTAGACAGCCTTGATGCTATTACAATTACTTGTATGTGGGGTGATTCAGATCTTATTAGTCAAGATTTAGAAAGATTGATCCAGGAATTAAAGAAAATTTTTACTGTAGTTTCTATTGGATTTAGATCTGAGATTGTTTCCGAAAATCTGATTTGGCGACGGAGGCGTATTATAGCTAACCGTTGGCAAATTAGTGATGTGAGTTTGAAGAATCAAAATTGGCACAGTTTGTATAACCTATAGAAAGGATAGTGATGAGGTCTAAACCTTCTTTTGGATAGGTGATAAGCAGATGAAATGTATGTGCTTTACATGATTGAAAGCCTTTCTTTAGTAGATTTGAAGCGGCTTAATAGAAGTTTGTTTAATAAATAAGGTGATCCACATTTTGAAAAAAATTTGAACACTTAACATTGAAAGCGCAGCTTTCAGAGTAGCTAATGGAAAAAGAAGAGAGTAACAATTGCGATGCACTTATAGTCGGTGCTGGCTTTGCTGGGCTAGTCATGGCGGAGCGGCTTAGTAATGAATTAGGCTGGAAATGTGTTGTCGTCGATAAACGTGACCACATCGGCGGGAATGCGTATGATTATCACGATGAGGCGGGAGTATTGATTCATAAATATGGGCCTCATTACTTTCGCTCGAATTCGAGCAAAGTGATCGATTACTTGAGTCAATATACAGAGTGGCTCCCTACTGCTTACAAAGTCAAAAGTTATACTGATGGTAAGTATTGGACGTTCCCCATTAATCTAACAACATTTGAGGAATTTATAGGCCGTTCATCGACAACAGAAGAATTCGAAGCTTGGTTAGAAGAAGCGAAAGAAGATATTCCTTCTCCGAAGAATTCAGAAGAAGCCATTACCTCTCAGGTGGGAAGAGAGCTCTACGAGAAATTTTTCAAAGGATATACGATTAAACAATGGAAGAGAGAACCTTCTGAACTAGATGCCTCTGTATGTGGGCGTGTGCCTATACGAACAAATCGGGATGATAGGTATCTGAAAGAAGATTTTCAGGCGATGCCCAAGGAAGGTTATACCGCATTGTTTCGGCGTATTATCAATGCGACTCCTAATTTACGGTTGGAGCTCAATAAAGACTGGGAAGAAGTGAAAGAGGGTTTGAACTACAAGCACTTAGTATTCACTGGCCCTATCGATGCGTACTTTAATTATTCTTTAGGTAAGCTTCCGTATCGCTCTCTAAGGTTTGAACATGAAAGTTTTTCAACATCTGAGTTATCGGAGCGTCAAGAAATCAGTGGTAGTTCTCAACACTGGCAGCCTGAGATGCAGGTGAATTACCCAGGTTTAGAGGTTGATTATACGCGTATTGTAGAAATCAAACACGCGACAGGGCAGAAGATAGACGCCACGACGATTGTTCGTGAATATCCGGCCGATTATGAACAGACTGGGGAACCTTATTATCCTGTTCCAATGGCCGATTCTAAGGAGCTTTATCAAAAGTATAAGGCTCTGGCAGCCAAAGAAGAAAATGTCAGCTTTATAGGCCGCTTAGGTACCTATCGTTATTATAATATGGACCAAGTAGTAGCCATGTCCCTAAAGGAATTCGAACATCTAAAATTGAAAGCAGAGCTTTCGGAGTAATCAATGGAATTTATCGATCTTAAAAGTCAACAGGCCCTCATACGTGAGGATATAGAAACACGCATCAAAGCCGTATTAGACCACGGGCGCTATGTTATGGGGCCCGAGCTTGTGGAAATGGAAGGCGCACTAGCTGATTATGTTGGTGTGAAGCATTGTATTGGTGTGGCAAGTGGTACTGATTCTTTGTTAATTGCCTTAATGGCATTGGGCATTGGTGCAGGTGATGAAGTCATTACTGTTCCTTATACTTGGATTTCTACTGCGGAAATGATCGCTCTTATTGGAGCGAAGCCTGTATTCATCGATATTGATGAGGATACTTGGAATATGGATGCTACACTTTTGGAATCCGCTATCACGCCTCAGACAAAAGCCATTATGCCTGTAGGTATTTATGGGCAGACTCCAGATTTAACGGCTATTAAAAAGATAGCAGAGAAGCATAATTTACCAGTGATTGAGGATGCAGCTCAATCCTTTGGATCCACTCATTATGGGGAGAAATCTTGCAGCTCTACCACGATAGGAAGTACCTCCTTTTTCCCCTCAAAACCCTTGGGTTGTTATGGAGACGGAGGGGCTTTATTCACTAATGGTGATGAATTAGCAGATACCATGAGACATATCCGAGTACATGGGCAATCCGCCAAGCATCATCACCCGATTTTGGGCGTCAATGGAAGAATGGATACGATTCAGGCCGCTGTGGTACTCTCCAAACTCACCTTGTTTGACAAGGAAGTCTCTAGGCGCCAACAAGTAGCAGATATTTATAGCGCTGCTATTTCTCGGAGTAAAGCAGTGGGAGATGGATTACAGCTACCGAAGCTGGGTGAAGGAAACACTTCCGTCTGGGCGCAATACACAATGCTTTCACCAAATCGGGATGCGTTGCACGCAAGATTATCTGAGAACGATATTCCTTCTGTGAGCTACTACGCTGTCCCTTTACACCTTCAGCCTGTTTTTGCTCATTTGGGTCATAAAGAAGGAGATTTTCCCGTGACAGAGCGAGTCGCTAATCAAGGAATCAGTCTTCCTATGAATCCATACCTTACAGAAGGAGAAATTCAAAAAGTTGTAGATTGTTTCGAATAAAACCACTGAACCTGATAAAACCCATGGAAGTAAAGAGAATCTGTTGTATTGGTGCTGGCTATGTAGGAGGGCCTACAATGGCAATGATTGCCGAAAAGTGCCCTGAAATTCGAGTAGATGTTGTTGATATTAATGCGGAGAGAATCGCCGCGTGGAATTCGTCTACTCTTCCAGTCTATGAACCGGGTTTGGATGAAATTGTGCAGCGTAATCGAGGGGAAAACTTGTTCTTCAGTACAGAGATCGAAGTTGCGATTCGGGATGCAGATATTATTTTTGTCTCTGTTGGGACACCTACAAAGTCTTATGGTTTAGGAGCAGGGAGGGCTGCAGATCTTTGTTATGTAGAGTCCTCAGCGAGAATGATTGCTGAGCATGCAAAAGGCCCTAAAATTATTGTTGAGAAAAGTACCATTCCTGTTCGAACAGCTCAGGCAATTGCTACGATATTAATGGCGAACTCGATGGACGGTCAGTTCCAAGTACTCTCCAATCCAGAGTTTTTGGCAGAAGGTACAGCGATGAGCGATTTAGCGAATCCCGATCGTATTTTAATTGGAGGGCAACAAACGGAGGAAGGGCTTGCTGCTATTAGCGCTCTCGCTAGCGTATATAGTCACTGGGTCGATGATGAACATATTATCACGACCAATTTGTGGTCTTCGGAATTATCTAAACTAGTAGCGAATGCTTTTTTGGCTCAACGAATCTCATCGATTAACTCCATCTCGGCTCTATGTGAAGAAACTGGAGCAGATGTGGATGAAGTGGCTCGGGCGATAGGCATGGACAGCCGGATTGGCCCTAAATTCTTAAAAGCCTCTGTTGGCTTTGGTGGGTCTTGTTTCCAAAAAGATGTCCTGAATCTCGTGTATCTTTGTGAGCAATTCGGACTACCAGAAGCAGCAGAATATTGGGATCAAGTTCTTCAAATTAACGACTGGCAAAAGAGTCGCTTCTCGGAGAAAATCGTAAAGTCACTCTTTAATACCGCATTGAATAAACGTGTCGCTATTTTAGGTTATGCCTTCAAAAAAGATACGAATGATACAAGAGAGACCGCAGCTGGCTATGTATGCCGTGATCTTTTGATCGAAGGGGCACAAGTCGCCGTATACGACTCTCAGGTTTCGTTGCGTGGTATGAAGGAGCATTTGATTTATCTCGGAGTTTCTGAGGAAGTTTTGGAGAAACAGCTTGTCGCATGTGATTCACCTCAAGAAGCGGCTCAGGGAGCACACGCCATTGCTGTATTGACAGAGTGGGATGAATTTAAAGATCTGGATTATGCTCAGATTTTTACATCCATGTTAAAGCCTGCTCAGTTCTTTGATGGCCGTAATGTTAGTCCTCATCAAACACTTCTCGATTTAGGGTTTGAACTCTATGCTATTGGAAAAAATTATTCATAATTATCGAATATGTCGAAACGAATATTAATTACAGGGGGGGCTGGCTTCCTAGGGTCTCATCTTTGTGATAAACTCATCGCTCGAGGGAATGATGTGATCTGTCTGGATAACTATTTTACAGGGGCCAAAGAAAATATAGCGCACTTAATAGGGAATCCAAAGTTTGAGAGAGTGAGGCATGATGTCATTGATCCATTCAAATTTGAGGTTGATGAAATCTATAACCTAGCATGTCCCGCCTCGCCTCCACATTACCAATATAATGCGATCAAGACGGTGAAGACTTCTGTGATGGGAGCAATTAATGCCTTGGGTCTAGCAAAACGCCTTAAGGCGAGAGTGTTCCAAGCATCTACTTCGGAAGTCTATGGAGACCCAGAAGTGCATCCACAGCCGGAGAGTTATTGGGGAAAAGTAAATCCAATCGGGATTCGCTCCTGTTATGATGAAGGAAAACGAGTCGCCGAAACGTTGTTCATGGACTATCATCGACAGAACGGGGTTGATATCCGGATCGCACGTATTTTTAACACGTATGGTCCTCGTATGAATCCCGGTGACGGCAGAGTAGTCTCCAATTTTATTGTACAGGCCTTGCGGGGTGGAGACATTACGATTTACGGAGACGGTACACAGACTCGTTCTTTCTGCTATGTTGATGATCTCCTAGAAGGCTTCGTGCGGTTGATGGATCAAGATGATATCATAGGTCCAGTTAATATCGGAAACCCTCGGGAATTTACGATGTTAGAATTAGCCGAACAAGTACTTAAGAAAGTGGGAGGAAGTTCTAAACTAGTTTATATGCCTCTACCTGGAGATGACCCTCAGCAAAGACAGCCAGATATAACGATGGCAAAAAACACGCTGAATTGGGAGCCCTCGGTTCAATTAGAAGAGGGGCTAGATAAAACAATTGCTTACTTCAGAGTAAAGTTGAATGCTTAAACGGTACGTTGAGCGACCATGAAGTGCCTGTTGATCACACACGTCTCACCAGTAATTCATGGTCAATCTATGATGGCTGAACTACTCGTCTCATCGAGCCAACAATGGGACGATATAGAATTGAGTACGATCAATACTGTTTACACTTCTGATAGAAATAATTTAGGTTCTTTCCGATTCGGAAAATTAAAGAGGCTATTTCACTACATTTTCAGTGCAGTGAAGGCGGCAAGACAAGAGTCTATAGATATTGTCATTCTTACTCCAGGCTTTCAACTAGGTGCACTTTGTAAAGATATGCTCATGACCTTGGCCCTGTGGTCGATGAGCGATGTTAAAATTGTTGGCTGGGTTCATATGGATCCTAGCCGTTTACGGTTAAGGCAAAAAAATAAACTGATTAGAACATGGATAGAAGCTTCGTTGGGAATGATAGACCACTGGGTGGGCTGTGCTCCAAAATTGGCTAAGACTTGGCCCCCGCTTGTTCCTGAACCACGAAGTGCAGTAGCAAATGGGATTGAAGACCCGACCAATGATTTAGAGTTATCTGAGGTTAGGGTATCTAGGCAGAAAAAACGGATTATTTATCTTTCTGCGATGGAAGAGGCCAAAGGCTGGAAAGAGTTGTTTGAGGTGGCTCAGAAGCTTTGTGCCACAAATGCAGATTTGATCTTTGAGTTCTATGGAGGTGTCGGAGTTGGTTCCAGTGAAGAAGAGCTTAATACGATGTTTGATAAGAGCTCATTTCCAAAGCAAATGTTATGGCACGGCCCGGCATATGGCGAAGAAAAGCATAAAGCATTTTTAAATGCGGATTTGTTTATTTTACCATCTCATACAGAGCAGTTTCCAATCGCTGTCATAGAAGCCATGGCGTATGCCCTCCCTGTTGTCGCAACAGATGTAGGGGCCGTTTCAGATGCGTTGTATCAACAGCAACTAGTTGAAGTGCAGAGTGTAGACTCGCTTCAATCTGTGATCTCTTCTAAACTTAGTGATTGGCAACAAGCTCAGGAAGAAGGCTGGCAAAACCGCAGGAGGTTCCAAGAACACTTTTCAGCACCCTCTTTTTCAAAGAACTGGAGAAAGCTCCTCCAAGATATGTATCAAAATTGAAGCAATAGAAAACGTTTATGAAAAAAGCTCTTATCACCGGAATTACAGGGCAGGATGGTTCTTATTTAGCAGAGTTTTTGCTGACAAAAGGCTATGAAGTTCACGGGATCAAGCGGCGTTCATCGTTGTTTAATACTCAGCGAGTCGACCACATCTATGAAGATCCGCATATTGAAAACTCTAGGTTTCATCTTCACTACGGCGACTTATCAGATTCATCGAATCTTACGAGAATTATAAGCCAAGTTCAGCCTGATGAGGTCTATAACCTAGGTGCCCAGTCTCATGTGGCTGTTTCATTTGAAGCACCGGAATACACCGCAGATGTGGATGCTTTAGGGACGTTAAGGCTATTAGAAGCCATACGCTTTTTGGGTTTGGAGAAAACAACAAAATTTTATCAAGCCTCCACTTCTGAGCTATACGGAGAGGTGCAAGAAATACCTCAAACAGAAAAAACTCCATTTCATCCTCGTTCTCCATATGCAGTGGCAAAAATGTATGCCTATTGGATTACGGTGAACTATAGAGAATCGTATGGAATGTATGCATGTAACGGAATTCTCTTTAATCATGAATCTCCAAGACGAGGGGAAACCTTTGTCACCCGTAAGATTACCAGAGCCATTGCCAATATTTCACAGGGGCTAGAGAGCTGCCTTTATTTAGGGAATATGGATGCTTTGAGAGATTGGGGGCATGCTAAAGATTACGTAAGAATGCAGTGGATGATGCTACAGCAAGAAACCGCAGAAGACTTTGTGATAGCGACGGGGCGTCAGATCTCTGTACGGCAATTTGTTCGTTTGGCTGCAAAAGAAGCAGGACTAACTCTCAGGTTTGAGGGGGAAGGCCTAGAAGAAGTCGCCATTGTTGAAACTGTCGATCACGAGATTGCTCCCAAGGTTCAGATAGGAGAGATTATCGTTCGAGTGGATTCAAGGTATTTCCGCCCGGCAGAAGTGGAAACACTCCTTGGGGATCCTACGAAAGCGAAGGTAAAGCTTGGCTGGCAGCCAGAAATCACCGTTGAGGAAATGTGTGCGGAAATGGTAGCAGCAGATTTAGGTGAGGCCAGACAGCATGCTTTATTGAAAGAACATGGCTATACCGTAAGTGTAGCTCATGAAGATTAATATAGAATGGAGAACAATCAGAGTATTTTAATTCTTGGAGCTGGAGGGATGGTCGGCTCTGCTCTAGTTCGCGGTGCGAAGGCTCGTGGGTACCATAGAGTATTGGCCCCGAAAAGAGGGGAGTTGAATTTGTTAAATCAACAGGAGACAACAGAATACTTTCAGGCATTGCAGGTTGACGTTGTGATCGTCGCTGCCGCTAAAGTAGGCGGGATTCATGCGAATGATACCTATCCAGCAGATTTCATATATCAGAATCTGATGATAGCAGGGAATGCTATTCACAGTGCCTATAGTGCTGGCATTAAACGTCTTTTGTTTCTAGGTAGCTCGTGCATTTATCCAAAGCATGCACCTCAACCGATGAAAGAGGATTGCCTATTAAGTTCCGCTTTGGAACCGACTAATGAGGCCTATGCAATCGCCAAGATTGCTGGGCTAAAACTTTGTCAGTATTATAGAGAGCAGTATGGAGTACTCTATCACTCGGTAATGCCCACGAATTTATATGGAGAAGGAGACAACTATCACTCGGAGAACTCGCATGTCATTCCTGCAATGCTTAGGCGCTTTCACGAAGCGAAGGAATCACATGCCAAGGCAGTGACAATTTGGGGCACAGGCTCTCCCAGGCGAGAGTTCCTGTATGTCGATGATCTAGCAAGTGGATGCTTCCATATCCTAGAACAAGAAGCGCCTGATGATTGGGTAAACCTTGGCTTTGGCAGTGATGTTTCCATTATGGAGTTGGCAAATCTCATCGCTAAAACTGTTGGATTCCAAGGTGAGATAGTGAATGACCTTAGTAAGCCGGATGGAACCCCAAAGAAGCTAATGGATCCGGAGAAAATGCGATCTTATGGTTGGAAACCAAGTGTTCCCTTAGAAAAAGGGCTGGAGAAAGCCTATCAGTGCTTTTTGACAGAATTAAAAGAAAACCGGTTGAGGGCACAATAAATTAGGGATGCCAACATCGATAAAGAAAAGAAAAGTCTTAGAGCTTCCTGTCGCCGCCCACTCACTACCAGAAGTGATAGAGCAAGTCACGGAATGGGCGCAAGTAGGAGATAGAGCCTACGCTATAGAAGCTGCGGATGTCCACGTTGTAACGAGAGCACGGCACGAACCAGATTTTGGCAAAGTGATGGGGAGGTTTGATCTCATTTGTCCTGATGGGATGCCTGTATTATGGTCTATTAATAGACAGTTACCACAATCTGAAAAACTAAAAGATAGAGTCTGTGGCGCGGATATTATGGCGGGGACCATAGAGAAAAGTTTAGAAAATGGGCTAGGGCATTTTTTGTTAGGAGGGTCAGAAAATCTCCTAGAACAACTAGAATCGAAATTAACTGAGCGGTTTCCAAACGTGAATATCGCAGGTAGCTATTCCCCTCCATTTGGAGAGTGGCCAGAAGATGAATTAGATCGCATTTGTCAGAAAATCATCGATTCAGGAGCGAAATTCATTTGGGTAGGCTTAGGCTGTCCAAAACAAGAACGCTGGATTTCTAAGAACAAAAGTGAGTTGCCTCCTGGCTGCTATTTCGGAGTTGGAGCTGCATTCGCATTCCACGCTGGAGAGATTCAGAGAGCTCCAGCAATATTTCGTAAGACAGGAATGGAGTGGTTTTATCGGTTATGTAAGGAGCCTAGAAGACTGTGGAAGAGGTATTTGAAATATAATATTTTGTATGTTTGGTATAACTTGTGCCAATAAAAAGGCCTGAGGATAAATAGATAATACAAAGACGAAGAATATAATGGTTAATATAAATCAAGTAGTAAAACCCTTTGTCGCGATCTCTATAGCTTTAATAGTCGTAGTATTCGCGATAACGCGTGCTACCAATGTTATTGGATCGCTAGGATTGTATTTAGCAATCGGCGGGCTTTGTCTCAGTCTTTACAAACCGAAGTGGGGTGTGTTTTTGTTATTTTTTTATGGTGGGTATTTGGATGTTTATAAGCGATTGATGATTCTTGACTCTGTCACAACCCAGAAGGATCTCGCTGTGGTTTTAATTGTTCCCGTGGCCACTTTATTAGGTTGCGTAATTAATTACAGCTTAGGCCTTGTGAAGCGATGGGGGCGTAATTCAAAGAAAGAAATTGTAACGTATTTGATGGTCACTGCTGTGGGGGCTACCTTAGGAGTAGCATATGCATTTAATGGTCAATTTAGCCTTCGAGCATTAGGGACAGCAGCAAATGCATCCATATTTTGGTATTTATTGTTACTCATTCCACATTATTTTAAAAGTCGTGAAGAATTAATTCATCTATTTAAGAGTGTGGTGATCATGTATATTCCTGCTGCTTTATGGTGTATCAAACAGGGAATCTGGGGCATTGCAGACTTTGAGTATGATTATTTAGTCTCTGGATTGACGATTGAAATTCGGCAATTAAATCAGCTGGTGTTCCGAAATATGGGATCAATGGTTAGTGCTTCGATATTAAGTATGGTGGTGAGTATCTTTGTGGTATCACACCTCATACCAGTTTCGTTTAAAAGGAATAGACTGTATTTGGGGAGCTTGTTTGAACCGTGGCGTTTAATAAAAATAGTGATTTTTGCAGTAAGTGCTTATTATACGTTTTCCCGTACAGGCTGGGTATGTGGTCTTGCGGTATTAGCAATTTTTGTCTGTTTACAGAGTAAGGGCTTGTTTGTGGTAACTTTTGCTGCAGGGCTTTTGACTTTAGGTGTTGTGTATCAATTCTCCGGACAATTACATGAATCTCGGGTGTTAAATAGAATTCAAGCAGACTTGCATTCCAATGCAACGAGTGATGAAGAAAAACAAACTTTAGTTGTGGGAACTCTAGAAGGGAGATTATCGAGCATGTCAGAGTTCGCGTCTAATCCAGATATTTGGACTCCTTTTGGATTAAAATTGGCGGGGAAAACGCAAGATGAAGTACTTAAAGGGAAATGGGTGCATGATGTTTTGACGGAAACGTTAGTTTTAATCGGTTATATCCCCTTAGCCATCATTGGAGCTGGAGGTTGTTTTATATTTCTAAGGGTATTTCGCAATAATTTTAGACTACGCGCAACGCCTGACAGGCTCTATTTTAGATATTTTTTAGCATGCGGTGCAGGTTGTTTAGTCAGTGGGTTAAGTCAGGGAAAAGTATTGTTCACCTATCCATTAAATTTGTTTTGGTTAAGCCTTTTTGGTATTTGTTATGGTTTCTACAGTTTGGCTAAAGAGAGTGAATTGAAGATGGTCGAGAAATCTACTTTCTAGGTGTTTTTAGAAAACCAATAAGCAAAACTTCTCTATTAAATTATTATGCAACATAGAAGTGACATTATATCTATTCAGGTGACTCAAGTTCTAGACCTTTTGTTCATCTGTGTAGGAATGATGTTAGCGTTAGTGTTTCGGGATGTGTGTTTACCATTTTTGGAGTGGTTGCCTTTTATTCGTGTCGATTTAAAAAGAGCCGCTTCGTATCGTGATATTTCTCCATTGATTTATGGACTAGGCTTGTTTTTACCAATTGTTTTGGAAAAATTTGGGTTTTACGGGGCAAAGCAAGCTAGGAATATTTTTGCAAGTGCGATTAGTATTATTCAATCTTTGATTGTTTATTTTGGAGTTTTTGCGTCATTAGCTATATTGCTAAAATTAGAACAACAGAATCGCTCCATATTGCTATCGATCGCGATTACTTTATTTGTCGTTTTATTGTTTCGTGTAATTTTATCTAAATTGTTCCTCAAACGAGTAGAGAAAGTTGTTTGGAGTAAGAAGACAATCCTTGCAGGAGATCAATCAGCCATAGGAAAATGGCTTGAGGCAAAAGAGGATGCAGAATTAGCGAATATTGAAATAGTAAGTCATTTTGATTGTAGTAATTCTAAGGATGATTTGGAGAAAATATTAGCTGAGTTTAACGTGGAGCGAGTTATATTTGTCACAGGGAAAGCACCGTTTGAAGACATTGCACGAGCATCGAGAGTTTGCGAAATTATGGGTGTAGAAGCATGCCTTGTATCTGACTTTTTACATTCACGAATTGCGACTCCTAGTTTTGATACCGTCTGTAACCAACCAATGTTGGTATTAAGGTCTACCCCAATAGCATCTTGGGAAGTTTTAATTAAGAGCTTGTTTGATCGAGTGGGAGCATTGTTTTTGATTATTGTTACATCCCCACTTTGGGTTTTAGCTGTGTTAGGAATTTTGTTGAGTTCTGGGAGACCCATATTCTTCCGACAATCTCGGGCAGGCCTTTATGCTAAGCCATTTATGATGTGGAAATTTAGAACAATGGGTAAAGATGCTGAATCAGAGTTGAAGAATCTGAAAGCGAACTCTGTTAATGAAATGTCTGGGCCTGTTTTCAAAATGGAAAATGATCCTCGTGTATTTCCCTTTGGTCGGTGGATGAGAAAAACTAGTTTAGATGAACTGCCTCAGTTGATTAATGTTCTTTTCGGGCAGATGAGTTTAGTTGGCCCAAGACCTATGGCATCTTATGAAATTAGTGAAATTGAAAGGTTGTCTCAACGGCGTAAATTGAGTGTTAAACCTGGAATAACCTGTATATGGCAAGTGGAAGGGCGAAATAAAATTCACAAATTTGATGAATGGGTTGAGTTAGATTTAGAGTATATTGATAACTGGTCTCTGTGGTTAGATATTAAAATTTTATGTAAGACGATTCCTGCGGTGTTGTTTTCAAAAGGAGCAAAGTGAATATAAAATGAGGATTACGAAATCCCCATGATGAATGGTCATCAGATAAACGATAAACGAAACGAAAATGAGTAAAGTTGTTGCGATAATTCCAGCTCGCGGGGGGTCAAAAGGAATACCAGGAAAAAATATTTTGCCGATAGCTGGAAAGCCTTTGATTGCTTGGACGATTCATGCAGCACAACGTGCCCAATCAATTGATCGTATTATTGTCTCCACCGATGATGAAGAAATCGCGAACGTTGCAAAAGCTTATGGTGAAGATCCTCCATTTCAAAGGCCCGCTCATCTAGCCACGGATTGTGCTGCGGCGAATGATGTTATTTTGCACGCTATTGAATTTTTACAGAAGCAAGGTGAACATTTTGATAGAGTGATCTTATTGCAGCCAACAAGCCCTTTAAGGACTTCTAAAGATATAGATGATGCACTGAGTTTAATGGATGTTAAGCATGCCGATTCTGTTATTGGCGTTTCTTTGGTGAGTGAACCACCTCAATGGATGCAAAGGTTCAACGAAGATGGCATTATCAAAGACTATTTCCCTGAGTTGGAAAAGCCCTTAAATAGACAAGATCTCAATGTTCCATATATAGTGAACGGTGCAATATATATCACATCAATGAAGCAGTTTCAGACAACGAAACATATTTCTTCAGGAATCATAGCCGGGTATATTATGAGTAAAGATAGGGCTGTGGATATTGATGAGGAAATAGATTTCAAATTAGCAGAACTATTATTGAAAGAGAAAATAGGATGGGAAGAATAACAGAGACAGAAAAACAGCCTTGTTTTATTATCGCCGAAGCTGGAGTTAATCATAATGGTGATATTGAATTGGCAAAGAAACTTGTCGATGCTGCGAAAGATTCTGGTGCGGATGCAGTGAAGTTCCAGACATGGATAACTGAGCTTCTTGTGACACGAGATTCAGACAGTGCGGCGTATCAGGTTGAAAACACTGGAACTCATAGGCAATTTGATTTATTGAAATCACTTGAGTTGTCTCATCAATCTTTTTCTGTACTTAAAGATTATGCCGAATCAGTAGGAATTAAATTTTTGTCGACTCCTGATGAGGAAGAGAGCGCGAAGTTCTTGGTGGCAAATGGCCTAGACTTAATTAAAGTGGGCAGCGCTGAACTTACAAATCTTCCTTATTTAGACTTTCTAGCATCGTATGATCTACCTATGATACTATCAACAGGTATGTCTACATTGGATGAAGTTCGAGAAGCTGTTAAAGTGATTCGAGCCCAAAATAGTTCTAAGCTAACAGTATTACACTGTGTTTCTAATTATCCTGCTGAGTACTCTGAATGTAATCTAAGGGCTATGAAAACAATGGAGGAAGAATTAAATTGTGAAATAGGGTATTCAGACCACACGATAGGGAATGATATTTGTTTAGCTGCTGTAGCTATGGGGGCGAAGGTCATTGAAAAGCATATCACCTTAGATAAAAATATGGAAGGGCCAGACCATATTTGTTCCTCAGAGCCTGCGGAGTTTAAATCTCTAGTAGATGGAATTCGAAGAATAGAGTCTGCAATGGGAAACGGACTAAAAGTACCTACAAAAAATGAGCTGGCGACTCGTAAAGTAGTGAGAAAAGAAATTGTAGCAGTAGACTCGTTAGAGAAAGGCTGTGTGATTGAAATGAAACATTTAGCGTTAAAGAGGGGAAATGGATTAGGAGTAGGCTCAGAATGTTTCATGAGTATGATTGGTAAAACATTGGCTGTCCCTCTTACTAAAGATCAAGTCGTTTTATTAGATCATTTAGTCTAGTAGTTTTATGAAGACTCGGAACATAGGAATATTTACTTCTTCTCGGTCAGAGTATAGCAGTTTTCGAGGCTTACTAAGAAAAATATCAGAGGATGATTTTCTGAATTATTCTTTAATTGTTAGTGGGGCTCATTTGTTGGATACAGAAAATGCCTCGTTATCTGAAATTACAGATGATAAGTTTGAAATATCTGCGGAAATTAAAATGTTTTCGGAGGTCCCCTCATCAGAAGAATTTTCCGCTGGACTAGGGGTGGAATTGTCTTCTCTTGTACAAGTTTTGCCCGAATTGGATCTCGATATTTTATTAATCAATGGAGATCGAGTAGAGTTATTACCACTTGTCACTGCTGCATTAGTATTAAAGATACCAGTAGCCCATATAGCAGGGGGTGAATTGACTGGGGGAGCTATTGATGATTCGGTAAGGCATGCTGTCACAAAACTTAGTCACATCCATTTTCCCACGAATGCTTTACATGCGAAGCGTTTAAAGCAAATGGGAGAAAAAGAGGAACGTATTTTTGTGACGGGAGAGCCGGCATTAGATGAAATTCAGAATTTAAATTATTTATCGAAACGTGAGCTATCGGATAGCCTCAATATTACTCTAGAGGGAACGGTAGTTTTGGTTACATTTCATCCTGAAACTTTATCAATAAATGGAGGAAATGATATTGATTGTTTAATTGATGTGATGGCATCTTTTGAAGCTACTTATGTGATTACTTATCCTAATGTTGATCCAGGGAGTGAATTGATTTTGAAAAAATTAGAAGCGTTTTGTAAAACAACTCAGAATACTGTGTTGATAGAATCTTTAGGTCAATTACGCTATTATAGCATGCTTAATTTAGCGACTCTTATGTTAGGAAATTCTTCAAGTGGACTCTGGGAGGCCCCTAGTTTTGAACTTCCAGTGGTTAATTTGGGCTTGAGACAAGAGGGGAGATTAAGATCGATGAATGTCATCGATGTTCCAACAATAGAGAAAAATAAAATTCTTAGGGCGTTGGAGAGGGCTGCTAGCTCAGAGTTTAAAGAAAAACTTAGACATATGGTGAACCCATACGGGACAGGTTCAGCAGTAGATAAAATGCTTAAGGTTCTGCGGTCTATTGATATTGGACCGAGTTTATTGAAGAAAGGTTTTTGTGATGGATAGTTACAGAATACTTCATTGTGAGTTGGATCAAGTAGCTTGGAATCAATTTTCTGATAATAGTGGTGATCTGTATCATAGTCCAGATTGGGTGAAATTACATTTGTCTGATTCAGATTCAGAAGGGCTTTTATTTGTCTATGAAGAGGGTGGGAACTATTGGTGTTATCCATTTATAAAAAGGCCTGTTCCTAGTCTTTATCATGTAGATTTTTTTGATTTAGAGTGTCCTTATGGATATGGAGGCCCTTTTTCTAATATCAGAACATTAGATTTCATTAAAAATGCGAATGTAGCTTTTTATCAATGGTGTAAGGAAGCTAATATTTTAGCTGAGTTCACGACGCTAAATCCGTTTTTGAATAACGAGATTTTGTTAGGACCTCTTGCTGTGGTGATGAATGATAGAGAGACTGTTTCACTTGATTTATCACGGCTTGATATCGCAGATAATTATTCTGCAAAAGGCAGGTATATGATACGGCAATCTCATAAATTTGATATCAAAATTAAAGAGCTGGATGTTTCAGAATCTTACGAAGATTTTGTACGCTTGTATCTAGGTGCTATGAGAACGCTTAAAGCAGAAAAGTTTTATTTCTTTTCAGATGATTATTTTGAAAGCCTTCAAAAAATGGTTAAGAGACAAGGGTACCTAGTTTCTGCAACTATTAACGGTCAATATGTAGCAGCCTCAATGTTTATAAGGCACGGTGATCATATGCATTACCATTTATCGGCAAATAATCATGAAATAAAAGCGCCTGGTGCGACTAATGCTATGATTGATTATGCTGCACGACTAGGTGTAAGGGATGGTTTAGTGCGACTTCATTTGGGTGGTGGCCGGAGTAGCGAAATAGATGATTCTTTGCTGAAATTTAAGAAATCTATGGGGAATGAGATCCATCAATTTAAGATTAGTAAATCAATTCATCATCGAAAAAAATATGAAGAGGTGATTCAAAAATGGGAAAATTTGGCGTTGCCAAAATCGTATTATAGCGATGTAAAACTATTAAGATATCGGAATATAAAGTAGTATGGAAAATAATTTCAAAGAAATTTTAATGAGTTATGCTATTTCGCCTAAAAAGCATGTAAGAGACTTGATGCAAGTGATTGGTCGAAATGCTAGGGGAATTGCTTTAGTCGTGGATGAAAAATTTGTCTTATTAGATGTCATGACTGATGGTGATGTGAGAAGAAGTTTGTTGGAGGGCTTAAGCATAGATTCATCTGTGGAGGAACTAATGTCTAATAAGTTGAAAAGAAGCTCATCTGTACCAATCACAGCTCAGGCGCCTATTTCAGATGATGAGTGTATAGAGTTACTTGAGCATTATTCTATTAGACAATTACCAATCATTGATGAATCAGGAATTGTGGTTGATTTGATGTTTGATCATGAAATGTTTAGAGATAGCCCTCTTCGTCTAAGTGATACAGTGAACTTAGATGGGAAAGTCTATTCAGGAAATGCAGATGCAGTAGGTGTCATTATGGCAGGAGGTTTTGGTACTCGATTAAGGCCCCTTACTAATGATATTCCCAAGCCAATGCTACCTCTGAATGGGCGACCATTGTTAGATGTTATTGTGGAGCGCTTTGAGAAATCAGGGATCCGAAAACTGTTTATTTCGACTTTTTATAAAAGGAATGTAGTAGAAGATTATTTCGGAAATGGGGCGAAACATAATGTAAATATTGAATATCTACATGAAGATGATCCCATAGGGACGGCAGGAGCTTTGAGCCTTATGCCCAAAGTTAACCAGCCTATTGTGATGATGAATGGGGATATTTTAACAAAAGTTGATTTTGGTAAGATGTTGGAATTTCATAAGGAACACGGAGCTTTATTAACGGTAGGTGTAAGAAGTTATGAAATGAAGGTGCCCTTTGGTGTTATGAAAACATCTGGTGTTGAGGTTCAAACAGTAGAAGAAAAACCAACATTAGATTTTCTAGTAAATGCTGGAGTATATGTTCTTGCTCCTGAGGCTCAAGCACTAGTCCCTGATAAGACGAGGTATGATATGACTGATTTAATTCAAGAAATTAATCGTATGGGTAAGAAGGTGGTCGCTTTTCCGATTTATGAATATTGGTTAGATATAGGTCAGATGGGAGATTATGAAAAAGCGCAGCGTGATCATGCTCTTCCAGAGACAACGAGTGAAAAATAATGAGAGTTAGTATGAAAAATAAAAAGGTATTAGTTACAGGTGCCGATGGGTTTATTGGTAGCCATCTAGTAGAACAGCTTGTAGAAGAGGGGTGTCAGGTGCGAGCGTTTGTCTATTATAATTCATTTAGCTCATGGGGTTGGCTAGATAATGTTTCTCCAGAAATCAGAGAGAATATAGAAGTGATTTCAGGGGATATAAGAGATAGGGGGTCTGTTGCCAAAGCAATGAAAGGGATAGAGATTGTGTTTCACTTGGCTGCGCTCATTGGCATTCCGTATAGTTATGACTCACCTGAGAGTTATGTTAGTACTAATATATCAGGGACGCTAAATATTTTAGAAGAAGCTAAAGCCTCTGAAGTTGAGCGCCTTCTTGTAACCTCAACTTCGGAAGTGTATGGAACAGCTCAATATGTCCCGATAGACGAATTACACCCGTTTCAAGGGCAGTCTCCCTACTCTGCTACTAAAATTGGGGCTGATCGCTTAGCGGAAAGTTATTTTAAAAGTTTCCAGATACCAGTGAGTATTGTGCGCCCTTTTAATACTTATGGGCCTAGGCAGTCAGCTAGGGCTGTGATCCCAACGATCATTAGTCAGTTGTGTAAAGGTTATGAAGAAATACGTCTTGGTTCGCTTAGTCCTACAAGGGATCTAGTGTTTGTGAGGGATACCGCTAGAGGGTTTATTGAAATTGCGAAGTCCGATAAAGCGATTGGAGAAGAAATAAATATAGCGACGGAGAATGAAATATCGATTGGAGATCTGGCTAATGATATTATTGAAATAATTAATCCGAATGCAAAAATCGTCAGTGACGAGATACGCGTGAGACCGGATAAGAGTGAAGTTGAGCGCTTACTTGGTTCTAAAAGTAAACTATTTGAACTGACAGGCTGGGCTCCTGAAACTACTCTGTTTGATGGTCTGTCAGAAACAATAAAGTGGTTTAGTGATGAAACTAACCTCAGTGGATATAAAGCGGGTATATATAATGTCTAATTTTTCATAATATGATACCATTATTAGTTCCAAGTCTTGGGGGTAATGCTCGTAAATACGTTGATGAATGTATTGATACAGAGTGGGTTTCTTATGTAGGTAGCTATGTCGACAAATTCGAACATTTATTAGCGGAAACAGTGAATGCTACCTATGCTGTAGCAATGAACAGTGGTACTTCTGCTCTTCATATTTCTTTAATTCTATCGGGTGTTACGCGTGATGATGAGGTTGTCATGCCTGGAATTACATTCGTATCTCCAGCGAATGCAGTAAAATATTGCGGGGCTTTTCCTGTTTTCATAGATCTGTCTGAAACAGATTGGCAGATGGATGTAAAGAAGACGCGTGATTTCCTCCAAAACGAGTGCAAAAGGATCGATGGTCAACTAATCAATAAGAATACAGGCCGTTGCGTTAAATCAATACTTGTTGTGCATCTGCTAGGTTCGTTAGCTGATATAGATGGCTTTGCCGCACTTGCAGATGAATTTGGGTTAACTCTTATTGAAGATGGAGCAGAGTCTTTAGGCGCTATTTATAAAAGAAGATTGTTAGGTGAACCTCTTGTAGCATTTCCGGATCTACAACGATTTGTTTGTACCAGTTTTAATGGCAATAAAATTATCACTACTGGTGGGGGTGGCGCACTATTTGTTCATTCAGAAGATCTGGCACAGAGGGCAAAACATTTAAGTACTACGGCAAAAGTAGATTCAGTTCAATTTAAACATGATGAAGTAGGGTATAACTATCGATTAACAAACCCTGCCGCGGCGTTAGGTTGTTCGCAGTTAGAAAAGTTACCGGATCACCTTAAGAAAAAGTCTAAAATAGCATCACTTTATTCAGAAAAATTGCTGGGAAAAAATAGAATAGAACTTTTTCCTGAGATGCCTAATATCCAATCCAATTATTGGTTGTATACTGTAAGGCTGAAAGACTTTGACTCGATTGACTTAATCAGGGAGCTGATAGAGAAGGGTGTTCATGTACGCCCTCTCTGGGAGCCTATGACATCGTTGCCATTTTTGAGTGATTGTTATACTACTGGAATGTCTGTAGGAAATAAATTACAACGAGAGGCTGTATGCCTGCCGTGTTCCGTTGAGCTTTCAGAGGAAAGTATAGATGATGTTGTCAAATTGTTAGTTGAAGCTCATGAAAGATTATAAAGAACTTATTGATTCTTATTCAGATTATCTGACTTTTTATCATGAATGCCGTATACCGATGCATCCAATGTTTGATATTGATGAAAATCAGGATGATGCGAAAGCCTTAGTCGTGTCTAGCCCTTCTAGAATGGGGAATCATTTATTGATGTCGTTACTGGATGGTCACCCTGAATTACCTTCAACATGCGGTGAAGATGGTTTTCATATGTTTAATTTCATACAAGCTAACTTTGATATTAATCGATGGATTAAATGTATTAGAAATTTGGATGTCGCAGAGAATTTGATGGATATAGCTTCTAATGGAGGTGGGAGTAAATGGAGAGAATTTGATAGAATTTTTAAAAATAAAACATCAGAAAAATCTAGATATTCCGGTGTAGGTGTTCATGAACATTCTGCGGTGATAGACTTTGAAGGCCTTGTATTTGAGGTGGACTTCAAAGGATATAGAGAAAGTCTAATTGACAATTCGAGTGAAGCTAGATGTGCCAGAACGTATAATGAATTGTTGAAAGTTTATCTTAATGCTCTTGGCAAGCTTAGCCCAATACAGAATCATTCTCAGTACGAATATTACATAGTGCATGGAGGAATGAGAACTCAATTACTTTGGTTATGCCAGACGATGCCACATGTGAAAATTCTGAGTAGCATTAGATCATTTGAATCGTATGCGGTTTCTCAGATAAAATCTCGTCACGGTAACATTCGTATTTCAAAAGAGCATGCTCAAGAAGCGTGGGAGCATTGGTTTCATAAAGTCATTGATATGCTCTATTTGCGTCTCCATTTTCCTGACCAATTTGGCTTAGTGAGTTTTGATGAACTCATTGACGAACCTCGGGAAGTGACTAGGAATATTTGTGGATTTCTTGATGTAGCACCCTCTGATTCTATGGAGAAAGCAACGATTCAAGGTCATTCGGTAAAAGGAAACTCATGGCGCTCGAGAAGCAAAGAGTCTTCAGGCCAGCTCTATAAACCTCAAGAAAAGTTAGATGCTTCACTAGTGCCTAGTGAAGCTACAATTATTTGGGATTTAGCGAAGAAGGTTTTTTTGTAACTTTGGAGTATTTTCGTGAAGGGTTTCTTTCAAAACAAGGTGTTCCAAGGGACATTATGGTATAGCCTTGCTGGTGTTTTAACTGGAAGTATGAACTTTATTTTACTTCCTGTTCTAACAAACGCTATGAGCCCAACAGAATATGGGCTATTAAATACAGCTCTTGCTCTTTCTGCCGTGGCCTTACCGTGTATGCTTATGGGTATGGGGCCTGCTATCGTTCGCTATTACCATGAGTATAGAGAGGATAGAGAGCGTTTTTATTCTTTTTTCTCTACGGCTTTTTGGTTTCAAATTATAATCATTTGTTGTTTTTGCGGGGCCGCGTTAACTCTTTTGGAATTTGGTGCGATATCTTCCATTGCTGGAGTAGAAGCTAAATATTTGCTTCCGGTGGTATTTAACCTATTGTTAGTTTCTCCCCGTGATCTTGGTAACCAATTGTTGACGACTTCTGAAAATCATAGAGGTGCTAGTTTAAATCAAATAGTGGCCTTTTTAGTCGCGACTTCCACTTCGTTACTATTTATCTTAATCTATGATTTAGGCGCTCTTGGCCGTTTGTATGGTCTAGTCTGTGGTGCTGTAGTGGCTGTTTATATGTTGCGCTCTATAGAAGATCTACGGAGTTATTTATTTGCTAGGGTGTCACTAGTTGAATTAAAACAAGCTCTTAAATTTGGTTTGCCGTGTGTTCCATATGCTTTTAGCATGGCCGCTATGCTTTCTGTGGATCGTCTCGTATTGAAGCAATATTTGGATTTTGAGACTGTAGGAGTTTATTCAGCGGCAAAGTCGTTCGCCATGGGCCTTGCTTGTATCTTTATAGCGATGACTCGTGCTTGGTACCCTCGCTATTTTCAATATAGAGATCAAAAAAAAGAGAAAGAGATTCTTATAGGGCAACTCACTTTGACCTGCTTGTTAAGTTGGTCGGTTTTAGGCTTTTTAATTTTATCTCCTGTTGTATTTCCTTTATTAGTAAATGATGATTTTGTAGGAGATGATTCGATTTTTTTACCGTTATCACTTGCGATGTATTGCTACGGTTTTTTCATGTTGCAAGCAAGTTACTTTAATTATTTAAAGAAAACATGGTGTCTTCCTATTATAGCGGGATCTGGTGCTATGGTTAACCTATGGGCTGCGAACAAGCTTGTTCCTGTGCTTTATTCTCAAGGCAGCGCTGTTTCCCTTTTGGTTGGTTATTTTATCATGTGCGTGCTGATGCTTGTGATCAGTTATTTTCTGGAAAAAAGGTTGTTAGAACGCCTATTGATACCCTCTGTATCCATCGTTATTTTACTGTTAGGGCTGTATGCCGTTGATTACATGGATGCGGATACGTTACTGTGGGAGCGTCTCATACATTGTGTGGGTGTCACATTATCTATATTCGTAATTTGGTTATATATGAAGTCTCGTTTATCTAAAACAGGTAGATTGCTTCGTTAGCTGTTTAAATATGTTATCTCAATTTAAAACATTTATTCGTTGGAAGATGAGGGAGGAACCGGAATCTCTCATGGTTTTAGCCCTTTGCAAGTTCGTGTTAAACTTCCGTAGTGCTGCGTATACCCTTCGGTATTGGGGTAAGCGGAAGGAAAGTAGAGCGGCGTTGCATGAGATTGGCAAAAATAGAGCTAAAAATGCATTTGTGTTTGCGAATGGACCTTCGATTGGAGATTTAGACTTTGAAAAAGTAAAGCTTCTTCTTGATGAAGGAAATATTGATTTAATTTCTGTTAACTCCTTTGCTTCTAAAGGAATCAATAGATTTGGAGTGATCCCGAAATTTAGTGTGTTTGCTGATCCATCACATTATAGAATACCAGGTGATCCTAAGTATTCACTACAATCAGAGAATGATATAGCATCTATGAACGAGCATGGTGTTCCAGCTCTAGTGCCTTTTCGGTATTGTAGCCGATCGAAATTTGTGAAGACGATACCTTATCATGGCTTTTCAAATCCTTTTTCTAAAAATGTCACCTGTATTGATAAACCGTATGGTGTTTTTTCTATTACAGCGTTTAATGCATTGATTGCAGCCATATATTTTGGATATGAAAAGATATATATATGTGGATTTGATAACTCTTATTTTCGATCATTTTGTGTTGATGAAAAGAATAGGCAGTTTTTAAAGGATGAGCATTTCTATGCGGGTAAGAAAGATGACATAAGGTATATGGATCCTGATAAATTTGGCCCTACTTCACATTCCTTTTATAATACGTATCGTCATTTTAAGTTTCTTGAAAAAATAGCAAAACATAATAAAGAAGGAGTTCAGATTTATAATGTGGCAAAAACTACTTATACTGATGCATTTGCTCGAGATTTTAGTTTAGATATTTACAAGGATGACTCATCTGCTGGATAGATGTGATAATACCGCTTAATCTTTAAGAGGAGTTGTTTTAAGTGTTTGAATATTTTTTGGTTATTGTGTGATGTGACGTGAAGAGGAAGTGATGACATTATGAGTGTTAATGGAGCAAGGTATGAAGGATTAGATTATTTAAGAGGTGCTCTGGCAGTTCTTGTGATGTGTTATCACTTTTCATTGTGGATTGATCCGGAAGGGCAAACTCCTTGGGTGATTAAACGCCCTTTAATGTTGATAGGATTGTATGCTGTCGCCACGTTTTATTGTCTAAGTGGAGCGGCCTTGTATATTGTTTATCGTAATACAGAACTAACTTTAAGAGCTCTTGTTCATTTTATGATCAAGCGTGTTTTTAGGGTAGCCCCTCTTTTTTGGGTCGTTACTACACTGTCTTTGGCCTACACTGGATTTGAGGCTATAGACTCAAATGCAAAAGGTGTTCTGTTGAGTTATAGCTTGCTTTTTTCTTGGTTAGAACCAACTGCCTATTATTCAGTGGGGGCTTGGTCGATTGGTAATGAATTGGCGTTCTATTCACTATTTCCGATTATTATAATAGCTTGGCGTCGTCTTTGGAGTAGGTTGGCGATTATTTGCATAAGCGTCTACCTGTGTGTTTACTATGCGTTTTGGGTGCTTCAAGAAGGTGTTTTAGTTTCACATCAGTGGGAGCTATATATTCAGCCATTAAATCAGGTTGTATTGTTTGTAGGAGGCATTGGAGTAGGAGCTCTAATTGTTTCAGGGACGAATCAAGTGGCGGCGCGGAGTTGTGCGGTATTTGCCTCGGTTGTGTTTTTAGTGTGCTGCTATTGTGTTCCAGTAAGTTATTGGGTGTTTGGCTTTGTGCGGTTATTATTAGTTTGTGTTTGTTTCATGTGGAGTTATTCGGCGAGTTCTCTTAGTTTGAATTCTCTTCCTTTGAGAGTCAGTCAATTATTGAAATGGCTTGGAGGAATATCATATTCTATTTACCTTCTCCATCCGGTTGTGTTTTACGGAGTCAAAAAAGTTGGAACTGTTATGTTTGAGATGGTACCTAGCTTTTGGCCTGACCCCAAAATAGGAGACATTTCAAAAATGTAAATTTGATGCTAAAAC
>CAZLQY010000009.1:0-61268 GCA_964561965.1 uncultured Verrucomicrobiales bacterium
TGAACAGTCAGATATATTAATACGCTATTGGCAACGTTTCTAGGGACCACTTCTTTCTTTTAACCACAGAGGTTCCATTATTTTATAGTTAACATTTCAATCAACCGGCACGTTAGGGGTCGGCTGAATTGACTTGTTCTGAGGTCTCATAAGTTTGTGATACTGATATGTGCCCACCATTGCTCGAAAATAGAAATATAAAAACAGGATAGAAACGATAAGTCCGCTAGGCCTACCCGTCTCCACTATAATCAATATCTTAGAGAAGAGAAAATATATAAACATAAATGTTGCTGCAAATCTGCTTTTTTTGTATATTCCGAATGCTAGCAATAAAATTAGAACTACATCTACACTAGTCCATATATCCCCCTCCATTGCTTCTGTATTTAGAGCCAGCAGCATCATTCCGAGAGTCATTACCCCAGAAATAATCGCAGCGACCCAGCCAGTTTTAATCTTCTTGGATATATCTTCGGGTATTTTTATATTTTCTGATACATCAACATCAGACTTTGGTGATTCGTATACTGAGTGTTCCATCTTATTTTCCTAACATTAGAGGTATACCAACGCGGAGTCAATCTCACAAGAGCGAAACGAACTAAGGCGTGTTAACCATTAAAAATAAATATCAATAAAGGTTGAGGCTCATATGATTTGAGTTCTACTTGATGCCATTCGTGCCGTGCTATTGAACATATTTTGTCTCATGTCTCGACTGTCAATGCGTCAGTTCCATTCCCGAAAAATCGCTCAAGTTTCATTTAAAAATACAGTAAGCATACAACGTGTCTTGGTTTGACTTGGGTGTTCATCATTATCTCGATGGATTCTGATTGATTATTCTTTTTTCGCAGAGTGACCTATTCCTCCCAACATTCGAAACTACGAAAGAGTTTCGCAGTACTATTATCCTGAATGATGGTTTCAAATCCACACTCGCTGGGGTCTTTGGTGAATTGAAGTGGTAAGAAATCAGCCCTAGAGAGAATAGAACATTTTCCTTCTTGCCCCCGAGGCCTCTGCCATGGATTCTCCCCACATGGATTACGCCTCGCTCATTGAAAAGCGCCGGGAACGCTTCGCAGAAGTGGAAACGCTCATCACAGACCCTGATCTCTTTTCTGACCAGAAAAAAGCATCAGAAATTATGCGTGAGCACCGCCGCCTCAAGGACCTTTTAGAAATGTGGGATGATCTCCAGAGTTCTAAAAAAAATCTTGCTGAGAATCTCGAAATAGCGAAGGACGAGGATGAGGAAATCGCTGAAATGGCTGCGGAAGAGATTCCTGAACTTGAATCAAAGATTGAACAACTTGCTCAAGATGTACAGTACTCTCTTCTTCCACGTGATACAACTGAGGACCGTGACGCTCTGATTGAAATCCGCGCAGGAGCTGGTGGAGACGAAGCTTCGCTCTTCGCTGGTCAAATCATGAAGATGTATGAACGCGTGGCGGAAAACCGGGGATGGAGAATAGAGCACTTGGAATCCAGCCCTTCTGAAGTAGGTGGCTTTAAGGAAGTGATACTCAAAGTGAGCGGTGAGGAAGTATTCCGATTTATGAAGTACGAATCTGGCGTTCACCGTGTACAACGAGTGCCGGCTACAGAAACTCAAGGACGTATTCATACCTCTACAGTGACTGTCGCTGTGATGCCTGAGGCTGAAGCTGTCGATATTGATCTTAAAATGGAAGATCTCCACATTCAGGCTACCCGTTCTGGTGGACCAGGTGGGCAGCATGTGAATACGACAGACTCTGCCGTACAAATTACCCACTTGCCATCAGGTTTACAAGTAAAGTGCCAAGATGGCCGCAGCCAAACTCAGAATAAAGAAAAGGGGCTAGAGATTCTCCGTACGAAATTATTCGAGCTAAAGCAACGAGAGGAAGCGGAAAAGTACTCAGCGCAGCGCCGCTCTCTCATTGGTTCTGGAGACCGCTCTGAGAAGATCCGCACTTACAACTTCCCTCAATCTAGAGTGACCGACCACCGCATCAACCACACCTCACATAACATTGAGGGCATACTCAATGGGGACATTGCTGAGTTTACGGAAAACCTCCAGAAAGCGGAAATGGAACACCGCCTCGCTGAGGCTGGCATGAACTAAAGAACATTTGTTTGGTGATTGTTCCAATAAGAGCCCCCCTCTCTTTATTAGGGTCCTCTAATCCCACCTCATTTATTTGACTCAATATCACATCGATTTGAAAACAATTCTCGACACTCTTGATGCAGGTACGCAGTGGCTAGAAAAACGTGGTATTGAGAATGCGCGCCAGAATATCCAGTGGCTTGTCTGTCGCCAACTAGGCCTCAGCCGTATACAGCTCTATACTTCATTTGATGAAATCATCGCAGAAGAAGATCTCATCATCTTACGGGGTCACCTCAAACGACGGGCAAATGGAGAACCTCTCCAACATATCCTCGGTACAGTAGAATTTTACCGACAAGAATTCAAATCAGATGCGAGAGCTCTTATTCCTCGGCCAGAGACAGAAGAGTTGGTCGAACTTGTCCTCAACCAGTTCTCTTCTAAGTTAACAAGCGATTCCAAAGTTTTAGATCTAGGCACAGGTTCTGGGGTTCTCGGATTATCCATCGCCTCAGCCCTCAAAGAACATCAAGTACAGGTAACCTGTGCTGACTTATCTCTAGAAGCGCTTAGTTTAGCGAAAGAGAACGCAGAAAAGCTAGATATCACCAACGTCACGTTTCAACAAACGCATCTCTTTTCTGCGATAGAGGATCAATATGACCTTATTGTCGCGAATCTCCCATACATCCCAGAACGTGATCGTGCCTCTCTGAAGAAAGAAGTGACTTTTGATCCAGAATTAGCACTCTTTAGTGGGCAGGATGGCTTAACTCTTCTCCGGCAATTTTGCCAAGAAGCATCTAGGTATCTTACCCCTACTGGCTCCATTGCATTAGAAATCGGAATTCATCAACATGAAGAAATCAAACGACTACTCAGTGAGAACGGTTTCTACCAAATTGAATGCTATAAGGACCTCTCTGGCATTCCAAGATTCCCTATAGCATCCCTCTCCCCCATACCAATTCAAGCACCTATACACTCTAACCCTTAAATTACAGATTCTTTCACTATGGATAAACTCATCGTTCACGGCGGTCATAAACTCAGTGGCTCCATCAATATTTCAGGAGCTAAAAACGCATCCCTCCCCATTCTAGCTGCTTCACTACTGACGAAAGAAGACGTGATCCTACGCCGAGTACCCGATGTTTCGGATACGAATTACATGATTCAGATCCTCTCTGCCCTTGGTGCTGAGGTGGAACGCTCTAGTGGCACGGTTAGAATTAATGCTGCAAATATTATTAGTGATGCTCCCTATGAACTCGTGCGTAAGATGAGAGCTTCTATCTGTGTCATGGGGCCCCTCTTAGCGCGCTTGGGTAAAGCTAAAGTATCTCTACCCGGCGGCTGCATCATCGGAGACCGCCCTGTAGACCTTCATCTTAAAGGGCTCCGTGCTATCGGATCAGAAATTGATATTGAAGGCGGGAATATGGATATGTCTGCTCCGAACGGACTCATCGGCACGGAAGTCGATCTGCGCGGTAAACACGGCCCTACGGTTCTTGGAACCGATAATCTCATGATGGCCGCTGTTTTAGCCAAAGGAACAACAGTTATTGAATCTGCTGCCTGTGAACCAGAAGTGGTCGATTTAGCTAATTTCCTTAATTCCATGGGCGCTAACATTAAAGGAGCAGGAACACTCCGCGTCACAATCGAAGGTGTTGAATCTCTCCATGGTGTCGAACACACCATCATTCCAGACCGTATCGAAGCTGGAACATATATGGTTGCTGGAGCTCTCGCTGGTAATACCGAAACGGGTATTACATTACATAGAGTCTGTGAGGAGCATATGATACCGACGACCGAGAAACTCAGAGAGGCAGGGCATGATGTTCAATTTAGTAATGACGGAAAATCTGTGACAGTCAAACCAGGCCTGAATCCAACAGGCTGTAACATCATCACCGCACCGCACCCAGGCTTCCCTACCGATATGCAGGCTCAGTTTTCAGCACTTTTTGCGATTACACCGGGCCTATCTATTATTGAAGACACCATATTTCCGCAACGCTTTATGCACTGCGCAGAAATGACCCGAATGGGTGCTAACATGCAAGTGGATAACGGCAAAGTCGTTATCACAGGCACTCCTTCCCTCTCCGCTGCTCCTGTGATGGCCTCAGATCTACGAGCTTCTGCAGCACTCGTTCTTGCCGCACTTGTCGCAAAAGGTGACACCAATATTAACCGCCTCTACCATATTGACAGAGGCTATGAGCATATCGATGAAAAATTACTCCAATTAGGAGCAAAAGTAGAACGCGTCCGCGAGTAAAGCAGCCCTTTTCTACAGCATTTTTCAATGGATGATCAGAAACTAGCTACAATTTGGACTTGAATGCTAGTATTTCCATCGGATCAGAAATTGATATTGAAGGTTTTTAAACTTTCTTCGGCACTCTTACGTGCTGCTCTGAAGTAAAAAGCTAGTTAAACGATGTAAATCGTGAGCACCCATCAATAAATCCACAAGAATCAGTGACTTTTATCAAATAAGTGTTAAGATTCTCTAGGCATACCCTTATTTATAGACATCTGACTCTCATTATTTCCTCCCTAGGACAATTCCCCGTGCGTCCTTCGGTACTGAATCAATCATTATGAAATCTATCTACCAAATCATCCTCTCACTTGCTTTACTGGCCCCTTCCTATAGCCAAGATCAAGAGAATGTTTCTAGAGAAGCAATCATGCCTTCCAGTCATGCTGAAATTATCGAGACTTATTGCCTTGATTGTCATGATGCGTTTACCGAGGAAGCTGGAATCAATTTGGAAGATATTAACTACAATATCGCGCACGACATCAAAACTGCTGAACTATGGCAAAAAGTGCTCAATACCCTCAACTCAGGGGAAATGCCTCCAGAGAAAAAGAAGCAACTCCCCGACGAAGCAAAAACGAGATTACTCGATGATCTTTCGCAACAAATCGTTACGGCACGAAGCATTTTAAGTGACAGCGGAGGCGTCATTCCACTTCGTAGACTTAATCGCCGTGAGTATCAGAATACCATTGAGGACCTTATCGGAGTCGTCCCAGATGTTTCTAATTTACCAAACGATCAAGCCGCCAGTGAGTTTGACACCCTCGGTGGTTCTCTTTTCTTCTCTAGTGATCAACTTGAAAACTACCTTGGCACCGCAAAAAGAGCGCTCGAACTATCCCTCGGCCTTAGGAAGCAAAAACCTTCTAAAACAATCCGCCTCGAACCTGAGCATACATGGAGCCCAGTGTATCTCAAAAAAGCACAAGAAGCTTTAGCTGTAGGGCAACAAGTCCAAATCTGGAAAAGTGGTGGAAAAACAGAAAAATCTGCAATCAAAGCAGGTTTCCTAGACTCTTGGGAAGCAAGGAAAGCAGATGATGCTTATCAATACAAGTTTCCCCAACTTGCTAGATACATTCAAAACCCCCATAACCAAAACGGCGCTTCCTTCCTCCTCACAATTAAAGGTGGATATACTAGAATAAAGCTACCAACGATTAGGTGGAGTGCCCCAGGTGACTATATCATCCGTGTAAAAGCAGCACATTATCCCGAAACACCCGCTCGCTTTCATTATATTGAATATCTACAAAAAGGGAACCATTCAGGTTTTGACAGTTTAGGTTGGAGAAAAGTAACAGGCTCATTTGACGACCCCGAAATTTTAGAATTCACCGTACGCCACAACCCAGGTGCAAATGCGCTTTATGTATTACAGCAACGTTCACACCAAGACCGCGCTGATAAAAATATCTGGACGCTGGATCAAAGAAAAAATGGCATAGGAACTCCTCCTGGAGTATGGGTGGACTGGGTCGAGCTTGAAGGCCCTATTGCGACGACTTCTTCCAATAGTTTCCTAGAGCTTCTTCAGAAAAAGAAGGGCGTTCCTACAAAAGAACACGTCCAGCATGTGCTCCGTACTTTTGCAGAAAAAGCCTTCCGTGGTAAACTTCCTGAACAACGTTATCTGGATAAACTCTATAGCCAATATAACGCGAATAAGAGCAAAGGCCTAAGTCATGATCTATCACTCAACAATACACTAGCGATCATTCTAACCTCCCCTAAATTTCTCTACATGGTCGAAGAAGGATCCGACGAAAAAGACGCGGAAACATTACTTGATAATTATGAACTGGCGACCAGGCTCTCTTATTTCTTAACAAGTAGATCACCTGATCAACTCCTACTCGATGCAGCAGAAAAAGGACTACTCTCTGATCCCAAATACCTTAGAGAGCATACTGACAGACTTCTTAACAGCAGCCAAATCGACCGCTTCATTGCGAGCTTCACGCATCAATGGCTAGAAATGCATCGTCTGGACATGTTCCAATTCAACGGAGTCCACTATCGAAACTTTGATAACGCCACACGTGAAAATGCTCGTCAGGAAATTTACGCCATGATTGCACTGCATATGAAGGACAAGTTACCTCTCAAAGAATTGCTCAAGGCAGACTACATCGTTATCAATGACGTCCTCGCAGACTACTATGGGGTTGAAGGAATCAAAGGAAACCATTTTAGAAAAGTCTCTATACCTCAAGATTCCCCACGTGGGGGGATTTTAGGAACTGTCGCTTTCCATGCTATGGGCTCTGACGGCACAAGAACCTCTCCTGTAGAGCGCGGCGCTTGGGTGCTTCGCCACCTGATGAATACACCACCACCACCAGCCCCAGCAAACGTACCACAGCTTAGTCGATTAGACGGCAAAGAATTTACTCCTCAGGAACTACAAAAAGCACACCAAGAAGAACCTCAATGTGCACAGTGCCACCGAAAAATCGACCCCATTGGATATGGTCTAGAGAACTTTGATGCTGCTGGTCAATGGAGAGTTCAAGACGCCTTTTATAAACGAGCCAAAGGTGGATACGGAGAAAGAAAAGCCGTTAAAACATTCCCTGTGAACCCCTCCGGAGAATTATTAGACGGAAGAGAATTTCACAGCTTTTTTGAATTGCGTGATATTGTAGCAAGCCACTCCGACGGCTTCGCTCATAAATTAGTCGAAGGTCTCATCACCTATGGTCTTGGCCGTCCCTACGGCTTTACTGACCACGACTTAGCTCAAGAAATCTTAGAGGAGGCTAAGCCTCATCAATATACTATCACTGAATGTATTCACGCACTCATCCAATCTGAGCAATTTCGTAGCCGCTAACCTCACCACCACCTTACACCCTAAACCAAACTATTTTTTATGATCTCTAAAGCATTCCACTCTACCCGCCGGGCATTCTTAAGAAGCAGCTCAGCGACTATTGCTCTACCTTTTCTAGAATCCTTCGGTCACAAAGCATTTGCTGCTACTGTAACGAATAGTGCCCCGCCTAAACGCCTCCTCTATATGGGTATGGGTTTTGGAGTCACCGCCGATAAATGGTTTCCTGAAGACAAAGCCACAACATCTGACTACATCTTCCCTAGTATTCTCAAGCCTCTAGAGAAGCACCGCAATGATCTTTCCTTTATCCAGAACTTAATGCACAAAGACTCTGCAGATGGACATAGTGGCAGTACATTCTGGCTCACAGGAGCGAACCGCTATGCCATAGCTGGACAAAGTTTTCACAACTCCATTTCTGTTGACCAAGTGGCAGCCGAGACACTAGGGCAAAACACTCGATTTTCTTCTGTCCAGCTCACAGCGAAGGGTAATGCTAACTCAGGTGGTGATGGGCATGGACCAGGTCTATCACTAGCTTGGAACCGCCTCGGTAAACCCGTCTCAGGTTTAAACACACCAGTCGCTGCCTTTCATCGACTATTCTCAGATAGTAATGTTCCCCTTGCTGAGCGCCAAGCCAACTTAGTGGAGCAGCGCAGTGTCCTAGACACAGTCTTAGAAAACGCGAAATCCGTTCAACGTAAAATTAATGCCTCTGATAACGATAAGCTAGACGAGTACTTCCAATCCGTCCGTGAGATTGAGGTTCGACTATCTAAAGAAGAAGCTTGGCTCGATGTTCCGAAGAAGACACCAAACCCACCCATTCAAAGACCCGATGAAAGTTTAGTAGGCTTTGAAGAAATGGGAATCATGGCTGATCTCATGGTCGCAGCTATGCAAGTAGATGCCTCACGTGTCTTTAGTTACAGAATGCCTGTAGATACCATGATCGCTAGCTTAGGTGCTACCATGAGTGCTCACACAATGAGTCACTATTCTGAAGGAGAACGCCGAAATGTCTCAGAGATGAGAGATCTCCATAATGCCAAATTCTTAGCCAGACTCATCGATAAAATGAAGGCTTCGAAAGAATCAGACGGCTCTAGCCTCTTTGATAATAGTACTCTCACTATGGGAACAAACATCTTCTCTGTGCACACACTTAAGAACTGCCCAACAGTTGTTGCCGGTGGAGGAGCAGGCTTTAAACAAGGGCGTTCTATCGTCATGGATAATCCCAAAACTCCCCTCTGTAACCTCTGGTATTCACAGCTCAAAGGAAGTGGTATTCCTGTCGACTCTTTTGGAGACTCCACAGGAATTATAGAGGAACTCTATCAAGGTTAAAATCAGAGCCCAGCTCTAGCTCCTTACGTTCAAAGAGGGAACCACCTAGTGGTTCTCTTTTTTTCGCGCTTGATTGTTTCTCCACTAGCCGCAGACTTCCTCTCATGCCAGCTGCTCGCGTGCTGATAGACGGCCCATCAGAGCTCGTTTTTGATTACGAAATACCACCACATATGCCAATCGTGGTAGGCTGCCGCGTGCGTGTACCACTCCGCAGAAAAGACGCCACAGGCACGGTGCTAGATATCACCCCTACCCCTCAGGCATCGTTTACCCTTCGCCAAGTCTCCTCCCTCATCGATCCTAAGCCACTCATCACGCCTGCAATGATGAAGCTCGCACATTGGATCGCCTCCTACTACGTCGCACCCATGGAGCAAGTCATGCGAGCTCTACTACCAGAATCCGTTCGCCAAGATTCTCACTCAGAAAAAGTGCGTAAAGTCGCCACCCTCACCAAATTGCCCGACGAGGAAGCTTCAGCCAAACTCGCAAAACGAGCGCCAAAACAGCATATTCTGCTCAGTCTTCTCCAAGGCGCTCCAGAGAAAACCCTCTCGCTCAAAGACCTAGGAGGAAGCAATGTCTCTAGCTCCATCAAAGCACTAGTCAAACACGGCTATATCAACATCTCAGAAGAAACCGTACGGCGAGATCCTGACGAAGAACAGGAATTTGTAGAATCACACCCCTTAGCCCTCAACCCAGAACAAACAATCGCACTCTCTTCCATAATAGAGCAAATGGAAGCGGTTAAGCCTAAACCCATTCTCCTCCACGGAGTCACTGGCTCTGGGAAAACAGAGGTCTATCTCCAAGCCGTCCAACATACACTCGATAAGGGACAGAACGCCATTATCCTCATCCCAGAAATATCGTTAACACCACAAACCGTACAACGCTTCAAATCCCGTTTTGCTAAAATGCAGGATGAAGTCGCAGTTCTACACTCCCACTTATCCCAGGGAGAACGCTTTGATGAATGGCATCGTATACGAAACGGGAAAGCTCGCATCGTCATCGGAGCGCGTTCCGCGATATTTGCCCCGATACAAAAGCTCGGTCTCATCATCGTCGATGAAGAGCATGAAAATACCTACAAACAAGAAACCTCCCCTCGCTACCACGGTAGAGATATCGCCGTATTACGAGCCAATATGGAACAATGTAGTATCGTATTAGGCTCTGCCACTCCGTCTCTAGAATCCTTTCAGAATAGCTCCGTTGGTAAATACCAACTCGTCCCTCTCAAACAAAGAGCAGACGGGCAAGCCATGCCAATCATGCGAATTATCGACATGAAATTAGAAGGGCAAAAACAAAAAGGCCGGATCGCTATACTCTCAGATAAACTCCGCGTCTCCATGGAAAACAAGCTAGCAGCTGGGGAGCAAATCATACTCTTTCTTAATCGCCGAGGATTCGCAAGGTCACTACAATGTCACGATTGTGGTCACGTCTGTGAGTGCATCCACTGTGCCATCCCCCTCACCTACCACCGCACAGATGAGCGCTTAATCTGCCATATGTGTGGATTTCAATCTATCGTTCCGAAAAAGTGCCCAGAATGTAACGACCCGGGAATTGCCCTCCAAGGCTACGGCACACAGAAAGTAGAGGATGTTCTCCGTAAAGTCTTCCCGTCCGTACGAATGGCTAGGATCGATGCAGACACGATGCGCCGTAAACATGCTTTACGAGACACCTTAGGGAAATTTAAGGCTAAGAAAATCGACATCATCATAGGTACTCAAATGATCGCTAAGGGCCTCCACTTCCCCAATGTCACCTTAGTCGGTGTCCTCAATGCAGATTTAGGGCTCCATGTACCGGATTTCCGCGCAGGTGAACGCACATTCCAGCTTCTAACACAGGTAGCAGGCAGAGCGGGCCGGGGCGAACTGGAAGGAGAAGTCATCGTCCAAACCTTCACGCCCCACTCACCCTCAGTCCAGTTTTCTCGTCATCATGATTTTGAAGGATATGCAGAACAAGAATTAGAATTCCGTCAGCAATTTGTCTACCCACCTTTTGGCCACTGTGCCGTTCTCGGGACGCGATCCACCCATGAGCGCCGCGCCCAGTTCACCTTAGAGAACCTTCACAAACGTCTGGAGAAAAACCTACCACCTCAGATACAATTAGGAGAGCCCATGCCCTCCCCACTCACCAGAGCACACGGCCAATACCGCTTTCAATTTATACTCCGCTCCACCTCCGCACGCTCTATCTCAAACCACGTGCGGCAAATACTCGCACAAACCCCTCCTCCAGAAGACGTTCATATCGTCTTCGACATGGACGCTCTGGGATTCTCTTAAAACATGCCCCTATTCACTGTTTGTCTACGAAATAGTGAGGAGAAGTAACCAAACCATCAAAAAGGAAGTAGTTTTTTTAAAAAACTCTTTAACTTATTGCAGGTAAACAAATAAGTTGCTCATTTATGGAAGTAGCAAAACAAAATTAAGGAAGTAATCTTCAATAAACTAATGTCGAATATCGAAATACCAAAACCAGAATGGGGATCTCGTCTCTCAGACATCATTTTATAATTAGAAAAACTACGCTCTCCCACCTTACGAGGGTCTGTACCTTCCTATATTTTCATCCAGCTTAAAAGTATTTTCCATATGATTGAGACATTGGGCTCAGCACGGATCGAGGGCAACCACACCACTCTTGCCGATTACGTGGAAAGTAAACTTAGTGATCAGACAACGCCAACTGATCCCCAAAAAGAACTCGATAATATCGAAGCTGCTATCGGTTTCATTGAAAACACCCTTGATAGCGAGACACCTATCAATCGCGCTTATCTTTCTGAATTACATAAAATCATCACCAAAGACCTCCCCTTTCAAAAAGAAGGCTCTAGAAACCCTGGAGAACTGAGAAAAGTCAATGTCACGATTGCACAAAGTAATCACACACCACCAGACGCAGTCATTTTAGAAGAGAAATTCGAAGAACTTTTAGAGCTAATCAACCGTGAACGTTCCATTTCTTTTCAATTACTAGCTGTAGCTATAGCTCATCATCGGTTTGCTCATATTCACCCATTTGATAATGGGAATGGCCGCCTTGTTCGAGTCCTCAGTTACGCCCTCCTCATTAAGTCAGGCTTCAATGTGAAAAAAGGAGGCCGAATCATCAACCCTTCTGCTGTCTTTTATACCAATAGAGATGAATACTATAACAAATTATCCACAGCGGATAGCTTGTCAGAAAGAGACTTACTAATTTGGTCAGAATATTATTTATCTGGTCTACTGGATGCCATTGTAAAAATAGACAGACTTCTCGATAAAGAATACATGGTGGAAAAGCTCCTACGCCCATCAATACAACAAGCCGTCAATAACCGACGAATACGGAAAGAAGATTTCGCAGTGTTTAAATACCTCATCGAAAAAGAAGAGATGTCTATGAAAGCAGAAGAGCTCTCTCGATTTGGATATTCCACCTCTAAACAAAAATCAGCTGTCATCTCACGGCTCAAGAAAGAAGAATTACTGATACCTACAAAGCCGAATGGCAGAATTTATACGATTCAGTTTGTCAGCAAAAGTTTACTTAGAGACATCATAGAGCGCCTAAGAATAGAAGGTTTTGTAGCAGATTTTCTAAATCAAAATGACTAATTTCACTCTCATTGGAAGGTGATCACCACATTCTCTCTTATCTTTTAATAATCACTTGCCCCAGCCCCTCTAGCTTGTTTGACTCCCCCCGCTACATCGATCCAGATGTAGGCACTTTATAGACGATACAATTTAAAATCATGGCTGATAGAGAGAGTACAGATCCCCAGAGAATGGAAAAAATCGTATCCCTTTGTAAAAAAAAGGGATTTATCTTCCAATCCGCAGAACTCTACGGCGGGCTAAATGGCTGCTGGGATTACGGCCCACTTGGTACAGAACTCAAGCGTAACCTCAAAGATTACTGGTGGAGAAAAAACGTCCAAGATCGTGATGATGTCGTCGGGCTAGATGGCTCAATCCTGACACATAAAGAAGTACTGACAGCCTCAGGCCACGTTGGAGGATTCTCTGACCCTATGTCTGATTGCCTCCTATCTAAAGCACGCCTGCGCGCAGATCAGATTGATCCACAATCAGGCACAGCCTATCATTACACAGGAGCTTCACACGAGGAATCTGGCTGGAGTGTGGAGCGGCCATTTTCCGTTCTTCTCACTGATGCCAATGAAAATGAAAACAAAGCGCGCAAAGTAGCCAAAAGCTACTACGCACAGTTCCTCACCGACGGCCAAATCTCTCCGAAAAAAATCACCGTACTCGGAGAGCGTACTACTGAGGAAGTCGATTCCACTCAGTATAACCCAGAGAACGGCTCCCTGCTCACGGAGCCACGTGAGTTCAACCTCATGTTCCAAACAAAAATGGGCGCTTCTTCTGATGACAGCGATCCTAATGCGGTAGCTTACCTGCGCCCAGAAACAGCGCAGACCATCTTCGTACAATTCAAAAATGTTCTCGATTCCAATCGCCTCAAACTACCATTTGGCATTGCTCAGATCGGTAAGGCATTTCGTAACGAAATCAATCCACGTAACTTCACCTTCCGCTCTCGTGAGTTCGAGCAAATGGAAATCGAATACTTCTGTCATCCAGATGACGGCCTCCGCCTCACCGAAGAATGGCTAGAGAAACGCCTCAGTTTTTATGAAGAAATTGGAGTGCCTCGCGAGAAGCTCCATATCCTCGACGTTCCAGATGGCGAACGCGCTCACTATTCTTCCAAAACATACGACATCGAATATGAATTCCCATTTGGGATTCAAGAGCTTGAAGGAGTCGCCTACCGAGGTGATTATGATCTCGGCAAGCATCAGGACCATTCTGGCAAAACCATAGAGTACTTCGATGATCAAACAAAAGAACGCTTCATCCCACACGTGGTAGAACCCTCTGCAGGCTGTGACCGCTCCGTCCTCGCCGTCCTCTGTGAGGCTTATGAGGAAGAAGACCTGACTAAAGAAGGTGGTAAAGCGGATAGCCGTGTCGTCATGCGCTTCAAACCATGCATCGCACCAATTAAAGTGGCGATTTTACCCCTTCTCAAAAACAAGCCCGAACTCGTGCAAAAAGCGCACGAAGTCAAAGACTTACTTCAGCCGTTCATGAATGTCTTTTACGACGAAACTGCTGCTGTAGGCCGCCGCTATCGTCGCCAAGACGAAGTAGGCACGCCCTTCTGTATCACCATCGATTTCGAAACCTGTGGACTGGAAGAGGGTAAAGAAGACCTAGCTGGCACAGTCACAGTCCGCCACCGCGACAGTATGGAGCAAGAGCGAATCGAAATTCATCAATTACTCCCCTGGTTACTGGAGCGCCTTCGCTAAGAGCTGATAGCCACCAAAGAACGAAATATTTACTTCTCAATCTTTGCTCCTCAGCTGCTTTGTGCCATAGTCCTCTACAATGTCCATTCACCGTCATCTTAATAGACGTAATGCCTTGCGCGGCCTCATTGGCGCAGCAGGGGGCTCCTTAGGCTGGGCATTCCTTGTAGAGCCTAACCAGCTTAGAGTAAATCATTTCACGATTCAGCTCCCCTTTCTCCCACAGTCTTTAGACGGGCTCAGAATAGGGCAACTAACCGATTTCCACTACCGCCCAGATCAAGATGATGCTCTCGTAGCGAAAGCTATGGTGAAGGCGAATCAGCTCGATCTTGATCTTATCGTCCTCACAGGAGACTTTATTGATTCTGATGTCGCTTCTTTTGCTCCACTCTCAGAGCATCTAGCAACGTTACGGGCAAAGCATGGCATCTATGCTGTCTTAGGAAACCATGATGGCTGGGCAAAGGGCTTCAATGCTCCACGCACCATTCGGCAAGGACTAAAAACCAGTAATATCGAACTTCTCGTCAACCAAAACACTGCGATTGAAATCAACCATTCTCCACTTGCCATCGCGGGTACAAATTACGTCTGGCTAGGTGCGCCCAATCCGGAATTAACCCTCCGAGGGATCGCGCCAGACATCCCTACCATCGCACTAGTGCATGAGCCTGACTTCTTCGACACCATGTGCTCCCACCGCGATCAAATCATGCAGTTCTCTGGTCACACCCATGGAGGGCAATGCCAAGTCCCCCTCACTGGTTATGCTCCGGTATCCGTGGAATTTGGAAGGAAATATAACTACGGTTGCTTCGAACAGGGAGACTCTAGATTATTTGTATCGCGCGGTATCGGTACAACCGGGCCCAGAGTTCGCTTTGCTTGTTCTCCAGAGCTCGCCGTCATCACACTCCGCTCTCGTCCTACAAGTGAAAACAAGGTGAGCTAACACCATCCCATTCCACTAACAGTCAATACCGGAAAAAGCCAATACCAGGCCCACTTCTCCCCTGCTCTTGGAAACTTCCATTCCCAAAAGCGAGATACCAGACCATTGGCGAGTCGAAAGCATGATGTCCATTCAACCACAAACCCAGAAATCGGAGTCCACACTCGGTCAGGAGTGAGATAACTTTGACGTTCGCTAAAACAAATGAAGTCACACCTCGACAAGACAGTTTTAATTAAAAACGCTCTCACAGGTGACAGTTATTCACTTCAGCCTATATGCCATATAGCTCCGACCAAAGAGGTTCTAGCTACCATAGCTAGAATCTGCAATCAAGACCTAGTGTATGAATGGTGTTTCAAAGATCTATGTGGAGATAAAGGATATCCAATAGAGATGGCGATAGATTGGATTCAATGGGGAACATCCGGTTGGGAAGATAGAACACATTTTGTATATGCAATTTTAGACTCCAACGGGGAGGTCACTGCAGCTTGTGATATTAAGAGTTCAGATTTAGAGAGAGCTGAGGTTGGATACTGGTCTAGTCTCAACCATCGTGGGGTTATGACAAATGCTGCTAAGGCTATGTTACAGTTAGCTGATAATGCTGGATTTAAGACACTCTTTGCAGATATTCACCCTGACAACCATAAATCACAAGCTGTGATAAAAAGATGTGGATTTATAAGGACAGATCATAAATCAACTATTGAAGGGCATATACCGTTTGATAGAGTTAATCCCAACTAGCGAACAAGTAGATGCACACCCACCAGATACCGTCGCTCGGTTTATGTAACTTTTCTTGCTTCGATCTTAGTTTGTGGTACTTATAGATTATGTTCGTCAGGTATCTGATGTGTGATCTTAAACGTTCGCTTTTAGAATTTAGAAATGAAAAAAACTATCTTACATACTACTTTATGCATATTGTCTTTGTTCGTATTATTGGAGACAAAATCTGAAGGAGAAGAATTCGATTTTATAAGACAACCTCGGTTGGGCTCTGTGACAGGTAATTGGCTAATGCTTGTAGAAGTTGTGCCTGGTGAAACATATATAGTTCAAGATAGTACTGATCTGGGTGAATGGGCCGATTATTTTGAATTTACTCCTGACCGAGTAAATCATGTGCTTTCATTTGCTCCGAGACCTAATGGAACTGGACGTCATTTTTTTAGAATACGTCGAAAGTAGTATGTCGATTCTCAGCGAAAAAAGCGCAGCACCCATTTGAGATGAATGATATTAAGCATCAGCAGCATATTGGGTTTGTTACTTCTGAAGGAACAGTTGTTCATCCTTTTGAACAACAGCACCTTGAAGATGAGGGATCGAGTTAGAGGGTACCATTGGTCGTGATCGAATGACTTTGAAGGAGCTTAGCAAGAAGTTCCCTCAAGCCTTTATGGTGATGGAGGTGGGAATGCATAGTCCTTAAACGAGCCGTTTTCTCGAGGAGTTAGGACACCGAAACTTGATGCCGATCAAACTAAGAAACATCGTAAAAAGTAGAGAAAACGTGATGGTAGGCGAGCCGCCATTGAGCCCATCGGCCATCTCAAAAGCGACTATCGAATGACAAGATGCTTCCTCAAAGAAGCAGAAGGGGCAAGACTCAATCTAGTGCTCGCCATAGCAACCTAGGACCTCAAAAAGTAGGTTAGGAAGGTTCTTTTTACTCTCATTTTCTAGCTCACCAGAAGAGATCATAGGAGTAGCCTATTCCATCCAATTCATTTCTGACACCTCTCAAAACGGTTTAGGGTTTCTTAAGGTTCCACTAACTAAACGCCTTCATAAAACCGACCTCTAAGGCCAGTTGTTCTTGAGCATTTGTCTCTAGGATAGAACGGAGCTCTTCGATAGAATCCATTCGGTTTAGAAGGGATTCCATTGTCTCACTAGCAGCGAGTTTTGATGTAAGCTGGGCATAATCAGAGTAATCTAGCTTCGGTGTATCACACTTCCCGCGTACCACATCACCCAGCCAAGTAATGAGAACATCGATAAGAACAGCTCTATCTTGTAAGTACTCACTCTCTGTAAGGGCCTTATAATATTCTTCGCGCCGTTTTAGCCAGTCCCCTTCTGTCGTCTGTTTATAAAGGGCTACTTCCTCTTTCAGACTAGCCTCGTACTCTTTACTGATTTCGCTTTTACGCTTCGTGAGTACTGTTGAAAATGCTCCTTTTAAAGTGAGTGCATTAGCAAGAGAGCCGAAACCTTGCTTTGCATGAGCCGCAAGAGCCTGCAACAGCTTGTTTTCCGCTTCAGTCCTGACTCTATCTTCACCTTTTGACATAAGAGGCAAGCGCACACAGCGCGAGAGAATCGTAGGCAGCAAGCGCTGAGGGCTATTCGTAATCAACATGAGAAGGCATGCAGGTGGTGGCTCTTCCAGGGTTTTCAAAAACGCATTCTCAGCTTCCACTCCCATGCGATCCGCATCTAACACTATCCCTATCTTCCACTTTCCTTTAGAAGCCACAGCATGCAGTGCTTTTTCAAGATCACGGATATCCTCTTTACTAATCCGCCGTGATTTTGATTGAGGGCGAATCACACGTACAAGATCGCCTTGAATATCATCCAAATCTTTCGGAGCTGGCTCTGGAGCTTCACCGAATAGATCTAATCCAGCTACACCTTCCGTTGGTTCATTCAACATTTGTGCGACCCTTGCCGCTAAACGCTCCACTCCGGCATGCTGATCCCCTGTTATTAAAAATGCATGGCTCAGGCGCCCGCGTTCATGTGCTGCGGAGATGAGTTCAAATGCTTTATCTTCTGTGTAAGCCACAAGCTATTGCTCGCTGATATTCGCTGAATTGACAAACCAAAAATCCAGCTTCAAATCTTAGCCAGCTCATGATAAGCCCCTGCATGTGCCAAAATAAAGTTTCCTTCGGTCAACGTATCGATAAAAAAGACGTGGAAGAACAACCCGTATTTGCGCCAAAGTTTGACGAATACGGCCTCATTCCTGCGGTCGCTATGGATTCTAAAACAAAGGAGCCTCTCATGCTAGCCTACATGAATGCAGAATCTCTTAAAATGACTATCGAGCTTGGCGAAGCCGTCTACTACTCCCGTAGCCGGCAAGAAATCTGGCACAAAGGGGCAACTTCTGGGCATACTCAAAAAATTCAAGAAATCCGCACAGATTGCGATCAAGACGCTCTTATTCTCTATGTCGAGCAAATCGGTTCTGGCGCTTGCCACACTGGCCGGCAAACTTGCTTCTACCGCCGAGTAGATCCAGATGCCGCCATCAGCCCCACGGCACTAGCTTTCACAGAAGACCTCACCTTTAATCCAGATGAAGTTTACAAAAAATAACCGTAGTTACCCGACATGAAGCCTCTGCGCCAATTTTTATCACTCACCCTACCCGTCTTCTCGCTAGTATTGCTTTCCCTAGCATTCAGCTCCTGCGCCTCGCCTGGTGGTCACAATGGTTACATGACTCGCTCCTATACAATACGCGGGCAACATTATCAGCCACTCAGTGTGGAACAGGCACTTCATTACGATGAAACGGCCATAGCATCATGGTATGACGAGAGTAAATTCTTCGGCCTCAAACGAGGCAACACCTCACTGGGAGAAAAAGTCATGCCCTGGCATATCAGCGGCGCGCATAAAACCCTCCCTCTCCCCTCTGTTGTGAAAGTCACGAATCTTGAGAACGGTAAATCGCTCAAAATCCGGCTGAACGATCGTGGCCCCTTCATTCCCGGGCGCCACATTGATGTGACACCCCGTGCTGCCGCAAAACTCGGATTTAAAGATCAGGGCCTCACCCGTGCCAGAGTAGAAGTACTCAGTGTGGGAGATGGTAAATACAAACGCAAAGCTCCTCGAAAAAAACGCTTTCTCTTCTTCTAACAAACACTGGAACAACACGATCCAATCATGACTTATTTATTTGATATTGGTAAAGTCCTGCTCGACTTTGACTTTAACCCCGCGCTCTCCACTCTACAAGGCCCCGCCGCTACCGCAGAAGGCTTTGAGAATATTATGGAATACAAGGATGCCTTCGAGAGCGGGCAAGTCCCTGCAGAAGACTATATAGCCTTCGCCTCAAAGCATCTCGATTTCTCAGGCAGTTCTGAAGAATTCCGCCGTGCCTGGAATGCCATTTTCACCCCCATTCCAGCGAACTGGAAATTGGTCGAACAACTGAAGGCACAAGGGCACCGCCTCATCCTATACTCGAATACAAACAGTATCCATGCCCCCTTCATCACAAACCATTACTCCGTTTTTGAGCACTTCGATGGACAAATTTTCTCCCATGAAGTGAAATCCATCAAACCTAACAATACATTCTATCAAGCCTCCATCGAGAAATACCACCTCATTCCCGAGCAAACAATCTACATCGATGATATGCCTGAAAATATCGAAGCAGGGAAACGCTTCGGCTTTCACAGCTTCCAGTACGATCTCCACAACCATCAAGATCTGCTTGATTGGCTAGCCACTATCCCTGAGAGTTAAACGAGACACTCTACTCAGCACACACGATTCTCATGGAAGACTTCTCCTACGACACGGCCAGCACGGCACCCGATACACCTCTCGATCTCTCTCTCCGCCCACCAGCCTTCAGTGAGTTCCATGGCCAAGATAAAATCAAAGAGCGCCTCATGCTCATGGTCGAGGCAGCTCAAATGCGAGATGACGTCCTCGAGCACATTCTCCTCTCTGGCCCTCCTGGATTAGGAAAAACGACCTTAGCCAATATCATCGCTGCCGCAGCGGGCACCCAGCTCCACACCACCTCTGGCCCACAGATTGAAAAAGCAGGAGATCTCGCTGGCGTACTCACCAATGTGCAACGAGGCGATGTACTCTTCATTGATGAAATCCACCGCCTCCACCCCGCTATCGAAGAATACCTCTATCCCGCTATGGAGGATTTCCGCCTTGATATTATTATTGATTCAGGCCCTTCCGCGCGCTCGATCCAGCTCAATCTCCCAAAGTTCACACTCGTAGGTGCCACGACTCGATCAGGCATGCTCACCAGCCCACTACGGTCTCGCTTCGGGCTGGTCAACCGCCTCGATTACTACAATCGGGAGGAACTCGCCTTCATTCTAGAGCGCTCTGCTAGGCTCTTACAGTTAGAGATCACTCCAGAAGGAGCTCTCGAAATCGCATCCCGTTCCCGTGGCACACCACGTATCGCCAATAATCTATTGCGCTGGGTGCGTGATTACGCACAGGTAAGAGCCGATGGCTCCATTACAGAAGAAACCTCTAAGGCAGCACTGGCCATGATCGATATCGATGAAGATGGCCTAGATGAAATGGACCTCCGAGTCCTAGAGGCCACCATCTATAAATTCAGCGGTGGCCCTGTAGGCCTCTCCTCTCTATCAGTAGCTGTCGGAGAGGACTCCTCTACCTTAGAAGAAGTTCATGAACCTTTTCTCATTATGCAAGGCTTCCTCAAGCGCACACCCAGAGGCCGTGTCGCCATGCCGGCTGCCTATACGAAAATAGGCGCACCTTCTCCGCCTTCTTCACAAGGCGAGCTACTCTAACTTATTCTTTCATCAAAGAATCACGATGTCCTTTTTTTCTACGCTAAAGACGAAACTGCTAGGAAGAGCTCCCCAAGCTCTCGCCGAACCAGAAAAGGAACTCCGTTTCACCCGCAGCCGCCAGGGCGTCTTACTCTTCCTCACCAGTACCCTCCTCCTTACCATCGCAGGCTCTATCATCTACTTAGCCATCGATCAATGGGGCATCGACGAACCAATCCTCAAGGGCTACATGTGGATCGCTATTTTCCCCGCCGCCGCAGGCTTCGTCTTACTCAGAACAGCACTGCATTGCATCCGCCACGCCTACATCATTCTCACTCCAATGGGGGTAGAACTATTTCCATTTTGGAAACCTGAGAAAAACCTGCAAGTCATCTACTGGGATGAAATAACAGCTGTGGATATCTCCAATAAAAACCTCACCTTACATTTTAACGAAAACCATACCAGTGGAGTCGTCATATCTCTGGCACCCATCTATAGTGACACACAACTCTTACTCAAAAAAGCAATCCAAGGCCGATTAGATACCCGCTAACCCATCTCATCCATAAAAAGCCCGCCCAGATTACCAGACTATAGGCACTTGGCACTTGAACATTGATTCTTCCCACTCAAGACTGCGGACATGCGACCACCATCTCGTCAGATCGAATCCGTCTATAACACCTTTAATGAGCAAGGTTGGCACTCTGAGTTAGTCGAAGGCCGGGATGTCCTTCGCACTGCATTTGAAGCTCATCACACCCGCATCGACCTCATCGCTCAGGCCTTTGTCCCTCTCAATGCTCTAGCGATTATGGGAGAAACAAAAATGCCTGTCTCCCCTGAGTATATGCCGTATGTCCTTGAGCTATTACAACGAGGGAATAAACAGCTCAATCTAGGTGGATTCGAATATGATCTTGACCGCCAAGTCCTAGTCTTTCGCATCACCAATCTCTTTGACCGAGAACTCTACGATAAAGACATCGTCTCCACGATGGTCCATTGTTCTGTGGCCGAGATCGATCGCATCGTACCCTTTCTCTCCAATATACTACAGACTAGCGAAGACTTATTAGATGATCTCAGTATAAAGCGCCTGCTCATGCGCGAAGACCTCTTACCCCCTGTACCAGAGGATGATCAGGATACAAACTACATCTAAACTAACTGTACTCAGCATACTTCAACTCTAGTATCTCACCCAACACCAAGATTATGTCTTTTGATACACTCATCAACCGCCGTGGCACAGGATCCATCAAGTGGGATCGACGCCCAGAACTCGATCCATATTGGGTAGCTGATATGGATTTCACTTCCCCACAGCCCGTCATTGATGCGATCAAAGAACGCTGCGATCACGGCGTCTTTGGTTATGCCCAACCTCATGATAGCCTTAACTCCAGTATTTTAGATTACTTACAGCGGCGCCACTACACTACTCTATCCACTGACAATATCCTACACTTGGGAGGGCTTGTCCCCGCACTCTCACTTGCCGCCCGTGCAGTGGGCCAACCTGGAGACTCCCTCCTCACCTGTACACCTGTTTACTACCCCTTTTTACATGTCGCCAAAGACGCCGGCATGGAGACTCTCACCGTAGATCATATTTTTAAGGATCATCAATGGCGGTTTGACTGGGAGGCGATGGAAAAAGCGGTCCGCCCAGACACCAAACTATTCATTTTATGCAATCCACAAAATCCACTGGGCCGCGTCTTTGAAGAAGCTGAACTTCTCCAATTAGCAGAATTTTGTTCCCGTCATCAGCTTCTCCTCGTTTCTGATGAAATCCACTGTGATCTTGTCTTAGACGAAACTACCACACCACATTTTAGCGCCTTACGCCTTCCTGAGAAATATAGAGAAAACCTCATCACTCTCATGGCTCCCTCCAAGACCTACAATATCGCAGGCCTCGGATATGCCTTTGCAGTCATCGAAAACGACAAATTGCGGCACCGCTTCTCAGCCGCAAAGGGATGTACCTTACCAGAAATTAACCTCCTCGCCATGGTCGCAGCAGAAGCAGCTTACCGGCATGGAGAACCATGGAGGCAAGAATTACTCCATTATTTAAGCAAAAATAGAGATACTATTAGCGAATTTGTCACTTCTGAACTACCTAGTATCAGCACTCCATACAATCAAGCTACCTATCTTTCTCTACTAGACTGTACGAAACTCAATAGTAACAACCCCGCCCTCTACCTAGAAAAAGAAGCCAAGCTCTGGCTCAATGACGCAGCCGCCTTTGGAGCGCCACGCCATGCCCGCTTCAATTACGGTTGCCCACATAACCGCGTACTAGAAGGCCTAGAGAAGATAAAAACGGCCTTCTTACCGCTCCTAGACTAATTATATTTTCTATCATTCCGCAGATCAACACCCTATCACATACCATGAAACGCTTCAGCGCATTACTCCTCAGCAGCTCATTCCTAATGTTACCCTCTATATGGGCGGAAGACTCCTCTGATGAAATCCCTTTGGGAATTGAAGTTGCCACAGGTTACCGCAGTGAATACGTATTCCGAGGATTTCAACTTTCTGATGACTTAATCGACGTCCAACTCCAAGGAGAGTTTGCATTGAATAATACAACATCAATCAACTTCGGATTACTATACGGCACAGAATCAGGTGACGGTGATTTCACAGAAACCAGCCTCTTTACAGACTTTGTTTTTGACAAAGGGCAGTATGAATATGGATTTTCCCTAGCCTATCGATCATTTGATAACACCTTCTTTGATAGTGGATTAGACATAGGCGTCTTTGGCAGCTATCATATTACAGACAACTGGGATATCACCTCCGGTATCAGCTATGACTTTGGAGTAGAAGGATTCTACGCTCATACAGAGGGGGCTTATTACAAAGTACTTAATCGAGATGCCTTCCTCTCCTTTAAACTAGGAATCTCCGCCGTCAGTGACCACTTTGGCCGCGATGGCCTCAACGACATTTATAGCCGCCTCTCCCTCACCTATGATATTAATAATAACGTTTCTATCTCACCATTCCTAGGGGCTTCCATCCAGTTAGATAGCGAAAATAGAGATGATTCACTACACGGGGGTCTATCCTTTCAAGTTGTCTTCTAACAAGAATATTAGTTTACCCTACAACTAACCTTATCTGAGCCTCGATCAATACATTGAGACTCTCTCATGATACAGAACCAAATAGAGCCTTTATGTGGCTCAGGACAGGAGCCTCGATCAATAGAGGCTCATTTGTATACGGGTGGATGAACTTCAGCCGATGAGCCTGCAATAGCATTCGATTACCAGTCCCTAACATCGTGCCCAGTTCATCACTACGCTCAATACCAGCATAACGATAATCTCCGACAATAGCAGTACCTCCAGATACTAAATGCCGGCGTATCTGGTGAAACCTCCCAGTCTGAGGCCTCGCCCGGACTAGTGACAACACCGTAAAGCCTTTCACCACTTCCCCTATGTTCTCAAAAGAGGTGTAGGCCTCACGTAGAGGGTCTTTATCAGATTTTTGAATCGGCTCATCACAACTCCAATGACGAGCAACACGGCCATCAACAACAGCTAGGTACTCCTTCATAAACTGATGCTCACCCAACGCCTTGTGCATCGTCTTTGTCGCTTGAGCTTCAATACCAAATAGTAATACCCCGCTTGTCGGGCGGTCTAGCCGATGAATCGAGTTCACTCTCTGCCCAATTTGGTCACGTAAAATTTTCATCGTCACCAGATCATCTTCCTGTGGATCCGATGCAGGATGGACCAAATGACCGGCAGGTTTATCGACAGCGACGATCCATTCATCTTGGTAAAGTATATCCAGTGGCTCCATTATGCTCCATCCCTTACACTACGTTTTCGTGCATACCACTTCACCAAAACCCCATCCACTGGCCCAAATAACCATGCTAATACAAACAGCCCCATACCTGCGACAACGACAGCAGGGGCAAGTTTACAATTCAATTGAGCATAAATGAGCAGTCCCAACCAAACCGATAACAAAGAGTGCAAACCAGCTAAAATAAGCATTACCTTTAATCGATGTGTACAGAGGTAAGCAGAAGCTGCGGGAATGATCAGTAGAGCAATGACTAAGATAGCCCCCACAGCCTGAAATGCAGACACAATGACCACAGATAAAAACCCCATCAAACCATAATGAATCAAAGCAGGGTGGAAGCCAAAGGACGCTGATAGGCCGACATCAAAGGAAGTCATTAACAACGCCCGATAAAATACAATAATGAGCGCTATCGTAAGCAAAGAAATCACAGCCATAGTCACAACCGGCTCTGGTACAGCGACACCAAATATGATTCGATCCGGGTAATGAATCACATGATCCAGTTGCCCCTCCACAACACAAGATATATCTAAATGCACATCACCATGGGTGAACACTTCTAGCATAACGATCCCTAAAGCAAACAACGTCGTAAATGAAATCCCAATCGCGGCGTCCTGTTTCACCTTCGACTTACGGTGAATTAATTCAATCAACAACGTCACACACATCCCCGAAATAGCAGCACCAGCCAGTAGCCAAGGAGAAGCTAAATCACCTGTAAAGACAAAGGCTAAGATAATACCGGGTAAAACCCCGTGGCTAATAGCATCACCAACTAACGATATTCTGCGTAATACAAGAAACGAACCCAACTGAGAACAAGGCAAAGCGACCAAAAATGCCATCACAAGAATCCAGGTAGCATCCACACCAAGCACATCCCAAGGTAATGTCATCAAGCTCCCCCCCTTTCTTTCGCCAATCCTTCTAAAGTCTGACTAATCGAAGGAATCGGTTTACCATGAGGGTCCACCTCAGGAAAATCGAGATCTCTCTCTAGTTGGCGCAGTAAATCACCACCCAGAACGTGTTCAATTTTCTCCGCATCATCATGGACATGATCCGCTGCATAGTTCACCTGATTCGTAAGGTAGAGCTCCCATAATCTATGATTTCTCACAATTTCTACAGCTCTGCGCCATCCTTTCGGTGTAAGGTAGATACAATGATCACTGCCCACCGTCGTATCCCCAGACTTCATCAGTTGAGCACAGTCTTTTTCAACCGTCTCTAGGTCACTCTTACGCCATTTTGCTAACGACAGCTTCGTCACACTACCCTCTTGAAAACCCTCAACTTCTAACATATGATAGATTGCCTTCAGCATATTCTCTCTTCCTATGCGAGCTTTTTGCTTCCAGTGCTGGTTTAATCTAGCCAGAACGCCTTGCTTCGGTGCCAACATATAACACAGCCCAAAGCATGCCGAAGCCACAAGAGTAATCACAGCTCCCGTCTTCATATTATCAACATTCGCCGAAATCAGGCAGCCAATTCCACCTGAAGCAACGCCAATCAACATCGCCCAAAGCATCATCCCCCTCAGCCTATTCGTCATCAAAGAAGCCGCAGCAGCTGGCGTAACAAGCATTGCTGACACTAAAATGACACCTACGGCCTGCATGGCAACAACGACAGCGAATGATAATAGCCCATAGAACAACGCATTTAAGATAGCGACAGGATAGCCCAAGCCCCTGGCGAAGCCTTCATCAAAACTTAAGACAAGAAGTGGGCGAAACAGCGTGAAAACCAACAAAATTAAGATCAAAGTCACCACAGTCATTGTCAGTAAATCATTGGTACTAATCGCCCCAGCATTACCAAACAAAAAATCTTCTACACCAGCCACTCGAACGCGAGACTTCCATAATAAACCCACTCCAAAGAATGAAGCTAACACAATGCCTAACGCGGTGTCAGATTTAATTCTAGTCGACTTCTGAATCGCCTGTACTACGAACACCCCTATCAGCCCCGCTAAGGCAGCAAGAGAAAAAATCACGAGAGGATTTCTCTCAGGGCTCCAGATCACTCCTGCCACAACTCCGGGAAGAACCGCATGAGAAAGCGTATCACCAACCAGAGCCACACGCCGAACGACAACAAAACTCCCCAACAAACCACAAGCCACACCTAAGACAAGAGACGCTAAAATGGCGATTTCTGTAGATTGAAGAGTGATCAGTGCTACCAACATTTCATTCTATCTAACACCATGATCTGCCTCAGGCAGTTTAGCAGCCTCCTCTGCCACCTGTGACAGAACAGTTAATCTCCCTCCATAGGCCTCTTGAAGAAGCTCAGATGTATAAACATCCTCAGTTTTCCCAAATGCAACTAACCTCATGTTCAAGAGTAACAACATATCGAAATACTCTTTTGCAGACTCTAGGTCATGATGAACGACTAACACCGTTTTTCCACTCTCACGCATTTCTTGGAGCAAATGAATAATGGCAGCTTCCGTCGCCGCATCAACACCAACAAATGGTTCGTCCATCAAATAAAGGTCACTATCCTGGGCCAAAGCGCGGGCTAAAAATACACGCTGCTGCTGCCCACCACTGAGATTACCAATTTGGCGCTTTGTATATGGGAGCATCCCCACTTTATCCAGAGCCTCCTCCGCAATCATGCGTTCCTTTTTCCCAACATGGCGGAATAGGCCTAACCTTCCATAAGTCCCCATAAGGGCTACATCCATCACAGTAACAGGAAAGTCCCAATCGACAGATTCTCGCTGCGGCACATAACCCACCCGAAGCAATGATTCCTTTAATGGCCCACCAAACACCTTCACCCAACCTCCAGAGTGAGGCACCACACCCATGATCGCCTTAATTAAAGTAGACTTCCCTGCCCCGTTCGGCCCAACAATTCCAACTAAATTACCCTCTTCTATTTCAACATCAACTCCATACAGCACAGGCCGTTTATGATAAGTTACGGTAAGATCATGTGTTTCTAAAACGGTAGACATGGAGGTGGAACTTTAATCAGTTAAAACTTCGTTGTGAAGCCTGTAAATACATTGAGATCTTCAGAATCATTATTAAGACCGAGAACCGCGCCAGCATCCCACTGAAACGTCGGTGTAAAAGCATAGGTAAGACCAGTACTAAAATGGGCTTCATAATTATCAGAAATCACACCAAGGTACTCTCCATAAACTCCTAACTTGTCAGTAATCTCATACCCAATGACAGCAGTGTGTGATACATCAAGATTGTAGTTAGAATTCCCCTCATCGTAGACATAAGCAAACTCGACTTGGAGTCCTAAACTCCATGGATCCGCTAAATCAAGACTATAAGGAAGAATCAACCCTCCCATCGATCTGGGCCAAAATCGGAACCAGTAGGGATCGTCACAAATGGAAACAGCGCAAATGCAGAATCCCCACCATCATTCCCCCACAAATTCCATTTCAAACGAAGTGTAATATCGCTAGAATCTTCTGTCGTAGTCGTTTCACCTGATACCGTTTCTTCTTCAAAAATATAAGGCGCCCATATCAACTGCAAATCGATATTATCTGAAACTCCATATTTCAAATTTATTTCACCAAAGGTCAAAGTTTCCGTCCTACCACTTAAGCCATCGTCTCTTGAGAAATCAAACACACTACTCTCAATTTGCCAAAACCCACGATCTACTGTAATCGGACTCTCCGTCGCATCTGGGCGATCTGCTGCAAGATCTCGAATCTCTCTCAGCTCGCTCCAACGCAAACTCTTCTGCTTCACTGACAACTAAAGTGGCTAATACTAAAGCAGGTAAAACGAATTTATAATTTATCATAATCTAAAAAATTTCTTTGTTTTACTACTTAAGACCTTCCACGATCACGTTAATATTATGTTTTACCATTCCAATGTAAGACCCATGATTATACGTCTCTCCTAGCCTCGTTTCAGACTTATCTTCACCAGTAGCATCAGCGTAGAGCACCTCTTTCGAGATAGACACTCCCGCATCACGCGCAATCGCTCCAATGCCCTTACTATTCACAGCTGATTCACCAAATACCGTTTTCACTCCACGTGATTGGATAAACTCCACCAGCTCTCTGTTCCTCTTTAAACTCGCGTCTCCCTTTGTAGACAGCCCTTCTAGTCCTTCTACCTCAAAGCCAAATGCCCTCGCATAATAATGAAAGGCATCGTGACTGGTGACTAAAACTCTCTGAGGCTCAGGAATTTCCTTCACTCTTTCTTGCCCCCACTTCTGTAGCTCCACAAGCTCCTTAGCATAGAGCTCACCAGCTTTCCGATAGTCCGCTGAGTTCGCCTCATCAAAGTGACATAGGCTCTCTACCACAGAATCTATACATTCAAGCCACGCTAAAGGATCACCCCAAACATGTGGATCATGGGCGTCCTCAAATTCCCCTTCAGGACTAATCAGTTTATCTTTCGAAACAGAATCCGTCACCGCTATGACTCTACCTTTCCCTGCCCCGGAGCTATTCATCGACTCAAACATAGATTGCATCTTAGCTTCCAAATGTAGCCCAGAGTAAAATACAAGATCTGCCGACTTAATGGCAGCTGTATCATGAAACGTCTCATCATAATCATGTGGGTCCACCCCAGGCTTCATCAGCCCCTGTACCTGCACATGTTCTCCTCCTATAATACGGACTAAGTCTGAAACCATCGTCGTAGTCGCAGTCACCTTCAGTTTCCCATTATCCTCAAACACCTTCGATTCAGAATGATCTCCACAACTAGACAATCCAAAAAATAGTGCTGATAAACATGCTGATATAAAATTCTTACGTTTCATGAACTCGAGATAAGAGCTCTAAGCGAAATGGTCAACAAAAAATTAGCCTAGGCTAATTTTTTATGCCCACGTTAATTAAAGACTCCATTAAAACTCTTAAAACCCTATGTCTAAAAACAATGCTCCTATGCAGATGGAACAAGCCGTAAACCCAAATCACCATTTAAAAAAGGCCAACCCCTTCATCTTACTCATCACTCGTCCGAAAGCTAACTCAATAGAAGCATATTGAGTTAGCTTTAAAAATTACTACTAATCTCTACGAACTGTCTCATCTTTGGGGTCAGGCCACCACTAATCTTCATGACCTACGAGAATTAGGTCAGAACCTCATAGAGGCTCGCTTAAAAGGATACTTTCTTTCAGACCCAAGTTCAGGCCATCTTTTGAACTAGTTTTTTCAAATCTGAACGCATGGGCCTATTCTCAACGTTTGCGCCACTATGCCTTATTACTCCGTATATCAACGTATAATAAGAGGTATCAGGTATATTAATATCGAGTAATTTTGAATATTACAAATTGCACCCCGTAGCAATCAAGCTTTCGAACACTCTAAAACGCCCACCTAGCCACCTACTCCGGTTTGTTCTTCTGCTTTATTTTGAGAGGTTCGATCTTAATAATAAAATTGTTGAAATCAAATTTGGAAGCAATCTTACGGAAAGACCTCAGATGTTTTAATGCAACTCGATTTTCGATGGTCACATAAAGAATAGCTTTAGGAGAAGTCCGCTTTAATATCTTCAATAAAACGCTGACCTGCTCGGGTGAAAATACTATCCCTTCAATAAAAAATTCAGAATTTTCACCGATATGAATCTGGAATTGAGGGTGCTTACTCAAATCTTCTACATTCGGTGCATCAATACCTACATCTTTGGGAAAATCTCTAACTCCCTCCTTAAATAGGGGCGAGTGTCAACTTTGGTTTATAGGTTAAAGAATTCATTCGATAATACGGTTAGCATACAACGAACGTGTTTTGGTTGGCTTCTCTACTCATTCTTTTTGACTACTCGACAATTTCTTCCACACCCTCAATTATACTAGTCAATTCTCCTGAAGAATAGCTATAAGTAATCCAATGTTCTCCTTCTTCATTTAACTTAGAAACAGTAATAGAATGAAGTTTACTTCCTAGCCTTGGAACTTGAGACCATATAATCGTATCATCTCCTCCGACGTAGAGCCCATCATACTCAGTCACTCCCAAAATAGGCTCTTCACCTTTAAGAGTTAAATTAGTCCTCCCCCACATCTTATAACGCCCACTATTGGCATCACATGTGATCAACCAAATCATGTGATAGTTCACAATATCAAGGGCAATCTTCGACTCGCGAATGATAAATTTACCATCTAACCACTTAACTGTAGTCATAACAGTCTTGGCATCCTTTACCACAGCTGGAATTTCTATTGAGAGCCTAGTAGATATCTTTCTGCATTTGGGAAATATTTCAAGCTGAGGAATTAGAGCCGCATCCTCATGTTCTCTTCGACTTAACAATAACAACTCTTCCGCTGTGAAAGCCTTAGCAAAGACAATAGATAGCAACAATAATGTAAGAATTTTCATTTATTCATAAAGTCTTAGCTCATAAACCCTTAAATAAGGGAGAGTGTCAACTTTGGTTTATAGGTTGAAATTCTCATTCTCTAACACAGTTGGTATTCAATGTGTAATGGTTAACCTGTGTGTTCAGCCTTTCTTAGCCATCAGCGGGAGTATAGCAATTTCTTCCTCCCCCAATAATATCTTAATGAAATAGGTGCCATGCGACGGAATCTCCATTCCTGACAAGTTAATAATCATATTCTTCGTCACAACCCCGCCTTCAAATGATTCCTGAATAATCCATGGAGCCTCAATATTCCTAATAAGTTTTGAGCCGTCATACTTAAAAAACTGTATCTTTAATTTGTGCTCTTTATTATCCTGAATCTTGGTAAAAAATAGTCGCAATACCAAGCAGCACGGTTTTAGAGTGAAGGGATAATTAGGTGACGTCACTGTATCAAACGTCCCAATTAAATTTAATTTGCCCTTCTTATCTTCTGCGCTATCACAAAAAGTAGCAATATTAAGCCCAATACGAGGCACAGCGAGATCTTCTTGAGCAAAAGAGTTATTGTATATAGTCAGTGCTATAATCCAAGATACTATTCTTCCATATTTCATGTTTTTTATTCTAGCCTAACTCACCTCTCAAAAACAGAGGCGAGTGTCAACTTTGGGTTATGGTTAAATTCTTCATTCCATACAGTTGGCATACAACGTGTATTGTAGAGTAGGGCTACATGTAGTCCCCCACATCAAACCAAACGAGCAGCTCTCCCGCACCCGGTTTTCCCTGATTCTTCATCAACTCACTATCGAGTATTTCGAACCGCTCGCGCAGGAAACCTAAAAAGACTATACTGATTGAGGAAAAGAGTATTGGAAACACTGCTATAATTAACACATACCGCCTAGTCTTTTTCTAGTTTAACGGCTGTTCCGTATACTAGTATCTCAGACATGCCTTGTGCTATTGCACTTGTTGTATACCTTACATTCACAATAGCATTAGCCTCTAATTTTTGAGCTTCTCCAATCATACGGTTCTGTGCTTTCTTGCGAGCTTCGATTAACATTTCTGTGTAGCCACAAATTTCACCTCCTACCAAAGTCTTTAATCCAGCCATTATATCTCGACCAAGATGCTTTGATTGAACCATGTTTCCGCTAACCAAGCCTAGAGTTTCAGTGACTGTATAATTTTTTATTTCAGGTATAGTCGTTAGTATCATAATTATTTTAGAATCAAGTCTACGCTCACTTATCCACTAAACTAAAGCGAGTGTCAAAGATCCATTGCTACTGATTTCATACTACTATACTTCTCACCGCCCTCTGAGCATGATTTGTTTCTGAGGAAGCGGCTAGCGTTATTTAACGCGGAAGAGGGAAAGCCTTATTGAAGCTATAGACCTCTTCACGGATTTCATGTAATTTAGCCTCATCCTCATGAGCTTGTAGGGCCTGATGGATATAGTCTGCTACTTGGATAATGTCCTTTTCTTTCATCCCGCGTGATGTGACAGCTGGTGTACCAATACGTATGCCACTAGGTTTAAATGGGCTTGCTGTATCAAATGGAATCGAGTTCTTATTGATGGTGATCCCTGCTTCATCCAATGCATGGGAAGCGATACCGCCATCGATACCAGCGGGGCGTAAATCGACTAGAAGCAGGTGGTTATCTGTACCACCTGACACAACGCGGTAGCCGTGCTCGATGAGACGGTCTGCCATGGCTTGTGCGTTCTTGACGACTTGTTTTGAATAATCAATGAACTCTGGCTTAAGAGCTTCACCGAAGCAGACGGCCTTAGCGGCGATCACATGCATCAATGGTCCTCCTTGGATACCTGGGAAAACGGTCGAATTTATTTTCTTAGCATGCTCTTCTTTACAAAGGATTATGCCGCCACGTGGCCCGCGAAGAGATTTGTGTGTGGTGGAGGTGACAAAATCTGCATGTGGCACGGGATTGGGGTGAACTCCAGCTGCGACAAGGCCAGCGATGTGTGCCATGTCGACAAACAAATACGCTCCGACTTTCTTGGCAATTTGCCCCATACGTTCGAAATCAATTTCACGAGGATAAGCACTAGCCCCTGTCGTGATCAATGCGGGTTTTAACTCCGTAGCCACGGCTTCTAATGCATCATAATCAATGCGTTCATCTTCCTCAGACACACCGTAGTGAGTGACATCATAGAATTTCCCAGAGAAGTTTGCTTTATGACCATGTGTGAGGTGGCCACCGTGAGCCAGATCCATTGTGAGGATTTTATCTCCTGGCTGAAGAACGGAGAAATACACTGCAGTATTTGCCTGTGAGCCTGAGTGAGGTTGAACGTTCGCCGCCTCTGCTCCGAATAGCTCTTTTGCACGATCGATCGCAATTTGCTCGATCACATCAACGTGATCACAACCTCCATACCAACGCCGCCCGGGATACCCTTCTGCATATTTATTGGTCAATAGAGATCCCTGAGCTTCCATCACAGCAGGGCTCGTGAAGTTTTCAGAAGCGATGAGTTCGATATTCTGACGCTGGCGTTTGTTCTCTAACTGGATCGCATCATAAACAGCTTTATCCGTCATAGCCAGTGCGCTGCCTGAGGCCTTACATAGACGGAGATCATGGCGACCACCTTCGTATTCTGAAGCTAAAAACGCATCGATCATTGCTACAGCAGTCTCACTATCGAGTGCTTTTTGGCCTAGGCAGAGAACGTTGGCATTATTATGAATCTTCGTTATCTGAGCTTCTTCTACTGTACGCACATTGGCTGCACGGATACCTTGGTTCCGGTTGGCGGCGATACACATTCCTATACCTGAAGTACAAATAAGAATACCGTAATCGAAATCCTCATTACTTACTCCATGAGTCACATCACTAGCGTAATCTGCGTAATCTACAGATGCTGTGGTATTGGTGCCAAAGTCATTCACAGTATGACCTGCCTCAGTAAGGTGACGCACGATCGCGTCCTTGAGTTCCACTCCGCCGTGATCGGCGCCAAGAGCAATTCGATAAGTAGCTGTATTCATAGTCGTATGCCGTCAAGATTGACGAATCACTAGTGCCTGTATTTCTGTCAAAACGCAATCGCCAAGTTGTGATAATTTTCTCGAAAATGTGATGAGTAGAATAAAATTCAAGATTTTTTGAACTCGATACGATTCAGAACCTCTTCTATCTTACTGACATCAAACATCCGCTACTATGACTACACCGTCTATTCTCAGTTTCCACTCCTGGCAAACGCGCACTTCTGAATTCCGCTCAGAAGTGCGGCAGTGGACGGAACCTCACCGCAAGAGAAAATCAACCCGTAGCTCACACCCTATCCACGATTTTCTATTCACATATTATTCTTACCCCTTAGGGCGCTTAGAAACGTGGCACCCAGGAGCAGACAGCCTCCTCGCATTACCAACTAAAGGTGAACCTAGAATAGACCCACTCAATGAAAAACACTATAGTATTGCTGGCCCGCACCTTTTTCTAGATCTGAACAAGATACCGGAAAGCAGGGCGAAAACGATGCGATGGATTTCCCAACTTCTCCGTGCTACGGAGGCACATACGCCAAACTATAACTGCTATGGAATGCATGAATGGGCTATGGTCTATGAGGGCATTGATGTGCGGCATAAAGAGTCTCTACCCTTTCGGCTTAGTCAAACAGAGATCGACGCCTTTGTGCGGAGCCGCCCTATGTGCTGTAGCCATCACGATGCGTTCCGATTCTTTGTCCCCTCCAGCCAAGCCTTTAATCGCCTCCAACCTGCCGGGGAGGACAGGATCCACAATGAACAACCTGCCTGCATCCACACTAACATGGATGTCTATAAATGGGCCTACAAATGCATGCCATGGATCTCTAGTGATCTACTGTGGCGATGCTTTCTTAATGCCTTGGAAATTCGTGAACTGGATATGCGAGCCGCTCCTTATGATCTTAGTCTCTATAACCTCACCCCCATTAAGGTGGAACAGAAAGAAGGCAGGGCTCAATATGAAGAGCTTCAACGCAAACTAGCAGCACAGACTCAGCCTCTACGTACAGAATTAATTACGGCCATAGATTCCATCCTACACCGCTTGCCCAATCAACACTCTCAAGAGGTTCCTACACTTAGCTAACCCCCTCACTTGACTAATCAAAAAGGAAGAGCAAGATTCAACCATGAGCGAGCTGACACACGTTAATGCCAATAACCAACCAGGGATGGTCGATGTCTCCCAAAAACGAGTAACAACTAGAGAAGCGACTGCTCAGGCCCTCGTTCACCTAGGTGAAGAAGTCATGTCTCTACTCGAAGGTGGTGATATTCAGAGCAAAAAGGGCCCTGTCTTCCAAACAGCCATTATTGCTGGAACAATGGCCGCCAAGCGCACTTCCGAGCTCATCCCTTTCTGCCATCCCTTACCGCTAGAGAAATGTCACTTTAGCATCGAGCCCATCAATGCTAGCACTGTGAAAATCACTTGTACCTGCCTGACCTCTGCCCGCACTGGGGTGGAAATGGAGGCCCTTGCAGGCGCCAGCGGCGCGGCACTCACTATTTATGACATGTGTAAAGCAGCCAATAAAGGCATTGTCATTGACCAGACGAAGCTCATTTCAAAAACTGGCGGAAAATCAGACTATTTCGCTTAATATCAACACGACCATACGACTAAACAGATGATAGGTGCATTACTTACAGGAGGAAAATCTTCACGCATGGGTCAGGAAAAGGCGCAACTCATTTACCGTGAGGATACGCCTGAGTTCACTAGACTCTACCAACTACTCGAGCAATATTGCACCAAAGTCACTCTCTGCCACCGCGGTGATCAGGATTATGGGCTACCGAAGGTCATTGACCCTGGAAATGGCCCCCTCTCTGCCATTCACGCTCTACAACAAGCCTATCCAGATCAGGCCATTCTTATCATCGCCTGCGATCTACCGCTACTAGAGGGCGATGACATCGCCCACCTCATCGATCAACAAGAAGACTCTAAGCCTGTCACCAGTTACATTAGTAGACACGATGGCTTGCCAGAGCCCCTCTGCGCCATCTATCGGCCAAGTTCTGCCTCAGCCATTCAGGCAGCAGTAGAGCATCAAACCTATTGCCCTCGCTCCGTCTTAGCATCATTAGACATCCAACTCATAGAAACACTCACACCGATATCTCTCATGAATGCAAACACTCCAGCTGACCGCCTAGAGGTGATCTCACACCTTGAGGGCACACGAACGAGTAAACATATCCAGCTTCGTTATTTCGCCCAACTCCAAGAACAGGCAGGCATCTCGGCAGAAGAGATGACCACCACAGCGACTACACCAGCTGGTCTCTATGAAGAGGTCAAAACCAAACATCAATTTCAATTCAAACAACACAAGCTCATGGTGGCGGTGAACGATAACTTTTCCAGCTGGGAGCATCCACTCGCAGATGGAGATGAAGTGGTCTTTATCCCGCCAGTAGCTGGAGGTTAGAACTCTTTTATTTATCTCTTATTCTATGAACTTTACCATTAATACCGCCCCCATTTCCACCAACAGTATTCGTAAATCCTGCCTCCATGACACTGCCGGAGGCTTCGCCAGCTTTGAAGGGTGGGTACGGAATCATCACGAGGGGAGAGCCGTCCAATCCCTAGAATACTCCTGCTATCAGGAACTTGCTCTTAAGGAAGGGCAACGCATTGTCACAGCGGCTCTGGAGCAATTCCCCATCATACACGCACACTGTGAACATCGAGTCGGCCACTTAGCTATTGGTGACATGGCTGTTTACGTCGCTGTTTCAGCGGCACATCGTGATGCCGCCTTCACCGCTTGCCGCTTCATCATAGATGAAATCAAGCAACGAGTCCCTATTTGGAAAAAAGAATATTATGCGGATGGCTCCACAGCCTGGCCACACTGCCATCAATGTGCAGCGGGGACAAAACATACTCATTAACACATACTACACCTCCCCTCCGCTACACTTCTCAATGAAACGTGATAGAACTTCATACCAACCCAGATCTATTTCTACCCGAAATAGGAATCCATTTAGATAGTTTAAGAGCACGGCCATTTGGCTTTATCTCACACGGACACGCTGACCACTTCGGATCTCATCAGAGAATTCTATGCAGCCAGGTGACAGCCTCTATCTTAAAAGCCCGCTATCGAGTTAGAAAACAACAACTAACCACTCTAGCCTTCCACCAACCATTCATAGAACGGGGATTCATCTATGAATTACTCCCTGCTGGCCACATCACAGGCTCAGCCATGTTACACATCACAAGGCAGTCCGATGGTGCTACCCTACTCTACACGGGAGATTGTAAAACGAGAGTATCCCACACAGCAGAAACGATTGCCATCAAACCTGCTGACTGCCTTATCATAGAATCCACCTTTGCAAACCCTCTCTATCACTTCCCCCCACTAGAGCAAGTCACAGCCCAGCTCATCGACTTCATAGAACAATGCTTTAAGGACAACACCACCCCAATATTAGTAGCCTACGCTCTAGGAAAAGCTCAGGAAGCACATGCGATCCTTACACAACATGACATTTGCCCCGTGTTGCACCATGCCACAGCCAAGATAGCACTGGCTTGTATCAAAGCAGGCATTCCGCTAGGTGAGTACTCCACCCTTGATGAGCTTGTACCAGAGCGGCATTGTTTAATCGTCCCTCCAGGTTACCTCAAACACACCGATATGGCCTCCATTCTTAAGAAGCGTACGGCGATGCTCACAGGCTGGGCAATGGACCCAACAATCGCTCTACGACGCAAAGAAATCGATCACTTCATCCCCTTATCAGACCACGCAGATTATCAAGGCCTGCTCGACATTATTCAGCAAGTAGCTCCCAAGAATATTGTCACCGTACATGGATCTACCACAGAATTTGCCGCAGATCTCCGTCAACAAGGTTACAACGCACAAAGCATAGAAGCCCTCCAGCAAGCTACACTAACAAAAAAATAAATCCTGCCACCCTTCTTATCAAAACTACTCCTCACCTTTCTACCTAACAATAGAAAAATTCCTGTCCCCTCTGCACAATAAACACCACAACATTAAGGGAACCATCCAGTGTGAACTCCGCACTAATGATTCTAACAACCAAGGATCTAATCCGTACCATCTCTGCGCCGCCTCCAGATGAGTCAACACCCGGGCCAATGCCGTCGCCAATCCCCAAACCACCATATAGCCCAAGGCAAGTTGACGTAGCCGTGGTAAAGCGAGTAACACCACGGCGACAAAATCAAGACACCCCATCACAAACAAAAACACCTTCGCCTCCTCTACACCACAGCGGAAAAACCTCATACACATATTCTGGTACTCCCACGGTACAGGGTAATAACCTACAGCAAAAAGGCCATGACCAATAAAGCAAAGACTCGTAGCAAGTAAGGCCAGATTTTGCACAATATGCCATCTAGGCGAGCGCCCTAACATCATAAAAACCAACACCGGCATCATCGCCTGTAAGGAAAACTCAATACCCATGCCCAAACGCTCATCATTCTCCATAAACCGCGCAAACACATCTAGAGCCATAAAGCCCATGACGGGAACCAAACTCCAGCGTAGATAATGGGGCGCCACATGCCTCATGACTCCAACAAGAACAGACGTTAGCATTAACCAAAGGCCACAGCCCTTAATCAAACGAGAAATCCAAGAGTCCGAGGACATCGCAAACTCAGCCCAAGACATCGAAACATATTTCTGTAACACAGGTTCCCACCAATCCTCATACCAGATCAACCCACGCATAGGGTGATCCCAAAAAAATGTCAGCCAGCCACGAGCAAACAAAGTGAGCACTAGAGCGATCTGAATCATCCGGCTCAGCGAAGTAGAAAGCCCTTCACTCAGTGTTTCATCACCAGAAACAAATCGGCTGGGGGCTAATAATCTACCAAACCTGTGTGAAGCCATCATATTTCTTATCTCCAGTTATCCTAAAAAGAATTCTTGAACATTCTCATCCACAGGAAAAGAGAAAACGCTATAGCCACATACATAGCTATAGCGTCTCAAAGAATAAGAGGCTCTCTTCTGTACCTCAACAAACAGGATTAGTGCCTAAAATGGCGATGACCTGTAAAGACCATTGCAAGACCGGCTGCATCTGCCGCGGCAATCACCTCTTCATCCCGGATCGAACCACCAGGTTGGATACACGCTGTAGCACCAGCATCAATCGCGGCCTGAATGCCATCTGCAAATGGGAACATCGCATCTGAAGCCACGACGCTACCTTTGATTTCTAACCCAGCTTCTTGAGCCTTCCAGACGGCAATGCGAGAAGAATCAACACGGCTCATCTGACCAGCGCCGATACCAATAGTACGGTCTGCCTGAGCATAGACGATTGCATTAGATTTCACATTCTTCACCACTCTCCAGCCAAAGCTCATCGCATTCATTTCAGCTTTTGTTGGAGGGCGCTTCGTGACAACGCGACCTTCTAAATTATCCAGCCCCAGAGCAGTGTGATCACGATCCATCACCATTAGACCACCGGGAGCAGAACGAAGTATGGGTGACTTACGAGCTATTTCCCAAGCCGCTTCATTCAACTTAATCAGACGAAGGTTTTTCTTCTTCTGTAAAATCACACGAGCCTCTGGCTCAAAGTCAGGAGCAATAATCACATCCGTGAAAATTCCTGAAATCACACGAGCTAAGGCCTCTGTAAGGGGGCGATTACAAGTAATCACACCACCAAATGGAGCCTGAGTGTCTGTCGCAAAAGCCTTATTCCAAGCTTCTCGCAAGCATTCATCATCCTGCCCTACACCACAAGGGTTCGTGTGCTTTAAAATCGCCACAGTAGGGCGAACAAAATCACTAATAAGATCACCAGCAGCCTCAATATCCAAAATATTCGTATAACTCAATTCCTTACCCTGTAACTGAGTAAAGCACTCACTAAACTTCCCATAGAGTGTGGAAGCTTGATGAGGGTTATCACCATATCGAAGTTCACGATCGAGAGGGAGAGTCACAGAATAGATCGAGCGTGTCCCTTCCGCAGCTTGGCTGAGATAGTTAGTAATAGCCCCATCGTAGCTAGAAGTTCTCTGAAATACTTTTACAGCGAGTTCTTCCCGTGTCTTCAACGTCGTATCCCCATCATGTTCCTTCATTTCTTCCAAGACACGTGAGTAATCCAGAGTGTCTGTAATGACAGTGACACTACCATAATTCTTCGCAGCACTACGTAGCATAGATGGACCTCCGATATCAATTTTCTCGATCGCTTCTGAGAGAGTCACACCCTCCTGAGAAACAGTTTCCTCAAAAGGATACAGATTCACTACAACAACATCAATAGGAGGGATATCATGACTCTTAGCCTGTTCCACGTGATCTTCGCTATCGCGGCGATGAAGAAGTCCACCGTGCACTTTCGGATGGAGAGTTTTTAATCTCCCTTCAAAAAGCTCTGGTGCACCAGTATAATCGGCAACATCGATCACAGGTAACCCTGCTTCACGAAGTTCTGCTGCTGTCCCGCCTGTTGAAAGAAGCTCTACCCCAAAGTCATGTAGTCCCTTGGCAAAGTCTACCAAGCCTGACTTGTCTGACACGGAAAGAAGTGCGCGTTGAATAGCCATAAATTTCTTAAAATAAAATTGTTTGATCACCCGAGTGGTGAAAGGCCAGACCTACCCCCTACACAGACAATGGGCAAGGCTAATTTGGAGCATTTACCAGACCGCAGCCAGAAATCCTCCTGCCAAGGAAACCAAATCTACGTCATTCAAAAACCCTTTATCGTAGCATACATTTCATAGATTTCCTCTCGCTTAGATTCATCAATAACCAGCTAACCAATACTTCAAGGCAATGTAGATATTTTACAAAAGTTTAAAAATCGCCTTGAATTTTTTTAAAAAATATAGCTAGATAACTATCTTCAAGGATCAACAATCCACAACGCACCCGAAGTTTTCAAAAACTTCAACCTTCACCCAAAATATAATGAACTCCAATCATACTTCCGTAGCAAACAGCACTGATGCTGAAAGACTTGCTGATTTCGTCCTATTTACTCAGCGCTCTTGCATCCTCAATCTGTCTGCTGAACTTAGTAAAGACAACGTCTCTTTTCCTCAATTTTTTCTTTTAGCTTACCTCTCTAGCGAAGATTATTTAACGATGTCTGACATTGCTAAAAAAATGGGCCATTCCACTGCTGCTGCGACAGGTTTAGTCGATCGACTAGAGAAACTTGAATATGTGGAACGAGTACACGCCGCGGAAGATCGCCGGAAAATCATGGTCAGAATCACTTCAAACGGAGTCAATCTCGTCTCTAAAATGCGTGGGGAAATAGCAGATAACCTCTCTGATATCATGTCCGAGATGGATCAAGAAGAGCTCGACACGATTAATCATGCCAAACGTGCTATCAACGAAAAACGTTAATTAGCCGTCCTTCTTTATAGAAATTAAAGACCAGCATCACTTTCATCATAAAAAAGCGCACTGAGTATTCAGCGCGCTTTTTTTATGCCCAGAATGTCCCACTCACTACTTCATCTCATTACCCCTTATCGCTCCTTAAAAAGACGCTATTTTTTTGGATGCCTTTTTCTGATTTTTTGGCGCTTTACGTTTTTTAGGCTTCGGAGTGCCTTTCCCTGTCAAAATATACTGCTGAATTTGAAACTCGATATGCTCTAGGCCTTCCACAGCAGACACAGTATCCTTCAAAGGTTCATTCGCATCCCCCATCCAAGCAATTTGGTTTAAGATGTCTAACATTGCATAGCTCTTCTGTTCCAGAAGGCCCTCAAGGGCGGCATAACCTTTCTCTTTTTCTCCCATCTTTATGGCTGCCCACGCAGCAGACATGACAACTGTGTGACTATCATCCGATAAAGCATTGAGAATATCCCCTTTCGCCTCCATTCCTTGCGCTCCAAGCATAAGTAACCCTTGTGCAGCCCAATAGCGTACAGACGCATCTTGATCCTCCAGCAAAGACACCAAAGCCTCCACGTTAGTTTCATCTTGCTCTAAAGCTAAATCTGCCGCGATTTGGGCAGACTCTATATCATAGTCCTCAGGGCTAGATAAGATTTCATAGGGTGTCACACCTTTCTCTGCTGCCCGGAGATTGAGCATAGATTCAGGTAACAATGCGGCATCCCTTATTTCCAACTGTTGCACAAGAAGCGCTTTCTTAAGCTCTGTCACCTTCTTGGTATGCTCAGGAACATCGATGAGATTATTCACACAATATGGATCAACTTGAGTATCATAGAGTTCATAACTACGGCGCTCCTGAAACCACCGGGACTGCGCACCATTGAGCCTTCCCCCCTGATACTCTTCTTCCCACATTCTTTGCATCGGGATTAACCACTGATAATAAAGATTCTGCCCCCTCGGTACGTAAGGCAGATAATTTTTCACTAACAAATAGCGTTTATCCCGAATCGCACGAACGTTTTCAACACGCTCATCATTCCTACCACGGAAGCTATAGTGATAGCTAGGTTCTGGCTGAACTCCATCACCTAAGAAAACACGCCCTTGATAATTCGCAGGGCGCTCTGCGCCGGCAAGAGAAAGCCAAGTCACAGGCATATCGACAAAACTCACCATTCGATCAACCACACTGCCGGTCTTATCCATTGGATAAAGAGCCTTCCACTTCTCTGGAATATAAACCACTAGGGGGCAATGCGTCCCGCTATTGTACATATACCGCTTCCCTCGTGGCAAAGCCCCGCCGTGATCAGAACAATACACAATAATGGTATTGTCTGCTAAACCTGCTTTGATCAGATTTGCCCGTGCTTCACCAATTTGCTGATCCATTTTGGTAATCGCATCATAGTACACCGCTGTATTTTTCTTCGCTCCATCAGTATCTGGGTGGTAAGGGGCCATTTTCACCTTATCAATAGGGTGCACATTATCGAGGTGCATCGCCTTACTCTCATGAGATTCTTTGTAATTAATAACTTGGAAGAACGGTTCGCGTGTCTTTAGAACCTCCCAATCCAGTTTATCTTCACCCTCCCAGAGATCCTGACCGTATTGGATGTTATAATCACACTTATACCCATTCACAGTATAATAGCCTGCTGAGGACAAGGCCTGAGGATACATCACTAGAGATTCAGGAACATCCACAATAGATCGGTGGTGATGTGCCCCAGCAGAAACAGAGATCATTCCCATAATCCAGCTTGAGCGAGATGCAGAACAAACAGCCCCGTTGGAATAACAATGTGTATAACGAAAGCCATCTTTCGCTAATTGATCAATATTTGGCGTAACAGCGTACTCATTCCCGTAGCACCCTAGATAAGTGACATTATTGTCTTCACTCGTGAGCCACAAAATATTGGGCCGCTCCTCAGCTCCCGCAAAACCGGTGAGCGTGACAAGTGTCATTGTTGACAAAAGAAGATGTTTCATAATGGAATTTATACCACATCAACCACACAACTCTAGCATGTAAAATACCTTCCTAAACTTTGCGATATACGTCAACCCCTATTCCTGTTCACCCAAATAACCGGTACAAAACCTTTTCTCTTCGAAGAAACCAATCCAATTAGTTAAGCTTCATAAAGTATTTTCTGAAAAACATGAGAATCCTCTTGCATCTTTCTTAGATCTGAATATTTTGCGCCTCCCATGGCCAGAGCATCAGGAAAAGCGAAGACCAGAAAGGCAGTTGCAAAACGCTTTAAGGTAACAGGCACCGGTAAAGTTCTACGTCGCAAACAAGGTAAGCGCCACATTCTTCAAAAGAAGAGCAGTAAGCGCAAGCGTTCTCTAGGGAAAGCTACTTTAGTTTCAGACGCAGATATTAAGAATGTGAAGGCTAACCTTCCATTCGCTTAATCGAAGCTAATACCCTAAAGCGAGGAAACACTAGCCTCGCCCCGCCCGCAAATCGGGCGGAACTCCACACAGCCTAGCCCTCTCCGGAGGGATACGAACAGGTGAGACTGTGGGAGCTGATTTATAAACAATCTGTTCTAAGATAAGACAAAGAAATGCCAAGAGCAACAAACAGTCCAGCAAGCCGCGCACGCCGCAAGCGTATACTTTTACGCGCCAAGGGTTTCCGTGGTTTCCGCTCCAAGCTGTATCGTTACGCTAAAGATGCCGTCTACAAGGCGCGTCAATATGAGTATCGTGACCGTAAGAAGCGTAAGGGACAATTCCGCCGCCTGTGGATTCAGCGTATCTCCGCTGCAACACGTGCACAGGACATTACCTATAGTCGCTTCATTGAAGGAATGAAAGCTGCGAATATCGAAGTTGACCGTAAGATCCTTTCCGATCTCGCTGTGAACGACATCGCCACCTTCAACGTCATCGTTGAGCAAGCCAAGGACGCTCTCGCTAAGAAAAACGCAGCGTAAGCAATTCCTTACAACTATTAAAATTTACTCACAGCCACGTTGGGTTCCAACCTAACGCGGCTGTTTTTTTACCCAGAAACACAAAGCTCGCTAATATTGAGCCAACAAGACCAACTCCCATTAATGAGTTGGAATAGTGGGAATTCGGAATCTAATGTTTCACAGCCGTCTACCGGATGAAACCCAGCTGAAGTCCCTATAATCAAGAAACCTCTATTGACTTGAAGAGCGTTCTTACCACCATTTATACTTTAGAATTATGTCATTCCAAGAACTAGGGCTCATCCCCGAGCTACTCGAAGCCATCAATGAACTGGGCTACGAAGAGCCATCAAAAATTCAATCTTCAGCGATTCCTCAAATCCTCGAAGGCAATGATATCGTCGGCCTCTCCGAAACAGGATCAGGAAAAACAGCCGCTTTTGCCCTCCCAGCTCTACAGAAAATCGATCGCCATAACCGCACGCCTCAGGTCCTCATTCTCTCCCCCACACGTGAACTCTGTGTTCAAGTTTGTGAAGAAGTCCGCAAGCTAAGCAGCGCACTCCCCGGTGTCCGCTCCGTCCCTGTTTATGGAGGAGCTCCTATCGATCGCCAAATTCGCGGACTACGTGATGCTCAAATGGTTGTCGGCACACCAGGCCGCCTCATGGATCACCTCCGCCGTGGAACCATCCGCACACATAAGATTAGCCTCATCATCCTCGATGAAGCCGACCGCATGCTCGATATGGGGTTCCGCGAAGACATGGAAGAAATTCTTTCTAAGTGCCCAGACAATCGCCAGACATTATTCTTCTCTGCCACGATGAATAAAAATGTGGAACGTCTCATTAACAACTTTGGGAATGACCCCGTCAAAGTCCAAGTGGCTAAACAGAATCAAACCGTTTCTCGGATCGACCAGAGCTACTACGAGGTACGTACCCGCTCGAAAGTAGAAGTCGTCTCCCGAATCATCGACACACGTCCACCGCGGTTAGCCGTGGTTTTCTGCAACACCAAGCGTAGCGTCGATGAATGTACCGAGGCCCTTCTCGCTCGTGGCTATGCCGCAGACCGTTTGCATGGTGATGTCACCCAGCAAATGCGTGAGCGCACGATTGCCCGCTTCCGTGACAAAACAATCGAGCTCCTTGTCGCTACAGATGTAGCTGCCCGTGGATTAGACATCGATGAAGTTGATCTAGTCATCAACTACGATATCCCTCAAGATCCAGAAGATTACGTCCACCGCATCGGCCGTACAGGCCGTGCTGGTCGTGAAGGCCGTGCCGTCAGCTTTGTCTTTGGCCGCGATGTCTATCGTTTACAAAATGTAGAACGCTTTATTCGCCAAAAAATCCGCCGCGAGAAAATTCCATCTCAAGAAGAAGTTGAAGGGAAACGTGGCGACGTTCTCTTTGAGCAAATCAAAGAACAGCTCGAAACCAAGCCTCTCATTCAGCACCAAAACTACATCGACCGACTTCTTGAGCAAGGCCACACACCCACAGACATCGCAGCAACAGTCTTCGGTCTATGGCGCGAGTCTATTGGCCGTGAAGGAGAAGAGATTCAAGAAGACCGCCCAGGCAATGACCGCCCTCGCCGCGAACGAGGAGAACGCAGAGACAGAGGCGATCGCCGTGATCGTGCAGAACGTGGTAAAGACAAGAAAAAAGAACGTGGTGGACGTTTTGAGCGAGAAGAACGCTTTAGCCGTGGTGAACAAGGTGGAGACCGATACGAAAAACGCGATGTTAAAATGAGAGAGGGAATGACTCAGCTCTTCCTCAGCCTGGGCAGTAAACTAGGAGTGAGTCCTGGTGAAATTGCAGGGATGCTTTATTCAGAAAGTGGCATTTCTAATGGTAAAATAGGTAAGATCAAAATGTTCCCTAAACATTGCTTGGTAGAAGTACCTAAAGACCAAGCCGATAAGATTATCAAAAGCGTGAAAGGTGCTAAACTCCGCGGCAAGAGCTTCATGATCGGATTGGACCGAGATATTAGCTAATTCATACGCTTCTTTCTATTCTTTCCAAGCCCACCTTCATATTGATCGTGGGCTTTTTTTATCACCGGTGCAAAGAGAACAACCATCTAGATCCCTTGCTTAATGAGTGACGACAGATGGCTACTCAAATCCTTATGGTAAAAAATACTCTAGTCGAAAGAACCTCTGCTCAGTTGGAGTAGGGTCGGTATAACTGTAGGTACCTGTGGAACTAGAGGTAAAAGCTTCGATTTCAGTCCATGATTTCATATCGCTGGACGACAGTAGACTATAGTCATAACTGGGAACCATAGAGGAATAGTTGAGCTCGAAATCTCCATGAGCGACATTGTGCTTAGGAGTCACTTCTGTCCTCCAAGCCAAACAGTAATCTGTATTTATGTTCCCTAAAGAGCTCACCTCTAGCGTATACGTCCCAGGGCTGAGGTTTTGTGACCAAATATGCTCATTGTTATCAACAGCACTATTACTGGAGGCAACAATTGTATTGGAACTATCCTTAAGAGTCAGATTTAAGTTCTCAAGGGTCTCATAAGCGTAACTATAGTTACGGCTAAAAAACGGTCCACTGATTGTAGAAACAACATTGCGCTCCCAAGTTAAGTTAGCAGATAAGGAAGCTTCCCCTGAATAATCGGGCACTGTGATTTGGAACGTTTGCACACTGCCCGAATTCACAGACTGTTTCGCCCATCCACGTAAATCCACTGCACCAGAAGACTGCTCCCCAGCAGCGAGGATTCTATAACTATGAAAAATATTTAACTCTCCAGCTCCAAAGGTATCATCAAGAGGCCTTGTTGGTGAATTACTCCAAGACGTCACACCTTCTTTGCTAGCTCCTGCCATCAGAATGGATTTGGTGACTATGGGTAACTCTCCATTCGCATTGCCCATATCCCTAGCCTTCGCAATGAGTAAAGAGCCAGCGGAAGAGACTGAAGCCGTCGCCCAACTAGTGAGAGACTGAGGTACTACAATTTCTGGTTTTTGCCGACCAGCAACGAGACCTGTCGCTACTGACGAATCTATCCGAGTATCACCAGAACTATGATTCGCTGAACTCAATCCTACAGAAATACTATTATAGCTCTCCCCCCAAATAGCAGGAACACTCGTGCCCGCACCATTATTAAGACCTACGACGTTAAGCACGCTAGATTCTTGAGTTAAAAAATCAAACCGTGTCACCACTTTTGTCGATGCATCCTGATTAGAAGGATTACTCACATAGGAGTGGTTCATGACGTCTACATCCGTCAACCCAACAGCACTGGCTCCATCACTTAGGACAGACCGAGTCAAAAACGTGTTAATAAAATCATCTGCAAATAATACATCGATTGTATTAATCTCTGGCGCAATACTTGAAACATTCCCAAAATAATTCGCCGCAACCGTACTGGCATGCCCTGAAGAGCTGACTGGCGGAGTAGCTCCTACCACAGTGAAGGTTTTTCCTGAAGTCTCATTCGTCCCTTCTCTAGGTGTATAAACAGCTTCTGAGCCACTAGCTGAAGCTTCTACCAGCCCTGCTCTAATAACCTCTGTGCTTGGTAATGAATTGTCTGACCAAGCCAACAGCTCATTGTACCCTAACTCCTCTCTTATATCTGCAACTAACTGGCCATCAACTAAAACAAGAGCTACAGCGGAGGAGGAAATGACGTGTTTGATTGACAAAATAGAGGAGTTTTAAGTTCGTTGCGGCCGCTAATTTTACTTAATCCATACGCAAATTGCAGCTCGCCTTAAAAACTTACGTATCTCTGTGACGTAAATAAGATGTCAGAATTTGTATAAAAATTTCATAAAACAGAGAAAAAAAATAAAACAAACGATAGATTAAATAAGCGACATCAAAGCCATCAATACTTTCGCATCGAATAAAAACGAAGAATAGAAAAACGGGCCAATATAGCTCCTCTAGAAATTATCACACCTTAAGTTACGCAATCTGCCGGTGAGCATCAGCACTCGAACCTTCTATTCCATACTCAAGAAGTAACAGCTGAGCCCTTGCTAAGAGACCTTCTACTTCTGGGTATGATTTCCATTGAACCCTACGATTGATCGCGATCAGCTTTACTAAGTATAGATCTTCTCGCCTAATCACCACATTCATCCCATTTTGACGTGGGATAGATCTAGAATGACAACCTCCCATGCAAGGAGTTATTCCTACAACAGATTGTTGAGCATGCTTCATGTTGCTGTTGTTATCACAGTAGAACCATGCCCTATAGTTCTTCGTTGTTTCAATTTCGTCACTTCTAGCCCATCTAGCAAAGATTTAGCACATATTGAGAGGATTCAACACAATGGGTTGATCTTGTGAAAAAAAATCACTCCTGACCGTACGAAGACGATCAGGAGTGATGGAAAGTTTATTTAGAATCTAAGAATGACGTTAACTCATTCATCAAGATACTATTATTGGACCATGTTATAGGACCAATCTACATTATTCTTGGATCATTTTAGAATCAACATCTAGATCTTCTGTTGTAGAATCAATGTCATCATCATCAAAATCGTCGTCATCGATGAGTTCCCCATGCACCATTTTAAACTTCAGTACACGCTGACCTTCTGGTAATGGAGACAGGATCATAGCAACGGCGCGGCCAGCTAATCTAGGTGGCTGATCAACATTCGCAATACCTTTCAGATCTTCTGCGACACGATTAAGAACAACAAACCCTAGTTCACGGTGTGCATTCTCACGTCCACGAAACTGAAGTTGAATACGAACCTTAGATCCAGCATCAAGAAACTTCTCTGCGCGCGAGCACTTCAAATTATAATCATGATCTTCTGTGCGAACCCGGAATTTCACTTCCTTCATCTTAGGGGCTGCTTTGACCTTATTCTTCTTTAATTTTGACTGTTCGTACTTGTACTTCCCGTAATCACAGATTCGGCACACGGGGGGGTCGGCTTTGGCAGTAACTTCTACGAGATCAAGGCCAATAGACTTGGCTTTATCGACAGCTTCGCGAGTTGACATAATTCCGAGCTGTTCTCCTGTGGAACCGAGAACGACACGAACTTTTGGTACGCGAATGAACTCATTGACACGGGTCATATCCCGACGACTACGAAACGGCTTTTTCTTTGGTTTAGCTATGGTGGTATCCTCCTTTTAATTTCAAAAATTGTGAATCTTGATGTTTGCTTTTATTCCAAGAAATCAGAAACAAATGAAAAAACTCACAACGTATTGATTCCATATCAGACATCACAAAAATTACGACTCTTTTTAAAGAGCTCTTGTGAAAATTTCTTTTTGTATATTTGAGACAAATTCATCCAATGGAACCGATCCAAGATCATCACGATCTCGGTGGCGAACTGAGACTGAATTCGTTTCTGCCTCACGTCCTCCGATAACTAGCATATAAGGCACTCTATCCAATCTAGCAAGGCGAATCTTAGCACCAATTTTCTCTGCGGCACGATCAACACTGACACGCACTCCTATATTGGCTAATTTCTTAGAAGCTTCCTCTGCATGCTCAATGAATTTATCAGATAATGGCAGGACACGAACTTGTTCTGGAGCGAGCCAAGTCGGGAATTTACCTTCGAAATGTTCTATTAAAAGCCCCACAAATCGCTCCAAAGAACCAAAAGGAGCTCGATGAATCATCACCGGCCTGTGCTGCTTATTATCAGCCCCTACATAAGTGAGTTCAAAACGCTCTGGCAGATTAAAATCAAGCTGTACTGTACCTAGCTGCCAATCTCGCCCGATCACATCTTTCACAACAAAATCGATCTTAGGGCCATAGAACGCAGCTTCGCCAAGCTCTACCGTATAATCTACTCCCAGCCCCTCTACTGCTTTTGTCAGAGAGGCCTCCGCTTTCTCCCAGACTTCTTGGCTTCCCACATATTTATCAGAATCAGGATCGCTGAAGGACAGCCTCACTCGATAATCATTCATACCCAAAGTATCCAACACCTTCCGAACTAAGTCTAGGCAACCTTCAATCTCTGCATCCACTTGATCCGGTGTACAAAACAGATGGGCATCATCCTGAGTAAAACCTCGAACGCGAGTCATACCACCTAGCTCACCACTCTGTTCCCAGCGATAGACGGTGCCGAACTCTGCAAGGCGAACGGGAAGATCACGATAACTACGATGCTCACTAGAAAAAATACGGATGTGATGCGGGCAGTTCATCGGTTTCAACATATAGCCTTCGATCTCCCCTGTCTTCAGTGTATTCACCAGTTCTCCACAAGTCGCATTGTCATTACTGAGTTTTTCTAAAGCTCCGCGCTCTGGAATAGCTGGATATTGACTTTCCTCATAATATGGGAAGTGGCCACTCGTACGATAAAGGTCAAGCTTACCAATGTGTGGTGTGAAAACCTGGCTGTAGCCCTGTTTATCCAGCTCTGTCGTGATAAAATCTTGGAGTGCCCGGCGCACAAGCGCACCCTTAGGTTTCCACAAAATCAAACCCTGCCCCACCATCTCATCAATCGCAAAAAGTTGCAACTCACGCCCTAATTTACGGTGATCACGCTTCTTTGCCTCCTCAAGCCTCTCTAAGTGTTCTGTCAGTTGTGTTTTATTTTTAAAACAAGTCCCATAGACACGTTGCAGAGATTCACGATTTTGGTCACCCTTATAGTATGCACTGGCAACACTCATCACCTTGTATGCCTTACAGTTCCCAGTACGGCCCACATGGGGGCCTGCGCAGAGATCCCAAAATTCACCATTCTTGAATATCGAAATTTCTTCCCCCTCTGGAATAGACTCTAGAAGGTCTAGCTTAAACTTAGAAACCTCACCTCTCTCAGAAAGTGCACCCAAGCGCCCGTTTTCACATAAAGCCTTCGCATCTTCACGGCTCATGACTTCTTTTTCAAAGACAGCATTTTCCTTCACTACCTTTTTCATTTCAGCCTCAATGCGCTCAAAATCCTCAGGACTAAGGCGGTGGCTCATTTCTACGTCATAGTAGAACCCTTGTTCCACTGGTGGGCCACCTGCCAATTGAGCATCTGGCCAAAGACGCATCATGGCCGTTGCTAACACATGCGCGCAAGAATGGCGCAAGCGTTCGAGGTCGCTCATCTGGTTTCTTTCTTCGAGTGTCTTACGGTCTATAGCTTCTGACATGTCACTGCCTTCAAAACACCCCAAGAGACAATTTGCAATTCTTAAGCGTTAAAGAGCAACTTTTTCCGAATATTTCCCCATAAAACCATTCTATGAATCAGAACTCATCCAAATAACTCGTCGCTCAAATTCGAAGTAACGGCGATCTCCATAAGAAGTCACATCCGTTGTATACTCAATCCACCATACGGAGGGCTCTATCAAATCTACTTTTTCTTACTCCATGAGTCCTTCAAACCAACGGTCTTATTGAACACAGCTTGCCCTGAAGAATGATCTCTAGCATCCGCACAGAAATAGCCTAGTCGCTCAAACTGGCAGCGATATCCTGCTGGAACTTCCGCCAAAGATGGTTCCCCTTTCGCCGCGGCCAGAACGACTAGAGAGTTTTCGTTCAGGCAGTTCATAAAGCCATGTTCTTCCGCATCAGGGTTCTCTACTTCAAACAAGCGATCGTAGAGACGCACTTCTAAATCCACCGCATACTTCACACTGACCCAATGAATGGCGGCCTTACATTTAACCCCCTCTGGCGGACTTTGCCCTACAGTATCAGGGAGATATTCTACGTGTACTTCTAAGACTTCCCCTGTATCAGGGCACGCCTCATAACCCGTACAAGTCATAATATAAGCTCCGCGTAGCCGGACAGAACGCCCTGGCCCAAGCCGGAAAAACTTGCGAGGAGGATCTATCATAAAGTCCTCACGTTCGATATAAATTTCACGAGTGAGAGGTACTTCACGAGTTCCAACGGCCTCATTCTCAGGATGGTTAAGAACTGTCATTTGTTCTTCTCTAGATTCCTCCCAATTTGTAATGACAACTTTCAATGGATCTAACACAGCCATACGGCGATCAGAATCACGATTCAGATCCTGGCGCACCTCAAATTCTAATACAGCCATATCAGTCGTCCCATTAAACTTCGTCACACCCACCTTCTCACACAAGGCTCGAATCGCTGCAGGAGTATAGCCTCTGCGCCTCATTCCTGAAAGAGTAGGTAAGCGTGGATCATCCCAGCCATGGACTACTTTTTCTTCTACTAACTGAAGAAGTTTGCGCTTACTCATCACCGTATAAGTAAGGCTAAGGCGTGAGAACTCTATTTGCCGTGGGCGTGAAGGAGCATCACTCTCTTCATTCACCCATTCGTACAAAGGCCGATGATCCTCAAATTCTAACGAACACAAAGAATGGGTAATCAGCTCTTTAGCATCCTCCAATGGGTGCGCGAAATCATACATCGGATAAATGTGCCAATCACTCCCTGTGCGGTGATGCTCCACGTTCATGACACGATAGATCACGGGGTCACGTAAATTCATATTGGGAGACGACATATCTATTTTAGCACGTAGTACACACTCTCCCTCGGCCATTTCACCGTTCTTCATTTGCTCAAAAAGAGCCAAATTCTCCGCCGGAGAAGTATCACGGTAAGGTGAGTCAACACCAGCAACCTTCACACTCCCACGCATTTCACGAATAGCTTCCAAGGAACTTTTATCCACATAGGCCTTCCCAGTTTCGATCAATTTAACAGCCTGTTCATAGAAATAGCTAAAATAGTCACTCGCATAGAACAAATTTTGCCCCCAATCGTAACCTAACCATTTCACATCCTCTATGATAGAACGAACATATTCCGTGCTCTCTTTAGAAGGATTTGTATCATCAAACCGGAGATGACAGACCCCTCCATCAACTTCGTCTGCGATACCGAAACTAATACTAATTGCCTTAGCGTGCCCTATATGTAGATAGCCATTAGGCTCAGGCGGAAACCGGGTCACCACTGTTTGGTGCTTCCCGGAAGCTAGGTCTTGGGAAACAATCTCACGAATAAAGTCTTTTCTAGTCTCTTGGCTGCTCATGGGTCATAAAGTTACTAGCGAACAAATGCGCTAGATCCAGATCTCATGCAATCTTGTTTTGTCCAGACATGCCATAATCTACCCCCTCCTGCCTCAAAGGCACATCAAGAAGGCAGGTTGTCGCCTTGATCAACCTCCTTTTAAGGAACAATCCGCCAATTTAATGGCAGAGAGCTCAGGCCCCTTCCTTACTTATTGCTTCTACGTCCATCGTGTATTACCGTTCATTCCAGCAACTGAAAGAGACTCTCTATTCTGGGAGCCATCCTCCAATTATCCCATATATGAAACATTAACGCCCATTTCCAAAGAATGGGCTGACTTCCATCCCCCCTTCATTATACTTCGAAATATGGGTTCTATCACATCAAACAGTTCTGTACCTAGCTTAATTCGTGCCTTACGCATTCTGGAAATGTTAAGCACGAGTGAGCAGGGCATGAGCGTTGCCGAAATCTGTCGGCAGGCAAAGATCCCTCGTAATTCTGGATACCGAATCTGCAATGAACTCTTGGACTGTGGGTACCTCAAGTATCGTAATGGCACGCCAAATATCGTGTTAACGAGGAAGATGTTTGCCATCGGATACCGAGCTCTAGGAAATCACAATTTAATCGAAGTTGCTCGCCCTTTTCTCACTCAGCTACGAGATGAAGTCAAAGAGACTGTCTTACTAGGCTCCTTATTAGAGACTAGTGGTGCAGTCCTTGATGAAGTCCCCGGCACTCATCATTTTAATTACAGGATCGAGCGCGGAGCTAAATTCTATCTACACTCTGCGGCTGCCGGAAAGGCCTTACTTGCTTTTCTCCCCACTGCAGAACAAGCAAGCATTGTTGATTCACTTGATTTCATTCCATTTAACTCGAATACTATCATCTCAGTGAACGAACTCTTAGAAGAATTAGAGCAAGTGAAGAAAACAAAAATCGCCTATGACCGTGCCGAACAAATCGAAGGCTGCCACTGTGTTGCCGCTCCTATCTTAGATCAATTTGGTTATCCCGTCGCAGCTGTTTGGACGACTGGGCCTTCGGCGCGATTACACTTATCAGATTTACCTACCGTTGGTAACATCGTACTACAAACAGCACTCAAAATTTCTCAACAACTTGGCTACCTAACAAATCATGAAACATAATTTTATCTGTCTTCTATTCCACGTATTTATCAGCAGCGTTTATGCAAGCGGGCCCGGCATAGAACAACGTCAATATAGTGAGGAGGAATTATTCACACCTTTAGGACGATTCGCCAGTTCTAAACCAGGCTATCGTGGGCATGCCTCTGTAGGGATGTTTCATGGTTATCTAGTCGGCCTAGAAGCTCGTGATAGTGGCTTGGGAGATGGCGCCATTGCGTTCTTTGATATTTCTGACCCCGCTAACCCTAAAAGAGTAGCAACTCATGAAGACGAGAATACAAAAATCCTCTATGAAGGGCACAATTACGGTTACACGACCGTTGAGGGCAAGGACATCGTCTGTATGGTTGCCCAAAAGGGAATACAACTTTGGGATTGGACTGACATCCAAACACCTAAACATATCAGCAGCCTTGATCTAGCCCAGCTCACCAAAGGCGCTTATGTGAATACAGCTTGGTGGACAGCATTGCAGTTCCCTTATGTCTATGTCGGTGCCACTAATGCTGGAGTTTATATCATTGATGTCAGCGATCTTGAGCACCCTAAATTCATCAAACGCCTCTCAGCAGATCAAGTTGGTGGATTTAAAGTAGGTTCTCTCTACGCATGTGGTAATTTATTAGTGTGTAATTCTTTTGATGGCCCAGGCATTAGTCTCTTAGATATTAGCCAACCAACTGACCCAAAAATTCTAAAAGTCATCAAACAAAATTTTGGCTATAGCGGCTTATTCAACGGCGGCTTTTTCTATGGAATTTCAGAAATACCTCTTATTTGGGATCTCCGGGATCCTTCCACTGCCTCAAAAGTGAGTCATTATGAAGGACCTAAGTTAGGGTCAAAAGGTGGTTACGGCGTCATTCAGGACAACTATCTTCATATGGGAGTCTCAGATGGTTACGCAAAAGTGGATATCTCTGACCCTACTAAACCACACCTTGTCGATAACTTAACGATGAACATTAAGAGACAAGACTTTGATGGAGCTCACGTTATCGGGAACCTTGTCGCCATGACTTGTGATCACGGCACAGGGTCTTACCTCGTCCCTCACCAAAAAGAGCCCGATCAAAAAGCTCCCGAAGTCAATTACATCAACCCTGCTAATGGAGCCACAGCAGTCGCTTTAACTTCCCGCATAGGCATGACCTTCACCGATGAAATTGACCATAGTCAACTCACCGGAGCTACCGTTAGAGAATTAGGTGGCAATGCCGTAAAAGGGCATTGGTCACTTCACAATGCCATTCTTAACTTCTCCCCAGCCCAGCCCCTACGGCCAGGATGCACATATCAAGTCGAACTACCCAAAGGCATAATTCGAGACTACGCAGGCAATGGCATGGCGGAAACCTACCAAGCAACGTTCTCCACAGGAGAACAATTAAGTGACTGGACACCAGAAATCGCCTCCACAGACGCCACTACAGCAGGAAAAAAAGTCCATTTCTCACTCAAGAACAACCCATCATTAGATTCTTATGAATGGGATTTTGGGGATGGGCACCAAGGAACAGGAGCAACAGTAAACCACGTGTATGACAAACCTGGGCGTTACGTTGTTAGTGTCTCTGTGACAGATGGAGAAAGAAAAGCGAATGGCATCTCACATCAAATTATTTACGGAGAAATCTCAGAACAGAAACCGCAAGCTTCATCCACAACGGCTTATGCAGAAAGCACAGGTAAGATCTGGACGGTCAATGCTGATAATGGAAGTGTTTCTATTGTTGACACTCATGATTTAAAACTCCTTGCAGAGGTACAAACCGGTGGAAACCCTCGGACATTAGCCCTCAGCGGTGATTCTTGTTTTGTTGTCGATCAAACATCCGCCTCTATCGTAGAGTTAGATGCTTCTAATTACTCTATAAAGCGTAGTATCCCTCTACACAAAGGCACAAAGCCATTTGGTCTGGTCATTGATAGAGCAGGTAAACGGGCTTGGGTCAGCTGTGAGGCTATTGGTCGCCTCTATGAAGTCGATTTAGAATCAGGCACCTCTCAGGTCACCTTAGACAAAGGCACAGGATTCCGTGGAATAGCCCTTAGCGCAGACGAATCACAACTTTATGTCACACAGTTCCTATCCGAGGACACAGCAGCTAAGGTCTATCAGATTTCTTTACTGACCGGAGATGTAAACTCGATTGATTTAGCCATTGATCTAGGGCCTGACACGGAAGACTCCGCGAGAGGACTGCCTAACTATTTATCCCAAATTCTTATTTCTCCAGATGGAAGCCAAGCCTGGGTCCCATCCAAAAAAGATAATATTCAACGTGGCCTAACAAGAGATGGTCTACCACTGAATTTTGAAAATACAGTTCGAACTATTGTATCCGCCATTGATCTAACATCTTCAAAAGAAATACCAGAACTACGATGTGACTTTAACGATACAGATATGGCCAATGCCGCTGTATTTAGCCCACTAGGAGATCTTCTCTTCGTCGCTTGTCAGGGGAGTAACTCGGTAGAAGTCATCGATGCTTATACCGGCCAACACATGACATCCATTTTACACGTTGGAAGTGCACCACAGGGGCTAATTCTCGATGGTCAAGGCCAATTATATGTCCACAATTTCTTAGGCCGATCTCTCTCCGTTTTTGATGTAAATGAAATCCTTAAGCATGGCACAGGGTATGCCAAGCCATTAGGCAAAATCACAACAGTAACAAAGGAAGTGATGCCAGCGAATGTACTACGGGGAAAGAAAATCTTTTACCATGCAGCAGACGCGCGAATGAGTCTTGATGGTTACATGAGCTGTGCTAGCTGTCACTTAGACGGAGGGCACGACGGACGTATCTGGGACTTCAGCGACCGAGGAGAAGGCCTACGAAATACAGTATCTCTATTAGGAACATCTGGCCCAGCCCATGGGAACATCCATTGGTCTGCCAATTTTGATGAGGTGCAAGACTTTGAAGGAGTCATTCGAGACCGCCAAGGCGGCACAGGCTTTATTCAGGGAGAACTACGCCATCACCCCCTCGGAGCACCATTAACTGGAAAAAGCCAAGAATTAGATGACTTAGCAGCATTTGTTGATAGTTTGACCTCTGTAGGCACAAGCCCGCACAGAGCAAACGACCTCACCCTAACAAATAAAGGGCAATTAGGGAAACAACTCTTCCTGCGCCAAGGCTGTGCCGATTGCCATGGAGGCACAGAATTCACAGATAGCGCTACAAAACGACTACACGATGTAGGGACAATCTCCAAATCGACAGGAAATCGCCTCGGCAGTAAATTACTAGGCTTAGACACCCCCAGCCTCAAAGGCCTATGGAATACAGCCCCATATTTCCATGATGGATCCGCAAAATCGATCAAAGATGTCCTACGTCATTCAGGCAGCTCGGAGAAACACGGCCGTATTGGAACTCTGACCGAAACAGAGATTGACCAATTAGCAGAATACTTGCTTCAAATTGATGATCATGAGCTTGGTAACACGCCTTATAAACTAGTGACCAATAAGGATACCGTCATCTTATCCCCACTCCATCTAGCTAGTCTGATCAATCAGGCCGATCAAAATGTATCCGCTATTCCACCTATCTCCACAACGCTCAAACGAGAACTCCCTGTGAAGGAGGGATACATTATTCAATCCGCTTTAAATAGTCTAATGATAAAACGCTACGGAGCAGTGAGTGGTTACAAACTAGCTTACGCAAGTGCTGAATCTCAGCGAGCTTGGGGGATGGATGCTCCCGCCTTTGGAGCATTTTATGAGAAACGTTACGTCCCAAACAAAGGCTCCGTCAATGCGGATACCTTTATCGGCTTTCATATCGAGTCTGAAATCGCCTTCACAGTCAAACGAGATATTAAGTCTCGAGTCAAAAATATAGAAGACACAATGCGCTACATAGAAACCGTCCATGTAGGGCTAGATGTACCAGACCTCCGCTATGATGTCACAAAGGGTAAAGTAACAGCTGGAGATGTCGTCGCCATGGGGTGCGGTGCACACACCTACGTCATAGGAAAAGGTGTAAAACCAAACGAAGTCGACTTCCCAGGAATGACAGTATCACTCAATCGTAATGGAACAGAAGTTTATACAGGAGTATCCAGTAGCACGATGGGAGACCCTCGTGAAGCCTTCCGCCTTTTAATCAACTCCCTTCATAAAGCGGGCACCCCACTTAAAAAAGGACAAGTCGTCCTCGTCGGCTCCGTAGCTAAGGCATATGTCCCGAAAGAACCTTCTCAGGCAAAAGGACTTTACATCGGAAAAGCCACTGGCCTTCCCCCAGTCACTTTAGAAGTAAAATAAGAGCTCCAAACAGGATAGACACCTCGCCTAAATTTAGAAATCCAGCACGTAAAAGCACGTAATAAATAAAGTGTATGACACGATGTCATCCATCGATATGTCCATTAATCCTCTTCATATCATCTACCATTTGATCTCGAGTAAATCCAGAGTACGATTCATAAACCGTTCCAAACCACAGCTCTCTAAGGTGAAGCTTATCATCCAAGAAAAATTTCATATCAAACTTTTCTAAAATAAGAGACGAATTTGCCTTGACGGAACAGGCTTGCTACTCGAGGTTCTGCACCTCGTCTGGCACAAAAACTTGACGGGATGCAGAATGTAGAAGTGTATTCACTCCTCTCAGGTTTCCTCGATTCTACCCCCTAAGATAATAAACAGCTCAAATATGGCTCAGAAAAAAGTAGCAGCAAAAAAAGTAGCAGCAAAAAAAGCGACTAAGAAAGTAGCGGCAAAAAAAGCAGCTAAGAAAACTACCTCCAAAAAAGTAGCAAAAAAAGCGACTAAGAAAAAAGCATTAGCTAAGTCAACCCAGGCAAAAAAGTCTGCATCTACTAGTGCCGCAAAGAAAAAAACCGCTGAACCGAAGAAAGCTACTAAAAAGTCGAAGCTTCAGGCCTTACTTGATGCAGAAGCAGAAGCAAAAGCCAAGCGCTCTAAGAAAGCGCCAAAAAATCGAATCGACACGCCTGAGATTCAAGAAAAAATCCGTGATCTCATCAAACTCGCGAAAGAGCAGGAATACCTGACTTACGATGATATCAATGAAATCCTACCAAACGACCTCGTAGAGCAAGCAGATGTTGAAGCCATCCTAGAGCGCCTCCGTAACATGGAGTTCGATATCATTGATGCGTCTGAAGTCGACCGTTATCGTGATAAGAAAAGTGATGATGACGATGATGAGCCAAAAGGAGATCAAAAACTAGATATTCTAGATGATCCGGTTCGCATGTACCTAAAGCAGATGGGCCAAGTACCTCTACTAACACGTGAACAGGAAGTAGAAATCTCTAAGCGCATTGAAGACGCTGAACTCTCGGTACAAAAGTATCTCCATCGCTTTGGCTTTATCGCCGATAAATATTTAGAACTCGCTGATAAACTGATCAAAGGCAAAGAGCGATTTGATCGTGTGATTCTCGATAAAAAAATTGAGAGCCGGGAACGCTACATGAAGATTTTACCTAAGCTTTCTGATCAACTCCAGTCTGCTCATATGGAGACTGATGATATCTTCCGTAAGCTTCATACAAAGAATCCTCGTGGTAAGGCTAAATTAGAAGAGGAACTCGAAAAAAACTTTACGGCCATCGCTCGTATCTACACCCGCTTTTACTATAAACAAAAAGTAGTAGAAGACTTCTGTGAAGAAGTAGAAGAGTATCAAAAGAAATTCTGGAAATACAATCGCAAGTTACAATCAAACCCCAATGACAAAGAGTTTGATACAAAGATACGCGAAACGCAGCAACTCGCTTGGCACACCTACGACGGCTTTCAACAAAACAATAAGGACCTACGCCACTGGATCAAACAAGCCTACAATGCTAAAACCGAAATGGTCGAAGCTAACCTCCGCTTGGTCATCTCCATTGCAAAAAAATACACAAATCGTGGGCTTTCTTTCCTAGATCTTATTCAAGAAGGCAACATGGGCCTCATGAAAGCGGTTGAAAAATTCGAATATCGCCGTGGTTATAAATTCTCCACTTATGCGACATGGTGGATTCGTCAAGCAATTACCCGCTCCATAGCAGATCAGGCCAGAACAATCCGCATCCCAGTGCACATGATCGAGACGATCAATAAGCTAATGCGAGTTCAAAAGCAACTAGTCCAAGAATACGGCCGTGAACCTACTCCAGACGAGATAGCAGAAGAAATTCACCTTCCCGTAGAGCGAGTACGAGCCGTTCTAAAAATGGCACAGCAACCCATCTCTCTACAAGCACCAGTTGGCGACTCAGACGACACCTCTTTCGGTGACTTCATCGAAGATAAAGCTGCCGACAACCCAATGGAAGAAGCAGGCTTCGCTATGCTGAAAGAAAAAATCATCGATGTTCTCGACTCCTTAACAGAGCGTGAGCGCGAAGTGTTAGAACAACGCTTCGGCCTCAAAGATGGCTACAGCCGCACATTGGAAGAAGTAGGTCGTCAATTTCAAGTCACTCGGGAACGTATCCGCCAAATCGAGGCCAAAGCCCTTCGAAAAATGCGTCACCCTACTCGTATTCGAAAGCTTGAAGGATTCATTGAACTACCAAATATGTAGACCCAACAACATCCTGCAACAACATTTCAATCAGCCAAACGAGCTCTTCGTTTGGCTGATTTCTATTTACACCACACCCTGTATCGCCACTACCTGCCTAAGCCTGATGACAAGAGATCAACGGAAGCCAGCCATAATCACCAGCTCCTTCTCTCTATAAAACACCCTTTCCGTTTCCTCAGTGCTTAAATCTACAATGGATAAAACCTTAATGACCTCAAACACAGCAATACACCTCCAAACACCCCTCATTGACACCCTATAATGAAGTCAAGTCCCCCAAAAGCGCCAAAGCCTCGGTAGTGTCCCGAAAGTTTCGCAAATTCTAATTTAGCTCTTTGGATTGCTGATG
>CAZLQY010000010.1:0-55512 GCA_964561965.1 uncultured Verrucomicrobiales bacterium
GCAATTTAGTTCATTTATTTTAAAAGACTTACACCTTAGGTTAATGCGTATGGGAGCTTTTCTATGAGGAATGGTTGAAAATTAACAGATTAAGTCGCATTCTTTACATTTAACGTTTGAATAAACCTTTTAATAGGTTTTCTGCTTCTCCTTGTAATTTGCTTCCATCCCCACTTTCTAGAAGTTTGTTGAGTTCTGATTGTAATCTGTCTTTTCCCGCGGCTTTTAAGAGGTCTTTGATTTCGGGGAGTTCATTCACGAGCTTTACTTTTGGTTTTGATAAATCACCTTGAGCGGAAACTGTTAGTGCTAATTGTTGGTTAGAGTTGAACCAATTGTTATGAAAGTCCGCCGCCGTTTTTTTGCCGATATCTCCAGGTATTTTCCCTAATGTTTTTGTCATGAATTGATTGACTTTCAGAGAGTGATCTTTTGGGGCGATTAATTCGGCTTGGACTCCGTGGACACTCTGGGGGATGTTTGCCCAGCCTCCTTGTAAAACAGCTATTTCCCAATGCTTTACGGTGAGTGATATATCAGACTTCAATTCTGCCAAACCCATATGGTAGCTGGCGGCTAAGCGCCGTTCTCCGCCAAATGTGAGTTTTTCAGGAATGTCTCCGACGTTTAATCCTACTTTTTGAAGTACATCCAATTTATCCCAAGCTTTTTTAATGATGGGGATGGTGGGGTTAAGATAAGAGTTCTTATGAAACTGAAAATTAACTGTGGCATTTGGTTCTGTTTCACCAGTGGTTGCATTAAATAATTGTACAGACACGGGGCCATCAAATTGTAAGTCACCAAAGATATGTCCTTCTTTAGAGAGCATTGTTAATTGGCCGGACATTCCAATGGTTGCTTGGTTGATTGTTTCGAGAGAGTTGGGATCAATCCGAATGTCTTTGGTGATCATGTTGAGGTCTGAGATGTTCACTTGAAGTCCTGATTTCTCGATTACTAGAGAGATCTCGGAGTCTCTAATCTCTGCTTCTCTTAATAAGGTGACAAACTCGCTTTGATCTTTGGCGTTAAACGATTGCTTTTCTGGGGATGTTTTCTTTGCTACCTTTTTTTTCTCAGTGCTTTTTGTTCCTCCGGGAGCTTTTTTCTGTTTTGGCTGATCTGAAGGAGGGGATTTAAAGAGATGGCTAAGGTTCATGGATCCATCTTTTTGTATGATGAGGTGGATGTTGGCCTTATCCATGAGTATCTGGCTTACGTCGATTTTCTTTTCTAACACATCTGCTATGGAGACTTTGAGCCCCAAGGATCCAATTTGTATGTCTGAATGCTGCAATGTAGGGCGGTCATCGTGGGGAACTCTTTCTTTTACGAAGGTGTCCCTTTCTGCAATTTTTAGATGTTCAATACGAATGCCTGTATGGCCGAATAAGGTGAAATCAATTTCACCAATCTCTACACGGCTGTTGATGGATTCTTCGATTAATTCTACTAGGTAGTTTTTTGAAACATAGGACCGGACCATATACATTCCCGCGATACCTGCCATTACTGTAATAATCGCTAACACGATGAAGCACTTTAAATAAATAGCTCTCTTTGCCATGTGTGTATTATGAGGAACTTATTGGTTGGAGGCAAGGCGAACCAATAAGATACTGGTGAAGATGTTCTTTGCTTGCTTTGCTCTGGCCAATATTGGTTCCAACAGATTGAATTCTCTTGGAATGCCAACTCAATCTCACATAGCGGTTATCGGTGCGGGGCCTGCAGGTCTGCGTGCTGCGGAATGCGCGGCTCAAGCGGGTGCTAGAGTGACGATCTATGAAGCTAAATCTGGCCCTGGGCGTAAACTTCTAGTGGCTGGTAAAAGCGGTCTTAACCTTACTTTTGATGAGCCTTTAGGTTGTTTTGTATCACGATACGATGGCAGAGATTTACCTAGGGCGCTCTGGAAGGAGATGATTGATGCGTTTGATAATGAGGATTTAAGAAGGTGGAGCGAAGGTCTGGGTGTAGAAACATTTGTTGCCCCAAGTGGGAAAGTCTTCCCGGAGCCTATGCGTGCAGCTCCTCTTCTTCGTCGGTGGTTAATGAGGCTTCAGGAGTTAAGGGTGATGATGAAGACTAAGCATTCTTTGGTGGACTTAGATGCAGATGGAGAATTAATCACTCTGACGTTTCAAACAGATGAGGGCCTCGTCATTGAGAATCACTCTGCGGTGATTCTTGCGCTGGGTGGTGCTTCATGGCCTAAAACGGGATCGGATGCTCAATGGGTGAGGATTCTTGATCGGTATAACATAGCGAATCAGCCCTTCGGTGCTGCGAATTGTGGCTGGGAGGTTTCGTGGCCAGCGGATCTTTTAAAAGAAGCGGAGGGTTTGCCTATGAAGAATTTAGTGGTTCGAGCTGGTTCAGAACAAGCGACAGGAGAATTGATGATTACGAGTTATGGACTGGAAGGTTCCGCTCTTTATCGCTTAGGGCGCTCTATCCGATCATTGCCCAATCCTCACTTGCTGATTGATTTTAAACCAACCATGACAGAGCAGGAGCTGGTAAGAAAATTAGGAAAGACGAAACGCGGCTTTGTAAGGGAGGCGAGGTATCAATGGAACATTAGCCCAGCTGCGGCTTCGTTACTGAGGCATTTACCAGACCGGGGCCCTTGGAATAGTGCCGAGTCTCTTGCCCGAGAGGTGAAGGCTTGCCGGGTGCCTCTTCTTCGAGCTCGCCCTATTGAAGAAGCTATTTCTAGCTATGGAGGGGTTTGTTGGAGTGAGATTTCAGAGACTCTGATGCTTAAGCGCCTTCCTCGTGTTTTTGTCTGTGGAGAAATGGTTGATTGGGAGGCGCCGACTGGGGGCTATCTACTCCAGGCTTGCTTTGCTACTGGTAGTTGGGCTGGTGCTCATGCCTCAAAATTATAAAATTTAGCTCTGACTCTGTTCTCTTCTTTGCTATAGTGGAGTAGATATTTATGAACTCTGCTCAAACGAATCTACCTATTCTAGTGATTGATGATGACAAACGGTATTGTGATCTCATTCAGGAATATCTTGTTCCCCACGGCTATTATGTTGAGTATGCGAATTCTGGTGCAGAGGGCTTGAGTAAAATGAAAGAAACAGAGTTTGCTGTCGTGATTCTGGATGTGATGATGCCAGGGAAAGATGGTTTTGAGACGTTGAAGGAACTCCGAACGTTTTCTATCGTTCCTGTTCTGATGCTAACAGCTAGAGGTGATGAGGTGGATCGAATTGTTGGTTTAGAAATTGGAGCTGATGACTATTTGCCTAAGACGTTTTCTCCCCGTGAACTGTTGGCGAGATTAAGGGCTGTTATTCGGCGTAGTGAAATGGTTCCTGTCACGAATGCCTCTCTCCCTCTCTCCTCTCCTACTGGTGAAGAGCTTTCTGTGGGAGATCTACATTTAAATACGTCCACTCACACTTGTTCTCAGAATGGATCGACTTTAGAACTGACTGCATTAGAGTTTTCTATCCTTTATATTCTTATGAGATCCCAAGGGCATGTGAAGTCACGAGAGCGTTTACTTGTGGATATCTCAGACCGCCACTACGATGTGTTTGATCGCTCTATTGATGTACACATTTCGGCTCTTAGAAAAAAACTGAATGATGACGCGAAGAAACCGCGCTATATCCGCACTATCCGCTCTGTTGGGTATCAATTTATAGATCCCAATCTAGATGCTTAATGAATCACCTCTCTAATTATTGAAACTAGTTCTTCCCCTATATGGCCGCATTGCCGGATGGTTCTTACTGAATCTAGTTTTAGTTTGTTTGATTGTCTATGGCTTCACTCATTCACTCTTTCCTGCTGATGGGCAGCTCTCTTCTTCCGCTGCTAAGAGTGTTAACACTCTCGCTAACCTAGTGGGGAGTAGACTCCAGTATCTAGATGAAACTGAGTGGCCAGCTGAACTGAAGAGTTTAGAAGAAGAGCATGAGTTTGAATTCCAGCCTTATACCATAAATGGCCGTAACCCGAGAGGGCTTAGTTACGAAACGCCTCCAGATGTCTTATTTGAATTAAATAAGTTTACGATGGGTGCAAAGTTGGCAAAGAAAAGGGTAAAACCAAGAGTCCGACCTAGGAGCATTCGAAGACCTCCTCCTGCGCTTAAAAAGAGCCCGGCAGAGCCCTCACCTAGTAGAGTAAGACAAAGTCCTCCTCCTTATTTATTAAGACCTTTAGAAGATCGAATTATAGAAACGCCTGATTCTGGTTTCTCTGATTTGAAGGTTCAGTCATTAGTCTCTTATAAGGATAAATCTGAGCATTATTGGTTTTTAGCGCAGATCTCTTTAGGCCCACCTACGCATGTCGGCTACCGCCGCCCTCATGCCGTCTTACTTCTTATGAAGGCCTCTGATAAGACGGCGAAGAGTATTGTTTTTGATTCTAAGCCTTGGTGGCTTCTTGGCCTCTGTATCTTCGTGCTTTGCCTGATTATGTGGCTACCTTTCACCTGGAAGCTTACTCACTATATCGCTCAACTAACAGGTAGGACGGAAATGATTGCGAAAGGTCATTTTAAAATAAACAACTCACCTCGTAGGTATGATGAGCTCGGTCGCCTAGGCTCGGCAATCGATCAATTAGCCCAGCGCTTAGATGGTTTTGTGAATGGGCAGCAGCGGTTTATGAGTGATATTGCTCATGAGCTTTGTGGTCCACTTGTTAGGATGCAGCTTTCACTTGGAGTGATCGAATTAAGTCCTGAGAAAACTGGAGAGAAGCTGACAGGGCTCCGATTAGAAATAGACGAAATGAGTAAGATGGTGGAGGAGCTACTGGATTTTTCCAGAGCCTCTCTTTCTCCAGAGCATGTGGAGCTCGAAACCATTAATTTGCACGAATTAGTGAATTCTGCTTTTGCTAAAGAATGTGCACCACATCAGAAGAACGAGGTTTCTAGTTATCTGACGGTACAAGGTAATAAGCACCTGCTTATACGTGCGATAGGAAATATTATTCGTAACTCGATTTGTTATGCAGGGGTGAATGAGGTGATTACAATTAGTGCTGAAACAAGCAAGCACCAAGTGATCCTTCACATTGATGATAAAGGGCCTGGAATACCTGAGGAACACCTTACTAAAATATTTGATCCCTTTTATCGAGCTGATGAGGCAAGAACAAGAGAAGAGGGCGGGACTGGCTTAGGTCTGGCTATTGTGCAAACTTGTGTGAGAGCCTGTAAAGGAGATGTGTCTTGTATGAACCTCCAGCCCCATGGGTTGAGGGTGAGCTTTGTTCTCAACTCAAAGATCATTTGATCGTTCTTTCACATAGGTCTTTCCTTTTTCTTGCCAAAAGAGGGAAGACGTAGGGGAGGGGCCGTAGGGGGGCTAATGGTGGATGAAAGAAAAACATGGGCCGGAGGCTTGGTCCGGCCTTAGCCAGTATGAAAGGTGATTTCTCTCCAAATCCATGCAACGAGAGCAACGGTAGCTAATGAGAGGAGGACAAAGAGTAAGGCACTTCTAGCCTGATGACGATGTTCGTTTTTTAACTGCCCTCTGGAGAGATTGTCAAAAAAATCTTGTTCCCGGCTTATCTCCTGCAGCTCATCTGGCGCTGGCATGGTGGTGAGCTCTTCCTCTCGTTGTTGCTGCAACTTTTCTGGAGCTTCACTAATTAATTTTTGAAGCTCTTTGATCTGATTCTTAATTTCCTGTTCTTTGGAATCAAGATCGTTTAAATTGATGTGTTGCTTGCGAGGCATTCTCTTATTTCATCAGGTAAGCAATGAGTATGATCATTCCTGAAATAATGAGGGGTAAATTGAAGGCTAAGCCGTTCTGGAAATTTGTGAGGAAGGTGTTTGTTTGGGCGATAGGAGAGCGAGATTTCTTAGGAGCTGCTCCGAGGAAGCCTGCGCGGCTGGTGTTATTAAAGTGCTCCATAGCTTGCTCATACTCGTCTTCTGCGAGGTCAAGTGTGGAGATAGCTTTGCCTAAGTCTGTGCGTAGGGTATCACGAGTCCAGCCTTCTGGGTTGAGTGATTCAATTTTTTGGAGGTGTTCTGCAAAACAGGCCCGTGTTTGTTCGAAGTCTTCCATTTCTTGGCGCATATCGAAGAGTTCGCGATCTATGGCTGTGAGAGCTGTTTTAAGCTTTTCGTTGATCTCGACTTGTCCGTGGAGAAATTCATCTCTGCGTTCATTGAGATCTTCAAGCTCACGTTTTTGGCGCTCTAGGGACTCTTGTTGTTGCTGAAGTGTTTCTAGTTGCTGTTGTGCCGCAACGAGTTTTCCCTCGAAATCATCTGAAATAGCTGCCGACGTGTCGTTAGGCATTTCGAGTTGCTGTTCGCGAACGTTGAGGTGGTGTGTGTGTTCTTGCGTGATTCGAGACATGAGAAAGTGGTGGTAATGGCCTTACCGTTAATAGCAAAAATAAGTCTGATTTGACCAGAAAATTATTTAATTTATCTTTACTTTATGATTGGGGAGATAGATCACTCCAATTGTGCTAGTGAAATACCAGAAATTTATCATGGCGACTTGCGTACATTGAACTGTTGGTTTAGGAGTGATTTATGCAGACCAAGCCAAGTTATTTATCTCCAGAAATCTTATTGCATCCTGAAAAGCGAACGTTCCCAGAGTTTTCATTGACTAGGCTCTTGAATACTGTGTTTGAGCCAACAGCTGGATGCCGAGTATGTTTATTGACAGATTTTGATGAGCCTCAGGCGATGATGAAGGGGTTCCAGTTTAGGGAGGAAAAAGGTTTTGAGGTGCAGAAGAAAGCGTATGAAGAGTTTTATCTTCCGCTAAAAGAAGGTGTGGCGGAAGAATTGGGCATGACGGGTGGTGATATGTTTGCCTATTTCTCCACTCATGGCTCTAATCTTGATATGAAGGATGAGGTGTTTGATGTAGAAGGGAATCAACTCTCTTTAGATCGTGATATTTATTCGAAATACGACATCGTCCTCTGTGTAGGAGATTGGAGTGCGACGGCTCCTTTGACGGCGAAGTGCAAGGAATTTGGCTTCCGAGGTGCAACGATGCATGGCATGAATGATGTCATTCTTAGTTCCGGCCTAGCGGTAGACTACGATGAAGTTTCAGAAGATGCGGAGAAAGTCCGCCTAGCTATGGATCAAGCAGATGAAATCGAAATTGATTTTGCGCTTGAAGGTGGCCGCATTCTCACGGCTTGGTTAGGTCTGGATGGACAACATGCACAGAAGTCTCATGGCCTGTGTAAAGGGCTAGAGCCCGATGTTGCCAATCTCCCTGCGGGAGAGGTGTATTTCGTACCAGTTGATGCTAGAGGAGAGTTTCCTATGAAATACGAGGACGGGACATTAGGTGTGCTTGATGTTAAAGACCGTAATATTGTGCGCTCGACGTTAATTGAGGGAAATCAAGAGACGATCGACGCTCATAATGCTCGATTGGCGGATGATCCTATGACTGGTACTCTGGGGGAATTAGGTTTTGGCACACAGGTACTACCTGTCTCTGGAGCGGATATCCAAGATGAAAAAGTGTTAGGCACCTGTCATTTAGCCACTGGCCGAGATGACCATCTCGGTGGTGATATTGTACCTGACATGTTTAAAAAGCATGAAAATAGCACACATGATGATATTCTTTTTGCTCCGCATAAAACACCTAACTTTAATATTAGTGAAGTGAGGATGAAACGGGGAGAGCAATGTGAGACGATCATCGAGAACTTCCGACCGAGTGCTTATATCATCAATGCATTAAGCTGCTAGGATGTGGGCCTGGAATGCGAGGCTGAACGGGCCCGGAATGAGTGCGTTTCTAAACTGGGCAGAGTGATACAGCCCTGCTAGCTCCGTTATCGTGCGCTGCCAGGGTGATGCTTTTGGGTGATTATTTATTTTGAAATGATCACCCTTTAAGAGGGCTAATTAGGGGTGAGATGGGATTAGTTTAACTTCCAAATTTCACAGAGCTGATTCTTAGAGAAATCATCGGAGGAGAACCGGTTCGTTTGCCCTAGATAAACAGCTCGGACGTCTTGGCTTTCGGCCTTGAGTGTGTTCACGACGGAGGCACTCCTTGTCGCGCGTTGGGCAGAGAGTTTTTGGTTTGAAGTGGAGTCTCCTGTATTTGATGCGTAGCCGACGACGAGGAAGAATGAATCTGGCGTTGTGGCTGCTAGTTTAGATTTTATTTCTTCGACATCTGTAAAGGTGACGTGGGATTCTCCTTCTTCGAATTTGACCTGATGTATGACCTCAGCATTGAGGGTATCACCAATCCGGCCGTAAGCGCCTTCTAGTTGATCCAGTGTGAGGCCTTCGAGCTGTTTTAGCCCTGCATAGAGAGCTGCCGCTTTCGGAGATAAATTATCGGAAGATTGGACAAATAGGCGTGCTCCATCGAGCTCTGCTTGGAGTCGCTGCACTTCGCGTCTGAGGGTTTTGTTTTCTGGGCGCAGTTGCTCTAGTTCGGTTTTAAGGAGCTCTAACGTTGCTGGGTTGACGTCTGCTAATCTGGATTGGTTCAGTTCCAGCTCACTCAGTAATCTGGAGTTCTCTCCCTGCATGGTGAGGGTGCGGGCCAATTCATCTTCAAGGGATCTCTTTACGTCTGCGAGTTCTTGAGACGTAGGGCGCCGGCTGAATTCAAGTAGTTTGCCTCGCTCCAGCTCTAGGTCAGCAGAAAGTTGTGTGACTTGGGCTCTTAGTTGTGGGGCATCTTGTGCGCTGACGCGTAGTTGTGCCAATTGATTTTCGAGGTTTTGAACTTGGACACTGAGATTGGAATTAAGCTGTTGACTAGCTAAAAGTGATTGTGTGGTGCCTGAGATCGATTCTTCTTTTTTAGATAAGGTGGTCTCTAGCTCTGCGACGGTTTGGACTAAGAGCCCTGCGTCTTTACTCATTCTTTCTGCAATGTTGGTGACGCCTTTACTGTCGAAGACAGGAAGACCTCGCGCCTTGCGCTCTGCGTCGAATTCGGCCTTGAGTAGCTCGTTTTGTTGGCGAATCGCATCAATGCCTGCATCGGTACCAGTTCCTGTGTTTCGTTTTGAGATGAAGACGACGAGGAAGGCGATGAGTAGAACGATGACGAGGGTCAATAGGACTGTGATACCTTGGCTTCCTTGAGCAGGAGTGGTACCTGCTAATGGAGCGGGGGCAGGTAACGGTGATGGTGCAGGGTTAGGCTTTGGAGTTGTAGTATCGTTCTCTGACATAATGCAATAGGTGTGAGGTGAAATGAGGTAACGATTTTTTCAGTAGACCGCAAGGCTGGACTAGAAGATTTCTGTAAATAGAGAATGAATTTACGAGAATGGGGGTGGAGCGCTATGAGGTTATAGGTTGAGGATGCTTAAAATATCCTGTGGTTGATTCGCTATATAGGTCGGATTTTCAGCTTGAAGTGCCAGTGGGCTATTGAAGCCCCAGTTGACGGCAATGATGTCACAGCCTGCTTTGTGAGCGGCTTTGATATCACGCTCTTCATCACCGATGTAGATGAGTTCTTCTGGAAGGCACCCGACATTCTGGCAAATAGAGCGAATGAATTTGGCCTTCCCTGTCAGCTTACTACAGCTTTCTACAAAATCGATTTTTGAGTCTAAGTTGTGCTTGGAGAGGAAGGTGTTGACGTTTTCCACTCTGTTTGAGGTGAGGACAGCGAGGTTCTCTGCTTGGGGCTGGATGGTTTCTAGAACTTGGGAGATACCTTCAAATGGTAGGACGAGGTCGATGCTTTTGCGCAGTAGTTTCGTCCCTTTCGATACTAAAAAGGGTAACTTTAGTTTTGGGATTTCTAGTTCTGTCAGTAGGGCGGAGAGGGAGAGGTCTCTTAGTGCGGGGACATCTTGCTCTGTCACGACTCGGAATCCATGGAGGCTGGCTAATTCATTATAGATACTGAGTCCCATAGAAAATGAATCTGCTATCGTGCCATCGAAATCAAAAAGGACGGTGCTGTATTTCATTATTTTCTGAGGACGAGGGTGTTTAGCCGTAAATTGGGGTCGATATCACAATCTAAGATGTCGTATTGGCCACGGAGGTGCTTTTGTAATGTGATATAGGCTATCATCGCTGCATTGTCTGTGCTTAGGGAAGGAGAACAGACAAGTAGTTTTTTGTGAGCGTTTTGGCAAGCTAGTTGCATGGCATCTCTTAAAGCTTGGTTGCAAGATACTCCGCCAGACATGGTGATGAGCTCACAGTTGGCAGAGTCTGCGGCAGCAATGGTGCGTGTTACTAAGACGTCAATGACGCTTTGTTGGAAGGAGGCGCAGAGGTTGGGGATGTGTGTTGGGTTGATTTGGCCGCGTTCAGGATCTAGCTCAGCTAATGTATAAAGTACGGCTGTCTTTAATCCAGAGAAGGAGAAGTCAAATGGGGCGTCTTTGATTTTGGATCGAGGGAAGGTGAATGCTTCGTTGTCGCCCAGTTTGGCTGTTTGTTCAATTTCAGGGCCGCCTGGGTAAGGCAAACCCATCATTTTAGCGACTTTGTCAAACGCTTCTCCAGCGGCATCGTCTCTGGTCTTTCCTATGAGGGAGTAGTCATCAAACCCTCTAGTGTGTAGTAACATGGTGTGCCCTCCTGAGACGATGAGTGCCATATTAGGCTCTATCCCTTCATTTGTTTCGAGAAACGGGGAGAGAAGGTGGCCTTCCATATGATTGACTGAGACAAAAGGTTTCCCAGTGGCGGCGGACATCGCTTTTGCTGCGGTGTGCCCAATAAGGAGAGAAGAGGCTAAGCCTGGGCCTGCCGTTGCTCCGAAGCAGTCAATGTCACTGCTATCGAGCTGGGCTTTGTTCAGCGCTCGTTCTATGAGCTGGCGTAGAGCTAAGGAATGTGTGCGGGAGGCGAGTTCTGGTACAACGCCACCGTACTCTCGGTGGAGTGCTATCTGGGAGGATATCTCGGAAGAAAGAATTTCTGAGCTCTTCTCGTCACCCCGGATAACGGCGACGGCTGTCTCATCACAGCTAGATTCTATGGCTAGGACATTTTGCAAACTATGATGTGAGTGAAGTGGAGAAGCTGGATTACTTTAGGACAATGCTCATATGGATGTGCTCACGGCTGCCCTCAAAATCCCAAAAGAAGTCTCCCACATTACATTTGAAGTCCCATAGTCCTCCATCGATACAGCGTTTCATGGGAGCTTCATGATAGAAGCTGAGGCGTGCATTTTCCCATCCTCCCTGAGCAACGATGATGTTATGGAGGTGCTGCCTTACATCTGGAGTGAAGATGCTGATACGTTCGGCCCACGCTGCCTGGAAGGCTGCCTGTGCGGTTGGGTTTAAGGCCGAGTAAGTTTGTCCTGCTGGTATGGGGAGAGGTTGACTAGCGATGGCTTTCTGTTCGACTTGAAGGTAGCTGTCGTCATCAATCGTTTGCCATAGGTGGAGGAGTTTTTCTTCTTCCTCTTTCCAGATTTTAGGAGGGTTAGACCCGAGGAGGATGGGGCCGAATTCTTTTAACTCATCATCGGTAATGATGGCCTGTACGACTGTGAGGTGGTGCTCTGCTAGGCGGAAGGCAAAGTTCTTTTCTTTGCGTGGATCTCCAAAGCTGGCGATGTAGTAATTGCCCAGCCCATCGTCTTGATCCGCCACTTTGTGAGCGAGTTTGATTCCTTTTTCTGATAAAAGAAGGGATAGCGTGGAGTCTAGTAGGGAGCGTTGCTCTGCCGTTAGGTCTTTAATTTGTAGGCCGAAGCGTGTGCCTCCTGTATACCGTATGTGCCAGCGATTTTTCTCATCGCTGAGCTCTCCTAGCATACTCTTTGTTTGTTCTGGTGTGAGTGCGTTGAGTAGAGCGCTCGTGCTTTGCCGCAGTTTGTGGCTAAGTTCATTGGCGCTAAGAAGTGAGGAAAGAGTAAAAAGGAGTAATGTGATGAGAAGTTTCATAGCGTAGTGGAATCTGTGATATCAGTCACTGCAAGCTAATGCAAACTATCAAGATGAAAATATGACAGAGTGGCTTATTCTTTCTCAAATGCGTTAGCGACGGCTTCTGCTACGAGTGGTGAAACGGTACGATCTAGAGGGCTGGGAATGATACAATCGGCAGTGGGTGTTTTGACGGCTTCTGCTAGAGCGTAAGCTGCGGCGATTTTCATTTTTTCAGTGATTCTCGTGGCCCCTGCATCGAGCGCTCCTCGGAAAATGCCGGGGAAGGCGAGAACGTTATTCACCTGATTTGGGAAATCACTTCTGCCTGTGCCTACGATGGCTGCACCGGCGGCTTTTGCTATATCTGGCATGATTTCAGGCTCTGGATTGGCCATGGCGAAGATGATTGGGTCTTTTGCCATGGATTGAACCATGGCAGAGGAGAGTAGGTTCCCTTTACTCACTCCGATAAAGACATCTGTATCGACTAGGATTGTTTCTAAGCTGCCTGATTCGTTGTCTTTGTTGGAATGCTTGAGTAAAGCCTGCTTCATGGGGTTAAGGTCTGTTCTTCCTGAGTGGATCGCTCCTTTTGAATCGCAGACAATGACGTTTTGGGTGGAGATGCAGGCGTTGGATTCTTGCCCTACACAGCGGAGGAGTTTTGAAATGGCTGTACCTGCAGCACCTGCTCCATTGATGACGACTCTGAGTGAGCTAAGATCTCTTTCTAGGAGCCGGCATGCGTTAATGAGAGCTGCTAGTAGTACTATCGCGGTTCCGTGTTGGTCATCATGAAATACGGGGATTCCTAGGTCTTGGAGGCGTTCTTCAATCTCAAAACATCTGGGGGCTGAAATGTCTTCTAGGTTGATTCCTCCAAATACGGGAGAGATCCTCTGAACGGTTTCTATAATCTCATCAGTATCTTGAGTTGTTAGGCAGATGGGCCAAGCGTTGATGTTGGCAAATTCTTTAAAGAGCAATGCTTTTCCTTCCATGACAGGAATGGAAGCGTTGGCGCCGATATTGCCTAAACCTAGGACGGCTGATCCGTCACTAATCACGGCAACAGAGTTGCTTTTCAGGGTTAATTCTGCTGTTAGGTTCGAGTCGTTAGCGATAGCGAGGCAGGGCTCTGCTACACCGGGAGTGTAAGCTAGGGAGAGGTCGTCTCTGGTACGCACTGGCATTTTATTATGCATGCCAATTTTGCCTCGAAGCTGTTTGTGGAGTGTGAGACTACGCTGTCCAATGGGAATACTCATAGAAAGGAATGGGAATGAGAAAAGGAATAGGAGGGGTGGTTAAACTGCTCCGTATGCGACCATGGCTTCGGCGACTTTAATAAATCCGGCGATGTTAGCACCTTTTACATAGTTGACGTAACCACAGTCGAGCGCTCCTTGCTCTACGCAGCGTTGATGGATTTCATACATGATGGTTTGTAACTTAGAATCTACTTCTGCACGTGACCATGACAAACGTAAAGCATTTTGACTTTGTTCTAGCCCTGAGACGGCAACACCTCCTGCATTCGCTGCTTTACCGGGGGCGAAATGAATTTTGTGTTTGATGAAGTATTGGACTGCTTCTGCATCTGTAGGCATGTTAGCCCCCTCGGAAACGGCGAGGAGTCCATTGGATACAAGTGCTTTAGCATCTTCTAAATTGAGTTCATTCTGTGTGGCGCATGGTAAGGCGATGTCGACAGGGGTGGACCAAGGTGTTTTCCCTTCGTGGAATTCGGCAGAAGGGACATGTTGGAGGTAAGTGGAGATTCGCTCTCGGCGGACTTCTTTAATGTCTTTAAAAATTTCCAACTTATCTAGTGTGATGCCGTCCTTATCATAAATGAAACCACTGGAGTCTGATAGAGTGAGAACTGTCGCACCTAGTTCTATCGCTTTTTCTGCGGCATAGAGGGCGACATTGCCAGACCCTGAAATGGCTACTTTTTTGCCTTTTATGGAGTTTTTTTGGTGAACGAGCATGTTTTCTGCAAAGTATACGCACCCGTAACCTGTGGCTTCTTTACGGACGAGGCTGCCACCAAAAGATAGGCCTTTGCCTGTAAGTGTACCTGTGAATTCGTTTCTCAGGCGCTTATATTGGCCAAAGAGGTAACTGATCTCTCTCGCCCCGACACCGATATCTCCAGCGGGCACATCGGTATGTTCTCCGATATATTGGTGGAGCTCTGTCATGAGGGCTTGGCAGAACCTCATGATTTCGCGGTCACTTTTCCCCTTTGGGTTAAAGTTGGATCCACCTTTTGCTCCTCCCATGGGGAGCCCTGTAAGGCTGTTTTTGAAGGTTTGTTCAAACCCGAGGAATTTGAGGATGCTTAAGTTGACACTGGGATGGAATCTAAGCCCTCCTTTGTAAGGGCCGATGGAGTTATTAAATTGCACCCGGAATGCACGATTGACTCGGATATTACCTGCGTCGTCTTCCCAAGTGACGCGGAATGAGATGATCCGGTCTGGCTCTGTCATCCGTTCGAGGATTCTGGCTTTTTGGTACTTTGGGTTTTCTTCTAGGTAAGGGAAAAGAGTCTCTGCCACTTCATGAACCGCTTGATGGAATTCTGGCTCATTGGGGTTTCGCTTTATGAGGCCGTTCATAAAGCAATCGAGATTTGAGCAAAAGTCGTCTGTATACATGATGCTATATATTGTTATTTGAAGATTGTTGTAAACTTATTTCTTTGATTTCCTGCTCATCAAGTAAAAGCTGCCGTACGATTTCTATGGAGCGCTCTACTGGCCAGGTGTCTTGTAGGTTTTGAGCTTCCGTTGTAGCTCCTGAATAAAGGAGGAAAAGGTGTTCTCCTAGGTGGTTTATTCTACTCGGAGTGGTGAGTTCTGAGGATAGGCTAATGAAGAATTCACGTGTGAATTCTTTGTGGTCATTCACTTCCTTTGTGATTTTTGGATCAGAACTAGCATTGATAACTAAGGAGTTACTAAAGGAGCAGCCTTGGAAACGATGTGATTCTAGGAAAGAGAGGAGATCATTAAAATAAGCTATGATTTTAGTTTCAGCATTCGTCGTGTTGTCCGCTAAAATATTGGCGTGTCGAATGACTGAGGCTCTGTGTAGTTCTTGCAGCTCTTGAGCTGATAATGTTGTTCCTAGGTCACAAGCAACTGCGGCAGTTGAGTCTATAGTAGTTTTTTTGAGCATAAATAATAGGCTTTAAATGATGGATTCTGTATACCATTTAGGAGCAAGGCTTGGATATCTTATTCCGTAATGGAGCGAATATTGTTATAGAAGAAAGGTCTCTTTTTGCCTTTTTAGTGAGGATGTTTTTGTAACTTTTCAAGTTGGAGTGTGGATTGCCCAAAGGGAAGTGTGGGTGATAGGCCCTTTGGAATGAGTATAGGAAAACGTTTCTCGTGACTTTACAAATCTTACACACTCTGGCATTTCTCCCTTGCTATGTCAGAACTGCCGACGGCCTATGAGCCTCAGAACGTGGAAGAAAAATGGTATCAAGCTTGGCTTGATCACAAGTGCTTTAATGCGGATGAACATTCGCAGAAAGAAGGCTATTCTATTGTCATTCCCCCTCCAAACGTGACAGGTATTCTGCATCTCGGCCATGTTCTGAATAATACGATTCAGGATATTTTGGCGCGCCGGGCACGCCGCCAGGGGAAAGAAGTACTTTGGCTCCCTGGTACAGATCACGCCGGAATTGCCACTCAAACAAAGGTGGAGAAGCAAGTGCGGGAGGAGGAAGGGAAGAGCCGCCATGAGCTAGGGCGTGAGGAATTCCTAAAGCGTGTTTGGGACTGGAAGGACAAGCACGGGAATATTATTACAGACCAATTAAAGCGTCTAGGTTGTAGCTGTGATTGGGATCGTGAACGTTTCACGATGGATGAAGAATATTCTGCATGGGTAGCAAAGGTGTTTTCAGATTTGTTTACTCAAGGGTTTATCTACCGAGGGAAACGTATGGTGAATTGGTGCCCGAAATCACTGACAGCACTTTCTGATGAGGAAGTGATCCCTAAGGCGAGTAAATCGAAGCTTTATTTCATGAAATATGAGCTAGTCGATGAGCCTGGGCGCTTTTTGGAAATCTCAACGACGCGCCCGGAAACTCTAATGGGGGATATAGCGGTGGCTGTGAATCCAAAAGATGAGCGGTTTAAGGATTTGGTTGGGCGTAAGGTGCGCCGTCCCTTTCCTGAGCGTGAAATTGAGATCATAGCAGATGAGCATGTGGATATGGAATTTGGGACCGGAGCTCTTAAAATCACACCTGCTCATGATAAGGCCGACTTTGAGATAGGCCAACGCCATGATCTAGAGATTATCGATGTTTTGCATGCAGACGGGACGGTGAATTGCCCCGAAGTCCCTGAGCTGGATGGTTTAGACCGTTTTAAAGCCCGCCGCCTAGCGGCTGCAAAGCTTGAGGAAATGGGCTTGTTGATTAAAGTGGAGGAGTATGAGAATAATGTAGGTTATTCTGAGCGTGCAGATGTGGTGATTGAGCCTCGCATCTCTATGCAATGGTTTCTCCGGTATCCGTCTGTGCCAGAGGCAACGGAGGCGGTGGCATCGGGTGATATTACGATTCGGCCTGAGCGGTGGAGTAAGACTTACTCGCACTGGATGAGCAATATTCAGGATTGGTGTATTAGCCGTCAGCTCTGGTGGGGACATCAAATTCCAGTATGGTACCGGAAAGAAAAGGAGTTAGATCTGAAAGAAGCAGAATCGCTGGATGTTAGCGATATGGAGTCTGGAGATATTTATGTGGGGACAGAGCCGCCTGTTGACCCAGAGAACTGGGTTCGTGACGGAGATGTCATGGACACATGGTTTAGCTCATGGCTTTGGCCTTTTGCGACGATGTCTGAGAAAGAGCAGGAGAAATTTTACCCAACAGCAGATTTGGTAACTGGCCCAGATATTATCTTCTTCTGGGTGGCGCGGATGATCATGGCAGGGTATCGTTTTAAACATGAATTGCCATTCAAGAACGTGTATTTCACTTCTTTGATCCGTGATGGAAAGGGACGAAAGATGTCGAAATCATTAGGAAACTCCCCTGACCCCATAGGCATCATGAATGCCTATGGCGCAGATGGGTTACGCTTCGCTCTTATGAGGATTGCTCCAGTAGATAGTGATCTTCGCTTTGCTGAGGAGAAGGATAAGAAGGATCCAAGTAAGATGGTTTACCCTCAGGTGGAAGAGGGTAGGAACTTTGCGAATAAACTCTATAATGCCTGTCGCTTCCGACAAATGCAGGGTGGAGAAGCGAGCTTTGATCTCGGTGAGATAAAAGATTTACCTGTCTATCATCTCGATATTCTTAATAAGTTAGATCGGCTAGCGTTGAATCTTGAAAAGGCATATGCGAGCTATCGTTTCAATGATATCACGGGATTGCTATATGAATTTTTCTGGAGTGAGTATTGTGATAAATTCATTGAAGCGATTAAGCATAACTTCCGCAGTGAAAATGAGGCTGATAGTAAACGTACACTGGCTGTGATGGATGTGATTATGTCACGTTATCTAGGGCTTTTGCATCCAATCATGCCCCACATTACAGAGGAGTTATCGTCGAAGCTCGGATACGTGGAGGAAGGTGAATTTTTAATGAACCAAGAAGAGGTTCGAGAAACCTTATTGGCAGGTGTAGATGAGGGCGTGATCGCTCAGGCGGAGGCATTAACTCAGGCTATCTACGATTCTGCAGGAAAGCTGCGTAATCTTAAGGCAGAATATAATCTGGCAGCTAGTAAAGATGTGAACTTTGTCATCAAGCCCATTGCTGATTGGGTTTTAGGAGAATGCGACACTCTTGCTCTGCTTGTGGGGGCTAAGGAGGTAACTGTTGATCCTAATTATGAAGGAGAAAAGGGGACCCCTGCTGCTGTGGCCGCGATTGGAGAAGTTTACATGCCTTTGGATGGGCTGATCGATATCGAGGCGGAGCAGGCCAGATTAGAGAAGGAGATGAGTAAAATCGATAAGGAAATCATGAAAGCTGAGGGTAAGTTAAATAATCCTAAGTTTGTAGAACGCGCTCCTGAGAAGGTGGTCGATTCTGAGAAAGCGGCCCTAAGAGAATGGGTGGATAAACGTGCTCAAGTACAAGAAATGTTGGAAGCCCTAGGATAAGATAACTGATCAGGAAGGTATCCTATCATAGAAGTACTGTGATTTTAGTCTTGCAGAAAATCCCAGATTACACAGTTTTCTATTAAGGTAATATGGTAGATCTAGTAGATATTCCTAATATAACCTCTCAGGAGCTGGAGCTGCTGGAGGCAATAGGCTTTCAAAAAAGAGAGGCCCTCAAGGCTGCTGACGCTTTCGTCGTAGTAGCAGAGATGGAGCATGCGAATGAAATGCTTCATCTTACAGACAGGGCACCAAGCTTGGAGGAGGTGGAGGGCTGGATTGCTTACTGTAGAGAGGATGTTGCCCCGAGCTCTATAGATTCGAACTTGAAAGAAGCTGCTTCAGAAGCGGTTTCAGAGGGAAAGATCGCTCCGGAGCAGGCTCAAAGAGAAGAAGATGATATTGAGCTGATGCTAGCGGAAGCTCCTATAGCGATTCCTTTGCCAAGTAAGGCTTTGACGCTTGCGAAGATTAATGTTCGCAATGTAGCAGAAGGAACGATGCTTTCTGCTTGTGATGCATCAATAGAAGTAAAAGTGACTTCTGATCAGGCCCAAAATCAAGAAATGGGAGAAAAGGGGAAGGTTCCCTTAAAGAAGACACCTCTTCAAACACCTACTCGCAAAGTAGCGCCTGAGCAAAGAGAAGAGTCTGCACAGGGTGTCGATAAAACTCGTGTCCGCACAATGGAAAAATTTATGGAAGAAGGAGGGAATGTAGCTCCTTTGACAGTGAATAAACCTAATGTGTCCAAGATGGTTCTTGCGGAAACGAATAAAGGTGTGAGCCGTGAATCACGGCGTTACATTCGGGGGGTGTTGCACAATCAAAAGGAAAGAGCGTACATTGGCTCTGTTGCATTCCTAGTAGTTTGGGTGACGTGCTGGCTACCGTTCATTGGGTTAGCGCTGTTCTTTTTGGATACCGAGGGGATGTGGTGGGCCAAGTACTCCCCTGCAATATGGATTCTCAGTGCTTTCATCTATTTTGCCTTTGCTCTAAAGGTAAACTGCCCTGTCTGCCGGCAACGCCAATTCTTCCCTAAGGCCTGTGTGAAGCACCGCAATGCTCACAAAATCTCAGGATTAGGTCTGATGTTACCTACCGCTATGCACATATTCTTATTTAAATGGGCACGATGTATCTTTTGTGGGACATCGTTGCGTTATAAGGAATAAGGGGCCTACGGGCTGTGCTGTGAAAAGGAGGCTATGCTGCAAAGCTTTCTCCGCAAGAACAGGTGACGCTAGCGTTCGGATTAGTCACTTTAAAGCCACCCTGCTGTAAGTCATCTGAGTAATCAAGCTCACTGCCGCTGACAAAGAGAGCGCTTTTGGGATCAATAACAACATTCACTGCGTTGCTAATGACCATAATATCTCGGTCTCTGGGGCCATCGACTAAATCCATTTTATATTGAAGGCCTGAGCAACCACCGCCGATTACGGCAATGCGTAATGCTCCATCCGGGCGGCCTTGCTTTTCGAGCAGGCTAATAAGGTGCTGGGAGGCTCCTAAGAGGACTTTAATGAGCTTTTCATTACCCACTTTGAAATTGGTAGAAGACATGGAAATTTGTTAGTTAGAACTGGATTCTTTTGGTTTGTCAGGCTTGTTATTGCTCTTTTCAGAGGACTCGCCTTTTTTGTAAGACTCGCTCCTATAGTCTGTTTGGTAGAATCCAGAGCCTTTGAATATAATGCCAGCTCCCCCTCCTAGCAAACGTTTGATAGTGCCTTTACATTGGGCTTGAGGACAATCCGTGAGCTTGTCATCGCTCATCTTTTGAAAGATTTCGAAGGTCTCGTCACAGAGGTCACATTTATAATCGTAGTTTGGCATGGATTGGAAACTTAGGTAGAGCTCAGAGCTACCGTTTATGAGGGAAAAGTAAACTGTAGAGTGAGGTTTTGCAAATCATGAGGCTGAAATTTGAGAAAACTGACGTGACAAGCTGGTGCCGCTAGTTATCAATGTTCTTGATGAGACAAATTTTATTATCTTTTACCTCCTTCGGCCTTATGGCGATTTTGTCTAGTTGTGGGTTTCTTAAAAAAGAAAAAGTAACCCCAGCTCCTATTTCCGTGCCAGTGACAGCACCAAAAACTTCTAACTATAATGCCGTTAATTTGAATGCTCCTCCCTTGAGGAATCCGAATGTCGCTTTATCTGGGGCCTTTCAGGGCGTAGAAGCATCCCATTCATTTGGTAATAGATCCAAGCCTTATATTGCGATGACATTTGATGACGGCCCTCATCCCGTGCATACCCCTCGTTTATTGGACATGTTGAGGCAACGGAATATTAAGGCGACGTTTTACGTGATCGGTAATAAGGTGGAGCAGTACCCTCATATTATCCGCCGAATTGTTGCAGAAGGGCATGAAATAGGGAATCATACTTGGAAGCATGATAACCTACAGAAACTCTCTGATGCTCAAGTGAGAGCAGATCTTCAACGCTCTACTAATGCGATTGCAAAGGTGACAGGGGTAAGACCTAGAACCATGCGCCCTCCATACGGGGCATTATATACTAGGCAACGGCAGATGATTTTTAATCATTTTGGCATGCCGTCTATTTTCTGGGATGTTGATCCACAAGATTGGAAACGCCCAGGCCCAAGTGTTGTCGCTTCTCGTATTATCGCTGGTACCAGACCTGGCTCTATCGTACTTGCTCATGATCTTCACGGCCCCACAGTAGACGCTATGCCGGCTGCGTTGGATGGGTTGTTGAGAAAAGGGCACCAGTTTGTGACCGTTTCGCAATTACTGGCCGAGAAATCTAACTAGATGTGAGTCTGTTGGCCACGTTAGATGTATGACTTTTGCCAAACGATACCTTGAGAGTCGCTTAAAGCTGGCAGGAGTTGTCGGAGGTATTTTGGAGCTGGCAAGAGTCTTAAAAGCAAAGAATACTGATTTCACTGTAGCGGATTGGCGGCTCAGTGCGTCACTTCGTGTGGTGATTTGTGGAGATAAAGGAACGGGTAAGACGACTTTAATTCGCGCACTATTCGGATTGGATAAGAACTCAGCGAAGCGACTTGATCATGGCTTTATAGAGTATTCTGATGAAAACCTTGTGATTGTGGAATCGCCAGCTACTTCACAATTGCAGGAGGATTCAAGAATCGTAATGCAAGAAGCCTTGGCTGAGGCTGACTATATTTTGTGGGCTCTACCAGTAGGTAATCCTTGGGCAGCTCCTACATGGGATTTGGTCTCCGACCAGAAAGATGAAACTCTAGAAATCTCTTCCATCTTATTACTTCAAGAAGACCTAAGAACTTCTGATGAGTTAGAAGTCCTTAAGGGGCATATTCGCGATCTTTGTTTCCAGAGAGCTAGGAGGCCTCTGGAGATTTTGACTGTCTCTAGTAATCGTGATAAAAACCCGGGGTTACAACAGTGCTCTCAAATCGTTGATCGAGCCCTGAATGAGTCAAAATGGCGCCGAGGTTTACTAAGAGAAGTGTATCAAGAGGTTTATATCTTGATGATGGATTTAGAAGAAAACATGGATCAAAGAGCGAGAACCTTAGAAAGTGATAAAGGTTATTTGCAATCGATCGAAGCTGAGATAGAGCGAGATAAGGGAGAAAAAATAAAGGAATATTCGACAGATTTTGCAAAATGGGGGGGACTCTATGAATCATCGCTTCTACCGATATTAAAATTAGTGAGACATAAGACAGGAGTTATTGGCATTACCAAATCTCTGTTTAGCCGGGGGGACGATGCTATTCAGATAGAGAGGGCTCTCTTAGACCTGATTGAAGAAAAATCTGGGCAGCAAGGGGTAGTTGATGGGAAACGCTTACTTGATTCTTGTAAAAAGCGCTGGGAGGGTATGAGGCCTCATTTGGAGGAAAGACTAGCTGTTGAAATTGGGGAATTAGAGGAAGCCGCATTCTTAGATCAAGTAGATCATTTAGCAGATCGCCTGAGTAAGAGGGCGCGGCATACTATTATGAAGTTACGGATGCGCCGAGTTTTGGATCAATTATTGATGGAAAACCGTAGAAAGCAAAAATATGTGTTATGTGTATTTTTCCTGTTAGTAAGTCTTGCTGGGTTATTAGGAGTGTTTCGAGTAGGCCCTCATCCTTGGTTAGCTACAAGCGTCTTGGTAGGCGCATTCGTTGTTCTTTGTAGCTATTATGCTATGGTTCTTAGTGCTAAAAAAACGATTGTGGAGGCATATGCTGGAGGCTTGATCGATCTTAGAGCCGCGTTTTCAGAATCAGTGTTGGTGGAATATAATGAAGGAATTCACGAATTTTACAAAGGGTACTTACCGATGTTTGAGAATATGAAACGATATATCGCGGATGCACGAGCGAGCCTCATTCCTAGACAGAAGCAATGGAATGATCTTTTTTTAGAGTTAAAAGCGTCTGAACAAGACCTATAAACAAGAGCTTGGACTATTGTTTAGGCGGTAAAAGAGGGCTGATTCCTGAAGGAAATACAGAGTTTTCTTGGCGTTGTCTCATTGGGCGAAAGGATTCGCTGTGAGTCTCTACTCGGAAAGTGAGGGCGTTGATTTCACGATTTGTTTCAGTGAGTTGTGAATGAAGCTCTCTGTATTGTGTCGTCAGTTCGTGAATTGTATTGGTTTGTTCTTCAATTTTGGTGAATAGAAGATGATTGGTTGTTTCTAAACTTTGGTTGTTTAAGATCTGTGTGCTTTCTTCGGATGGGGTACGATTGCGGAGGGCCTCAATGAAAGCGGTTTGCTCTGAGAGTTGAATCGATGAAGACGGTTGAAGGGATTCCTGAGCGCTGGTGGGGGCTTCTTGCCGCTGGTGGGCTAGAGTTAGCCCTAAGAGTAGACCAATGATGAGGGAGCAAATGGATAAAATGGCCTGAGTCATATTATCGAGGAAGTGAGATGAGAAGCTGATTGAGAAGCTCAATAGAGGAGTCTAATTGTTTCTCTGTTGCCTCTAGCTCTTGATTGGAGTGATTGAGTGTAGCGCTGATACTTTGTGTTTGGGAGTAGCCCAGTTCAGGCTGATATCCAGGTTCAGAAACGAGGGCAATGCTAGAAGAATCTTCAGGAGCTAGGATATAGGGTGTAATCTCGAGCTGAATTTCAGTGCTGTCGGATAACGTAATCTTCGTAGGATAAGCTTGCTCCTTAGTCCCCTTGATATATCGCCAGCCTTGAGGTGCTTCTTGGAGTGGTTTTGGTTTCCACGGTGTATAAAGAGTGAGATTTTGGTTTGGAGAAGTAATAGAACTATGCGCTCTTACAGGTTCTGCCACGACTTCTAAAGATGTTATTATGGCTTCTGGCTCAGATGGGTCTGTAGGTTGTTCCGGTAAATCGTCTTCATTGATAGGAGGAACAGGTATACTCGTCGATGTCTCTACTTCTACCGCCTCACGGTCTACGAAGGGGATGGCGTCTTGTAGAGGAGCAGAAAGATTATCTTCTATTTCAGAAAGTTTTTCTGCCACTTGCTCGACAAGGGGTGTAAGTGGTTCATCTTCATCCGTAGTAGAGCGGTGCATGGCTTTTTCAATGGCCTCGACGGCTCGGTCTACAGTTGCTTCAGCATCATCTTGAGCGTAGAGAGGGGCGCTTAAGAGAGATAAACTAGTGAGAGCAAGGGTTCTATAGATGGAAATGAATTTATTCATGACTAATGGTAATGGATTCAGAGCTATTACTGAGGTCTTGGTTCAATAGAGAGTTTTCTGGTAAAGAGGGGCTGTCTGCCCTTAGTGCTGGAATAGGTTGGCTGTTAGTAAGGAGCTTTTCCCAAGCGAACTGGATGTTTTGGCCATCTAGTTTTAGTTGTTTTACCCGCTCTCGGTAGATTTCCATGGCACGTAGTACTCTTCTTGCTTCTGCCACTTCATCAGGTCCCCAGCGCATAGCTCTGGTTTGGTAAATGACTGGAACTTCAATTGTAATTCGCTCTTGGGGCTCATCTCCTAACTTGGCGTCAATGATGTGCTGTACTTTAAAGTTTGTTTGCTCGAAGTCTTTGCTGCTTCCAGTCGCTTCGGACTTTGCAAGAGGCATAGTCGATGGAGCTACAGAGTTGATGGTGATTTCACCAGGTAGAGCTTGCGAAGAAGGCAGAGTAAAAGAATTTGATGAAAGCTCAGTATCAGGTGGGCTGGAATCTGAATTTTCAGCGCCCTCCGGTGAGGTAGTATTGGCCGGCTCTTTGGTTGGTTCTTCTACTATAATGGCTGGTTTAGGAGTCGGATGAGTTTGTTCAGGCTGTACGTCGTGATCAGCTGTAAGGTATAGGTAGCAAAACAATGCTGCTACAGTGACACTGGTGACGAGCATGAAAGGGTAGATAAGAGGAACTCTTTGTGGTGTAGCTTCGGCTGACATAAATTATTCTTGGATGAGTTGAGCCTTTGGGATGACCAGCGTGGCTCTGATAATAATGATTTCGCTACTTAGAGGGGGGAAAGAAGTGATGGTTAAAGTTTCTTTTGTTAAGCAGAGCTGTCGCAGGCTTGCTCCAGAGGTACTGCGAGCTTGAAGCCCTGGAACGATGGATGTATCTCCAGAGCTTTCGTCCACTGCAATTCCATCAGACCTATATATTTCATAGGTTTGGTGTTCTGTGACATGATTGGTAAAGACTTTGAGTTCAGCTCCATCGCTGTAGACTCTATAGGTTAAACCAGCAGGAGGGCGAGTGATAAACTTGCCGTTTCTGATTTTTGCCGTCTCTGCAGTGAGATAGTTCCCTATTAGATTATATCCCTGCGGCACATCATCTGCATAGCTAAGACACGAACCTAGGTGAAATAGGAAGGAAATAAAAATTATCTTCCTGTATCCCATCGCCCGTCGTTTGGTGGAGTAGGGTCGTAGGCTATACCGCCTTGAGTAAGAGTCGGGGGAGAGACGGTAAGATCAAAGCCCAATGGCATCTTATCAAGATCTTCAACAACTGGAAGAGCGCCCGTACGATCTGGTAAGTAAGGTATGATATCCGCTTCACGGATACTATCTACATCTCTTGTTGGAAAATCTGAAAGGAAGAGTCGTTGGGCTGCATAAACAGATTGGAGCTGTTCTCCTGCCCTTACACTCTTTTCCCAATCTCTATAGCCATCAATAGAAGCTACAGAGATACCGACTAAGACAGCAATTACAGCAATGACAACAGTGAGTTCTATGAGGGTAACGGCGTGTCGTTTTTTTGTTTGGAATGATACTGTCATGACTGTGGGCAATGGAGAGATCCTAAGTATGATCGTTTTAAGTTCTGGAACTCTTCTGATTGGATAATAGGAACCAGTTTAATAATAACTAAAAGAACAGAAACGAGAATAACCATAAACCAAAACATACGCCAAGTAAAGCTCTTCTTTTTTGGGTTGATGATATGGCCATACCATGGATTGCGTTCAATAACGTCCGTTTTAAATGTGAGACCCTGATCTTTCATTAAGACAATGAGCTCATCTGATTCTTTCGTCGATGTCGCTGTTAATTTATATTTAAACCGTTTTCCTGGAAGGTCTTCTAACTTTTCTACGGAACAATAGTTTGGCAGCTGGTCTGGTATCTGAAGTGTGTAAAAATAGGTTTTGTAGATGTATGTTTGGATTAGCCACCGATCAAATTTCGTTTTCATAAGAATAGGTGAAAAATTTAGAGAGCCTGCTTCATTAATTCGGGCCCCATTAAGAAGATGGGCATGAATGTACTTAAGAAAACCATGGCTACTAATGAAACCGCAATTAGGAGGACGATGAATGAAACGATATTTGTGAAATCTTCCATAATCTGATCGCAGTCTTCTTCGTACATTTGGGTGAGCATTTTTAATTGCACACCGAGAGAGGCTGATTTTTCACCAATAGAGAGCATGTGGATGACTTGATCATCGACGGAAGTGTATTTGGAAAAAGCAATGGATAAAGGGACTCCTGATTTCTCATATTTATCTGCAGCTTCTACGAGCTCGGACTGGAAAGGTGTTCCAGAGACGGCGACAGCACTAGTTCGGATTGATTTTGAGAGGTTGATCCCATTATCATTTAAGAGACGGATGACTCCTAGGAATGTCATCTGCCGCAGCCCCATAATTAGTTTTCGTAACAAATTCCAACGAGACATGGCAATCCCTACAATGGCAGCTTTTACCTTACTGGAGACAGCAATAACAATAGTGATAGTGAGTAGTGTAATAACAAGGGCAGGCCAAATTCTAATGACAGTATCACTCATATCAAAAAAGAACTTAACCATACCATCTGGTTCAAAACCGGAACCACCGATCATTTCTTTGACTTGAGGAACGATGTTGACTTGAGAGTAGATGAAGAGACCAAGAAGTGTAGGCATGACGATCGCCGGAATGAGCGTTGCTTTGCGAATTTTTTTCTTAAAAGCCAGTTGAGTTGTTGCTCGTTGTGCCAAGTCACTGAATGCTTCGTTGAGCTTTCCGGACTCTACACCAGCTTTGATCAATCCTAAGGTCATACTATCAAATTTGTTAGTAGAATTGAAAGCATGGGGAATAGAAACACCGCCATTAATCTGTTTGCGGATATCCATTAAGCAGTTGGTCATTTGTTTATTAGGTAGACCTTCTGCGTAGTACTTTAGCGCGTCTGCAGTGTTGATTTGAGCTTTTAGCATGGAGGCTACTCCGCTGTAGAACTGGATCAACTCTTTTTGTTTGAACAACTTCGTCTTGCTCTTCTTGCCTTTCAACAGTGTAATGTCCTTACTTTTTTTGGCTTCACTGTTTTCCGGGGCAGAGTTGATATTTCCTTTACTAGAAGGTGTGTTATTCAATGGTTCAATCATCGGTATAGGTCATGTCAATTACTTTACTCACAGCGTGGATATCTGTTTTACCTTGTCGTAAGAGGCGCAAGCCGCTTTTTCTAAGGTTGGGTAGTCTGCCTTCTTCTTGGACGAGTAACTCGAGTTCATAAGGAGAAATTTCCCCTTTGGAGAGTAAATCTCCGTTCTTAGGTGTGATAGGTATGATCTCGACAATCGCTGTTCGTCCTGAGTAGCCGCTATTTCGGCATTCTTGACAGCCATCATGTGAGGCCTCAAAGACAGGCGTGTTAGCCCATTCTTCACCTAAACTATAAGTTTTACGTTCATGTTCCGTTAAACCGGGTTTTTCGATCTTACAGTATGGGCATAGTACTTTAACTAGTCGTTGAGCGCAAGCTGCTTTAAGCGTTTGAGCTATTTTCCATCGTTCGATGCCAAGTTGTTCGAAACGTTCGATGATTTGAGAGGCTCTGGGGGTGTGGATTGTCGTTAACACTTTATGGCCTGTTACAGCGGCTTCGATAGCGAGGTCTGCTGACTCTTTATCGCGTACCTCACCCATGAGAATGATGTCAGGATCTGATCGCATGAAACTGGCAATCATGGGTTTAAATTCTGTGGGATTTTTAAGGTCACAATGTGTGATTCCGGGAACTTCGTCTTCCACAGGATTCTCAAGTGTCAATATATTGACCTCAGGGCGATTAAGCTCCCTAAGCATGGCGTTAAGCGTTGTCGACTTTCCGGACCCTGTGGGGCCGCTCATAACGATAATCCCTGCGGGGACTTTCATGACTCTTCTTATCTCAAAGAGAGTCTCTTCATCAAAAGCTAAGGTCCCTTTACCTAGAGTGACATTGAGGTGGCCTTTATCCAATAGACGCATGGTAATGTGATAACCCCGGTATGTGCGATGGCGTTCATACCGGATATCAATAGGGCGATGAAAGTACTCAATGGTGAATCTACCAGAAATACCGCAAGCCGTATTACGGATTTCAGTAGGCAATTTCATTTGGTTGAGCAAAAAAGCATCAATACGGTCCTTGATCTTTAGCGGAAGTTCGCGCTTTGGCCCCAAGTCTCCGTCAATCCGAAATGAGTAATAGAAGGATTCTTTTTCTACTTTAAAGTGAATGTCGGAAGCACGTTGTTTCACAGCATCAGCCATGATAGTGGCTGTGAGCTGAGCCATGGGCTCCTCGTATTCCGTAGAAGTGACATCAAAATCTTTCGTGGTTTCCTCAGCTTCTTCTACTTCGATTGCTTCAAGATCAGAATTTGATGGACCAGTTGTACTGGTTGATCCTTCAATTGCTCGACTGATTTCTGAGTTGAGTGTGACTAACTTGGCAAATTGGAAATCGGGAAAGCGTGGCGCCAAATATTCATCAGAGGCAGGGTTCCAAGGATTGGAAACTGCGACGAGAATAGTTTGATTATAAATAGTTAAGGGCGTGAACCCACCGCGAGTGAGTGCTGAGGGATCACATTTGGCTAAAAGATCATTATCTGCGAACTCTGCCACTTTCGGGAAAAATGGCATCTTGTTAATTTTCGCAATAACCGCCATTAGAGTGGTCTTAGTCACTCTATTAGGGACTTCTCCATGATCAAGCTCTGCAAATGCTTGATCATGTTCTCCTAGTGCCTCCATGATCTGAGCACTAATCAGATCATTAAATTGGACTCCTTCTATATCAATCATCGATCAAAATGGCGGTGACAAAGCGTGGACCAAGTTTCATAATTGAGCCGCACAGCACTAATAAGAGGTTTAATGTTTTGTATGCTTTCAACGTAGAGCTGTACCGCAAGAGCAAAGGTATTTGTTGTAATTGGGTTAATGGACCCTAAACCGATGACATCTGCATCTTCGTTAAATAGAATAGGGCATTGGAGAGCCTTGGCCAAATCAAAGAGATCTGGGTGCTTGTCATAAAAACCATTTGGAGTCGCTAGTTTAGCAGCAAAGGGGGCCGGCAATAATTGAGGAACAACTGAGGCTCCAATAGAAGCACTCAGGTGTTCAACAGTACCTTCGACTTGAGTCGGCTCATCGGCCATTCGCATGGCGTGTAATTCAATGATTTCCGCTCCTTTTCCCGACTCCCAATGTTGCCTCGTTGTTTCACAGTCAATCTCCAGGTCTTCTTCAGAAGCTAGGCCAAGACGTAATATGGTATCACAAGAGTGAGCTAAACTATGCTCTTGCCATTGCCTGGTAACATCTTGTTCCTGCTGTGTCTCCATAAGTGTACTATATGCTGGTGATTGTTTTTAGCAATTTAGAAAACAAATAAATTATTTTCTAAATCTACCAAAGAGTCTGAATTTTTTCGGTTTTTTAATACCGATGTCATGTTGGATATTATGAAGCGTACGGTCCAAATCAGGCTCGTGTAGGTTACCAGGGTGCTTGGTATCTAGCCAAGTGGCATTTTTAGGGTGAGAGAGTTTTGATTTGAGTCTTTGGTGATGAGTATCGTTTTGTGATAGAGGGTCATAAATTCTAGGTGTTACAACGAAGATTAAACTGGAAGCAATCTTTGAACTCTCTTTGCTCTTAAAGAAAAAATTGAAGAGAGGTAAATCTCCTAAAAGTGGAACTTTTGTTTTTTCTTCAACTTCTTCTTCCTGAAAGAAACCGCCAATGATGAGGGAATGACCGTTTGGTATCCGCGCTGTTGTTTGAACTGTGGATTCACGAACTTCCGGAAAGTTCGCTGTGATTCCTTCGACAAACCCAGTGATAGTTGCGGTTCTTGGGCGCATGGTTAATCGGATCGTATTATCAGGGAGAGCTGTGGGTGTCACTGCGATCGTTGTTCCTATTTCTCGTGTCGTTTCAGGATCGGTTGAATCAGCTTCATCAATAGTATAACGTACTTCTTCCGTGATCGTGGGTTCACCACCAGTTGTGTTGGAGGTTTGACTCGTGATAATGATCGGAATTCGGTCAATAATAGAGATGATGGCTTGCTCATTATCTTCTGTGATAAGGACAGGGTTGTCTTGAACAGTGGTGATTCCACCATCATTCAGTGCAGTTAGTATACCGGTTAGTATATCTGGTGATAATACTAAATCAGACCCAAGAGCTGATGTTCCCAAAGGAGCTGGGCCAATGCCTAAAAGACTGTTAATGCCATTAACCCCAAAATCAATAGGAGCTATAGCGTCTTGGCCTAGCTGTTGTGACCAGTTAACTCCAAGAGTTTGCGCAGCAGTCTGGTTGATACTTAGAATCTTAACTTCGACAATAATCTGACCTTTCGCCTTGTCTACTTGCTCAAGGATATTTCTAGCCCTATCGATTTTTGTTGGGGAATCGATGATGATGATTGTGTTTGTTTTTGGCTCGAAGTTAACGATCCCTGTACCGGGTGTGAGTACTGGTTGAATTAAACCTCTTATTTGCTCAATATCAGAGGGCCTTAAGTAGTTTAATTGGTAATGCCACTCATTTGCGGGGAGTTGATTTAGCTGATCTTGTGTAAGAGCATAAATAGTTTCTCCTTTCCGGTAGAGCTGAAGGCCAAATTGAAAGGCTAGAGAATCCATGGATTCTTCTGGATTCCTATCAAGAAGGTTACCTGTTACTCGATATTCATCTCCGACAAGGTTGATGTTATGAAAGTATTGTTTTCCTGCTTTTTGAGCTAGAAGCTGAAAAATATCATTGAGGGCGGCGTCCTGAATTAAAAACCCATCTTCAGATTCGACAACAGCCTGATCTTCTTGAATGAGAGGTTCTTCATTATCGGATGGTGGTACTTCATCATCAAATGCTGTTGGATCGGGGGGGCTTTCAGGTAACGCAGATTCTCCTAGGAGCGCAGGTTCTGAAATTGGGGGAACGTCATCTTGAGATAACGCAGCTGTAGCCGATAACGCGATGATGGCCAAAGTTGTATGTAGTGGACGTGTCAATTTCATGGTGTTTTATTCTTGTAAAAGTGGTGTGCTTTCTCCATTGGGAGTGAGAAGGTTATTTAGTTTGTTTGTACTTTTTTGAAGAGGATTTCGTCTTCCTAGACTCAAGGTTGCTGTTTCTTGATTCTTAATATTTTCAAAGGAAACGGAAGAGGATGTTATTTTGGTGACTTTCACTTTGATTGTTTTAGTGAGAGGTAGAGTTTGCCCAAGATGGTATCTGTTTAAACCAATGATGAATTCACCTTTAGATGGATTAACACCATTAATTTTTAGGGCAGAGAGAACGTCATGTAAGGATTTTTCCTGTTTCAGTTCTGGTTCTTTTGATGGTCGAAAAGTATTCGTTACCTTTTTTGGGATATCATCACTATTCTGATAGAGGCCAAAAGGTCCTATTTTTTGAGTATTGATAATCAGCTTTTTTGATAAACTAGGGCTGCTGTCATCTTCGCCTGTCTGATTTTGTGCTTCAGAACTAGCTATGCTGGAGAGGCTGAATATTAGGGCCAAACTGAGGGCTTTTAGTTTACTGGGATAGTCCATGCGGAATAGGTAGCAGAGCTGGTTAATGAGTTGTTTGCGTGATTCGGGCTAAATTCGAGCTGTTCTAAGAAGAGGTGAGGGTTTTCTTCTTCGAGTGCGAGGAATGTATGTTGTAGTGCGCGGAATGATCCTCTTAGGGTGAAATCCCAAGCCGTGCTTGGAAGGAAGGCTTCCGAAGCGAATGTGGTGGCTCTCGATCTTGAGAATGAAGATTGACTCACCTTTTGGCCTTCTACTTTTGAAGATTCTTTAAGGGAGCCCATGATCTTGAGTGAAGGTTCAGACTCCAAGAGTTCATTCCATTGATTGAGCTGGTCGAGTTGCCCTGTGATATTCGTTTTTAGTTTGCTGACCTGACCAACGACTATCTGGTCATTTCTATGGACTTCCGCTTTTCGGATAAGAGTATTTTTGTCACGTGTGAGCAATCGTGAGCAAAGAAAGAAGGTAAGGCCAATGAAAAAGACAGGGATTAAAATGCCAAAAAATATGATAGCTTCAGAATAAGGTTTTTTCATATTAGTTTTTTGGTCTTTGGGTAAAAGAAAGTTCGTCGTCCGAGCTGTAGACCTGATCTATTTGGAGTGTGAATGTGAAAGGGTAGCTAGTGACAGCGCCTGAGAGAGCCTCTTGATCATAGGCTGTATGCTCGTTGATCTGTAAGTTTATTTGAGGGTCTCTTTCTCCGTCTAGGATCATGAATGAGGAGTCTTCGGTGGATTCTGCGATTTGAGAGTAAACCTGAGCTCTCCCAGAATCTGTATTTAGGCGATTTAAATAATCTAGAGATTCATGGTTCGCCAAACCTTGGATATTGGTGCGTTTGATGAATCCAGTTTTCTTAGGATCAAGTCTGGGGGCTTTGTTGATATTGTATTTAAATGTGGTCAGTCTAATATTGGCTTCTGGTGGGAATAAATAAAAGATAGACTCCATCGTCGTCCAAGCCGACGAACGCTGTTTCATCGCTTCGTCATAAAGAGAGTAGGTATCTTGCTTTGTTTTTAGTGTTTGAAGTTCTTGTGCTGCCAATTCTGGTTGATAATTCCAAGACTCATCTTTTCGTATGGCGAAATATTTCCAAGCAGTGTAGCAAACCATTCCAGAGACAGCTACAATTCCTGCGTATTTTAGGTATTGGCCAAATTTCAAGGCCCGCATTTCTATAGGCCCTGGGTATAGTGCTTTTTGCTCTTTCGGACAGGGTAAGAAGTCTTGGATGGGCCACATTTCTCCGATGAGGATTGAGAAGGTATGGCTGGAGGCTAGAGGTGATTGTGAGGCAGAAGGTGGATTGGTAATAGCAACGACTTCCAGACGTACTTGCTGCAGCATGGAAATGGCTTCCATATCTTGGATTTTCCATGGACGTGTAACACCTGGAATGGCAGATGCCGGAGTGTCTGAAGCCTGTTCTGGCTCAGCTTCTTCTGCCGGAGTGGCATGGAGGTCGCTCCATTTCCACGCTCTAGTGACCCCGGGTAAGTCGTTCTTTGGAGCAGAGTTTGGTGAGGTTGGGATGTGTAAAGGAGATGAAGTAGGGCTTAGCGTGATGACCTGGCTATTTGGCATGGCCGCAGTGAGCTTCTCTGTCATTCCTTCAGGAGGCCTTCCTGCCATGGGCAAGATGAAAACGTGCGGGTCTTTGAGTTCCAGAGAGGTCGCTGTCGTGGCGATTGCTCCTCCAATATTGGGAGGGAAGCTCATGTTTCCATGATGCTGGAGCGTTCGAATGAGTGTGAGATCCCCAGCGTCATTAAAGAAAGAGAGAACAGTGAATCTAGGGTAATGTAGGGCTGCTACAAAGCCGTTTGCGGGTGTTTGTTCTAATAACCAAGGGAGCGCAGTGATTGTGCAAAGTGGAGCACTGATGCTTCTTGTCCTAATAGGGATATCGTGCTCCTCTCCATAGGCTCTGGCGTTATTGATGAATTCCTCATGATGCCGAGAGAAAGAAATGGCCGTGGCGAATTGATTGCCTCCAGATGCTCCTGGGTAAGGGAACAATCTCCAAGTATGAGTATCATTTGAGAGCGTACGATCATTTAGGACGGTGCCTGGGCTCTTGATGATGAGTTCACGGAGTTCATTGACTTCCGCTGGATTTTGATGATCGGGCCCTAGTTCCGCAGTTGAAAATTCATCTGCGATATATAAAATAAGACCAAGTGCTTTTTTTCGTGATGTAACTTCAGCCTTAATAAGAGCTTCTAGTACTTCTCCCAGAAGTTCTGGATCACCCATCAATTGAGGAGTGAGATTGGGGCCTTTTGTCCATGACCCGTCTTTTTGATTATGGATATACGAAATCGCTCCAGTATCGCCGCCAATGAAAACGTGTAATTGGGTTTCAACTGCTAAGGCATCAGCATACCAGTTGGGGTTTTCTGCGCGGGATGTGGATCGAAGTAGCTGGATAGCTTGCTGATAACGCTTATAAGGGGATAAATCAGAGCAATCGATTAGTTCCATTCAAAAGTGGGTTAATGGTAACAAGTGACGAGTTACTAGTGAAGCTCCCAATATGAAAGACAGCTTCACTAGTTAGTATATGTTATTTGAAACAAAGAGGTTTACCAACCTTGGATTCTTTGCGGATCAGGAGTGTGAGCTGGTCTTTGTCCACCTCCAGCAACAGCTGGAACAACGGCGTTAAACGCGCCGTCGAAAGAAGGGCATACGGAAAGACGTGTGCCTGGAGCGGCTGCAGGATTCGGGTCAGTGACTGCATATGGCACGCCTGAGTCAGGACAAAAGGGAATGGCTGGTAATAAATTTTGAGCGGTCAATTGGGCAAAATTCCAATTAGTCTCAATGCCTGTGAGGTTGACATGAGCTCGGACTGCTTTGTTGATCGAGTTTTGATTGATGATACAAGCTGACTTATCGGCGTGGCGCTTGTAAGTCTGAGCTCCAATAAAGAGAACTCCGATGAGGGTAAGAACAACAGCAATGACTACTGTAAGTTCGATAAGAGTGACGCCCTTGCGGGTGAGTTTTTTGTTTTTTATTTTCATATGTGTTAGGTGTTATTTGTTGTTTTAAAACTAGCATTCGCTCGTTTAAAATCCGTCGTTATCCGACTTATTCAGCTTTGTGTTTTCATAAGCTTCTGCGGAGATAATGCCTTGTTGATATAATCTGAGCAGGTTTGCATCCCACTGGACGTTGCCTGCACGTCGTATGGAGTCTTCCAGTGAGCTTGGGTTTTTGTCGTAGCCTGCAATAGAAGCTCCGACTGCGTCTTCGCTATTATGCAAGAACTCATAGTTGAGGACTCTACGTTCGTACCCTTTTAACAGGCCTTGGCTATGAATGAAAAGCAAAATCTCACTTAATCGGCGTAAAGTGGACTCATGTTTGTCTCTGGGATACATTTCTAAGATACGTCCCATCGTCTTTACTGCTCCGGTTGTGTGGAGGGTGGATAGGACCAAATGGCCTGTTTGCGCGGCTTCCATACAGGTCTCCATGGCTTCCCTATCACGGATTTCTCCCAATAGAATAATGTGGGGAGCTTTACGTAAAACGTCTTTCAAGCCTTGGCGGTAAGAGGCGAGATCTCTGCCGACTTCCTGTTGAGTGACAATACTAGGGGCGAGAGTATTCATTCCTGGGACATCAGGATCCTCCATATCATGAGGATATTGATATTCGACAGGGTCTTCTACGGTAACGATGTGTTTCGCATGGTTTTTACGAACCCAATCAATCATAGCGGCCAATGATGTCGATTTACCAGAACCTGTTGGTCCTGTGATAAGGCAAAGTCCCGCACGCTTTAGTAAGCATCCCTTAATGGTAGAGACTGTATCTTCGCCGATACCAAGAATGCCGAGATCTGGAATGTTGTCGTTTAGTATTCTGCAGGTAATCCCTAGCCCTGAGTCACTTAGGTGTGTTTGGATACGGAGACGCCCAGAGATTTCTCCATTCGGTCCGAATTGTATTCCGTTACAAGAAAAGTCATCAACCTGTGTTTTTCTGAAATTGGAAATACTATAGCCGACGGGGTCGGCAAGTTTCTCAGAGTCTTCTTCCTCGAAGCCATGGCTCTGGTCTGCTTGGTTGCTCAAAAGTTCTTTATAAACTTTCAACATGTTTGGAGCGGACACAACCCCTAGGTGGGTAATAGCTTCCATGCCTATGTTGGTCTCAATATAAACGGGTCGATTAGATCGCAGCTGAATATCTGAAACTCCTTTTTCGTCGCAGACAACGAAGATGGATTGGAGTATCTCTAGCCCAGTCATTTCAGGGGTGAATGATTTGGCTCCTCCTTGGGTAGGAAGTGGGGGTGGGACTAGTTGTGGGTTTTCCATGTTAGGTTGCTAGGCTGTTATTTTTTTGTTTTAACAAGATGATGTTTCTGTGGGCTTGCATACGTGCAAGAATGGCTTTGAATCGGCCTGTTGTTTCTTTGATTCGTTCAGGGGAGAGGTTGGCGATTTCGTTTGATTCTATTAATTGATTTAATCTATTTTGGTAATTATATGCCACTTTGTTTGAGTTATCTAAGATAATCTGATATTCTTGGAAGGTATGTTGTTTTGGTTCCTCAAGCATCAGAAGAAGCTTATGTTCGTAGCCTAACATAGCCGTTAACATCGTGCCAAGACTTTCCTTATCTTTCCCACATAATTCTATAGTTTGATCTGCTAATTGTTTGGCTAAAGCGATCTTTCGTTCTTGGTCGCGGTACCCATAAGTGGTGATAAAGAAATGATAACTACCATAATTTGTGTAGCTTTTCGGGTCCATTTCATAAGCTAGAATGACTTGTTGAAGGTTTCTGGCCTCTATGAATTTGTGATGATCTAGACTTTTTGGGAACTTGGAATTATTTAAAGCGTTTTTGTTGCGAAGGTCATGAATCCTGCGCTTTATGAAAACGTGGTTTGGATGGATTTTTTTGAATTCCTGGGGTTGTTTTTGAAGGGGTGTGGGTGATTCGTCTTTAATGTGGGCATGGCTGTCAGAGTGGTCAGAGTGATCGTGGTCGTGATCCTCTGAATTCTCATGACTGTGTGTAGAGCCACTATGCCAATAGTTATCGATGTTGGACTGCATTGCTAATGCAATGGTCTTGCCATAAGGGCTTCCTTTGAGTGTGAGGGGGTTGGGAATGATGTCGCCTTGTTTGATGGACATGAGGCTCCATGCAAAGCCGCAAATAGCGATTCCTGTAACGCTGAGTATCAATGCATAAAGTCTATGCTTATCCATTTTGTTTCGATGTGAAGGTGGCAAACGATAGACCACTGGTTAAGAGAAATAGACCGAAAAGATAGCTGAATGTGAGCGTGAAGGTTGTGATATCGAGAGGGCCTTTCTTGAATACTAGTCGCTCAGTAAGGTTGGAGAGGTGTAGTTGGGGTGAAAGGTTGTAAATCCAGTCGACGATTGGACTGTCCTTTAAGATGACCATCATGTCTAGATAGTTGACTCCGAAAAGCCCATAGAGAGCTATTGCTATGGTGCTTAAGTAGCTGATTGTTGCACCAAGCCTACTTGACAGAGCGATGGCAAATACGGAGAGACTAGATCCTGTGAGGAAGAAAAGTAGGGAGTATTGGAGGTTTAGAGCTGTCCACATTTTAGCTTCGATCAAATTTGAAGGTGATGTGAAGGCAATACAGAGAAGGGCAGGTACGATACATAAAGGAATGAGAAAGCAGGAGCAAGAGAGCCAAAGTTCTAGAAGTTGCCGAGAGTTGGACATTCCTTTACTTTTAAAGTAGAGTCCCATAGTAGATTTGGAGTTACTGCTTCCTAGGTGGCAGCACTGGTAGAGAAGCCACGCGAGAAGTAGGATCCAGGAGATTTCCCATGCTGCCTGAGCTCTTGCCGGTGCGATGAGACTACTGACGGTATCGTGAGGAGTGAGATAGGGGAAGATAGCCGGGACAAGAAAGAGCAGGAGTAGGGCTAGAAGCCACATGTTCTGTCGAATTGTGGTGATAAGAGATAGGCGAAAGAGTATCATGGCTAGTTTAGTAAATTCTTTAGTTCGCCCCAAGTTTGGGATGTTTGATCAGTGTGGTGGCTGATTGTGCCTGGTGAAATCAGTAGCGCGCTAGTCATGTTCATGCTGTCAAAATCAGGGTGACAGCTGATGAGCCGGCAGCAGTTGTCTTTTGTTTGTTCCCAAAGTTCCATGAAGCGATCACGGGTGAATGCATCTAATCCAGTAAAGGGCTCATCTAGGAGTAATAAGCTATCTGTGTTTGGGTCACTTGAGAATTCAGCGACAATAAGGGAAATCTTGCGTTTGTTGCCAGTGGACAGCTTTTTATAGGAAAGTTTAATGTCCAGCTCAATGGAAGAGGCGAATTCTAGTGCTTCTTTCCTTCTGTTTTTTGGAAGCAGAGCGGTGAAGATGTCTTTGGCGTTGAGGTGTGAGTCAAAGCTGATGTCTTCTGCGATGTACTGCCGAGCACCAGAGAATGTGAATTTCCCCGACCGCGGGCGAAGGTCGCTAGCTAGAGTGCGTAAAAGAGTTGTTTTGCCGCGTCCATTTCGGGCAAGCAGGAAATGATTGCCTTTGCCTAAATGAATGGAGTGGCTAGTTGTTGCTATAGTCGATTGATAGCCGATTTCGAAATGTTGAGGAAGAGCGATCATTATAGGTTGGTTAGACGGTATAAATGTGGATCTATAATTCGAGTTATGGAAGAAATGGCCTCGAATCTATTATAAACACTGCGATTATAGCAACTGTTTTTTGAGTTGTAAGGATTTTTGGTTAAGCGCCTGTGAGGAAATTGATGACGTCACCATCTTTTACTTCATATTCTTTACCTTCTGCTCTTAATTTTCCGGCGTCGCGTGCTGCGCTTAGGGAGCCTGTTTCCACGTAGTCTGTGTAGTGTACAATCTCAGCCCGGATAAATTTGGCTTCAAAATCGGTGTGTATCACGCCAGCTGCGGCTGGAGCTTTATCTCCTGCCGTGATGGTCCAGGCTCTGGTTTCTTGCTCGCCAGTGGTTAAGTAAGTCCGCAGACCCAAGAGATTGTAGACTCCTTTGATTAATGTGGATACCCCAGAGTCTGTGACTCCCATGTCGGCGAGGAAGTCGGCGCTGTCTTCAGGGGATAGCTCCATGAGTTCTTCTTCGATTCTAGCGGAGATGATAATCGCTTCAGCTCCTTGTGATTCAGCAGCGTATTTGCGAACTTTTGCGACCATGGCTTGGTCATCAGGATTTACTAGTGTTTTAGCAAGTTCGTCTTCTGAGACGTTGCAGGCGAAGATACTTTGTTTGTTGGTAAGTAAGAAGAAGTCTTTGAGGGTAGCGCGCTCACTGTCATTGAGTTCTAGTGTGATGGCAGGATTGCCATCATTAAGGTGTGGAAGTAATTTTTCGATAAGGGCGACTTCTTTTATGGATTCTTTATCACCACTTTTCGCTTTTTTTGCACGACTGGTTAAGCGCTTATCCATCGCAGCGATATCTGCGAGAATTAGTTCGGAATTGATGATTTCAATATCGCGTAGAGGGTCCACAGAACCTAATTCATGAATGATGTCATCATCTTCAAAGCAGCGGATCACTTGAACGATGGCATCGACTTCGCGAATGTTTGCCAAAAATTTGTTGCCGAGGCCTGCACCTTCTGAAGCGCCCTCAACCAGACCTGCGATGTCGACAAATTCAATGGCGGTGGGGATAGTTTTTTGTGAGCCGGATAATTTAGAAAGAACAGCGAGGCGTTCATCTGGCACTGTGACGACACCAACATTAGGGTCAATAGTGCAGAATGGGTAATTTGCCGCCTCGGCTTTTCGAGTGCGTGTTACCGCGTTAAATAAAGTTGATTTTCCGACGTTTGGTAGTCCTACGATTCCTGCTTGAAGCATAGAGTGGAGGCTAAAAGGGCGACGTGAAGATTCAAGTTCCAAGTTGAAAGAATTGAGTAGGGGGAAGGGTTGGGCGTTTTTGAAAAACGTAGACTTGACTGTTTTGTGAATTAGAGCAATGACGAGCACATGCTTCATACGCTTTTAAAATCAAAAATTCATCGTGCGATGTGCACTCGTGCCGACGTCGATTATGAAGGTAGTATCGAAATCCCCAAAGACCTTATGGACGCCGCAGGTATATGGCCCGGTGAAAGAGTACTGGTCACTTCGGCAACGGCTGGAGGCCGCTTGGAAACATATGCTCAGGCGGGAGAGCCTGGCACGGGTAATATCATTATGAATGGAGGAGCTGCGCATGTGATTAAGGCGGGAGAAAGAATTACGATTATGTCTTTTGCTTTGTCTGATGTGCCAATTACGGCAAAGAAAATCGTTCTTAATGAAAAGAATGAAATCATCCGAAAAGGTCATTGATTCTTATTTATCCGTACAAATAGGAAAAAATCCGTTCAACATACAAAAACGCAGCTTTACAAGCGTTGATTCGCCTACCATATTCCCGCTCCCATGATTACACTTTCTATTAACCTATTATTGGTTGTTCTTATTTTGGTCTGCCTTTTATTAGGGTTGGTTACGATGATGCAACGTCCAAAACAAGAGGGCCTTGGTGCTGCTTTTGGTGGCGATACTATGGCTGATTTAGCCGGAGCGAAAGCTTCTGATATGCTGGAGAAAGCAACAGGATTTCTGGCCGTGCTCTTTTTTGGAGTAACAATTGCACTCAGTATTCTCTGGAACGTTGAAAATCCAACGAAGCTATTAGTTCCTGAATCTAAAAAAATGGCAATGGATGATGCCGCCACGGAAGAAACTGCTGTTGCTTCTGAAGAGGCAATGCCTGTAGCTGAAACTAACGATGTGCCTGCTGAAGATGTAGCTGTTGAAGACGGAGAGGTAGTAGAGCAAAGTGAGGCTACTGCTGAAGATGTTGTCGAAGCGGTTTCAGACAGTGTGGAGGAAATCGATGAGAAGTTGAAAAAAGAGGCGGATAAGGCTCTTGAAACTTTGAAAGCTACTGTTCCTTCAGGGGAATAGGAACATCGGCAATATTTGGGAAGTGAACTTCCATGAATAAACTAGCACCAAGTTGGGCTGACCCTGAGCTTCTCAGTGCAAAACCTGCTTCTGGTGCTTTTGGTTTTATTGATGACAGGGGGAGCATTACGGAGTGCGACTCTTTAGAGTTATTATGTCGTCAGATTTTAAACTCCCGGAACGGAGTGGACTTAGTCTGGACTCCAGATTCTTCACGGTTAAGAATCCCGGAAGAATTAGCTGAGTTGGATGATGTGCTGTGGCGGCGGAGTTATCGTCGGGCGAAACGTGATTGTGCAGATGGTTTAAAGCTTGGGGCTTTATTTGGAGTTGTGGTTCTCTGGACCGTCTTGTGGGCGATGCAAAAGTTTGGAGGAGATTTAGAGGCAATCGTATCTTATCCTTCATTCGGGATCTCTCTCGTTCTATTATTTGTTTTTGGATTTCTGCCGTGGTACGAAGGGAGAAAAAGGTTGAAGAGAGGGTGCCTCAATGAGGGAGAGAGGGAAGAGATTATTTCCGAAGTTAGGTTTGAAATGTGGATCGAACAACAACCTGTTACGATGGCTCGAGTCATTCTCGGTTTGTTTGTTCTGGTGGGGGTAGCTCAGTTATGGGTTCTCTATGGGCGGGGTGTTAGTTCAATAGGTGCAGGAGTTCTGAAGCCAAATGTGGAGTGGTGGCGTTATTGGACGGCTGCTTTCTTGCATGGCAATATTCTTCATTGGGTGATGAATACATCGGCATTGCTGTTTTTAGCGAAACGTGTCGAAGTCCTAGCTCGTTGGCCTCATTTAGTCACGGTGTACTGTTTTTGTTTATTGGCGGGGGGATATGCTTCAGTGCTTTGGAACCCTGCTCAGCCAACAGTTGGAGCTTCGGGGGCGATTTTAGGCTTACTTGGCTTTTTATTAGTATTTGAGTCTAGGCATCAAAGGTTAGTTCCTCGATCTGCGCGTAAGCGTTTATTAGCAGGTTTGGGGATGACTGCTTTGATGGGGTTGCTCGGTTTTAGCTTTATTGATAACGCTGCTCATGCGGGTGGCTTGCTAGCAGGTGGAGTGTATGCGTTGATTTGTTTTGCTAAAACGGATGGAGTAAATAGGGTGAAAGTTCCGCTATTTGGGTACGCTTTGGGAGGATGTGCTTTATTGGCACTCGTGCTGGCTGCGGTTTTGACCGTGTTTAAAGTGTTGTCTTCATGACGGAGTTATCGAGCCAATTTGAAACCTCTTGAAAGAGAAGTGTACTGCCTATATCGGCAAAAGGTTCATGGAGCATACCACTGAACTGTTTATAAGTGATATTAGGGAAAGGCTCGCAAAACTGTCTAGCGAGCTCGGGTGGGCAGACAGTGTCGGCTTCGCCTTGTGTAAAGAGAAGAGGCCCGTGAGTTTTTGGAAAGCTGGAATGTACGAGCTGTGATGCTTGACGTAGTTCTTTGACCCAGCCTAGAGAAATCCTCCTATGGCCGAGTTGATCTTTAAGTGCCTGGGCATCAGGGTTGGGGGCAGGAGAAGTCCTACACATTTCAGGTGTGATCCCTGTGTTTATTGTTACTTTTGGTGCAACTGAGGCAAAGAACATGGCTAATTGAACTAACCAATGAGGTGTGTTTCGTGTTGGATTAAGCAGTGGTGAGCTAATCCATGCAAAATCAGGTATTGGGAGTTCGCCTCTGTGAGCAATTAAGTAATGGCGTAGAGTGAGGAGTCCTCCCATGGAATGGCCAATGAGTCCGTATGGGAGATTACCGATATGATCTAAATTGGCCCGGCAAATCGCATCGACTAGCTCTAGGGTGCCTCCGTGCCCCCTGATGCCTGGGCTGCGGCCATGCCCTAAAAGGTCTGTACCAATGCACATGATGCCTCTTTCTGTAAATGGTTCGAGAACATTAATGTAGCGTTCTGCGAAATCACCTTGGCCGTGTGAGACAATGGCAGCTGCTTTGATAGGGGTGCCTACGGAGGGGGCCATAGTTGTCCTATTGAGAAGGTGTCCTTCAACTTCGATTGTATCACTTTGGATCAGCATTGTTTCAAGAATAGGCTAGGGCGTTAATGATTCCGCAATCGTGCGAAATATGTTTGCGTCTTCCGTGCGTTTGAGCTTTTTGAAGCTTAATTCTAAATTGCGGATCATCCTTAGCAAGCTGATACCGAGGGGGCAGTCAGTAAGGATGGCGAATTTGGCTTCTCGCGAGATTTCTTTATTTTCAGCCAGTAACTTGTCGATGGGTATTAATCGACCCTGATTAAAGCAGTCTACCAATACAGGGAGCCCATCTTCTGTGATGCGTGCGAGGAAGTGCCCAGGATAGTTTGAGGTCGTGACCTCTAAGTTACAACGCTGGGCGATGAGTTGAAATATGGTCGCTAATCCAATTGGGTTTCCATGCCCTTTTTCCATGGAGTAGGCGAGGTCAGAGTTATTTGGGTGATAATAATCGTCTTTATTGCCAACCAAGCGCTGTTCTTCAAATAACCAAATACGGAGTTTATTGGTTGTAGGCGTTTTATGTGCTGCCTGAAACTCTTCTGCCCAGAGATCGAGGCTATCTGAAAGTGAGGGGCGCAGGCTGACTCCGTTATGCAGATAATCTGAAATTAATCTTAAGAGGTGTTCAAATTCCTCCCAATCTTCATCTAGACCAGCGACGCCATTGGCGGGTGAGCGCCATTCTTCTGTCAGCCTAATTCGACGGGCAGGCTGAAGGTATTTTTCCAGTGACGATTGGTCTTTGGGGGATAAATCGACTCCGAGAGCTGCAATATCATCACTAAGATCGCCACTAGTGTTTAAAAAAGCCGTTTGAAGTGCTGATTGAGTGTTTGGCTCATCATCGTCGAGGAGTTTTAACATGTGTGGTAAGCTGTCCATCGAGAGATAGGATAAAGGACTTGTAAAAAGAGGCAAGAGGGAGGGGTGTTCTTTTTGAAGATAAATTACCGAATGGTCCCTCGCTCGCTATTTTCCAAGAATTGAATTAAGTATTGGACGTGTTTGTTTTTAGATATGGAGTGCTCCTTCAGAGAGAGTAATTGTTCATTCAAATTTTCGTTCTTTCTGAGGAAAATTTTTCGGTAGGCTGTGCGTAAGGCCTGAGTATCTTCTTTCGAGAAGTTACGGCGTTCTAATCCGATTAAATTAATACCCCGGATTTGTGCAGGATTGCCGTCTGCAATAGTATAGGGCGGTACGTCTTGGACGATTTTTGTGCAACCTCCTACTATGGAGTGCGCCCCGACCCGGCAAAACTGATGGACACCAGATAGTCCAGAGATGATCACATAATCTTCTACTGTGACGTGGCCTGCCATCGTCCCATTATTTGAGAAAATACAGTGACTCCCTATCTGGCAGTCGTGGGCAATGTGTGAATAGGCGAGAAACAGATTACGATTGCCGATAGTGGTCGGTATTTCCTGATCTGTGGATCGATGAATGGTCGTGTTTTCTCGGAATGTATTATCATCTCCGATGATTAAAGACGTGGGTTCTCCTTTGTATTTAAGATCTTGTGTTGTTTGCCCGATAGCAGAGAAAGGGTAGAAGATGTTATTTTGCCCTATCTGTGTGTGTTTATCGATGGCGACGTGGGATTTTAGTTCGCAATTTGGTCCAATAGAGACCTCTTCGCCCACGATGCAATAGGGTCCAATAGTGACGTTCTCTCCAATGTGAGCTGTTTCAGAGATTATGGCGGATGGATGTATCATCGGGTGAAAGTTCTTGTATGAAGAAGAATTTAGCAAGGAGATTACGCTGTTAGCAAAAAACCGCGCTCTACCTGGTAGAGTGCGGTTTTTGTAGATCTAGGAAAGATTCTAGAAAGTGTCTGATTAACGCTTGGAGAACTGGAAGCGCTTACGAGCTCCAGGCTGACCGTATTTTTTGCGCTCTTTCATGCGAGGGTCACGGCGTAGAAATAAGGCTGCTTTAAGAGCAGGGCGTAACTCTGAATCATGCTGAATGAGTGCACGGGAAATAGCTAAGCGGATAGCACCGACTTGGCCGTTGGTACCACCACCTTTAGCAGTAACCTTAGCGTCAAACTTATTCACTAGGTTTGCCAATTGGAATGGTGCTAGTACAGCATTTTGATGGTTGAGTGTAGGAAGGTAATCTTCAAATTGGCGACCATTGATGACGATTTTGCCAGTGCCTTCTGAGATCCAAGCATGGGCGATCGCGTTTTTGCGGCGGCCTGTGGCGCTATATTCTGTAGCTGTGCTCATAGTGAAAGTGTTGTGTTATTTAAAGTGATTTATTGACAGGGGGAACTTACGCAATTTCGTAAGCTTCCGGGTTCTGAGCTTCGTGCTTATGTTCAGCGCCAGCAAATACATGAAGTTTCTTGGCGATGACATCTCCAAGCTTATTGTGTGGAATCATACCACGGACGGCGCGTTCTACGAGGAGTTCCGGGCGACGAGCACGAACTTTTTTCGGAGTCTCTACCTTTTGGTTACCAACGTAACCAGTGTAGCGTGTGTAAATTTTAGCGTTCTCTTTGTTGCCTGTGAGGCGCACTTTGTCAGCATTGATGACCACGACGTGATCACCTGTGTCAACATGAGGAGTAAAAATTGGCTTTTTCTTACCACGGAGGAGGTTCGCTGCCTCTACGGCCACCTGCCCGAGAACCTTGTTCTCGGCGTCGATGACATACCATTTGCGCTCAACTTCATGAGCTTTTGCGGAGAATGTTTTCATTGAATCTTCCCTAAATTAGTGTTCCTAGATTTATCTGCCTCGATGTATATTCGCTGTATATCAGCTTTCTGCTTCTCAGATCGAGGAAGGGCGGGAAAGCTAGGAGCGAGACAATAGAGTGTCAATCAGAAACTCCGCGGTTTTTTCTTTTTCTTTCGTCTGGATGGATTTGGGAATTCGTCTTGCATTACTTTTCTCGATAGTTTGATGAAATTGTGATGGTTATGGGTATTCAGAAGATGAGAGTTGAAATCAACCCTTGCACAAATGGCTGAGGCGCGGATAATCTGACAGAAAGTTTAGGCAACTTATCACCTTATCATGAACGATCGTAGAGTAGTTATCACCGGTATCGGTACAGTTAGTCCCCTTGGCCATAATTTGGCCTCCACATGGGAAAACCTTAAAGCAGGCAAAAGCGGTATCACCCAAATTACCCAAATGGATACAGATGGATATGCTGTGAAAATTGCAGGGGAAGTGAAGGATTTTGATGCAACACCATACTTTAATGACCCTAAGGATGCACGGAGAGTGGATCGTTACGGGCATTTTGCGTTTGCCGCTTCTAAAATGGCGATTAAGGACTCAGGGATCGACCCAGAGAGTGTAGATAAAGACCGTATTGGTGTTATGGTCGGATCTGGAATCGGTGGTCTTGGGACGATCGAGAAGGAGCACAAAAAGCTTGTGGATAAAGGGCCCAGGAGAGTTTCTCCTTTTGTAATACCAATGATGATTTCTAATATTGCCTCCGGCCTTATTTCGATGGAATATGGTTTTGGTGGGCCTAATATGGTGATTGTGACGGCCTGTGCGACTGCGAATCATAATATAGGAGAAGCTTGGCGCATGATTAAATTTGGGGATGCAGATGCTTTTATAGCTGGTGGTGCTGAGGCGTCCATCTTACCGATGGGGCTTTCCGGCTTTGGTAATATGAAAGCTCTGAGCTCTTCTAGAAATGATGATCCAGAAGCTGCTTCTCGGCCTTTTGACACTGGCCGTGATGGCTTTGTGATGGGCGAGGGTGCGGGTGTTCTTGTCGTGGAAGAATACGAGCATGCGAAGAAGAGAGGAGCTGAAATTTATGCAGAGCTTGTCGGCTACGGTATAAGTGGGGATGCGTATCATATGACCTCTCCCCACCCTGAAGGATTGGGAGCTGCGCGTTGTATGGATATGGCACTTCGCCATGCAAAGTTGAATCCAGAAGATGTGACCTATGTGAACGCTCACGGTACGTCTACCCCACTCGGTGATATCTGCGAGACCAGAGGGATCAAGAGAAGCTTTGGTAATCACGCAACCGATGGCTTGCTAGTAAGTTCTACTAAATCTATGACCGGGCATCTGCTAGGTGCTGCTGGTGGGGTGGAAATCGGGGCTTGCTTAATGGCGATGAAGGACGGTGTCATCCCTCCTACAATTAATTTAGAGAACCAAGATCCAGAATGTGACTTGGATTACGTTGCCAATGTTGCACGCGAGGTGGATGTAAAAGCGGCATTGAGTAACTCGTTTGGTTTTGGAGGGCATAATGCTAGTCTTTTAGTACAGAAAATGCCGTAGGCTATTTCCATGTCCGTATTTGTACATACCCGTCGTATAGCGTTTCATGAAACGGATGCTGCGGGTGTGATGCACTTTAGTCGTGTGCTTTGTTTAGTGGAGGAGGCTGAACACGATGCGATGCACTCCATGGGTATCCCCATTTTGAATGAAGCCAATGGGTGGCCTAGAGTGCGAATAGAGGCAGATTATCGCTCACCTCTCAAGCAGGGTGATATGGCAGAAGTGAAAGTTTCCATCCAGCGTGTTGGAGCTAGTTCTGTCACTTGGGGATTTACGATCCATTGTAAAGGCCGCGAGATAGCTAATGGATCAATGGTAACAGTCCTTGTAGACAAAGAAGGCCTTGCTTGTGGGCTTAATGAATGGCGGGCCCAGTTAGAGGCCGGCTTAAAAAGCGATGGTGAGAAGCTCATCTAGAGAATAGATGAAATGATCTGCGCCTTCCTTAACTTTAGAGCGTTCTGTATAACGGCCATAACCAATAAAGCTGTCGACATCAGGCTTGGTTTCTAAGTCTGATACCCCATCCCCTACCATGATGACTTTGGTGGGTGAGAACTCAGATTTGAGTTGTTGAATGATTTCCGGTTTACCACCATTGTATGTGGTGGGGTATGTGTCGTCGAAGCTTAGGTAGTTGCCCTCGTTGTCTAGTTCCAATGGGGCAGCTTCTATTCTGTCAATTTGAAGCTGTTGGGCTAGAGGCTCAATAAGGCGTTTGAAGCCGCCAGATAAAATAACAATCGTCCAGCCTTGTTCACGGAGAGTGCAGAGTGTCGCTTCTGCCGTTGGCTCTATGGTATCAATATAGAGTTGGGCCACTTCATCACAGGTAGCCTTTGTTGGTTGAATAATTTCTAATCTGCGTGCGAAAACTTCGTCCAGAGGCACTTCTCCGTTCATGGCACCATTTGTTAAGGTTTCCACTTCGTGGAAGATGTCAGGGCCTTTGGCCCGTGCCAGTTCGTCGATTCCTTCGATGGAAGATAAGGTAGAGTCACAGTCGAATACGATAAGTTTCATAGCGTTAGGAATAGGTGGGATTTATGAAATAGAGAGTTGTGTGCCTTCGGGAATGAGCTCGTAAAGTTCGATGACATCGGTATTTTTCATTCTTAGGCAGCCAGCTGAAGTGGGAGTACCCAGGGAGTCCTCATGGTTTGTCCCATGAATGTAGATGTAGCGTTGTTTTGTATTCGCATTATGCGGTTCTAAGCCATTGAGCCAGAGGATGCGTGTCAGGACAAGATCGGAGTTCGTATCGTCTTCCGGCTTCCATACTCCTGTCGCCTTTCTGGATTGGAAGATTGTCCCCGTTTGGGCATCATCCCCGTGTTTTTCTGAGATTTCAAATTGACCTGTCGGAGTGCAATAGCTGCCTTCTTCGGAGCCTGTGCCATTGAGCGCTGTTGAAATCGGATAACAACGGATGGTGGAGCCTCTGGAGTCAACGACGGACAGTGTCTGGTCAGAGATAGAAGCCAATAGCTGCATGAGTGGAATCGTTTGTATGTCTTATGCCTTAGGGCCGAGCGTCGCGTTAAATGCTTTCGATGCGGAAGACAGTTGGGCGCTCTGTGACACAGTCAAGCGCTTCGATCTTGTTTAAAGTAGCACGGAGTTTGCCAAATGGGCAGGTGTGGAGGAGAAAGACAAGTTGGACAAAGTCAGCATCAGGATTGTTTGGATCGACCGGAGAATTTGTGCCAGAGATGCCGATGCCTGCATCAGCGAGTACTTGCGCTATTTCAGCTACGACGCCTAGTCTATCTGTCACATGGAATCTCACATAGTAAGGCGTTTCTGTTTGATCAATATCAACAATACTACCTGTTTCCTCGTATGGGAGAAATCCTCGATTTCCTGTTGTCTTTTGCTGGGAATAACAAGTTTCAATGATATCTGCGACAACAGCACTTGCAGTAGGCCCTTGTCCTGCTCCTCGCCCATAGAATAGAGCATCGCCGGCAGCATCTGCATTGAGGGCCACAGCGTTGAAGACTCCATTGACATTAGAAAGAATATGTTGTTTTGGGATGAAAGATGGCTGTGTGCGGAGTTCAATGCTCCCATCCTCATTCGAGCGGACAATACACAACAGTTTGATGATATAGCCAAGTTTGGTGGCGAAGTCGATATCAGTCTTGCGAACACGTTCGATGCCGCGGACATATATTTTGTCTGGATCGATGGTGAACCCGTAAGCGAGAGTGGCTAGTAGAATAGCCTTGTGCGCCGCATCCCAACCATTGACATCCAAGGTAGGGTCCGCTTCAGCATAGCCCAGCTCTTTTGCTTCCTTGAGAGCATCATCATAGCTTAACCCTGCCTCGAACATGCGCTCTAGGATGTAGTTTGATGTACCGTTGATAATACCTACCATACTATTGATCTTATTCCCTACATAGCTATCTTGAATGGCCTTCACAATTGGGATAGCACCCGCAATGGAAGCTTCAAAATGGATAGGGGTATTCATCGACTTGGAGAGGGCGAAAAGAGCTTCCCCCCGTTCTGCCAAGAGAGCTTTATTACCAGTGACAACAGGTTTTCCCGCTTTCAATGAGGCTTCAACAATATCGTAGGCGACTGTAGTGCCCCCAATGAGTTCAACGACGACGTCAACCTTAGGGTCATTGACAACCTCGACCCAGTCTGTAGTGAATAATTCAGCCGGGGCTTTCACCTCGCGCTGTTTGGTGAGATCACGTACAGCAATGTTACGAATTTCGGGATGAATTGTCCCCTTAGCACGGTTGGTGATGAGGTTTCCATTACGCTGTAAAGTTTCCCACACTCCAGACCCTACAGTTCCGAAGCCAATGAGCCCTAATCCAATGGTGTTACAAGACATGATATTTTCGCTTACAAATTATGGTTAATTGACCGAAGTCAGGGGGACAATGACTAGGGATGAAGAGGAACGAAAGGAATAAAAACAGCATTTTGAGGAAAGTATGTATTCTGCAGGATTTAGTTTGTCCTAAGGGCCGCAGATTACTAGATTGAGGCATGGACTCTCATGTAGAAACGCTCATAGATATGGCTCTAAACGAGGATATAGGCTCAGGTGATGTTACTTCTGAGTTTTTTGTGCCAGAGGGGAAAAGAGCGCGCGCCTTTATGTTAGTGAAAGATGAAGGCGTGGTAGCCGGATTAGAGATAGCACAGCGAGTATTTGAAAAAATTGACCCTCAAATTAAAACGAGCCTTTTGAGGGAATGTGGCAGTAAAGTCTCCCATGGAGTACGGGTGATGGAGATGGAAGGGCCTGCGCGTTCTATTCTTACAGGGGAAAGAGTCGCCCTAAATTTTATGCAGAGGTTATCAGGTATTGCTACAAAGACAGCCAAGTTTGTCGCATTGGTGCAAGGAACAGGAGTGAAAGTGCTGGATACCCGTAAGACAACGCCAGGCTGGAGAGCGTTAGAAAAATCTGCTGTATTAGCTGGTGGTGGAACAAACCACCGAATGGGGCTTTATGATAGAGCGATGGTGAAAGATAACCATCTCGTGGCCGAGCATAAAATGGAGTCTCTACAGCAGGGGATAGATCGTCTTAAAAAAGAGCGGCCCAGTGTAGAAATAGAGCTGGAAGCTGACACACTAGAGCAAGTAAAAGGCTTTTTGGCTCTTCAGGGAATCGATTATATATTACTCGATAATATGAGTAATGAAACATTATGTGAAGCCGTGTCGATGCGTAACTCTGTCCTTGGCGAGAAAGGTCCTTTGTTAGAAGCTAGCGGAGGTGTCAATCTAGAGACAATTTCTGGAATTGCTCAGACAGGGGTAGATTTCATCTCTGTTGGGGCTCTTACTCATTCTGCTGTTGCTTTAGATATATCTCTGGAGTTTGTAGAACTCTCAGCCTAAACGAAAAGCAAGGTATGAGAAAAATATGGAAAATAGGGGTGCTAGGATCAGGGTCAGGATCAAATATGCAGGCATTGCTGGATGCGATTGCAGCTGGTGAGCTGGATGCTGAGATAGTCCTCGTCTTATCAGATAACCCGGATGGTTATATTCTAGAGCGTGCACGCTCCGCTGGCATCTCGGCAGAGATCATAGATTGTGGAGGCTTCCGCACTAAATTTCCAGAAGATTGCCAGTCTCGTGTAGGAGCTCGTTTGAAAGAAGCGGGAGTGGAAGTTGTTTGTTTGGCGGGCTTTATGCGGTTAGTGAAGCAGCCATTACTTGATCTTTTTCCAAAGAGAATTTTGAATATACATCCATCGTTATTACCAGAGTTCCCAGGTCTACATGCTTGGGCTCAGGCCCTAGAAGCAGGGGCAGAAGAGAGTGGATGTACCGTGCACTATGTCGATGCAGGTATGGATACAGGCCCTGTCATCGTGCAGCGCTCAGTTCCAGTTCTGAATTCTGATGATGCCGAGAGCTTGCATAAACGCATACAGGAGCAAGAACATAAGGCGTACCCTGAGGCGTTGAGAATTGTTTTAGCTGGTTTATAGCCCGCATGGAAACCATCGCTATTATTTGCCTTGTCATGGCAGGCTGTATTCTAGCTATGGCTGTAGCTAAGTTTGAGTATAGTCGAAATAAGCGTGTTACGGCAGTCAAGGTAGAGTCTTTGAAAGGAAAAGAGACGGCGCTTTGCCTTACCTGTCTAGCCTTCTATGCTCTAGTTGCCTTTGGAGTAGCAGTGCTATGGCTGGGTTGGAATTTTATATTTGCTAGTACCTTGCAGCCTTGGGGGCATGGACTCTTGCTATTCTTGTGGGTGAGTTCTTGCTATCAATTGGGGGCTAGATTAGGAGTATTAGTCGCGCGGTTTTGATTCAGTAACCGAGGGCTGGATTTCTAATACATCTATCATAGCTGCCTAAAGAACCGGGTAAAACTTGGTCTTAGTTTTATCTCTGAAGAGAAAAACAAAAGCCTCGAGAAATAATTCTCAAGGCTACACGTGTCATGTCTCTGAAGACAAATTGCTTTTAAAGGGATCTATTGAGCCTCTTCGCTAGTAGCTTCCACTTTGAGGAAAAGGTTAGCACTCACCTCAGTATGAAGCTTGATCTCCACTTTGCTCTCGCCAGAAGATTTGATAGGTTTATCGAGCTGGATAGCAGTACGGTCTATAGAGAAACCTGCCTCCTCAAGCTTCTTCTGAATGTCAATAGATGTCACAGAACCAAAGGCTTTACCTCCCTGGCCTAATTCAAGACGGAAGACAGGCTTAAATTTGTTGATCTTGCCAGCAAGTTGCTGAGCTGCATCAAGCTCCTTAGCCTCACGTTGAGAGCGAGCAATCCTAAGGTCTTCTAAATTTTGAAGGTTCTCCTGAGTCGCTTCATAAGCCTTGCCTTGTGGGACAAGGTAATTGTGAGCGAAACCAGCCTTCACCTTGACGACGTCTGCTTCAGCGCCGAGTCCTTCGATCTTTTCGCGGAGAATTACTTCTTTAATAGCCATAGAAAATTGTTTGTTACAGTTAGCGGACGCGAGGAATTAGAGGGGAAGCGATAGGTAGTCAAGTCAGTTTTTTAAAATGCCTTCTAGAATATCAGAAATAATACTCATCTTTGGCATTTGGGGCAATAGAATGTTGATCTTTGTCCCAGAGTGATTTTTTTAATGGTGGCGCCACAAATTCTGCAAGCCTCTCCCTCTCTTCCATAGACATAAAGCTGCTGCTGAAAGTAACCAGGAGAGCCATCTTGGTTTAAGAAATCACGAAGAGTGGTGCCACCCTGCTGAATCGCCATTTGTAAAACAGACCGAATAGAGTGGTGTAATTTGGTTAAACGCGGTTTGCTGACTTGGTTTGCTAAGCGGGTAGGGCGAATATTGGATAAGAAAAGAGCTTCGCTGGCGTAAATATTACCAACGCCAACAACAATCTTATTATTCATAATATGTTGTTTAATCGTAGCGTTCGACTGCTGGCAACGATCATAGAAGAATGAAAGGCTGAACTCTTCTTCCAGTGGCTCAGGGCCTAGTTTCTGAAGAAGAGAGTGATTGCAGGCATCCTTATCATAGAGGACGCAGCCAAACCTCCGAGGATCATGATAGCGGAGCTCTTTGTTCGTATCCAAATGGAAGATGACGTGATCGTGCTTTCTAAGTTCCATATCAGGTTCGCATACCCGTAGACTGCCCGACATGCCCAAATGAATCAGAATACCCCCTTGGTTTGTCTCTATAATAAGGTACTTGGCGCGGCGAGTGATTGATAAGACTTTGGCTTGGGAGAGATCAGTGATTTCTTGTGGAACCGGCCAGCGAAGTCTGTCGTTGTAAATCGATGTTCGAGTAATGGTATGACCTTGTAAGTGGGGTTGGATTCCCCGGCGAGTGGTCTCTACCTCTGGAAGTTCTGGCATATGAGATAGTAGTTAAATCCTTAGACTCCTAAAATGAGGCTAGCGACAGTGAAATAAATGACCATGCCCGATACATCGACAATGGTCGTAATGGCAGGCGCCGCAACAATAGCCGGATCAATATTGGCCGCTCGAGCTCCTATAGGAAGGAGGGACCCCACTAAAGTGGACGTGGTGATTTGAGTCGCTAAAGCGATCGCGATACTTAAGCCGAATTTGGGAAGGCTGATAGTCTCTGGCAACAGAGAACCAAATACAGGAACCACAAACACAGAGGCAACAGCGATGCAAAGACCAAGTAAACTACCGAGTAAAAGGCCTAATTTTAGTTCCTTCCACGCCACTCTCCAGAACGTATTTGCACCTAATTCACCTAAAGCCATAGCGCGAATCACCATCGTAGACGCCTGTCCACCAGTATTCCCTCCCGCCGCGACAACCATCGGGAGAAAAAGAGAGAGAATGTAGAGCTCTGTGAGCACGGACTCATATTGGATCATTACAATGCCCGACGCGATAGCGAGGAAGGCTAAGCCTAGAAGCCAAGGAAACCGGCGTTTAAAATGTGTAGAAATCGTCGTATTTAGATAAGATACTTGGCTTTGTTCCCCAGCCATACCCGCCATCTTTTCAATATCCTCCGTAGACTCTTCCTCAAGAATCTCCATCGCATCATCGTGTGTAATCACACCCAATAAGCGATGTTGCTCATCAACCACAGGGAGAATCATCAAATCGTATTTAGAAAACATAAGAGAAGCCTCTTCTTGGTCAGCAGAAGCCAAAAGAGTATGCTCACAGTCTCTGCAAATATCCGTGATAGGAGTGTCCCATGTATTAAAAGCCAAGTCCCTGAAGCGGACTCTACCCTGAAGCCTGTCTTTTTGATCGACGACGTAAATTCTAGCAAGGGACTCTGCCTCCCCGTGGTCCTTTTGAATATAATCGAGAGCCTGTTTGACGCTCATATCAGAAGTCACAGTGCCAGGGTGTGTTGTCATCCTTCCGCCTGCTGTATCTTCACCATATTTTAGGAGCGATCGAGTAGTCTCGGCCTCATCGGGCTCCACCAGACTAAGCAGCTTCTCCCGTTTTAGATCAGAGACATCTTGAAGAACGTCTACAAGGTCATCATCTGTGATTTGATCAAGTAATTCCCGTTGTGCATCAATATCAAAGCGGTCGATAGCTTCTTCAACGAGAGAATCAGGGAGATTAGGAATGATTTCTGCAAAACGTTCTACTTGAATCGTTTCAGTGAAAAACTGACGTTCGTCGACAGCAAGATTTTCAAAAATATCAGCTAGATCAGCGTAGTGCAATTCCGCAACAGCCTCATGGAACATTCTTGTATCACGCGATTGAACGCTATCAACAAGTGTTTTAGTAGTGAGATCATGATCCTCAAGCATACGGAAACCGTAGCGAGAAGTGGTGAGAAGAAAAGAAGAGATTCTTTGGTTTCATTCTCATAGCATGATAAAATGATTTTTTGTAACAGAAGCGGTTGAAAATTCTTTTTGGAATATGTGATTTTATACTTGTAATACTCATCCTCTAATTTATGTCTCCGTCCGCACTTAATAAATGGTGGCCGTAGCTCAGTCGGTAGAGCCCCTGATTGTGATTCAGGTTGTCGCGGGTTCAAGTCCCGTCGGTCGCCCCATATTAGTATTGTTTTTTGTGTTAATCTAAGATTGCTTCTTGTTGCTATGTTTTCTAATTTGTCACAAATCTTTGTTTAGAAAAAATCTATGAATTCCATTGAAGGCCTATTGGGCTATAAATTTCGAAACTCTTTACTGCTTGCTGAGGCTCTAACACATCCAAGTTTAGCATATGAGACGCAAAGGCCACATTTTGATAATCAGCGGCTCGAATTTTTGGGTGATGCAGTTCTGCAGTTGGTGCTTACAGAGCACCTCTACAAATTGTTTCCTGGATTTGCAGAAGGAGATTTAACGAAAATGCGTGCTAGATTAGTTTCTAAAGAGGCACTTGCTGCATTTTCAAAGACTTGGGAGCTGGGAGAATACGTATTGTTGGGTAAAGGGGAAGAATCAAGCGGAGGTAGGAACCGATCCTCCACACTTGCTGATGCCTTTGAAGCTGTTATCGGAGCGGTCTATTTAGACGGGGGGTTCGAAGCCGCCCAAATTGTCGTCTTAAACTCTGCCGAGAGCGAAATAAGGCGCGTTATAGCAGCTCCAGAAGAGAAAAATCCAAAGGGGAAGCTACAGGAACTATTGCAATCGATAGAGCCGGTCAGCCCATATTATAAGCTGGTTGAAGAAACCGGGCCAGATCACGCAAAGGAATTCCAGGTTGATGTTATGTGGGAGGATCGAGTCTTAGCGAGAGGTTCGGGCAAAAACAAAAAAGAGGCAGAAACTGCCGCAGCCGTTTCAGCGCTGAAATCTCGTCTTTGGGAAGCCGTAAGGTAGGCCTCGCTTGCTTCATTCAGGCTCTGTTTGAAGAAAGAGATAGTTGTCTCTAAATAAAAGTGATCTTGTTAGAGATTCATTTAGAATGAGCTACGCTGATTCGGAGAAAAAAACCGAAAAAAGAGAAGAAAGGTATTGACCTAAAGGCGGAGGGATGTAG
>CAZLQY010000011.1:0-55278 GCA_964561965.1 uncultured Verrucomicrobiales bacterium
GCACAAGCTTTGCAGACTCTCCCAAACACACAAAAAGACGCTATCGAATGATATGCGTCTTTTTTCTTCTCCAAGTTCTGAATCCCTCAGTTTTTCCAAAACCTCTGTCCAACTCCCTCTTTTCATCAGGTTCTTTCCAAAATAGCCACCACCTCACATTTTCGGGCTAACTCAACCTCCAGCCCCCACACTTTCGGGCTTTTTCGACATCCTTCACCCTTTTTCGGGTTTCCATAATACCGTGTCCATATTCAGAAAACGCTAATCTCTGAATGGTGTAACCCTTTATAAATAAAGGCTTTAAAAAATGGCGGACCGGGAGGGATTCGAACCCTCGATAGAGTCACCCCTATACTCCCTTAGCAGGGGATCGCTTTCGACCACTCAGCCACCGGTCCGCTGAATGTGGTGTGCGCAGAAAAGACCATATCCCACCCTCTGCGTCAATCCTTCTCTTTCTTTTTTTACCGATCTCAAACTAAGCTTTATTCCACCACCTTCACTACCTCATACAGTAGTCTTTCACTCTTAAAACCTTTCTCACTTAACTTCTAAAACACTTCCACGAATACATCATATTAATACCTTTATTATTTTTCATGAATAAAGCCACTCTGGCCTTCGTCCTATCCAACGTGACAAAAGAGCTATCAAAACTTTAGCTTGCGAACACCTCTAGAATAATTAAGATACCTATACATTTTAGACAATTTAACTAAGAAAATAATCATTATGAAAAAAACTATCCTCTCCCTTACTGTTGCCGCCGCAGCGATCTCTCTTTCTAGCTGCGGAGTTTATCAAGACCCTAATGCTCCTCAAGCTCACCGTAATGCTACAACAGGCGCGGCTCTTGGTGGTGCTCTTGGCGCAGTCATTGGAGACCAATCTAACGAAGCTGGTGCAGGTGCTCTTATTGGCGCTGCCGCAGGTGGTGCTCTTGGCTATGCACACGGCCAGCATCAAGACAATACTACCAGAGCTGCTTACTAATAAGTAGACTTCATTGTCTCACACAAATAATTTTTTACCTATAGGGATGCTTACTCAAGCTTCCCTATTTTTTTACCCCAATGCTCTCTTACCTCTGGTGCAATAAGTAAAGAGGCGATTAGCATCAAAGATGCACCTAATATGCCTATATTCTGTGGCCCTAGTGCTGCGGCAATAGGGAATGCCAGAAAGGCGCTAAACACGCCCCGGAGCCCGGTAAAACATGTGTGAACACTCATATATTCACTCACCTTATCAATAGGGGCGAATTTGGTGGTCCACAGCGTCCAAATCACATTCCCTCCTGCTTTCCCTATCGCATGAAGCACCATTCCTAGACACAACCCTACAAATGAATCTGATTGAAAATAAATGACAACACCTGCCATAAAAAATATATTAATGAGGACCCTCAATCGATAAAACTCCATTGTGTCATAAATAATCCCCCACAGAATAATCGAGACGATAAAGGCTAAACTCGGAACCGTGGAGGTTAACAAGCTGACCTCTCTCACATCCATGGAGATCCCATAGTCAGCACTGGTAATATACTCCACAAACAATGCCATACAAAGCAAGTTCCCTAACCCCAAGATCATCCAAGAGCCTATTAGTTTAGCAAATCTTCGATCCGTTCTTAAATGACTAAAGGCCTCAAATAATGATAATTGGTTCCGCTTCCGTAAGTACACCGGCTTAATCCACAATGTCACCACTGCCTGGAAAAAGCTAAATAGAGCAAATAGTAAAAAGAGCCCGTGTACCTCTAGGCCTTGATTCAACCAGCCCCCAGCCAACCAAGCAAATGAGCCTGCTGCTATCGCTCGTAAAAACCCCATGATCGAAAATAACTTCCCCCTAATCGCATCTGGATAATGACGTCGATAGATTTGACCCAATAAAGGCACTACTAGTTGATGAAAAATACCTGCTATGACTAGACCTAACACGTACAATGTAGCGGACTCTCCCGCAAAGGAAGCTACAATAAACCCTCCTCCTGAGATGCTCCACAGTAACGCTGAGGCTTTCGTCACAGACCACCCTCCCCTCCGAACAAAAGCAACGGTAAATAAGCTCCCCAGTAACCCAAGAGATGGGGCAGCTATAATACAGCTCTTCGCTAGGACAGGTACATCATACACACGAATCGCTAAAAACATGGCAAACGTGCTAAAGACCGTCTCCAAAAACCCCATGGGAAAGGCTCTGATTAAGTCCACACACAAGGTCCTCCGCCAGAGGTTTTCACCCCCCGTCATGATTTCTGATCTATTTCCTTAATAGAGCTGGCTAGTAACCAAAGAAACAAACAGGCAACCAATATAGAGGACAATCCGATATGTAACACTTGAATCACTGGAGACAAGCCAACTAAGGAAATCCAAAAACCCAGTAACATTTGACTAATAACAGTCCCTACAACAACGACTTCTAAGCGTTTCGCCTGTTTGTCATCATGTCTTTTCCTCGCTCCGAAATAATACACAAGGGCTGATAGAAGGAGGAGCCAAGAGAAACTCCGGTGAACCAAGTAGATCCAGGCTCCTTCCAGCTCCTCTACCCAAGAAGAGCGCTCTGCGTTTCCGTGGATTTTCTGTAGTTCATCTGTCATTTCTCTCACTTGGGAGCCCATCACACCCTCTGCCAACACTAGAACAAACAGTAGGAACGCGGCCTTCTTAGTCCACCCTCCCCCAGTCTTAACACTTAAATGAAACCTCCACGGGCGATCTCTGCCTGCCCATGCAATATAGACGATCACACACAACATTAAAATAGCCAGTGCCATATGGATAGTGATGACTCCTGGTTTCAAACCACTGTAGACAATATTTCGCCCCATAATAGCGTTCACTAATAACAACACCAAGGCGATAAAGGCTGCCCAATAGACCTTAGGTTTCTTCCTCCAGAACTGATGTGCCATGATAAAGGTGATCAATGTAAGAATCCCTAAAGGCATTGATGTTAAACGATTCACATACTCAATCCATGTTTCGACTGGATCAAACTCTTCCAACACTGTCTCACGAGTAATCTCACCAGGATCACGCCCATGCCTCTTTGCCTTCTCCTTATATTTTTTGATCGGTAGAGAATCCACGTCAATTTGCCCCTTCGAGGTAGGAGGAATCCAACAGCCCCAACAAGTGGGCCAATCTGGACACCCCATTCCAGAGCCTGTCGCCCTCACTACAGCTCCTACAAAAATAAGAACGATTAAGGACACCGCCGTGGCACTAGCCACTTTTTGGAATAGGCTCATACAGCGCTCTTACGCCAGAGTTTCACTCTCCGCAAGACTAAGCGTATAGGCCCCCTTCATAATTTCCCAATACGAGGTAACATTTAGCAGCATAATTCCACACTTCACCCTTGAATCTTCGGTCGCTCTGGGCAAAGTCATCCCCGTGAGCACATTCCAAACTGACGACCTTCGTATTGATCGCATTGACCCGCTAATTTCACCGGCGATTCTCTGCCACGATCTACCCATCACAGAAGAGGCCGCTAAGACAGTCACCTCAGCCCGCCAAGAAGCTGAAGCTATCATGGCTGGTGAGGATGATCGGCTACTCGTCGTCATCGGGCCCTGTTCTATCCATGACACTGGAGCCGCTATTGAGTATGCGAAACGTCTCCGAGAACTACAAGAGCGCTATAAAGAAGACCTTCAAATCGTGATGCGAGTCTACTTTGAGAAGCCACGTACTACTGTAGGGTGGAAGGGCCTCATCAATGACCCTCATTTAGATGGCACTTTTGATATTAACAAGGGGCTAAGAATCGCCCGTGAACTGCTCATAGAGCTCAATGCTATGGGAATCCCCGCAGCGACGGAGTTCCTCGACACTATTTCACCACAATACGTGGCTGACTTAATCACTTATGGCGCTATTGGAGCCCGTACCACAGAATGCCAACTTCACAGAGAGCTAGCCTCAGGCCTTTCCATGCCTGTTGGATTTAAAAACGGAACACGAGGCACCATCCAAATCGCCCTGGATGCTATCCAGTCTTCTGAACGGCCCCATCATTTCCTTTCCGTCACAAAAGAAGGCGTTTCCGCTATCGTCACAACAACAGGAAACCCTGCCTGCCACGTTATTCTGCGAGGATCTTCAGAAGGGCCAAATTACGAGGAAAGCCACGTCAAAAACCTAGAGAAACAGCTCAACGATAAAGGCCTGAAACCTCATTTCATGGTCGACTGCTCCCATGGAAACTCGAAGAAAGACTACCGCAATCAACCCTTAGTTATCGAAAATCTCTGTGAACAGATCTCAGCAGGAACCCGCTCCGTCTCCGCAGTCATGATAGAAAGCAATCTTATCGAAGGCGCTCAAAAATTAGGAGCAGATCCCTCAGACCTCGTACACGGTCAGTCCATCACAGATCAATGCATTGGCTGGCAATCTACGGAAGAAGTTCTCTCCGAATTATCTAAAGCTATCGTAACACGCCGAAACAATTAATCGGCAGCGCACTAAAGCAATACCTCCAGCCTCGCACCAAAACGGTCCGGGGCTTTTCCATCAAATAGCTCTCCCTCACCTCTCTGAAAACACCCCTTCACCCTACCAATAGGCCTAGCAATTTAATCAACTATAATGTCCCACTCTACAGATTCCAAATCCATTGACTTTGAAGTCAAAGACGCACAATTAATCTTTGATTTTGTCTGGAACAAACTCGTAGACGAATTAAAGCTAGAGAACATGCGCTTTCCCCGAGAAGTCATCTGGCTCAACGGAGCACCAGGTGCAGGGAAAGGGACACAGACGAAGTTCATTATGAAATACCGCGGGCTCACAGCCAAGCCCATCGTTGTGAGTAGCCTTTTAAACAGCCCAGAGGCCAAACGGTTAATCGACCAAGGTATGATGGTAGGAGATAGAGAAGTCACCGAACTCCTCTTCCGCGAGCTCCTCCTGCCAAAAAATCAATCTGGCATCATCGTTGATGGATTCCCCCGCACGAAAGTACAAGTTCTCTGCCTCAAACTCCTTCACGAGCGCCTCAACACACTACGCAGAGAACACCTTAATACCGAACTCTCCAAGCTATTCCACAAACCAGTCTTCCACATCGTCGTCCTCTTTGTCGATGAAGCAGAATCCGTCAGACGCCAACTCTATCGCGGACAAGAAGCTGCACGCCAAGCTCAATCCAATGCAGAGGCAGGTGAAGGAGAATCCTCCTCACCAAGAACCACAGATCAATCCGAAGAATCCGCTCGCAAACGCTATCTCACGTTCAAAGAAGTCACCTATGAATCCCTGAAATCTCTACGCAGAGTATTCCACTACCACTACGTAGATGCCCACGGTAATATCCATGAAGTGCAAGATCTCATCAGAAAAGAAATGCGCTATCAGAGCTCTCTTGAGCTCGATCAGGAAACAAACGACGTCATCGCCGGAGTACCACTAGCAACATCACTCAGTACTCATGCGCGGCAAGAACTGATCCAAAGACTGGAGAGCTACACCTCTGAGCATGGCGAACTATTTGAAAACGTCGTCCAGATCATCAAAGACGAATTTTTCCCCATTATCAGTAGACACGGAATTTCAGGAAAATCCTATATCAACTCGGAAGAACAAATCTTTGATGAGCCCCTCGCCATCGCCATGGTCATTGATGTCTTCTCAGAAAGAGGCTACCACATGGTCGTCGATCAACGACGCTACGCCATCCCAACTCACATTGATTTAAAAACAGGCGTCATCGAGCACGATAAAATCAAAGTCTGGCGCTTCATCGTGAAGTTTAGCCCCTCATCTATTCGCCGCGGTCGATAGGGAAAAACTCCTCTACCTATCATGATTCAGAAATTACAAGCAGCCCTCATCCTCTTTAGTCTAGGGTTCATCAATTTTATATTTCGCTTCATCACAGTCAAAGGCACATGGCGACTAGGAAAATGGCTCGGCCACCTCACCTACTATGCTTTACCAGGCAGACAAAACATTGTTCGTTATAATCTAAAGGTAGTAGCCCAAGCTTGTCCTGAAATCGAAGTCTCGGATCAACTTACTCTAGAAGTGTTCCAACGGAGTGCAGCCAATCTCGTCTGCTCGATCAAAACATACGGCATGACTCCACAGCAACTCTCCAAATTCGTCACGATCAATATCCACCCTGAGTTTAAACAAGCACTCGAAAAAAATGACGGGGCCATTCTTACCTTAGCTCATATGGGGAACTGGGAAATCCTCAGTAAAATATCCAGTCTTGTCGATCCTGAGCCAACCAATTTTGGTGCCGTATATCGCCCTCTAGATAATAAGATCGTGAACACTTATGTGGCCAAGCAACGCACCAAATTTGGTTGCCAAATGTTCAGTAAAAAAACACCCGTAGGTGTACTATCCACCTTCATCAAAGAAGGAGGAGTCCTCGGCATCTTAGCCGACCAAAGATCGGGGAAAGCGAAAAAAACCGCTCGAGATTTCTTTGGGCAGTCCACTCCCAGAAGCAAGCTGCCCGCGGTTCTCGCTAAAAGAACTCATGCACCACTCTTCAACGTCTCCGTCCATTCTCCAGAGGAAGCATCATGGCAGATCGACATAACCCCTATTCAAACAGAGCATTCCCTCGAAACCTCAGATATTGTCGATGCTATTTCTCATAGTTACGAGCATTCCTTTCGCCAACATCTCGTTAATGTCTTTTGGCTACACCGGTACTGGAACAGTGGTGCAAACAAACAAGCACGGTAACTTCATCACGTTATGAGCACATCTGTCATCATCAGTACATATAACAATCCCGCTTGGCTAGAGAAAGTCCTCTGGGGCTATCAGGCCCAAGACATTTCAGACTTTGAACTCGTCATAGCAGACGATGGCTCCACCGAAGAAACAGAACAATTGATCCAACAGGTCAAAGAAAACTCAGACCTTTCAATACAACACATCTGGCACGAGGACCGGGGATTCCAAAAATCTCAAATCTTAAACAAAGCCACCGTAGCTAGCACAGGAGATTACCTTATCTTTACTGACGGTGACTGTATCCCTCGCCCAGACTTCGTTTCCACCCACCTGCACCACGCCGAAGAAAACACCTTTCTATCCGGAGGGTACTGCAAACTCCCAATGAAACTATCTCAAGAAATCCGGAAAGAAGACATCCTATCAGGGAAAGCCTTCCAGCTATCTTGGTTAAAAGCAAAAGGGCTCACCGGTCTTTCACAACAAATAAAAACCGGCCTCACTCCCCCATTCAACGCTCTAGCAGACAACATCACTCCCACCAAACCAACATGGAACGGCTGCAATGCATCCACCAAAAAATCATACATCCTTCAAGTCAACGGCCATAATGAAGACATGCAATATGGCGGGCAAGATCGAGAAATGGGACAGCGGTTAATTAACCTCGGACTAAAAGCCAAACAAATTCGCCACAGGGCCGTCCTCCTTCACCTCGATCACGCAAGAGGGTACGCCACTCCAGAAAGTATTCGAAAAAATAAACAGATTAGGGCCGCCACAGCAACAGACAAAGTAATAAGAACTACTACAGGCATAGAAAAAGAAGCTTAATCTAAATTGAGACCATTCCCCATATCCATTAAAGAACACCATCTACTTAAACACAGAAGAACGACTGGAATCACATCCAACTAAAATTTAACCGTGGAGAGCTTAGGAAAAAAACTAGAATTAAAATGGCGCCGCATACGGTCTTACTTTTCTTTACGAGATATTAACACATATCGTAAATACTCTCGTAGCAAACCATCTTCACCATCAGCGAAACCTATTGCTTGTTTTGATTTCACCTCTCCAAAGATCGACTTAGATGCAGGGCGTTACACTTACCTCATTATCAAAGATTTTATAGAATCAGGATATGAAGTTCACATTGCAAAACGATTCTACTTCTTTGCAAGCTTTGAACGAAAGCGCTTCAAAACACTTTTATTCCGAGAAACCTATCAAACTTACAACCCGAAAACACCCCCGCAAAAAGCATCTATTCTAATCACCGACTCTACAGGCATTGCAAATTTGTGGACCAAGACAAACCCAGCCACAACTCAGGTACTTCTATCTTACACCAATAGGCCTGATACAAAAGACGCCTCCCCTCCCTATTACGCTCACCCTTTTATTGTTGCCAATCAGCTGCTAAAAAACGTTTCTACAGAGAACCAGCGCCCAGTTACTACCTGTTTCGCAGGGAACGTGAACCTTCCATCCTATGACAAACCTATCATCCAGCAGTTGTTTGGTGTGATGACTCGTTGGAAAACAATCGATTTAGTGAACCGCTATTATAAGGACAAAACTACTGCCATATCAGACAATAGCTTTACAACTCCCCTCCCAAAGGCAACATATGCCAGCCCTCCTCTGAATGAAAAGCTACATGTTGACAACTACTTAGCCCTTCTGAAATCCTCACGCTTCTACATAGCTTGCCCTGGAACCAGTTTTGCGATATCGCACAATCTCGTGGAATCCATGCTAAGTGGCTGTGTCCCTATCATGCAATACGGGCATCACTTAAACCCACCACTGGAAGATGGCCTCCACTGTCTGAGCTTTCAAGATGAACACTCTTTACATGCCTGTCTTAAAAAAGCAGAACAAATGTCACAGGAATCTTGGAAAACACTTCAAAAAAACAGCCTTGCATATGCACATAAATATTTCAAATCAGGTTCCTTTAGTCATAAAGTAAAAGAATCCTCGCACGTGAGAAAACAACACCTCCATATATTCGAATTCATCACCCCTCGTTTCTAACTTTTTTAATTTGTTGCTCTTGCAAATACACCACTAATCACTACTACTCGCAGCCGTTTATGAAAATCTCAGCAGTAATCGACAATTATAATTCCGAGTCTTTTATAGTGGATACTATCAAAAGTGTACTCGCTCAGACAAGGTTGCCTGATGAATTACTTATCGTTGGCGCCCACCGCAATATTCATAAAATTCAAGGAACGGATCAGCCTGCACTTCAGATGAAGAACCTCAACCAATAAACACAGCAATTAACCATACCTCTAAAACTTATCAAATTTTATTTCTCCAGAATATTTTAGATGTTTTCTATCTTCACAGATGCTGGGCAAAAGATGTCAACAACAGCAAACAACTTCATATCATTCAAAATACCTCCTGGATTCTAAAGCACGGCTCTCATTAACGATCTAAAATTTCACATATAACATGAAAATCATAATAACAGGTGGAGCTGGTTTTATCGGAAGCGCTGTAATCAGACACCTTATTTGTAACACAACCCACGAGGTTCTCAACCTCGATAAACTTACTTACGCAGGAAACTTAGCCTCCTTATCACCCGTTCAATCCAATCCAAATTATCAGTTCCGAAACATTGATATCTGTAATTTTGAAGTAGTATCAAATATAGTAACAGACTTCCAACCGGATGCCATAATGCATCTAGCAGCAGAATCTCACGTCGACAGATCCATTGAAAATCCTAAGGAATTCATCGATACCAATATTATAGGCACCTATACACTCCTTTCCTGCCTTCATAACTACTGGGACACACTCGACGAAGACAGAAAAGAGAAATTTCGATTCCACCACGTTTCAACAGACGAAGTCTACGGAGACCTTCCGAGTGACCCCTCTATTTTCTTCACGGAAACGACCCCCTATGCACCCAGCTCACCTTATTCTGCATCTAAGGCGGCATCAGACCACCTCGTTAGAGCTTGGTATAGAACCTACGGTTTCCCTACATTAATTACAAACTGCTCAAACAATTACGGTCCATACCATTTCCCCGAAAAATTAATACCGCATACAATTTTAAACGCATTAGCGGGAAAACAGCTCCCCATCTATGGTAACGGCCAACAAATCCGCGACTGGCTCTTTGTCGATGACCACGCTCGAGCTCTCGTCAAAGTCATCGAATCCGGTAAAATCGGTGAGACCTACAATATTGGAGGGCACAATGAAAAACAAAACATCGAAGTCGTAAGAACAATCTGTGCCCTTCTCGAAGAATTAGCTCCCACACAAAAACCCAATCAGATTTCTAATTACGAAGATCTCATTACTTACGTCACAGACCGTCCGGGGCATGACCACCGATACGCAATTAATGCATCTAAAATAAAAGCGGAGCTAGGCTGGACTCCTCAAGAAACATTTGAATCAGGCATTAGGAAAACTGTACTTTGGTACCTAAACAATCAAGAGTGGTGGACAGCAGTCCTCTCAGGTGATTACAAGCTAGAACGGAAAGGCCTATAACATTATGAATTACAAAGGAATAGTACTCGCAGGAGGATCTGGCACACGACTTCACCCTATCACAATGGGGGTATCTAAACAACTGCTGCCTATCTACGATAAGCCTATGATCTATTATCCGATTTCCGTACTAATGCTAGCAGGAATCCGAGATATACTAATTATCAGTACACCAGAAGATATTCACGGATACGAAAGACTTCTTGGCGATGGTTCACAGTTTGGCATCAACTTCCAATACGAAATTCAACCCTCACCAGACGGACTGGCTCAGGCATTCATCATCGGAGAGAAATTCTTAGATGGAGCTAATGCATCTCTAGTGCTTGGAGATAATATTTTTTACGGTCAAAATTTCACCGAAAAACTTCATCAAGCAGCATCATTTAAAGATGGAGCCACCGTGTTCGGTTATCGTGTGCATGATCCTGAGCGTTTTGGCGTCGTAGAATTTGATTCCTGCGGAAAAGTACTCAGCATCGAAGAAAAACCAAAAAAACCAAAATCTAATTACGCTGTCACTGGCCTCTATTTTTTCGACAACCAAGTTTCAGAAATTGCAAAATCTGTAGAACACTCCATTCGTGGAGAACTAGAAATTACGAGCGTCATCGAACACTATCTACAAAACCAAAATTTACGGATGGAACAACTGGGCCGCGGCTTTGCATGGTTGGATACGGGAACTCATGACTCTCTTCTCTCAGCAGGCCAATTTGTAAAAACAATTGTCAAACGTCAGGGTTGGCAAGTTGCCTGTCTCGAAGAAATTGCTTTTACAAATGGTTGGCTTAGTGCAGAAGAACTAATTACGGCAGGGGAAGCCCTCAAAAAGACTCAATACGGACAATACCTTCTAAGCATTGTCGGTAATTAGTCGACCAGACAAACCAACATTTAATGATCGTTCATAATACAGGAATCGAAGGCGTAACACTTATTGAGCCAAAAGTGTTCGGGGATAGCCGAGGCTTTTTTGTCGAAACCTTTCAAAAAGAACGTTACAAAAACGAAGCAGGAATCGACTACGATTTTGTTCAAGACAACCATTCTAGATCACAAATAGGCGTACTTCGCGGCATGCACTTCCAAACGAAGCACCCACAAGGTAAACTCGTTCGTTGTGTCTCAGGCTCTGTTTACGATGTCGCTGTCGATATCCGACAAGACTCCCCCACTTATGGAGAATGGTTTGGAGCAGAACTAAGTGCAGATAATAAACGCCAACTCTGGGTTGCTCCTGGACTAGCTCACGGTTTCCTCGTCACCTCAGAAACAGCAGACTTCGAATATAAATGCACTGATTACTATGACCCTCTCACCGAAGGTTGCCTTCTCTGGAACGACACCTCAGTTAACATCCAATGGCCTAAGTTAAACGTCGAGCTACAGCTCTCTGAAAAAGACAAGGGAGGCCTACAACTTGATCAAATTTAACAATGCTAACAGTCTTACTTACAGGAGCTAATGGACAATTAGGCACTTACATCCGCCACTTAGTTTCCGAATATCCAGACATCCAACTTATCTCAACCTCGAGATTAGAGATTGATCTTTCCCAATTAGATACCATTCAAGAAAAAATTCTTAGTCTTGCACCTGACCTAGTCATCAATGCTTCTGCTTACACTAATGTAGATAAGGCGGAAACAGATCGAGAACTAGCTATGACCATTAATGGTCACGCTGTCGGTGAAATAGCTAAAGCTTGTGAAAAATTACAAGCATCACTCATCCAAATATCCACTGACTACGTTTTCGATGGAGAAAAAGAAGGAGAATATTTACCCAATGATCCTACTAACCCCATTAACTATTATGGGGCGACCAAACTCCAAGGCGAGCAATTAGCACATCAATACTGTAGCCGAACTGTAATTCTACGTACATCTTGGGTCTATAGTGAAAGAGGTAAGAATTTCGAAACCACAATGAAAAAACTCTTTAAGCAAAAAGAAACACTCAATGTAGTCAACGATCAATTCGGCCGCCCTACCCAAGCCAAGGCACTAGCTTCCTATTGTCTACAGTTAGCGAGATTAACACCGTTACAACCAGAAATTCGCCATTATGCCGGCCCTGAAATAATGACTTGGTATCAATTTGCATTAAAACTCTTAACTGAAGTAGAGCAACCATTCACTAAAGTCATCCATCCAGTTCCTACCACTCATTACCCTACCCCAGCAAAACGCCCAAGAAATTCAACGTTAGCTCTAGGAGAACCTCTTTAAATGAAAAAATTTCTTCCTTATTTTAAACTTCTATTGCCCGTAAAAGGCAAGTTCATCATCGCCATTATTGCTGGCATCATCTATGGATTAGCCTCTGGGTTCGGGCTTCCTTTTATGACAGCTAAAGTCTTCCCCCTTCTTTTCCAATCGAAACAGGAAGGACTGACAATATCAGTGAAAGAACTGAAAGGAAAAAAAGAACATCACACCATAAGTACACTTACTGACTTTTCTACACAAAAGAAGATATTCTACCAATCATCTGAATTTCAAGAGCCTCAACCTTTACAACAGGGTGTAACAATTGATATCGACGGAAATCTCACCCTCAATCAACAAGTTATAGAATATGAGTCTCTCTTCTACTCTCACTCTGAGAGAGGCCTCATTGAAATTTCACCAAATTTATTTGTTAAAAAAAGCGACGGGAAATTTCAAGATATTTCAAAAATTCAATTTTCTCGTAACAATAAACAGCTCTTACTTGCCGTTTTAATGTTACCCTGCGTCTTTCTAATCCGCGGAGTCGCCGGCTTTATTAACACCTACTATATCACCTACTGTGGCCAATATGTACTAGAAGAAATTCGCAGTAATGTCTTCCGCAAATTTCAAAAACTCGATCTCTCCTTCTTCCAGCGAAACGGCACAGGCGATTTAATGACTCGCTTAATGGTGCAAACTACGCGCCTGCAAGAAATGCTAACGTCTTCTTCTAACGACATAATAAAGCAACCGGTCTCCTTTCTAAGTGCCCTAGCAGCCCTTATTTACCTCTCCATACAAAATAAAGCGACAATCTTCATATTAATTTCCTTAACCGTCATTCCTATTTGTATTATCCCTGTACGGCGTTTTTCAAAAATGATGCTCAAGAAAATGCGAAAAGGGGCCGCAGGAGAAAATCAATTAGGAAACTGTATCCAAGAAAATATTACAGGGGCCCGTGACATACGATCCTTCAACCTAGAGAGCCGAGAAATCTCTAAATTTCAAACGATTCTAGGAAAATATTTCACCCATATTATGGGGATGACTAAATACCGAGCAATGTTACCACCTGCTGTTGAAGTCATCACTGCGCTAGGGGTATCCTTAGCCATTTTCTATTCCGCCAAATATGGCATGACACTTGAGACTGTTATACCACTTATTATAGCCCTCTATATGAGTTACGAGCCGATGAAACGAATTGCTGTTTTACAAAACAAACTCGTTTTTGGTGGCGTAGCCATTGAAATGTTAGAAAAAATCCTCCACGAAAAAGAAAAAATACAAGACCCTGAAACGCCAAAACCCTTACCTCTTCTCCAAGGTGATATAAGCTTCAAGGATGTCACATTCCGATACGATACAGGAACCCCCGCCCTAACAAACGTAAACACAACGATTCAACGAGGAGAAGTAGTCGCTCTAGTCGGCCCATCAGGAGCAGGAAAATCAACTTTCACCCACCTTATCTCCCGCACCTATGAAATAACCAAAGGCCAAATATTTTTTGATACTTTTGATGTAACTCAACATCGCCTTTCAGACCTTAGAGCCCAAGTATCTGTTGTGTCCCAAGACCCATACCTCTTTAACGACACAATTAAAAATAATATCCTACTCGGTAAGCTCGATGCAACTGAACAAGAAGTAGAACAAGCAGCAAAACGCGCCAACTGCTATGACTTCATTCAAAAACTCCCAAAGGGCTTTGACACTATTTGTGGAGAAAAAGCAACTCTTCTTTCTGGCGGGCAACGACAACGCCTTGCCATAGCAAGAGCATTTTTAAAAGACGCGCCAATTTTAATTTTAGATGAAGCAACTTCTGCACTCGATGCAGAAAGTGAACAAATAGTACAAGCTGCTTTAGCTAAACTGGTCAAAGGGCGTACAACTTTGATTATCGCACATCGATTTAGTTCTATTCAAATTGCAACTCGAATTTTAGTCTTCGACCAAGGTTCCATTGTCTCTGACGGCCAACATGAAGACCTAATCATCAACTCTCCTCTGTATAACGACCTTTATCTAAAACAACACATTTAATTTCTCTCCCTTTTAAATACAATTTCGATTATTCATGAAGCTTTCTCAAATACAAAGGAACTATCGTAAAAATATTTTCCGCTTACTTGGCCACCGCCAGCCTAGAAAGTTCGTCATTAGACACCCTTGGAAATTTGTAAAAATATTAACGGCTTGTTCTGAAGAGAAAATTCACAAACGCCTCTCATCCTGCTTTTTTAACAATTTAAAACTAGATAAAAGAGAATCCATCATAGGCAAACCTCTCATTAATTATAAAATCCCCGAACTAACCGAAATAAATTCGGGTATTAAGAGCTACATCCACCAAATCAAACAAGCTCCTATTACATTTTCTCAGAATCAACAGATTACATTTACTATCATCATCCCAGTTTATGAACAATTTGAGATGACTTGTGACTGTTTACGTTCACTCTCACACCTCTACTCAGCTAGGACTGACCTAGAAATAATCATTGCTGACGATAGTAAGACCACGAATTATCAAGAAAATTTATCTAATTTAAACGCTAGAGGAGTAAAAATATCTCCTAATACAACAGGCGTATCAGGATTTCTACCTAACTGCAATCAGGCTAGTAATGAAAGCAACGGAGATTACATTATATTTCTTAATAATGACACAATCATCTTACCAAACTGGCTAGAAGGCATTGAAAGGCACTTGAGTGATAAGAACAAAATTGTCGGCTCTAAGCTCATCTATCTTGACGGAGCCCTTCAAGAAGCTGGAGGTGGAATTTTTTCTGATGGGAGTGCTATTAACATTGGTAAACTAAACCAAAACGACCACCCATTTTACAATTTCTCTAGAATATCAGACTATATATCAGGTGCTTCATTATGTGTAGAGAGAGCATGGTTCCAATCTAGCGGAATGTTTGATACACGTTATAGTCCTGCATACTATGAAGACACAGACCTCTGTGTCCGAGCAAAAGATGAAGGCTATAATGTCATTTATAGCTCCGAATCAAAAGTTATTCACCTAGAAGGAAAATCTTGTGGAAATGATGAAACTGACGAAAGCAGCATCAAACATTTTCAAGCCATCAATAAAGAAAAATTCCTCAAAAAATGGGATCTATCATCATATTTATCACCAAAGCATAAATTTAATGATCATGCGCTAATCCATAAACGACAAACTATCCTCGTAGTCTGCCCTTACGATGTACGAACGAATCAAGATTCAGGCAGAAAACGAATGTATTTCATCATATCCATTTTACAAACATTCTATGATGTTGTGGTCTATGCCAGCCCAGATGTAAATCGTTCAGAAACATCATCTCATTGGGTTAGAGACCTAAACTTAAAAGGTATCGAAGTAATCACTAGAGATACCCATAACAATTTAGAAGCTCTACTAGCAGATCGCCAATTCGAATTAGTTTGGGTCTCTTGGCTCATCTCCGCAGAAAGCTTCTCAAAACACGCACACTACCTCAAAAACTATAAATGGATTTACGACACAGTAGATTTACATTTTTTGCGCGAAGCGAGAAAAAACAATCTTTCTCTTGAAAATACAGCAGCGATCAAAGCACAAACATGCTTTAACAAAGAAATTAATTTACTAAAAAAAGCTGATAAAGTAATCGTCGTCAGTAGTTTTGAACAGAACCTCTTACAAGATCAATTTTCTATTGATAGCGAAGTCTTAGGTAATATTGAAAAACATATCTCCCGCTCATCAACACCATTTGAAAGTAAACAAAACACAATCGCTTTTGTTGGCAGCTTCTTACACGAACCTAATGTGACATCGATGGAGCTCTTTCTAAAAACACATTGGAATAAAATTGTAGACCTTGTTCCTGACATTACACTAAAGATCATTGGTAATAAAGCAGATGAGTACAAAAAAACATGGCGAAAATATCCCAATATCGAGATTCCTGGCTGGGTAGAGTGTGTTAATGAGCACATCGCTGATTGTAAACTAACAATTGCCCCTCTACTTCACGGTGCTGGGGTAAAAGGTAAAATAAATCAAAGTTTAGCCAATGGTATTCCAGTATTAGCGACCCCAGTTGCAGGGGAAGGAATGTTAGATCCATCAGGGGATAACTGTGGGATTATTATACGCGAATTCAATGAATTCTCGGACTCACTCAAAAAAATCCTTCCTGACAAACTACTTTTAGAAAAAGAATCTCAACAAGGCCTCAAGTGGGTACAAGAGCTATGTGGCTACGATCCTGCACAACAATTGATTCAATCTATCCTTAAAAATCTCAATTAATTATGAAAATAGGCCTCTTAGGTAACTGCCAAATTGAATCTTATATGAAGCTCTTAAAGGTTCTTTTTCCCAATTCCGAAGTCGTTTTATTCCCTATCCACATACTTAAAAAGACCGAATATTTAAAGGCCTTTAAATCTCTTAAAAAATGCGACCTTGTTTTATCTCAACCTCTCAGCAGTAAATACGAGTGTTTAGCTACAAATTCATTAAAAAAGAAATTCACTCACCTCACAGTGATTCATAATTTATTTTTTCGTGGTTTACATCCAGATTTCACCTACCTCCCAAACCGTCAACAATCTCCTCTTGGTGATTATAACAGTAAATTGATCCACGATTGTTTTAAAAAAAGACGAACAGAACAGGAGTGCCTTGATCAATGGGAAACGGCCCAGATCTCCAATCATGATGTTAATCGGAAGATTTGGAACGAAAGCTTTTTAGATTTGCTGGCTAGAGAAATGTTGGTTTCCGTGCCATTTGCCCTGGAAATTGAATATTTATCGAAAGAATACCCTACTTTCCATACTTTTAACCACCCTGTGCTTCAAACAATATACTATTATTTGAAAAAAATTTTACTGCACCTAGAAATAGATTTTTCTAATATAGACCCAGATACAGTCGAAGACCCTCTTCTTAAAAACACAAGCTTGCCGATCTCTAGCTCTGTTTGTCATGCCAACAACCTTAAATACCTTTCTAGAAACCATATTAAACAACCTCAACAATTAGGTGGTAAGGTATTAACACCAAGCCAATTCATCAACCTCTCTTACAAGAGCTATCAATCTTAGACTAAAAATGACACACGCCATAAGGTAAATACATCTATTAAATTTTCTCAAAACCTCTTAGAATCAAGAAGATAACCTTAAATCATCATATCATTTTTAAGTCCTCAAGCTCTCTATTTCGATATATTTCAATCCACATCACAACGACATGTTAGAACAACAATTGGAAACTGTTATCCTCCATTACCATCTATTTAAAAATGCAGGGACTTCTCTGGATCAAGCAATAAAGCTCAACTTCCCAAAAGACAGTGAACTGTGGAAAACAAAAGAATTCCCAGCAAACAAAAGCACAAACCGGGCTCAATTAGCACAGTGGATTGAAGAAACACCGAAGACTATCTGCTATTCATCTCATACAGCTATTTTTCCTACACCTAAAGTCACAGGAAAAAAGATCTTACCCATCATCTTCTTTAGGCACCCTATTAGCAGAATCGTTTCTGCTTATGAATTTGAAAAAAAACAACAAACTCCAAATTTTGGTGCGGTTGTAGCACGCAATACCAATTTAGCTGGTTATATAGAAATCAGATTAGCTCAAAAACATGATACTCAATGTCGAAATTTCCATGCAGCTAAATTAATCACAATGTATGATGACTCCTCTTCTGATGAGGAACTAGCTATGAAGGCTCTCAACGAATTAGAATTCGTTGGCTTGGTAGAACAATTTTCTGAGTCACTGACGAAACTCGAAAGCTATTTAAAAAGCTACGGAATAGATCTTCAGCTTAAAACCGTAAGATCTAATGTAGGAACAAGAACCCAAAAACCACTGAAAGAATCCTTAGCGGCCATTGAGCAAGAAATAGGCAGCACTCTTTATAAACACCTACAGACAGAAAATGCACTCGACATTGCACTCTGGGAAAAAGTTCGCTCTTCTTTTTCTTAAACGTTAATATACGGATTACTCTATGAACTCTACTTTAGTCATTCTAGGTATGCACCGATCTGGCACATCACTTTGTGCTAATTGGTTAAGCCGTTGTGGTTTAAACTTAGGTGACAGAATTATGCCTGCTGGTATTGGTAATGAACAGGGGCATTTTGAAGACTTAGATTTCCATGACCTTCATGAGGATGTTTTTAAATCACTAGGAATTGAATATGGAGGTTTAGAAAGCTGTCAGCCAATTACACTTTCTCCTTATTTTCAAAAAAGATTAGAATCTCTTGTAACATTAAAAAATAATCTTTCCAAATACTGGGGCTGGAAAGAGCCTAGAACATGCCTTTTCATTAAAGAATATCAAAAGGTCTTAGTAAATCCAAAGTACCTTGTTCTTTACCGACCTTGTGCAGAAGTCGTCACATCTCTTTGGAATAGAAGTCAAAAAGAGAACACCTCAAACACACCAATATCCTCCCTACAATCCATTGAAGATATCACAAAAATTCATAGATATGCGGAAAGTTGGATTCGACACAATGAGGAAATCATTGAGTTATTAAATCAAATTGATTCCAATACATATAGAGTCGCCAGTATCCCAATCCTCTCGTCTACTGGAGATGACGTCATTCAGTGGCTCAATACATCAGGCTTTCAACTAGACCATGTATCTTTTAATACCATTTATAACCAAGAGCTACTTACAGCTTCCGGCTCTAGTGAAATTGATTGTTTAACAGATCAACAACAAATAAGAATTCGTGAAATAGAGCACCGCTTCCAATTATTCTTAAAACATAGCGTTTCTGCTATTTCTAAAGACACTTTATTACGGTCATATCGAACAGAATTAGCTGAAAAACAAGATCAACTGTGCTCTCTCCACCAAGAAGTGGCATCCTTAAACCAAGAAATAAGCTCTCTTAATGAAATTATTCAATCGGCTGTCACTTGGCAGAAAAATTGGAAAAATAAAGTATTTCATAAATGGAGGCCTAAATTATAATTTATTGAACTGGCAATTCCTTTCACTTGAAATCAAGCACCTAGGTTCAACTCTATAAATAAGATGCATATCTCAGCAATTATTGATGTTTATAATTCAGAAGCGTTCATTCATGATGCCATTCAAAGTGTTACGAAACAACACCGCCTTCCTGACGAATTAATTATTGTAGATGATGGATCTACCGACAACACGGTAAGTATTGTCAAAAAATTAATATCCAATCTACCCTTTGCTCGCCTCATTGAAAAAGAAAATGGAGGACAGTTAAGTTGCTTAAGCACTGGTATTTTAGAATCCACAGGTACCATTATCGCATTTCTCGATGGTGATGATTTATGGAAGCCAACTCATCTTGAGGAAGCTGAAAAAAAATTCATCTCGAATAAAAATCTCTCTTTATACTACTGTGACTATGACACAATGGGAGCACAACGCAAAGGCGTGACTCGTTATAAAGACACTCATTTTCACTCTACGTTAGCCCTAACATATTTAAGTGAATCTTTTATTGGAAATGTCCCGGCCACCCTTGTTTGTAGGGCCTCTTGTATCAAACCTTATTTACCATTTCCAAAGGTAATCGAATCAGAATGGATCATTAATGCTGACAACCCTATTGTGTGGCTCACTTGTATGGTCGGTAAAGAGAAGTTTAGCTCTTCTGCTAAGAATGTGATCTATCGAATACACAGCAATAATATGCACAAAACTTCTCATCATTTTAAGGCTAAAAGTACCAAACGGCTCGCAACAAAACGGCTATTCGAGTATTTTAGAAGAACTTTTTTCATCCCACCGAAAATACACACATGTCTTGTTCGAGAATATCTATCACACCAACAACAATCAAAAGATCTCCGAAAGAGCTATTTGAAAGCTGTTCGCCGAAGTACTCCTCACTCTACTTGGATAGAGAGATTAAATATGAGGCTTAGGATCATTTTAGGCCGATAATATAAAACGACACTCCTCTTTAACAGTTCATTGTTAATGTCTCTGAATTTTTATAAAACACACACTGCAGCAAACACACAGGTCGGTAATACTCAGTACAAATCCACATTACACAAAAACAAATCACTCCGGAGCCGGTATTGGATCTCCTAATTGTAAGAGGTTTCTAGAGCGCATTCTTAAAGTGTCAAAGAGGTCTTTATCTTCGATCAATGATTTGGAGTATGAGGGGACTAGGCTGGCCAGTTTCTCTTTCCAGCCAGTTTGTTCCATTTCCTCAGGAAAGCATTTTTGTAGGACTTCCAATATAATCGAGACGGAGGTGGAGGCTCCTGGTGAGGCCCCTAATAAAGCGGCTAATTTACCATCTTCTGCGGCTACGACTTCGGTACCAAATTGAAGTTTCCCTCCGACTTCGGGGTCTTTCTTAATAATTTGCACACGTTGCCCTGCTGTCACCAATTCCCAGTCTTCATTGTTAGCGTCTGGATAAAATTCACGAAGAATATCACAACGGTCTTTATGGCTATTCATGACTTCTTGGTACAGATATTCGGTGAGGTTCATATTATCCCTACCAACAGAAAGCATGGGAACTAAATTATCCCAACTCACTGATTTCAAGAGGTCTAACGTCGACCCTGACTTTAAAAACTTCGGAGAAAACCCGGCAAACGGCCCAAACAATAGGCTCGTCTTTCCATGAATAACACGTGTGTCTAGGTGAGGTACTGACATTGGAGGAGCTCCTACGGCGGCACGGCCATAGACTTTCGCTTGATGCTCATCTACGATTTTTTGGTTCTTACACACAAGAAATTGCCCGCTGACAGGGAAACCACCAAAGCCCTTTCCTTCTGGTATGCCTGATTCTTGAAGTAAGTGTAAACTCCCCCCTCCTGCTCCAATAAATACAAATCCTGATTCGATCCTATCTGAGCGGTTTTCACTTTCTCTACGGGCTTTTACAAACCATTTCTGATTCTCTAATTTCTTAAGGCCTCTCACTTCTGTGTTCACATTAAGCTGCACTCCATCCATCTTCACTAGATGTGAAATGAGTTTTGCGGTGAGAACACCGAAGTCTATATCCGTGCCATTACCTACACGAGTCAATGCGATTTTTTCCTCATCACGACGGCCATCATTTAATAAAGGAGCCCATTTATCAATCACAGTGCGATCTGTGGTATACTCCATATTGGCAAAGAAGTGATGCTCACTCATCGCTTGAAATCGGTTTTCTAAAAAGCCGACATTCTTTTCTCCTGAGACAAAGCTCATGTGCGGAACTCTGCGAATAAAGTCCTGAGGGTCTTTTACCGCTCCCTGTTCTACCAAGTATGCCCAAAACTGCTTGGACTGCTCAAAGGATTCAAAAATTTTTTCTGCCTTTGAGATGTCGACGGTACCATCTTCACGCTCTGCTGTATAATTCAGCTCACACAGTGCGGCATGGCCTGTACCAGCATTATTCCATGCATGGGAGCTCTCTTGAGCGACATCTCCTAGACTTTCTATGATCTGGATTGTGAGCTCTAGTTTCAAGTACTTCAGCATGATCCCTAGGGTCGCACTCATAATACCTCCTCCGATCAGAGTCACGTCAGGGTTTTTCAATAATGGCTTCGATTCAGACATGAGTCATAATTTATAGAATTCGATGCAGCCATAACGAGCCTTTGGCTGGCTGTCAAAGCTTTCCCAAAGCAAAGACGGGAAGAAATCTCTCTGCAACCTACAAAATCTCAAATTCCCCTGATTCCAAATAAAAAGGGATGCCTCTATGGCACCCCTTACAAATCGATATGATCAACGCTGACTACTTCGCTACTTTTGCGAGGATATCGTTGATACGCGAGAGCATCGTCTGAGGGTTTTCTAGTAACCCTGCGGCTAAGAGTGCATTATCTGCGAGCTGTGCCACTACCATTTCCGCTAAATCCGTATCACGTTGTTGTAGGGTTGATAGGTTTTTAATCACTTCATGCCTCGGATTAATCTCTAAAGTCACTTTAGGAGTAGGAGCTTCCTGCCCCATCGCCTTCATCATGGCCATCATCTGAGCATTCGGTGCTTCTTTAGGAGCGAGGGCTGCGACAGGGCTCCCTACTAAACGCTTACCTGCTTCGACTTTCTCTACGCTGTCACCAAGAGTGTCTGACATCCAGCTAACTAAAGCATCAATCTCATTTTGGCTAAGGCTCTCTCCTTCTGTCTCGACGTCATCAAGCTCAATGTCTGCACGATCTGCACAAACTAATTTCTTACCTTTAAACTCTGGCATGGAGTCTAGGACATATTGGTCAACTGGGTCGGTGAATATAGCGACTTCAAGACCACGGGCTTTAAACGCTTCAAGGTAAGGGCCTAATTCTATCGCTTCACGGGAGGCTCCCACTAGATAGTAAATCTCTTCCGAGTCTTCTCCGGAGCGCTCGATATAATCGGCAAAGGAGGTCACCTCTCCTTCTGCTGTTGTGGAAGTCACAAAACGAAGAAGGCTACCTAGTTGCTCCTGGTACTCAAAGCTCGTCGCGATTCCTTCTTTAAGAAAGCGACCAAACTTTTCAAAGAACTCGTTATAGCTCGCAGAGTCATCTTTCGCCTGCTTTTCAAGAAACTTTAAGAATCTCTTTGTTATCAATTTATTAAGTTTCTGAATCAAGGCTGAGTCCTGCATTGATTCCCGAGAAATATTCAAAGGTAAATCCGCACTATCAATCACTCCTTTCAGGAAACGAAGCCACTCGGGCAACAATTTCTCAGGCTTAGAGTCAATCAAGACTTTACGGCAATATAACGAAACTCCTGACTCGACTTGTCCCATTCCGAATTGTTCCTGATTCTCACCTGGCACAAAGAGTAATGCATTAATCGCGAGAGGGGCATCTGCACTAAAGTGCATTGTGTATCGAGGTTTATCCCACGCGTGAGCTACGAATTTATAGAACTCTTCGTATTCTTCCTCTGTGACATCGCTCTTAGATTTAAGCCAAAGAGCATCGACATTATTTACTTTCTCTCCATTGAGGTTAATCGGGAAAGAAACGAAGTTGGAATACTTCTCTAAAATTTCTTTAATGCGATCTCCTTTGGAAAACTCTTCTTGGCCTTCCTTTAAGTGAATCACCATCTTACAGCCGCGGTCTTCCACTTCTGTTTCTTCCACTGTATAGCCAGTAGAGCCATCTGAAGACCATTTCAAACTCTGAGCGTCTTCTTTCCAGCTGTGAGTATGGACGTCTACCGTATCTGCCGCCATAAATGCACTGTAAAAACCTACACCAAACTGACCGATGACATCAGCGTTCCCGTCTCCTTTCTCTTTCAGTTGCTCTAAAAAAGCCTTTGTTCCGGAGTGGGCAATCGTCCCTAGGTTCTCAGTCAACTCCTCACTCGTCATACCAATACCATAGTCCGCTATCGTCAGAGTATTTGCTTCCTCATCCGTCGTAATATTGATTTCTAAAGTTTTGTCTCCGTCGAATACGCTCTTCTCTGTGAGTTGCTTTAGTCTCATTTTCTCTAAAGCGTCTGCCGCATTAGAAACGAGCTCTCTCACAAAAATTTCCTTATCTGTGTAGAGAGAGTGAATAACGATATCTAAAAGCTGTTTTACCTCAGCTTGGAATCCATGTTGTTGAACTTCTGCAGTTGCCATATTTTGATTTAATCGAAATTAGAATACCTTGCGGTAAGAGCTGGAAAACTACGCATCTCATCACCCTAAGCAAGCTTGATTTTTGAATAATATCTGTAAAAACAGCGATAGCACCCTACAGCTGTTTAAAATCACCCTTTCCCGAATAAACGGGTTTAATGGAGGTGAACTGTGGCGGGAACAGCGACAACTTTCATACCTGCCGCCTGAGCAGCTTCGATTCCTGCTGGGGCATCCTCTAACACAAGACAACGCTGAGGATCTACTCCTAGTTCCTTTGCTGCTTGTAGGAACACATCTGGCGCAGGCTTGCCACAAGGGACTTCTGTTGCTGTAACGACTTCGTCAAAAAGATCACTCAATCCCAGTGCTTGCAGAGTTTTTTCTACGACGACTCTGGAACCGCCAGATGCTATTGCCATTGGCATTTTACCATCTAGGCTCCGTGCAAAGGCAAGTACCTCTTCATTCGGCTCCACTTCCTCGATTCGGCTAATAAATGCCTCTCTCTTCGCCAAAGAAATTGTCTCTGCATCCAGTGTCAGATTATGCTCTCCATTCAGTTCACAGACAATGTCCTTAGTGGGTCGTCCACCCATTGCATGAAATACGTCCTCAGGGAAAACGTTTCTTGGTACCCCATTCGCAGCTAAGGCTTCACTCCAAGCCATGAAGTGAACTGGCATCGAGTCAACAAGAGTTCCATCAAGATCGAAAATAACAGCATCAAAGCCGTCCGAGGGTATGTTTAAACCTTCAAAATCATGCATTACGCGAGGTTTAGTGCGAAGTTCTAGCTCATATGACAAGGCCCAAATCAAGTTTTTCTGCCATACAGCCTATTCCTTTTGTCTATTCTACTCAAAAGAAGCTCTTTCTTTCCTAGACTCACTAAATTCTTTGGAAAAGAACGCAGAAGGGAATACCAATCGTTTAAAATATACGATTGCCCCTCACCTCCCCATGTCTAAGCTACACGGCAATGGCAAGGGAATATAAACTGAACCGAACAGAGCACTCAGCCACTAGTGGGATTGACTACCAGAAAGAGCTCAATGAACAGCAATGCGCCGCAGTCACAGCACGCCCAGGGCATGCTCTCGTCATAGCCGGTGCGGGCTCGGGGAAAACTCGCACTCTCACTTACAGAGTTGCTTTCCTGCTAGATCAGGCTGTCGAAGCTCGCAATATCCTTCTCCTCACATTTACGAATAAAGCGTCTAAAGAAATGCAGGAAAGAGTCTCTGAGCTCGTTCAGCGAGATATTGATGATCTGTGGGCGGGGACATTTCACTCTATTGGCAATAAGATATTAAGGCGCCATGCCGACGATCTAGGTTATACACGCTCCTTCTCTATTATGGACCGTGATGACCAGAAATCTCTCCTAAGTACAATTATCAAAGCGGCTAACATCGATACAAAACAACGGCGATTTCCTAAACCAGATGTTCTCGCCTCCATCTTTAGCCTCATCGAAAATACTGGTGCCACGCTCGAAGATATCATTGAAACGAGCTATCCTTATTTTGCTGATTGGAGCAAAGAGATCCAATCGATTCATACATCCTATGGAGAGAAAAAACTGGAAACCAACTCCATGGATTTTGACGACCTTCTCATCCTAACACTCAAACTGCTTAAAGAAAACGAAGATTTACGCAGTCTCTACCAGAAGAAATTCCGTTACGTCCTCGTTGATGAGTATCAAGATACAAATACAGTCCAATGCGAACTCATCGATTTACTCGTTGGTGTAAAAGGATCTCTCATGGTCGTAGGGGATGATGCGCAATCTATCTACTCTTGGCGGGGGGCGAACATGAAAAACATCCTTCATTTCCCCACTCGCTATCCAAATGCTCAAGTCTTTAAAATTGAACAAAACTATCGCTCTACGCCAGAAATTCTCGCCCTTTCTAATGAGGCGATTAAGGCTAACACAGAGCAATTCAATAAAGAGTTACAAGCTGTCCGCCCCACTACAGATTTCACTCCAGCCATAGTCCCGCTAGACCACCCGAATGCTCAGGCCGACTTTGTCTCACAGAGAATTCTCGAACTGCGAGATCAGGGTATTGAACTCGAGGAAATGGCTGTCCTCTACCGGGCTCATTACCAAAGTATGGAACTTCAAATGGAGTTCACCACACGTACGATCCCTTTCCAAATCACCTCAGGGTTACGATTTTTCGAACAAGCTCACATTAAAGACATCTGCGCGTTCATACGGTTTGCAGTCAATAAAAGAGATGAGATCAGCTTCAAACGCATGGTCACCCTACTCCCTGGGTTAGGAACTGTTAGCGCCCATAAATTATGGGAAAATTGGAGAGCGAGTTCAGCTTATACTCTAGACAAACCACCAGAATCATTCTCTCAGACCCTACTCACTTTTAAGGCCCCTGCTAAAGCAAAAATACATTGGGAGCAACTTTGCCATACGATGGATGAATTATTGACAGCTGATGGCTTTGCCCGCCCTGCCGATATGATCTATAGTATCTTTCACGCTATTTACGATGATTACATGCGAGAGTCCTTCGATAACTACGATAACCGGAGACAAGATATCGAACAGCTCCAAACATACGCAGATCGTTATAATGACATTGAGGAATTCCTCTCACAGCTTGCCCTCCTCGGAGGAGTCGACGGAGTTGAACAAACCCCTACAGGTAAGAATGAAGCGCCTGATGAAAAGGGAGTCACCTTATCCTCTATCCACCAAGCAAAAGGCCTTGAATGGAAAGTAGTTTTCCTCGTTTGGTTAACGGATGGAATGTTTCCAAACGCCAGAATTTTAGATTCGGATGACTGGGAACAATTAGAAGAAGAAAGACGGCTCTTCTACGTCGCTATTACCAGGGCGAAAGACCAACTCTACATGACTTATCCCATGATGAACCCAAAGAGCTATACGGGAGATATCCTTCAGACTCCTTCTCGCTTTCTTGATGATTGCCCAGAGTCTCTACTCGAAGAATGGCAAATCGACACTTGGTAAACTGGTACTTGGTAAATCGATATCCAATAACACCGAATATCGATAGACTAAGCCCCCCCCTCTCACACATCATACCACCTAAAACATCACGATACTTCTCCTCGACACGATATTGAAACGACTATGAAAACTGCCTGTATTATTTTAGGAATACTCTTTGCTTGCTTTGCCTATTGGCAACGTAATGACATTGATCAATATCAGACAAATCAGGTGATTACCTCCCTATGGATTGCAGGATACGCCCTCACCTCCATCGTGTCCTTCATCACAGCCATACGCCCGCTCCCCAGAACGTTCTATTTATTCACCATGATTCTCACGTTCTTATTAGCAGCCCTGCGCTTTCCTTCTATCGAATGGAGTGGCCACGTATTACACAATGAGAATAATCCAGCTGCGAACGAGACTGGGGGTCTCCTCATCCTATTCCTATGGTACACTATATTATCTATGAGAGCCCACAAAGATCAGGACTGTTGAGCTCCGTAAACACGTAAGGGTATAGTTCATACTCTCCAACAGTCACTCACTATCTATCGATCCCCCATGAAACTCAGAATCCAAGGAAAGACATCACCTCTCTAACGCATCACTAAAGGCATGAGGTCTTCCCATCCATTTCATGCAGCATGTAAGAGCCTAAGATTCGACAAACACCTATCCCAACCACTACCATTTCCTATGCCTCTGAAGTTAGCTAAGCTTAATAATGCCCCTGAGATTTTCCACACCCTTCAGGGAGAAGGTATCAATAGTGGTGTACCCGCCGTATTCATCCGCTCTAGCCTCTGTAATCTCCACTGCCAGTGGTGTGATACTGATTATACCTGGAACTGGGAACATACACCATGGAAACATGATCATGATCACACAGAGGGCTACAATAAGTTTAAACAAGAAGACTACATCATAGCTTTAAACCCCTCTGATATCTTTCACATCATTTCGAAATACAACTGCAACAACCTCGTGCTAACAGGGGGCGAACCTCTTCTCCAACAAGAAGGCTGGGTAGAACTGCTAGAACACTGTAAACAACAAGGAAGCAACTATTACGTAGAAATAGAGACGAACGGAACTAAGATCCCTAACTCCGATCTAGCGCCACTCATCCAGCAATTTAACGTATCGCCCAAACTCTCCAACTCTGGGAACGCTCCCCATCTGCGCTACAATACCAAAGTTCTGCAATGGTTCCAAGAGAGTGGAAAAGCCGTATTCAAATTCGTCATTCAAAATGACACGGATCTCGAGGAAGTAACACAAATCGTTACAGACAATCAGCTTGATACCCAGCGAGTGCTCCTCATGCCAGAAGGGCGCACCCCAGAGATCTTAGTCCAACGCCGTCTGTGGCTCGCCGATATCTGCCGCGATCACGGTTACCGCTTTTGTGATAGACTTCACGTCCAGCTATGGGGAAGTAAGCGGGGTGTCTAATGCTCTGATAGTTTTACACAAACAGTTCCATAAGACACACGCCATACTCGCCAAGCATCATTCCTATTTACAGACAACACATCCAATATTTTGGAAGAAATCATTCCCTTTATCATCCACAAGAATAAACGCAGGAAAATTCTCAACCTGGATCTTCCAAACAGCTTCCATCCCTAATTCAGGGAAATCTACCACTTCTACATTTTTAATATGATTCTGTGCTAGAATCGCAGCAGGTCCACCGATCGAGCCTAAATAAAACCCCCCATGCTTCTTACAGGCATCCGTCACTTGCTGAGAGCGGTTTCCCTTAGCCAACATCACCATAGATCCTCCATGAGATTGAAATTGGTCGACATAACCGTCCATTCTTCCAGCGGTTGTCGGCCCAAAGGATCCCGAGGGCAAGCCATCAGGCTTCTTCGCCGGCCCTGCATAATAGATGGGGTAATCCTTCACGTAATCTGGTAATTCCTTCCCCTCCTCTATCATTTCTCTTAATTTTGCGTGCGCTATATCTCTAGCTACGATGATCGTTCCACTAAGAGATAGAGCTGTCGTCACTGGATATTTATGTAAGGTCTCCAGAGTCTTCTCCATCCCATCATCTAGATTAATCTCTACTCCCTTAAACTTCCAATCACGATATTTCTCTGGGATAAAGCGCCCTGGATCTGTTTCCAATTTTTCTAGAAACACGCCTTCTTTTGTAATTTTCGCCTTTGCCTGGCGATCTGCTGAACAGGAAACACCAAGCCCGACTGGGCACGATGCTCCATGACGGGGAAGTCGAATCACTCGTACATCAAGAGCTAAATACTTCCCCCCAAATTGCGCTCCAATACCAATTTCACGTGCAAGGCTTAACAATTCCTGCTCTAGTTCCACATCGCGAAAAGCCTGGCCGTGTTCATTCCCCTCTGTCGGTAACTCATCATAATATTTCGTAGAAGCCAGTTTCACTGTTTTTAGGTTCATCTCTGCAGAAGTACCTCCAATAACAAATGCTAAATGATAAGGAGGGCACGCAGCCGTACCCAAAGATGTCATTTTCTCCACACAGAACTCTTTCATCCGTTTGGGGTTCAAAAGCGCCTTCGTCTCTTGGAATAAATATGTTTTATTAGCAGAGCCCCCACCTTTGGCAATAAATAGAAATTCATAACTTAGGCCCTGCGTCGCATATAGATCAATTTGCGCTGGCAGGTTCGTACGAGAGTTCACTTCGTGATACATATCAAGCGCAACGGTCTGGGAATAGCGTAGATTTTCCTCTGTATATGTCTTGTAAATTCCTTTTGAAAGAGCTTGTTCATCATCCACTCCAGTCCACACGTTTTGCCCTTTTTTCCCCATCACAATCGCCGTCCCTGTATCCTGACACGTTGGCAGTATCCCTCTGGAAGCTATTTCTGCGTTGCGCAATAATGTAAGCGCCACCATACGATCATTTTCACTCGCCTCATCATCCTCTAAAATAGCAGCTACTTGCTCGAGGTGAGCTGGCCTAAGCATAAAAGAAATAGCTTTCGTCGCTTCATTTGCCAAATATGTAAGGACTTCTTCTCCTACTTGTAAGATCTCTTGCCCTTGAAAGTCAGACACATTGATTCCCTCTGTAGAAATTAATTCGTATTCGGTTCTATCACTCCCCAAAGGAAAAGGCTTTTGAAAATAAAATGGCGTATCGCTCATGACTCAAATTACCTCACCTCTTCCAGAACACCAAGTTTTTCAGTTTAATCTTATCAATCAACTTTCAAAAAAGTCTAATTTTTTTATTTTATACTTTACGACTATTTATATAAGAGATTATATACGTCAAACAAACCAGTTAACACGTCAAACAAACCATTTATTCTTTATGAAAAAATTAAAATTAGCTCTCGGCTCTCTTCTTGTTACAACTTCAATAGGACATTCTGCTATTATTTTAAACCTTTCAACTGCTGGTATTCTTGGTGACATCGGACCAACGGGAAATCCTACTGGATTGACTACACTGACTACTACATTTTTTGCAGACGCTGCGTTCACTACACTGACTACTACACCTGGTGGCCCAATTAGCTTTGATCTCACTATTTCGCTCCCAGGAGCAGGATTCTTCACACAGAGTGGTACAGGAATAGGAACTGCTGGTGGTTCAGGAGGCTCAAATAACAATGTTTTACTCCCTCTGGATGTCGCTCTCTCAAATATCAGTACAGGAGGACTCTTTTCCACTATTAACTTTACAGAAGCTAGTTTCACTGGCGTCTTCGGTACTGACTCCCTAAGTGCTAATGAAATTAATATTGATGTTTCTCTTGGAACGGGTGTTGTCACGGGCGACTTCGCTGACACCGGCACATTAAACCTCAATGCTTTAAATGATGAAGTAGGCACATCTAGAATAACAACTATCACACTAGATACTGTCGCTATTCCTGAACCTTCTGCATTCGCTCTACTGTCACTTACTGGCTTATTTGCACTCCGCAGAAAACGCTAGAGCATAAAACATTTTTCTTCTATAGGGCTGGCTAATCTACTGCCAGCCCTTTTTTGTGCACTAATAAGAGGCTTTTCACCTGAAAAAATTCAGCCAATACTACACAATAGGTAGATCTATTTCTCCTTACATTGTCCCTCTACATGGGCAAATCATAGGAGCGCCCCTCGACACCCTCATACCAATTCACATAAGCTAAGTTGACTGTAGCAACGCCACCTTGAGTCGGAAAATCTCCTGTAAAATACCAATCTCCACATGGCCCTTTAATCGAAGCATGGAGATCTTCAATGGTTTGAAAAATAACTTCTACCTCTCCACTCCATGCCCCTTCTACAGGTCTCACCATTTGACTAATCTCCGCAGAGATTTCTTCCGGAGTAAAGCACTCATAGACTCGTTTCACCTGATTGACTCGCTCTGAGAACGGTTTTTCCAGCTCCGCTTTACACGCTCTATAAATTTCATCTAATAGCCCCTGATGCCCAGCTCTACGATGTAGAGCCACAGCTGCCTGGAAGGCAATAAATTTACCAAGCTCAGACATATCGATGCCATAACAATCTGGATATCGAATCTGAGGTGCTGTAGAGCAAATGATGATTTTCTTAGGATTTGTTCTCCCTAGAATCTTAAGGATCGATTTCCTTAACGTCGTTCCCCGCACAATAGAATCATCTAGGACGACAAGGTCGTCCTCAGGTTTCACTACGTTATACGTAATATCATACACGTGAGAAACCAACTTATCACGGCCACTTTCCTGGGCGATGAAGGTGCGCATTTTAATATCTTTATGCGCCATTTTTTCCCCTCTAGGCCAGCCTCTCATCACCAGAGTATCAAGTGATTCTGCGGAGAGTTCCCCCTTCGCCGACATTTCTAAAATCGTCGCATTCACTTGCTGCCGGCGAAATACACGCAAGCCATCCATCAAACCATAATACGCAGTTTCAGCTGTATTAGGAACAAAAGAAAAGACAGCATTATCAAAATTACTGCCCATTGATTGCACAATTTGGGGTACTAATGCCGCCCCCATCGCCTTGCGTTCCCGATAGATAGAAGGATCATTACCACGAGAAAAATAAATTTTCTCAAAGGAACATGGTGTCAACTTCTCCTCAGGAGCAAAGCGTTCGTTGCGAAGGTCTCCATTCTTCTTCACAATTGTCACTGTGCCAGGCCCAAGTTCATGCACCTTATCCTGATCCGCTTCAAACACAGTCATCAACGGGACTCGCTCAGAAGCAAACGCAATCACTTCATCATCTATGTAAACATGGCAAGGCCGTATACCGCGTGGATCACGCAAGACAAACATATCCCCATTACCGACAACACCACAAATAGCGTATCCACCGTCCCAGGCCTTCCCTGATTCCTTCAGAATTTCCAATAAATCCATCTGTACCGAAATTCTGGATGGAATCTCTTTCCCATCCACACCATCGTCACGCAACGTGTGATAAAGGTCTGTATGAGCCTCATCTAAATGAAATCCAATTTCTTCCAAAACTGTCTGAGTATCCGTACCAAAAACGGGGTGCTGCCCGCGCTCGATTAATTTTTGGTTCAGATCTCCAGCATTCGTCATATTGAAATTGCCCTGCACCATCAATGTGCGTGTAGGCCAGTTACTCCTACGTAAATATGGATGACACGAGCTCGTCGCAAACTCGCCAGAAGTCCCATAACGCAGGTGCCCCATAAGAACTTCACCTCCAAAATCAAATTTATTCTTAACACTCTCAGGGTCGGCTGGATCCAGATGCCCTAAGCGAACCATTTCGTTATAAGAATGCATTTCCTGATGAAATACGTTCGCTAAACAATCCTTCTCTGAATCTCTACGGCGATTAATATAAGGCTGCCCAATAGGCATATCTAGCTTACAGCAACCAATCCCAATCCCATCTTGACCACGATTATGTTGCTTCTCCATTAACAGGAACAATTTATTAAAGCCCCACAAAGTCGACCCATACTTCTCTAAGTAATAAGCCATAGGTTTGCGTAAACGCACCATCGCAATACCGCATTCATGTTTAAGGAAATCACTCATAATTCCGTATCGTATTTAAAAGTTTAAAGTAAACAAATGCCTCAAATTGGCACTCTAAAAACAATGCATCATTTAATCAATAGGAGCTGCCTCTTGAACGCGAACACCTTCTTTAGAACCAACTTTTCCTAATATAGTACCACCAGGGCCAGCTGTAAGAACTCCATCTACATCATCAGGAGAAACAATGACAACCCATCCTATCCCCATATTTAAAGTATGGAACTTATCCTCAGCATCGACATACTGAAAGAGCTTCCGAACACTGGGATTATCCCAATAAGGAATGACTAAGTCCGCACCGACTCCCTGAAATAAACGCTCTAAATTCTCTGGAAGGCCCCCACCAGTAATATGAGCCATCGCCTTAGGCACAATACCCAGCTTGCGAACGTCATTCACTACATCATGATATAGGCGAGTAGGAGGGAGTAAGGCTTCTACATCTTTTTCGGAGAAATCATTCGCATGCTCGGCTAGAACACGCCGAATGAGGCTAAACCCATTCGCATGAGGCCCATCAGATCCATAGCCAACCAAGACATCCCCTTCCTTTATTGTTGAAGGGTCGATTAATTGACTTTTCTCCGCACAACCAATACAAAACCCAGAAAGCTCGATCACATTTTCTGGAACAATTCCTGGCATCTCTGCCGTTTCTCCACCTGCCAGAATACACCCACAAGCTTCTAAATAATCACACATCCCTGCAATCAGTTCCGTGATTTTTGGTTTATCCAGCTTAGATATGCCAATGTAGTCCAAAAACAAAAGAGGATCTCCTCCAGTCGTTAAAATATCATTCACGCTCATTGCCACAAGATCCTTGCCTGCAGTGGCATACATCTCCCTCTCCAGTAGCAATTCCACTTTCGTTCCCACACCATCACAGCCAGTGACAATCACAGGTTCTTTGTAATCGCTAAGATCATATGCTGCAGCAAACAGACCAAAAGCTCCATGAAGCTTACGTTGCTGTTGCGTACGGCGCACATGCGCGCCTATATCGCCGACCAAAGCCGCTGCCTTGCGGGTGTCGACGCCAGATTCCTTGTAAGTGAGCTTGCCTGACATGGTTGAAGACGCATTTGTAGCAGCCCTTTCTTATCAAGCAAGGCTTTAGCCGCACTTTCTAGAAAAGAGAAACGATGCACCATAAGCTCCATAACAACCCAAGTTTCATATATTCATAACAATACAACCACACCTTTAAACCTATCCCCCACCCAATGACACCAAATCACAGCCATCATAGCATAAAACACCATATCTAAAGAAATCACTCCGCCCTCCTTATCCTCCCATATAGAGAGTCTTCGCTAAACTCACTTTAACCACATAAGTTCATATAATACGATATTCCTTGAAAAAAGATAAATAACCTTTTACATTCCTAGTGGTTTCAGATATGTGAATCCACGTCTTAGCGAAATAAATTCGCTAAGGTATCCCAATAACGTATCCTTATCACCTATTAAACATAACCTTCCTAAAACTATGAAATCATTCTTATTTGGATTCAGCGCCTTGGCCTTATCTGCCTTGAGCGCACATGCTACAACGATCATCACACCGACCACTGCAATGACAAATGCAGTCAATACTGGATCAAATAACCTAAGCTTCCCTGATATCAACGCTACTATTGATGGAATCATTAATGGGCCAGGGAACACGAACGGCTTTATTTTTAATTCCACAGCCACAAATGGGACTGGTATTACCAACGCCACATTTACTTACACCTTTATCGTCCCAGTAGGAGAGACTTTAACCACCTTTGATATCTTCACAGTCGTTGGAGGCGCCATTGCAGAGAGAGTGACAGACTTTGATTTAGTCATTACAGACGGTGCTGGCACAGCACTGTTTAGTGCTACACAGGCTGCTGGAACTGGAATTAGTGAACCAAGTCCCGTTCCAGTTGGAGGATCAATTTCTGTCGATCTTACTCCTTCAGCCATTGGAGCAGGTACATTCACAGCCGTGTTAACAGACCAAAGTGGCGCATTAATTAACCGCGAATTCTCAGAAGTTCAATTCACTTCTATCGCTGTACCTGAACCTTCCACTGGTCTATTTGGCTTACTTGCCGCTTCCTCTTTATTTATGATTCGCCGCCGTAAGTAGGCATCATAATGGTAAGTACTGCATACACCCTGGATCTGTTGTTTTGTTGTCCCTCTAGAGTGTCGTTACACTGGCCAGCTATCTTTTTGATTGGCCTCTTTCTAGAAAAATCTCTATTTTTCTGAATGGATAAAAGATCTTCCGATCTTAACATTCATCTCTTCGCTTAGCAAAGAGAGCTCCACCCTCCATTTCATACTCTAGTAATGAAGCCCACTCAACAAAGTAGAAGGCTTCATGAGTCCCATCAAACGAGCCGGTATCCCCCCTAGCTTCCATCAAGTCACATTCGTCGACTCTATTCTCAGCTGCCACCACAACATATGCATCATACCATATCGTCGCACCTCGAGGTAACGTCAACTAGCTCATGAAAAGTCTATTGCCGCCAGATTAGGCGTAATGTATCTGTACGTAAGCGCGCTGACTCCATCGCAACAGTTATTTGATCACGCAATACCTCAAGCTCTCTAATTTCATCTTCAGAGACAACATCATTCTTCTCTGATAACATCGTCAACCGAGCTATTTCGAGGTTCATCGTTTTCTTAAGTTGACGCTTCGCAGCAGCCACGAGTTTATTCATCACACCTCCTGCCTCTTGATGAATATGAGCCAACATTTTAGGCACCACCTGTAATTTCACCACAGGCTTACTCATTAGTTTCCTGACACCTCCGGCGCGTAACTCTAATTCTGTAAAATCTAAGGTATCCGTTAAATTCCGTCCCTGATGATCCACCACCACTCGGATAGGGGTAGTTGGTAAAAATCGATCAATCTCTAATGCTGCTGGAGCAAGCACCTCTACTACGACCTCAGCTTCCAAGACCATTTGCTTCACTCCACTTTCGTCTTCCCAGACGTTAAAGTTAGAATTCCCCAACTCGGTCCCTAATATCGTGTCCAGAGCTGCACGAGCAATAGGGTGATCACTGGTCAACAGAGTTAACTCATCTCTACTCAGGGCTTTATTACGATCAAATGTCACGGACAACCCATCCTCTGGTATATTGGGGAACGCACTAGTAACCACATTTCCCTGCTTCAACAAATAACAGCGATTTTCTAAATCACTGACAGCCAATCCTAAAACATCTAATAAGCGAATCAGAAATCCTTCAAACTTTTTATCTTTATCCGCCGCATCTATCCCTTCCATTACTAAAGCGGCATGCTCTGAGAGGTCAGAATTTAATTCTAAGAGTTTATCGTGCCCCTTCTTTAACTTAGAGGAAATTTGATTCGCTACTGAGCGAGTCAACTGAATCAATTTTTCTAAATCTCCATCTCCGGAAAGAACAGACACAAAATCATCTCCAATCAGCTCTAAAATATCTGCAGCTCCAGAAATATTATGAGAAAATGCCGATAACCCCTCATTATACCAACGGGCTAAGACCTCTCCCCGTGTCCCTTTTTGATAAGGTATATGCAGTTGGATATCTTCTGTCTGACCAATACGATCTAGGCGGCCTATTCTCTGCTCCAGCAATTCTGGATTCATTGGTAAATCATAGAGCACTAAATGGTGCACAAATTGGAAATTCCTACCCTCACTGCCAATCTCAGAACACAACAAAATTCTAGCACCATCTTCCTCTGCAAAATAAGCAGCATTACGATCACGCTTTATCAAAGAAAGCTCCTCGTGAAAGACAGCTACATTGATCTGCACTCTCTCACGTATTCCTTCTGCAATCTGCTCGACCATCTCTTGGCTCTCACAAATCAACAACACTTTCTCGTCCCCAAGCTCTAGCAATAAATCGACAAGCCAGTCTATTGTATCATCTACAATCTCATAAAGATGAGGCACACGCTTCGGAAAACCCTGAAGTTGCTCTCTCGTGTTTCGAAACATCACACGCCCCGTGCCAAAGCAATCGAGCAGCTCAGATACCAATTCTTTCCCTTGTGTCTTATCACCACTCGTCCAGGCAGAGGCACGCTCTTCCATCAATCCCCCTTTAATCCCAGCTTTCTCCCATGCTTCCGCTGTGATTTCTTGCTGAGTATTCACTTGGTCAATGAGTTCAGCGATCCGCTCATACCTCTCAGACTCTTGTTGGAACTGAGAGATATTAGAAAAACGAATAGGGTCTAATAAACGCAAGCGAGCAAAGTGCCCTTCTGGGCCTAATTGTTCCGGTGTTGCGGTTAACAATAATAGACCAACGACCTCAGAAGCCAATGCTTCTACGACTGCATAGTCCTCACTAGACTCCTCTTCACTCCATTCCAGATGATGAGCTTCATCCACGATCAACAAATCCCAACCAGCCGTAACCACCTGCTCTTTTCTAGCTGGATTTCCCGTTAACGTAGCAGAGCTACAGATCACCAATTGACTATCTAAAAATGGATTTAACCCCTCCTCTTGAGCCTCGATCGCCACGCACCTCGCTTCATCAAACACGCTAAACAACAGGTTAAACTTACGCAGAAGCTCTACAAACCATTGATTAATCAATGGCTCTGGAACGATGATAAGGACGCGCTCCGCACGGCCCGTCAGATGCATTCGATGCATAATCAAACAGGCTTCAATTGTCTTCCCTAATCCAACTTCATCTGCCAATAAAACCCGAGGGCGCAACCGTGACGCCACTTCGTAAGCAATCCCCAATTGATGTGGTATCAAATCTATCTTTCCCCCTACAAATCCCCTCACAACAGATCGCTTCAACTCACAATTCATCTGCAAAGCCTCCACTCTTAAGGCATGCACGATATCCTCATCAACCTGCCCTCCATACAAGCGGTCCTCTGGTTTAAGGAATCCAATACTGTCAGAAAGCTCCGCCTCAGCCACCTCACCTAAATCCGTTTGATAAACAATTAAACCATTCGTTTCACAACTAGATTTCACCAAATGCTCTACGCCCTCATGCGTCTCAATACTATCCCCTTCCCGAAACTCAACTCGACGAAGAGGAGCAGATTCCACAGCATAGACACGAGTTTCCTCTACTGCAGGGAAAAGGACTTCCACCCTAGCTCCCTCAGCCTTCAATAACATGCCCAAACCTAACTCTGGCTCAGAATCACTCACCCATCTCTGCCCTGCTATCATTGTCTGTGTTCCCATATCCTAGCGCGGACAGTAACTCCCCAGAAAATGACGGCAAGAGCAATCCTCCTACCAAAAAAAACTACTTCACAGGAGAATAATCTGTGGCGGATAAAAGTACTGACTTCACTCCATTTCGAACCAAAATTTTACCTTTTTGCTCTGACTCCGCCTTCGCTTTTATCCAGTTTTCGTCCACTTTAAACGCATCCCAACTTGCAGATCTAGCTGCCTTATCCTTATGAGTTATGAAGTAAATAAGTGTATCCTCTCGTCCGTCTTTTTCCTCCGTTGGAGTAAAATAGGCATAGTTCATCATGCCGTGTTTTTCAAAAATACGGCAGGTGTGATCTCTAAACCGTGCATGCAAGGCATCTAATTTCCCCTCATTTGCCGAATACACTCGGAGTTCAAACAATCTCTGTGGGTCTGTAATGATCGAAGGAGGCTCGGAATAATCTGTCATTTTTAACAAAACACTCTCAATACTCGAAACTAATTTCCCATCTACCGTCGAGGCCTTGTAAGCCTTCTTCCAAGAAGGATCATTCAGAAAATTTTGCCAACTTTTAGCTCTGCTTGAACGGTCAGGGTACCCTAATAAATAAATCAACGTATTCGGCATCCCTTCAGGCGTCCAATAGCCAAGATTAATCATCCCGTGTTTCTCAAAAAGAGAACAAGTATGATCTCTAAACCGTGTATGCAAGGCATCTAATTTCCCGTCATTGGTATGGTACGTCCTTAACTCAAATAATTGAAACTCCTGCTCTTGCGCGTTCACTACATTAAGAGCGAGTATAGAGGTGAGCAAAAACCATAAAAACCTATAAGACTTGATCATCAATCTAATATGCTGACTGATGAGATGAAGTCAAGCAAGCCACCCATTTTTAACAACTAGAACATACTTTCTCTGTGTCAGATTTCGCCTTATCTGGCGACATGACAATAAAAAAAATGCAACCTTGTACACAAGGTTGCATTCATAAAGTGAACTAGAAAATCTAGCCTTATTAGTTACTCGGATGTTGCTTCCACCTCAACATCTGAAGCTTCTTCTACAGTATCAGATGGCTGGTCAACCCACTCAATAATAGCCATAGGAGCAGCATCTGTGAGGCGAAGACCAAGCTTTGTGATACGGCAGTATCCCCCAGCACGGTTTGCATTCATTGGAGCTATCTCAGAAAAAAGTTTCTTTGCAGAGCGTTGAGCAAGCTGGTTACTACCGAGAGTAGCAATCACCTGACGGCGAGCGTGAAGATCACCACGCTTACCTAGAGTCACAAGCTTTTCAACGAATGGACGAAGAGCCTTTGCTTTACCTAAGGTAGTGCGGATACGACCATGCTCAATCAGGCTGCTGCTGAGATTGGCGAGAAGTGAGTGGCGATGTGGCACACTGCGATTAAGTTTGCTGAATTTACGTCGATGTCTCATCGGGATGTTCCTTTCTTAGTTTAAATGTTTGATTGTTACGTTCAGTCGTCCTGAAGGTTTTGTGCGATTAAATCAGCAAGCCCTACTGGAGCTTCTTCTTCGACACCGAGACGAGGAGCTTTTACACTTGGTATTGGCCCTGTGAGTAATGAAGGATCGAAGCTCATACCAAGACCAAGGCCGAGTTCTACGAGTTTGTCCTTAATTTCGTTTAATGACTTCTTACCAAAGTTACGGTACTTAAGCATCTCAGCCTCGCTCTTCATAGCAAGCTGACCTACGGAAGTGATATTCGCATTGTTTAGGCAATTCGCGGCACGAACAGAGAGTTCGATTTCGTTCACTGACATATTAAGCAATTTCTTAAGTGCTGCATTCTCTTCGCTCTGCTCTTCAGGAGCGGCATCAAATTCAACAGCGTTGTCGTCATAATTGACAAAGACATCGAGGTGATGGCGAAGGATAGCGGAAGCTTGAAGTAGCGCTTCTGATGGCTCAAGACGACCATCTGTCCAGACATCTAAGATAATCTTGTCATAGTCCGTCATTTGACCAACACGCGTCGCTTCTACAGCATACTTGACGCGAACGACAGGTGAGAAGATGGAGTCAATAGCAATGACGCCAATTGGCATTTCAGGGCGTTTATTTTCGTCACCTGTGTTGAATCCACGTCCAACTTTGATTTCGAACTCACAGTCAAACTTCACCTTGCGGTCAAGTGTACAGATAACCTGATCTTTATTAACAACTTCATACATCGTGTCTTCCTGGATATCTCCAGCAACCACAACACCTTCTTTTTCCACTTTAAGAGTCAAAACGCGACCTTCTTTTCCGTGGTGTCTAAATTTTACTTTTTTAAGGTTGAGGATGATGTCTGTAACATCTTCAACAACACCTGGAAGACTAGAAAACTCATGCTGCACACCGGCAATACGCACAGACGTGATAGCGGCGCCTTCCAAAGAAGATAAAAGCACTCGGCGTAGTGAGTTACCAATTGTGTGCCCATAACCGCGCTCAAATGGCTCAGCTATAAATTGAGCGTATGTATCACTCGCTGTATCTTCGTCTTTCGTGAGGCGGTTTGGCACCTCAAAACGATCAAGAAGGATAGCCTTAGCATCCTCTTTCTCTTCTGTATTTGTAGTTTCTTCTAACATATGTCTTTATGTTTACTGGGTTACCCTCAAGCGAGTGCCACTAGAAAATAATATTTCCCTAGTGAAGAGGACCAACAGTAAGTTTGAAATACTCGCGGGGGCGCACCTAATGAGAATTTGAACCAGAATGCAAGAAGTTTTAGAGGTATTTATCAGAACCCATAGAGTCATTCACCTGGAAATAATAAAACACATAGCAGATTCAGACATAGTAGATTCAGAAACAGGGCTTCCTTTCCTTTCTTCACAACAATAAATTCTACTCTATTCCTCATTATCTTCATGAACTCATTAGATTCACTTGCTCATCATGATTCCATATCAAACCTGAAACAATATGAGATATTTCATCAACTAGCGCAAAGAAGTAATGGCTACTGCCATGTCCGGAGCTTGAAAAGTCGAAGAACCTGCTACTAAGACATTCGCTCCTGCCTCTCTAGCTAATTTCGCCGTTTCATAACCGATTCCGCCATCGACTTCGATATGAAAGCTCAGGGAACGTTCTGCCCTTATTGCTGCCGCGGCAGAAACCTTGTCCATCATTTCAGGCATAAACGCTTGCCCTCCAAAGCCTGGAACAACAGTCATGCACAGAAGTAAATCGATTTGATCAAGATAGGGTTCCACTTCACTTAAGGGTGTCGCTGGGTTGAGAGCTAGTCCAGCCTGGCACCCCGCTTCACGAATACGGCGAAGTGTCTCTGTAACATCATGATCAGCCTCTATGTGTACAGTGATGAGATCCGAACCCGCTTTAACAAAGCGATCAAGATAGTGGTCTGGACGGCTAACCATGAGGTGAACATCTAGAAAGGTATCATTACTCTCATGCACAGCCTGAATCATAGCAGGCCCGAAGGAAATATTATCCACAAAGTTTCCATCCATGACATCTAGATGAATCCAGTCTCCCCCACTGTGAATAGAGCGCGTGACCTCTTCCGTCACTTTCCCAAAATCAGCTGCAAGCAAGGAGGGAGCGATAATAATATCTGAATATGTCCATTTCTTCATGCATGAAACTATGCAGAACTGATGAAGGTTTGTCCGTAAAAAAGAAGTCATCAGCACATAAAAACGATGCATGGACAAAACAGAATCAACATTCTTCCAAACAGATGAAATTATCAAAAGGACAAAATTGTCAGATGACACTCCAGTTTAGTAACCTTGATTCTTGCTAAAACAAGAGTAGAACGTAAGAATGTCTTTTTACGTCTTGCAATGATCAATTCACGTCATTTGTTTAAGATAATACTTCAAATGAGTATAGTTTCACAAACCCCTACTTAATAATAACCTATATCGTATTAACTTAACTTACATCATGAAACTAATATTCACGACTCTCACCACTTTAATTGTTGGTACAACGATGTCTCACGCAGCACTCACTCTTCTATTTGGAGATGACCCAAACGAACTTGGAGGCATTGGAGCGCCTGCCGCTCCCACACTAACCGCATCAGTCAATGGTGATGGAACTGATGCTTTTACGACAGGAGCGTTGACGGTGGCTGGAATCACCTTTGATTTAATGATCTCTAGAACGACTGCTGGCAACATAAGCTTCTCTAATAATGCTATAGGCCCTAACATCACAGATGGCGGAAACGCATTAGTTTTCACGTTAAGTAATATTACCGGATTAGCCCCAACGGAGCAATTGGTCTTTTCAAATCTAGTCACACAATTCGCTACAGCAGATGATGGCATCAATGGAGAAGGCGTCGTCTTTAACGGCACAGCAGTTGAAATCCCCGTTGCAGCAGGTGGTAACACATTTGCAGTCCCAGGCTTCACTCCTACCGCAAATACCTTAACGGTCGCCGGACAAGATTTCGGAGTTCAAGATACTAGTTTTCAGATACGGAGTCTTGAATTTGACGTAGTAACTATTCCAGAACCATCTGCGATGGCTCTTTTCATCCTTGGTGGATTTGGTCTTCTCATTCGCAAGAGACGGTAATATTGGAAGCGATACTATAATACTGGAAGCGATCATCTAAGCCAGAATTCAGAGAGGCTTCGAGTTTCCACCTAGCTTTATCAAACAAGGGAGTGCGCATGAACAATACGCACTCCCTTCTTTTTACATAATCAATATCCAGTAAAACGCCCTCGCGTCGTCATAAATTTCCAGCCAAGTGTTCTTGGTTATTCAGAAAGACAAAGACTGATTCTCATCAGAGCAACCTAAGATCACCGTTGATACCTTCGTTTTTTCCACGCATGCACTGATCTACGAGAAACCAGTGCATCGTTTTAATGAATCTTCATTTCATCAGGATCCCAGTTAATCTCTGGATAAGATAAGTTCATCCCCTTCAGCGTATCTATCAGGATGCGAGTAACGGCAAGGTTTCTGTACCACTTACGGTCAGCGGGGATCACATACCAAGGAGAATCTTCTGTAGAGGTTTTCTCTAATAAATCCTCGTAAGAGTCCATAAATTCATCCCATTTTGCTCTATCCAATAAATCATCTGGATTGAATTTCCAATGTTTCTCCGGATTATCTAACCGCGCTTGCAAGCGTTCACCTTGTTCACTCTTAGAAATATTCAGAAAGATTTTCACCACTGTCGTGCCCTCATCCACCAGCAATTGTTCAAAGTCCTTCACATGCCGATAGCGTTTTTTCCACACATCTTCCGCAAAGATCCCCTTCACTTTGACAGCAATAATATCTTCATAATGGCTGCGGTTAAATACAGCAATTTGTCCATTTCTTGGTACGTTAGCATGTATCCTCCAAAGGAAATCATGCGCCAGCTCTTCTTCACTTGGCTTTTTAAAGGGAGTCACCATGATACCCTGAGGATCTACTGTTGCGAACACACTTTTCACGCAACCATCTTTCCCCCCTGTGTCCATCGCTTGAATCACGACTAATAAGCTCTTCTTATCCTGAGCATAGAGCTGATTCTGCAGTTCTTTTAACTCAGCTCTTAACTCATCAAGATCAGCCAACGAGTCTTCCTTGCTTCCCTCATACAAAGACCGATCATTCGTATTTTTTCCTCCGAGTTTCACCTTATCACCGGGTTTAACCACATAAGTTTCTAATGCTCCTTCAACTGACATATCATCACTATCGTCAATTTTCGTTCTATGAGGCAAGCCTCAATGACAGTTGGAGCTCGAAAAGTTTCCCACCTTCTATTCGAGGCCAATTCTCCCGCTTCCACATATTCTTCGTTGCAAATCCGAGCAATTAAGTACAGTTTCTCTATAGCTATGGAGTCTGCGTCAATACAACCTCTTGCCCTTCGCGCTGCCATCCATGTTGGCGCAAACTCAATCTCTATGCTCATTACTAGCTCTCTGCCAAATGGAGATTGTGTCGAAGTTGATTTCCTAGAACAATCAGCACCTATTGCGCCTGAGATTTTTCGGAAAGGAAAAATCTCCCGGCCCACGATCGAGAAGTGTGTTACCATCATCCAAGGCTATCATCATTCCTTAAAAGAACTCGGGGGCACATCGGAAACTCCAATAAGAATGGTCACCACTAACATCCTATCAGAAGCGACCAATCACGATACCTTTTTAAACCGAATCCGTGTCGGTTGTGGGCACGATCTTGAGGTCTTGGACGACGGAGAAATGACCCGATTAATCTATCTTAAGACTCGCCGCAGACTTAAGGATACCCCGTCCATGCAAAAATGCACGACTTTGGTCGTCCACGCAGGCCCTGGCAACACCCGGTCTCTTCTCTTCCGAAATGGGAATATCGTTGGTTATAGCGCCTACCGCCTTGGTACGTACCGCTCTGCTGAGCGCCTTGATCGTAATTTATCCGCAGGCGCACTAACAATGCGCATCCTTCACGAACAAAATCAGGGGTCTGTTAGTTCTCTCTACGAGGACTATAAGGATGCAGAAATTCAAGACCTCCTTCTCATTGGTTACGAAGTGCAATGCGTTGCATCCCACTTGATCTCAGAGACAAATTCATTATGCTCGGTTAAAAAGTTTCGCAAATTCACAGAATCTGTAGCCGCTCTAACTATGGATGAAAGAGTCCGTAAATTTCAGATCGATTACTACACAGCGGAATCACTCGTCGCAGCTCTAGAAATTAATTTATCCATTGCTGAGGCCTTTCACTTAAAAGAGCTGCGAATTTCAACAAGTGATTACGAGCGAGGATTATTACATGACTTACCGATTTCCTCTTCTCTCACAGATGGTTTCAAAGCGGAAGTCATTAACTCCGCCTGGATCTTGGCGAAAAAATATCGAGTGCATGAAGCTCACGCCATCCATGTCTCTAAGCTCGCACTAAAACTCTACAAACTCCTCCAAGAACTGCATCAACTCTCAGATCACGATGAGCTTTTACTCCACTCAGCGTCCATACTCCATGAATGTGGAGGATTTGTCAGCCCAAAGGCACATCATAAACACTCCTTTTATATTATCCAAAACAGTGAAATCTTCGGCCTCGGCAAAACAGACCTTGATGTCGTTTCTCTCGTAGCTCGCTACCATAGGCAATCAGCACCCAAGAGTAATCACGCCATCTATAAAGATCTCAGTAAAATAGACCGTATGCGCGTTTCCAAGCTCGCCGCTATCTTAAGGTTAGCAGACTCTCTCGACCGCAGCCACTCAAGAAGAGTAGAAGACCTCACGATAAAAATTAGCCGCCGGAAACTCCACATTTATCTACCAGGAATTACCGACGCATCCATCGAACGAATCGCTCTGGCATCCAAGGGCGATCTATTCGAAGACATCTTCGGCTTAGGATTAATTCTCCATGAAGAGCAGAGCTAAACCTAATCATAACTACTCAGAGCACTTTTCTCCAACATCTCATACTTCATGGCTAATTATATCAACCGAGAGCTTTCCTGGCTCGAGTTTAATCAACGAGTTTTAAGCGAAGCCCAGCGCCCAGATTTACCACTTCTTGAACGAGTCAAATTTCTAGCCATCAGTGCCTCAAATCTTGATGAATTCTTCCAAGTTAGAGTTGGCGGGATCACCGCACTCCATAAATCTGGATCAAGGAAAAGAGACCTCGCGGAACTGACCCCTTACCAACAACTGTCTATGATTCGGAAGCGTTCACTCGCCATGATTTCGGACCAATACAGTTTGTTAAATCAAGAACTCATCCCGATGTTAGCAGAACAAGACATTCATTTTGTTTCGAACGCTAAGTCCCTCAAAAATGACCAAGCCATCCACCTCTCTCAGAGATTCCACGACTCTATATTCCCTCTCCTCACCCCTCTAAGCTATGAGGCCGATGGCCCAGCTCACCACCTGCCTAGCCTAGCCCTAATTATAGCCTGCCAACTTAAGGATGAATTTGGAGAGCACCGTTTTATATTCATCCCCCTTCCCGAATCTCTTCCCAGATTCCATCACGTTCCCAATAAAAGAGGGCAGACCTCATTCATTCACCTAGAAACTTTAGTCTCTTCTCAACTACAAACACTCTTCCCTGATGAAGTCGTCACAGCCCACACCTGTTTTCGGTTCACTCGAAATAGTGATATCATTCTACAAGAAGAAGATGCTGTTGATCTCGCTGGCGAAATGGAAGATGTGCTCGAAGCCCGCCACCACGGGGCTGCCGTTAGAGTAGAAATCCCGAAAGGTTGTCCCAAATGCCTTAACGAGCTCATTAGAACCATCACTCAAGCGAATAACAATGAAGTCTTCAGCATATCCGGGCCTCTTCGCCTCAATGACTACTTCTCTATCGCCTTCACATCAGGGTGTGATGATTTAAGGGACGAAAGCTGGGAGCCTCAACGCTCCGCAAAAATCGACCCACACCTTAATATTTTCGAAAACATAGCAGAACGCGACATCCTACTCTACCACCCATACGACAGCTTCGAGCCCGTCATCCGGCTAGTAGAAGAAGCCGCAGTAGACCCAGGCACCCTAGCGATTAAACAAGTACTCTATCGCACAGCCAAGCGCTCCAGAATAGTAGACGCTCTCATCAAAGCTGCTCAAAACGGAAAACAAGTCACTGTTCTAGTAGAACTAAAAGCCAGATTCGACGAAGCCAACAACCTCCAACGAGCAGAGGAATTACAGAGAGCAGGAGTTCAAATCGTCTATGGAGTCAAAGGCCTCAAAACCCATTCTAAAATCACTCTCATCATTCGTAATGAAAACGGCATGCTCAAACGTTACTGCCATCTAGGAACAGGGAACTATAATGAATCCACAGCCAAGCTCTACACAGATGCCTCCTACCTCACCTGTAAACCAGCCTATGGAGAAGATGCCTCACTCTTCTTCAATGCCATCACAGGGCGCTCCAAGCTAACAACATTTCATAAGCTCATACCTGCCCCTACTCACATGAAGCAAACATTGTTAGACCTCATTGCTAGTGAAACAGAACGAGCCAAGCAGGGCGAGGTCGCTAAAATCCAAGCTAAAATTAATTCCCTACAGGATAAAGACATCATCGATGCTCTCTACAAAGCCTCCAAGGCAGGAGTCATCATTCAACTCAGTGTCCGAGGGATCTGCTGTCTCAAAGTAGGAACCCGCAAAGAGGCGAAAAATATCACCATCACCTCCATCATCGATCGTTATCTGGAGCACGCCCGTATCTTCTCATTCCACCAAGGTGGCTCACCAGAAGTCTATATTGGCTCCGCAGACTGGATGACCAGGAATCTGGAAAAACGAGTAGAACTACTTATACCCATCGAAGACTCCTCCTGTAAAAACAGGCTCCTTCAAATTCTTGAAGCAGGATTTAAAGACAACACCCAAGCATACAGAATCTTGCCCAATGGTGAATCCGAGCGCATCCAGCGCACCAAGGGGAGCAAAGCATTCCGCCTACAAGAACACCTCCAAAAGCAAGCCGTAAAGCAGGCCCAAGCTCAAGCCTACCAACGCACCACCACCTTCGAGCCCCACCTACCAGCCAACGATTGATTTTATGATGCACGGCCAATTATGTATTTTAGGCGTACACAGCACCCGCCTTAGTGATGCAGAGAAAACTCTCTTCCAGAGAATCCAACCTGGAGGATTCATCATCTTCGGTAGAAACGTGGAATCCCCCGCACAACTCCGCGCCCTCACTGATGAGCTCAGAGACATTAGCGAGACCGACCCCATCATCGGCATTGATCAAGAAGGAGGCAGAGTCTCCCGCACCCGAGGTATTTTACCTGATCCCCCCTCTGCTCAAGACCTCAGAGAAAAGGGTGATGTTAATTTAATGGCTGTGCACGGGGAAATCACAGCAGACATCTTATCCCAACTAGGCATCAATATGAACTTTGCCCCCGTCCTAGATATATCCTATGACGATGAGGCTGATAATGCATTACGTGGCCGCTGTTGGGGAGGAGACTCCCAGGAAGTCATCACCAATGCAGGGAACTATAACCGCTTCATGAGAAAACGAAAAATGCTCAGCTGCGGGAAACACTTCCCCTCCTGTGGCCTAGCAAACATCGATCCTCATCACGAACTACCTAGAGTGGACAAAAGCCTAGAAGAAATGCTCGCTTCAGATCTTTTACCATACACCACATTAGCTCCAGAGCTAGATGCCATTATGACCTGCCATGCTCATTTTAGTAAAATCGACCCGGAGCAACCCGGTTTACCAGGCTCACTATCCAGAAACCTCATCTATAAAATACTCAGGCTACAACTAGGCTATGAAGGAGTCATCATGACTGATGATCTCGATATGGGAGCCATGATCAATACCTACGGTAGAGGCGCAGATGTCAAATTAGCCATCGAGGCAGGTAATGACATGGTCTTAATCTGTCATCAGACCGCCACCGCAGAGCAAGCATATGCAGCACTGGCAGAACTGCCTGTCTACATGATCGATGATGCACTAAAGCGAATCCATAAACTAAAAAAACGCATTAAATTCCCCCCTGCATTCCAACAAAAGCAATGGGACAAACTCTACAAAGAAACGACAGACTTCCGAGTCCGAGTCCTAGGAGAAGAACGAGCTAACGCTGAAACCATATACCCAGAAGGAAAACGCAGCCCTGTAGAGGATTATTAAATACTCCCCTCATACACAGCTTCAAACAAAGAAAGACACTGGCACTCTACGTAGACTTCTTCTCTGCAAGTAAACGGGTGAACTCTTCCCAACAAACGAGAAAGCCAGTAGCAAAATCCTTCGGCCGCGCATCGATCCATATTTGGAGCTGCTCCATTCCAATCCAAAGCCCATCTTCGACTTCACTGCAAGGGAAACGCAACGCCCCATCATAACGGCTAACAAAGAGACCTATGAACTCCTGCCCAGTTTGCACCGTTGGTGGTAACTTTGTGATCATCTGCACCTCACCCTCTACGATCCCTAATTCCTCCTGTAGCTCACGAACTGCGCAGGCCTCATAGCCCTCCCCTGTATCTAAATGCCCCGCAGCACTAGAATCCCAAGTACCAGGATGGACATCCTTCAACTGTGAGCGCTTCTGAAGAAACACTTCTTTATTTTTATTAAAGACGAGGACATGCACTGCCCGGTGAGTAAGTCCCTCAGAATGAACAATAGCGCGCACCTCCTGCCTAACCACCTCATCATGTTCATCCACCACATCAAATACTTCATCCCCCCTCTGTGCAACATCCTTCAAAGGGTGATCATCATAGAGGCGAGTTATTTCCACCCACTGATCCAGAGAAAGCTCCTCACCACGCACTGTCTCACTCACACCTAACTCCTGGGCAACCACACTCCACTCCGCCGTATCTGGGAGATGCTTCTTTAACTGCTTCCGGCGTTGAGCAAACCCACGGCGAATCAATTCATCAAAGAGGCGTTTATCATAAATCGGCAATCGATCTCCGGCAATAGGATCACAGACCATCACTGTAGAATCAATCACAGGCCGAGGATGAAATGCCTCTGGCGGAACAGTCTTCACAGGGCGACTCACCCACTCACTCTGCATCCTCAAACTTAGCACACCATAAGACTTCTTCTTAGGCTCAGAAACAATGCGGTCAATAAATTCCTTCTGTAGCATAAGGACCGCCTTAATAATAGGAGAAGGTGATTTCATGAAATTCCTCATAATTGCACCACCAGAAGAATACGGCAAATTCCCTAAAAACTTCACCCCTCCATAAGCAAACAGCTGGCGTATGTCAAACCGAGCTCCATCACAGTGGTGTACGATCACATCATCCCGGTCTGCATACTGCTTCATCTGATATTCCGCCAATCTAGCATCATACTCCACTAAAATAACCCGTTTCACACGGCCAATTAAATGAACCGTAAGCGCCCCAGTACCAGGGCCCACTTCCACTACAGTATCCTCTGGCTGAGGATCCAGCTGATCTACAATCCATCTAGCCACATTAGAATCGACCAGAAAATTCTGCCCCAGTTGCTTTGAAGGATTGATTCCTGAAGCCTCCAGCACTGCTTTAATTTCTGAAAATGTCATTACTTCGATAAAACCTCCAGTACTTGTTCTAAGTGTAATTTTGGTTTCACCTTCTCCAGAACCGCTAGAATAGACCCATCTGACTCGATAATGAACGTACTACGCTCAGTCCCCATATAAGACTTCCCATACATCTTCTTCTCCACCCAGACTCCATACGCCTGAACTATTTCCTTATTCTCATCAGCAACTAAAGGGTAAGGTAGATCTTCTTTGAGCAGAAATTTTTGATGGCTCTTAATAGAATCTACACTCACTCCTAAAACCACAGCCTCTTTCTGCACCACATCCCAATTATCCCGTAAAGCACAGGCCTGAATCGTGCACCCAGGTGTATTGTCCTTCGGATAAAACACGAGAACGACTCTCTTCCCTCGAAAAGAAGAAAGGGTAAGAACATCTTCCTCAAGGTACTGCCCACCGATCACTGGCGCTGTAAATTCTGGAGCCACTGCCCCCGCTGCTGGTTTCATACCGCTATGGAATGTCTAGAAACCGAGAAAGGCAATAGGATTTATGAGTAAGACTTCCGTTTTATGCACAACAACAATCATCACATCGATATCCACAAGCTAAACTGAAGTATCACAAAAAACTAGATCCGCTAGCATCACCCACACAAACTCCGTTCGCTAAAAATAGAGAATTTCCAAAACTCCTACTTATTTGAATATTTTTCATCTCTTCAATACTCCCTTCAAATCTTCGGAGTTATTCAGGGTTTATGTTACAAAAGGGGAAATACCAGATCAAGTCAGATTCTTTACACTTAAGGGTAAATTCAGACAGAAGCTGGCACCACGTTTATTCGTTCTTTCTATCTCCAGTCCCCCTCCTAGTGCTTTTGCCAGCTGCTGACAAAGAGCCAAACCGAGCCCCACTCCAGGTTTGCTGTACGCTGCATTTTCCGCAGACTTATGGAACGCTCTGAAGAGTTTTTTCTCTTCGCTTTTATCAATACCCTTTCCCTGATCAATCACCCGGAAATAGGCATTGGATTCATCAGTTTTCACAGAAAGTGTAATTTGGGGGGCTTCATTATCGCAGCCATATTTACAAGCATTGTCAACGAGGTTGAACATAATTTGCTCCAAAGCTGTAAAATCTACTTTAAGTGTTTTGCCTGAAGCCTCCTCATCAAGTGCCAAAATAAAACTAGCACCTTCTTCTTTTATGCGATCCCGTAACCGCGGCTCCATAGCTGCGACATGATTCCCTATGCGTTCTTCTCGTAATTGAGCACGTGCGCTTCCACGCTCAACCTTTGAATACGCTAATACATTTTCAACAAGATGGCTTAAGCGGTCTGCTTCTTTCCTCAACGTCCCTAAATACTCTTTGCGTATTTTTTCATTAGGAACCATTCCCTCAGCGAGCATTTCTGAATACAGCTTGAATGTTGTCAAAGGCGTTCTCAGTTCGTGAGTCACTGCAGAGACAAATGCTGCACGGCGAGCACTAAGCTTCATCACTCCCGCTAATAAACCTGCAACAGCGACCAAACCAAACAACGTCGCCAACCAAGCCCCCAATAAAGGTTTAAACGCTAAACGTTTATAAGCTTTAGAAGGAGCAAATCGCCCAGAATCTAACAACCAAGGAAAACTAACCAAACTCATAGGATTTTCTTCAACCGGTAAGGCCTTCATTTCAAAGACACCTCGAGAGTCTGTTCCTATAGAAAATCTGGCAACAGGAAAGAGATCCGCTTCTGGCAACAAATCGCTCACCGTTCCTAACAATTCTTTTTTAAATTTATCACTATCAAGCCAAACACCCTGAAGCTTCTTCACTTGCCCAATATAAACCTCACGAATTAAAATAAGCTGGCCATCAACCCAAAGTGATTGAAATGGCAAACTAGAACTCGTAACCGTTTGATCAGATTCAAACCTCTGCCCTTCCCTATCCTTTTTATTTCCTACTAGGCTCTCAATAGTACTCGTCTCTGACAAAAGCTCATAATCAACACTACCCTCCGCTGGTTTTCCTAATCTCTTCAGATCATTTTTAGCCAGCGCCTGCTGCTTCCCCACATTCTCATTTAGAATGACTCGATTCCTTTGATCTAAATAAACATCAAGATCTTCCTTACTTTTTATAAATCGTGTTTTATCTTCCTGTTTTTCTTTACCTTTCTTAGAAAAAGAGGTTTTAACATCTTTCAAAGATCTAGATTTCACCTCGAGATCATCAGCCCGTGCGGCATTCCTCAAAACATCTAAATTACGCTTCGAGATTTTTTTAATCTCTTGCTCGAAAACCTTGTCAGTTTTTCGATGCCTCTCACTCACTCCTAACAAATCACGAAGTCTTCCCAAACGCTCTTCTCCCGTCATTAGCCATTGATTCGCAAGATCCGATTTTACCGCTAATAAGCGGTCTGCCCCCTCTGGAACCTCTGGCGAAATAAGAACACCATTCTCATCAACTTCGAAATGTAACAGAACCGGATCTGAAGGAACACCTAATAAAGGAGAAGGTTGGCGCAAACCGCCTACCTCAATTTGCTTTTGCTCCGCCGACCACAGACTTCTCGGAGTATAGTAAGAGCGGTATTCCTCTGGCAAACGCTGGTTCTCTGCAACCAAGACAGCAGTAGCACCTGTTTCCAATCGCCATAAGGCAAGACGAATACGCTCCATCTCATCCGCTCGAATATCTGCTTCAATTCGTTTAGACTCAGCATCCAAGACACGAGCACTCATCACTCCCATCCCGATCAACACGAGCAGAGCGCACACCAATGCGATCGACCATATAACCCAAGAGCGATTCATTGCCCAATCATATACCCCTTCCCTCTAACCGTAATTAAAATTTCTGGAGCTTCTTTGCTATCTCGTAACTTCATACGCAGATTAGCAATGTGCATGTCTACCGTTCGCGTTTCTATATTCTTTGGATCTATTTGCCAGACCTGCCGAAGTAGCTCATCACGCGCTATAGCACGTCCTGAGTTCGTCACCAAATAGGCAAGCAAACTCGACTCCCGCTCAGAAAGCTCCGAGCGCTCACCATCAGCATAAACAATTTCTCGACGCTCAAAGTCTGCAGTTCCAGAATCAAACGAAAAACGATCCTTCGTCTTCTGCCTTTCCGTTGTTCGGCGTAGCACTGCATCAACACGAGCGAGAAGTTCACGTATCGAGAAAGGCTTCATCACATAATCATCAGCTCCCATAGACAAGCCTTTGACGCGATCTCCTTCTTCACCTTTTGCAGAAAGAATAATGACGGCCTGGCCTGAGCGCTTCTTTTGCAAAGCCTCCAAAATATCAAAGCCTGTCGCATATGGCATAACCAGATCAAGCAGCATCAAACTATAATTTGCATTCAAAGCCTGAACCATGCCCTCTTTTCCGTCTTTTGCTTCAATAACCTGATAACCACTCGCCCGCAAACAATCGACAATGCCACGGCGCACCGCAGCATCATCTTCAACGACTAAAATTATAGGACTCTCCATCGCTCTTATCTAAACCTCTCTTAAAGCCTATGTCGATTATTCTTCTTACTCTGAGCTAAGCATTTCCTGCACCTGCACATCAAAGGCATCGTTAGGGTGCTCTTTGAGTTTATTCCGAATTTCCTCTTCGCGCTTTTTCACAAGAGCAATCTGATTTTTTTGTAATTGTTTCCGTTCAGAAACAAGATCGTCTAACTTTGATTTTAGTGAATCTTCATCTAATGACTGGTAGACCTCCGGAAGGTTTTCTTGTTTAATCGCGCCAAGTTCAATCTCTTTATTTGACCACATATCAACAAGGTCGACCTGCTTTCCAGCAATCGCATCTGACCTCCCGGCATTGGTATTATAAGTCGCACGCCATGCCTTCTCCTCATTTGAAGCCTTATTCAAAGCTTCGAGCTTTACACCTTCTCGCCTTCTCACTTTTTTATTCCCGTAGAGCATAATTGTTTCATTGATCTTCAGCTCCACATCATTGAGATCATTATCATATTGCGACCCAACCTGAACAGTTCCTCCATCTTGCGGAATCATCGCAAACTTCCCATTTCCTAAACTCGCAATTGAAGTCCATATATTTGTAGTTTCACTATCCGCTCCACACTGCAGCGTATTCAGTCGAATTCCTTTTTTAATAGCCACAGCGCAAGATTCATAAAACTTTGTATCATCCGCATAGCTCATTTTCGGTGGAGCATCACCGACTAGAAATATAATTTTCTTTGTCTCCTTATTTTGCGACCATTCCATTTTTTCCACAGCTTCGTGCAAGGCCTGGTTCACAGACTCCGGATGATCTCCTCCCCCTTTAGCTGCAAATTTAGAAAGGTGAAGATAAATAGAATCTAAATCATCTGAGAGTCCATGAAACTTAGTCACATAAGTATCTCCTCGATCGCGATAGCCAACGAGCCCAAAACGAATACGCTGTGGCTTATTTTCAGATTGAACAATTTGGTTTGCTATCGACCAGATTTTCTTTTTTGCACTATCGATAAGGCCCCTCATCGATCCAGTCGTATCAAGTACAAAGCAGACTTCTATAGTCTCACCAGCCCCTTGCTGAGAACTAGACACAATTTTTTTATGCACATGATGGCTCACCACACTCTCACTAAAACTGGCGGAGCTAAAGGTTAAGAAGCTTACCCCAACAATAACTGTAATGTAATTCGTTTTCATAACGCTGCTAAGCTAGCCGCTTTTACTGCAACGTTGTGTAAAGGCTCTGTAAAACAAAGCCCCCTTTCCGAAAAAAGATTACCTCACCAACTTCAAATATTCATCAATGACCTCTGTAGGCTCTGCACGCTTTGTGTAATCTGTATCCAGAAAAGCATAAGTAATCACACCGTGTTCATCTACGACGTAGGTAGCAGGAATAGGCATACGCATTAACCTAAGAGTTTCATCATGCTGATCATTTGGCAGTTACGGGT
>CAZLQY010000012.1:0-54594 GCA_964561965.1 uncultured Verrucomicrobiales bacterium
GCGATGCCTGCGGTGATCTGCTGCTGTAGCGATGGGCTATGCTTTTGTTTGGCCACAGGACGGTGAATCATGTAGTGGATGGATGTATGAGGGGATGAACTTATGGGAGGGCGAGTCTTTACTGGTTATTTGGTTTTCAGAGGGGCCTTATGAAGTAAAGAGCTCTATAGAGAGGTCTTGAAGAAATCTATTTTTGGGGAATTGCTTTTGAAATAATTCCCTTGAAAACATTGCCATTAAGGAAATTAGGGTGCGAATAAGTAAAAAGAGCGACAAATAATGAATATTTTAAGTCCATATGTCCTTGTTATTTGTTTTTGAAGTGGGCTCAAGAACAATGTTGTTTTTTCTTCCCTAAATCACTGACCACAGTGCTGTATGTGGCCGTGTGTGCGTATTCTAAATAACGCAATGAATCGAATCAACAGTGAGAGTAGATTTCTAGTGAACGAACTCTTTGTTGATGGGTTTAGATTCTAGGAGGTGACGGCGCTTCGGTCGTCGTTGAGGCCTGATTTCTCTAGGTAGTAGTCGTAGCCACCGGAATAGCGAGTAATCTTGCCGTCCGCTACGTGGATGGTGGTTTCTCCTAGATTACGGATGAAGTGGACATCGTGTGAAATGAAGACGAGGGTGCCTGAATATTGTTTCAGTGCGGTGACGAGGGCGTCGATAGAGATGATATCAAGGTGAGTGGTGGGCTCATCCATGAGTAGGAGATTGGGGGGATTCACTAAGAATTTGACGAGGTTTAGACGAGATTTTTCTCCTCCGGATAGGACGCCTACTCGTTTCATGACATCGTTACGGCGGAAGAGGAAGGAGCCTAGAATGGAGCGAATTTCGTCTTCACGAAGTTCTACGTTGGCGGATATGACTTCTTCGAGGACTGTGTTGTTTTCATTCAACGTCGCCGCCCGGTGCTGGGAGAAGTAGCCCAGTTTGGTGGCGTAACCTGTGTCTACTGCTCCTCCTTGGATTTCGACGAGCCCTGCCATGATTTTGAGTAAGGTGGATTTCCCTGCTCCATTGGGGCCTACTAGAGCGATCCGCTCTCCTTTATCGATGCGGAGGTCGATCCCTTCGTAGATGACTTTGTCTCCATAGGCTTGGTCGACTTTTTCGAGTTCGATGACTTTTTGGTTGGATTTTGGGGGCTGTGGGAAATTGAATTTGAAGACTTTGCGGGGGGCCACTGGTTTGACGAGTTTGGCCTTTAGTTTTTCGATCAGCTTCATGCGGTCTTGCACTTGTGATGCTTTGGACCCTACACCGCGGAATTTGGTGATGAATTCTTGGACGCGCTCAATTTCTTTTTGTTGATTGCGGTATTCTTGCACGCTTTGGTCGTAGCGTTTTTCTCGTTGTTCTTCGTAGGAAGAGTAATTACCGGTATAATTGAGGAGTTTTGTATCGTTAATCTCGTAGACGGTTTCGATGAGTTCGTCCATGAAGTCCCGATCGTGTGAGATCATGAGGATGGCCCCTGGGTAGTTCATGAGATAGCGTTGTAGCCAGATGAGGGTGAGGAGATCGAGGTGGTTTGTGGGCTCATCCATGATGAGCAGGTCTGGTTCTTGAACGAGGAGTTTGGCTAGATGAGCGCGCATAATCCATCCTCCTGAGTATTCTTTGGCGGGTTTGTTTAGGTCCCCGTCTTTGAATCCTAGGCCTTTTAAGATCTTTGTCGCCTTGGGTTCTAGGGCATAGCCGTTCGCTGCATCGAAGGTGTCTTGTGCTTCTGCGAATTCTGGGCTGTCTGTAGTGTCATTCGCTTCTGCTTCACGAATGACTTTAAGTGCTTGAGTGACTTCGGGGGTGATGCCTATAGCGATTTCAAGAATGTTTTCATCCCCAGGATCTCCAGCTTCTTGGGGAAGGTAGCCTATGATGGCGTAGTCGTCTTGATCGACGGTGCCTGAATCTGCCTCTTCATTCCCCATAAGGCAGCGGATGAGTGTGGATTTCCCTGCTCCATTGGGGCCGACTAGGGCAACACGTTCGCCCCAGTTGATTGTTAAATTAGCTTCTTCGAAAAGGGTGCGACCTCCTACGCTTTTGGTGAATTTTTTAATCGTAAGCACGAGAGGTGTTTGCCTCGAAATAGAGTGGTGTGCAAGCTGTAAATAGCTCTGATCGTTTGATGGAAGGCTATCATCAAACGATTGATGAGGATCTATGAGCTTTGCTGAGGGCTGTGATGGTTTTATTAAATTTGTGAAGAATGTCACAGCTGTGTCTTGCTATCTAAGAATGTTAGTTCTATCATTCTTTTATGGAATCTCATGAAATCCTCAAAAAGGCTTTTGAGAACACGTCTCCTAAGGCTGTTGCAGCTGAATTGGGTGTGTCGTTATCGTTAGTGTATAAGTGGGCTCAAGAACAATCAGATAGTGGTTCTGGTAGCCGTAATCCCTTGGATAGAATTATAGAAGTTTATAAGCTAACGGATTCTCAACAGATTATAGAATGGCTGTGTGAGCAGTGTGGGGGGTATTTTGTAAGAAATCCGGAGAGTTATTGTGAAGAAGGCTTTGAAGTCCTTCCTGCGACGAATGAAATTGTGATGCAGTTTTCCAGCCTGCTTTCTAGAATTTCTGAGGCTGCTCTGGATAGTTCTATCACGAATGATGAAGCTGAGGACATACGAGAGTGTTGGGATAAGCTAAAGGGGTATGGTGAGGGCTTTGTGAGGTGTTGTGAGGAGGGTGATTTTGAGATGATGGAGGAAACGGTGAAACAGGATCCTAAGGAAGAGCCTAGAAAAACCCTGTATTAATCCCTGCGTTACGTTGTCGTTCGCTGTCTTTCTAAAGATCTCTTGCTAGAAAGGCAGTTCTTTGTTGGATGAAGGTCTGAGAGCGTGCCCTGGTGGGCGCGCGAGAAGCTCTATGATTGTTGGTGCGCCGATGTGAAGGGTGGATCTCTATTGGGTGGATCTCTATTGGGTGGAGTCGCGATTTTGAATCTGTGTGCTGATTTAATTATTAGAAACTGACGTTTGAATGGATGTGAGCAGAGTTTTATAATATATCGTCAATTTTTGTACAATATGAGCTTAAATTGTAGGGGTTGGTCTTATCGAGTGTTCGAGGATGTTTGTACTCTGCAGAAAAGAGCTTGCCGGTTGTTTAGTTTAGGCCTATTGATTCCTTTCCACATGCAAGTCAGCACCGTGACCCTTCTAAACAGCGAATAACGAATGAAATTAGCCAGTTTATTAACACCTCAACAAGTTGTCCTTGAAATGGATGCGGTTGATCATTGGGGTTCGATTGTTGAATTGGTCAACCACCTCGATGGTTTAGACATGCTACGAGGGGAGACGAAAGGTGATGTGCTGGAGGCCCTTCAAGGCCGTGAGGATCAAATTAGCACGGGTATAGGCTCTGGCGTAGCTATTCCTCATGCGTTTTCCGATAAGGTGGACAGCGTCGTCGCTGTATTTGGCCGATCATCGAAGGGGATTGACTTTGAGGCGATTGATAATGCGCCAGTGAATTTTCTGTTATTATTTGTTGTACCTCGGAAGCAGTATCATATGCACCTTCAGACGTTAGCGGCGATTGCTAAGATGTTTAATAATTGTGAGGTGCGTAAGGAATTAGCGGAGGCGACAAGTGAGGAGTGTGTGCTAGCTATTTTGGGTTCCAGGCCATCTCGGATTCATACAGAACGTTAGATGGGGACGTGATTTTATGAATGTATTTCATATTTAATTTCATCTTTGAGGTATAGATTTACTGATGTGGATTTGCGATGTTTAATATTTTAGGGTTATGACACTTTTAGAACAATTACAAGAGAGGCTGGCTGATGCGATAGGGGCAGCGGGGTATGATTTACCAGAAGGCTTTGTGGTGCAGATAGCGACTTCGGCTGATCTTCGCTTTGGAGATTATCAGAGTAATGTAGCGATGATGCTGAAAAAGCATGTTGGCGCTGCTCCGCGGGAAATCGCGGTGAACATTGTGGAGCATATAGATCTTGGGGAGATGGCGACTGCTGATATTGCTGGCCCGGGGTTTATCAATTTCCGAATGACACCAGAGGGGTGGAAAGTGCATTTTGGCTTGCTTTATCAGGATGTTAAGCTGGGTGTTTCCGAGGTGCTGGAGAAGGAGACAGTTGTTGTTGATTTTTCGGCTCCAAATATCGCGAAGCCGATGCATGTAGGGCATATTCGCTCTACGATTATAGGGGACTCGCTACAGCGGATAGCACGGTATTTGGGTTATCATGTCATTACGGATAATCATATAGGTGACTGGGGTACTCAGTTTGGGATGATTATTTATGGCTGGAAGCATATTCTTTGCCCAGATGCTTTGTCTGAAGATCCTTTAGCTGAGCTTCTACGCGTTTATCAGCAGGTGAATACGTTGAAGAAGAATGATGCGGCCATTGCAGATGAATGCCGTGATGAGTTGGTGAAGTTACAGCAGGGAGATGCAGAGAATCGTGAGATTTGGGACTCTTGTGTTAAGGTGTCGATTGATGGGTTAGATGCGATTTATGCACGCTTGGACGTCAAGTTTGACCATTGGTTAGGTGAGAGTTTTTATAATGATCAACTGGCGGATACTGTTCAGAGTCTTATTGATGAAGGTATCGCGCAAGAGTCTGATGGCGCTATTTGTGTATTTAGTGGAGGCCAACACCCGGAAAAGAAGGATCCGTTTCTTGAGAACAGAGAGGGGGAATGGCAGAGCTGCCCAATGTTGGTACGGAAGAAGGATGGAGGCTATAACTATGGCACTACGGATATTGCGACGATTGATTATCGTCTTCGCGAATGGAAGGCTGATAGGGCTCTCTATGTGGTAGATGCTAGGCAAAGCTTACACTTTAGGCAGTTATTTGATCTTGCCGAGCGCAGGGGCCGAGAGATTGAGCTTCAGCATGTTTCTTTCGGTACGATTTTAGGGAAGGACGGGAAACCTTTGAAGACTAGAGATGGGGATTTACCGAAGCTCATGGATATTTTAGATGATGCTATTGAAGCTTCTGCGGAGGCTCTTCGAGAAAAAAGTGCTCATCTTCCTAAGGAGGAGCAGGCTGAGTTAGCGAAGCTTATCGGCGTGGGTGCGGTGAAGTTTACGGAACTTTCACACAATAGGGCGTCGGACTATATGTTTGATCTCCAGAAGATGGTGGCTTTGGAGGGGGATACAGCTCCGTACTTACTATACAGTTATGTACGAGCATCTTCGATTCTGAGAAATCTTGATGAGGTGGTAGAGATCTCTCCAGAGTGCTTTACTTTTTCTGAAGATGCTGAGATCCATCTAGCGCGTATTTTAAGTAGATTTGGGGAAGTGCTTCCAACTGTGCTAGATGATTGTCGACCTAATTTGTTAGCTAACTATTTGTTGGAATTAGCGAAAGCGTATCATAGCTTTGTATCGAGCTGCCATGTATTAAAGAGTGAGGGGGATGTGAGGGTGACTCGATTAGCTCTTTGTGAACAGACCGGGAAGGTGATGAAGACTGGGCTGGATTTATTTGGTATCGCTGTGCCAGAGAGGATGTAAGTGGAGTTGGGAGTGAGGCGGGGTGATATAAAGCTACACGGAATCGTTTTGGCCTGATGATAGTGCTAGATGGATGAATTCTAATAATTGTGGGCGTCCGTCTCGAGTGTTGGAGGAGGTGATAAAGGTTCTGGGAGGGGTATCGCAAAAGTCTTGCATAGCTTCCAGAAAAGAGTCGTGATTTTTTTGAACAGCGCCAGGCTTGGATTTATCAGTTTTTGTGAATACTAGGACGAAGGGTATTTCACTTTGTATCAACCATTCTGTGAATTGGAGGTCGATTGTCTGAGGGGCTAGTTTCGAATCGATTAAGACAAAGACACAAAGCAGAGCCTCGCGCTGGAGAAGGTATTCTGAGACGAATTCTTGAAATCGGTCCTTATTTTTCTTGGATGTTTTTGCATAACCATACCCAGGTAGATCGACGAGTTTCCACGTTTTATTGATCTGGAAGAAGTTAATCATCTGAGTTCGCCCTGGAGTGGATGAAACTGTTGCCAGTTTATCCTTACTTGTGAGCATATTGATTAGGGAGGATTTCCCTACATTGGAGCGGCCAACAAAGGCAAATTCAGGTAAGCTCGCTTCAGGGCATTCTGCATAGCTTGGGGAGCTTGTTTCAAACTCGGCGGAAAGTATCTTCATAGCCGCAGTCTTTCCAGTAACGTAGAAGTATTCAAGAGCAATCGGAGTGTAGTGCATACGGTGTGGAACTTGTGATTCTCTGTATTGCAATGCAGCAAAGAAGCGCTATGAAGGGGCTATGCAAAGGGTTGCGGTGATTAATGTAGTAGGTTTAACGAAGAGTGTTTTGGGGGAGGATACTCCTTTTTTAAACCGATTTGCCTCGAAGGGGGCCATTTCTAGTTTTCCGCCTGCGTTTCCTGCCGTCACTTGTACGGCTCAATCAAGCTACGTTACAGGGCGATCTGAGGGAGAACACGGGATCGTGGCTAACGGTTGGTATGATCGTGAGAGTGCGGAGGTGAAGTTCTGGAAGCAGAGTAATTATGTGGTGAAGGGGCCTAAGCTGTGGGATGTCTTAAGATCTGAAAATGAGGACTTCACCTGTGCGAAGCTGTTTTGGTGGTATAATATGTATAGTACAGCGGACTATAGTATGACACCTAGGCCGATGTACCCTGCGGATGGCCGGAAGGTGTTTGATATTTACACGCACCCGATGGGGATGCGGGAGGAGGTGAAGGCGGATTTGGGAGAGTTTCCGTTTTTTACATTTTGGGGCCCGGGTGCCGGATTGCCTTGCTCGGAGTGGATTGCGGAGTCTGCAAAATGGACAGAGAGGGAACATAGCCCTACCTTGAGTTTAGTGTACATACCGCATTTGGATTATGGTCTTCAGAAGTTTGGCCCTGGTTCTCCGGAAATGAAGAAAGAGATCATAGCGGTAGACCGAGTCGTTGGGGAGTTGATTGATTTTTATGAATCACATCATGTTGAGGTCGTCATACTTTCAGAATATGGGATTTCTAAAGTGAATCAGCCAATTCATCTTAATCGAATCTTTCGAGCGAAAGGGTGGCTGACTATTAAGGATGAGTTAGGTCTAGAGCTACTGGATTGTGGCGCTAGCCGTGTGTTTGCTGTGGCGGATCATCAGGTCGCTCATGTGTATGTGAATGATCGTAGCTTGATGGCTGAGGTGGAGGAGGTCTTACGTGCTGCGGATGGGGTGGAAGAGGTCAGATTAGCAGCGGATGTGTATCCACCTCATTCGACAGGAATAGAGCGTGCGGGTGATTTTATCGCTGTCGCAGAGGAGAATGCATGGTTTACATATTATTACTGGGAGAATGATGCGGTTGCTCCAGATTTTGCTCGTTGTGTCGACATTCACAGAAAACCTGGCTATGATCCTGTCGAGTTGTTTTTAGATCCAGAGATAGCGTTTCCTAAGGCAAAGATTGCTAAATTCTTACTCAAGAAAAAGCTCGGGTTTAGGGGCTTATTGGATGTGATACCCTTAGATGCTTCGTTAGTGAAAGGATCCCATGGCCGAGATAAAGTCCGAGAAGAAGAGCAACCAATTTATCTTACGAGATCGGCGCATGTACCTGTGGACTGTGCGGAAGATGTGTTCTCGAGGATTCTTCAGTTAGTGAGGGGCCAGTGAAGTAGGTTTTACATGGTGGAGGGTCTGGTGAACTAGGGAATGAACCGATGACGTTACTGAAGGCCGGACTGAAGGAAAAGGTATTGCACTTTGGCAGGAATGTGGTTGGTTGCTCAGGTGGAACTCACCCTACATATTCTTTGGTTGATTGGAGGCTTGGCTGCTCTGTATTTCGGAGCAGAATGGCTGGTGAAGGGAGCATCTGAGATCGCTTTAAAGCTCGGAGTGTCCCCACTTGTGGTCGGCTTAACGGTTGTGGCCTTTGGTACGAGTGCGCCAGAGCTTTTAGTCTGCTTGGAATCTATGAGTGGTGGCGACCCTAAACCAGATGTGGCTTTGGGTAACATTATAGGTTCTAATATTTGTAATATTGCCTTAATTTTAGGGGTGGGGGCATTGATGCGGCCTATTGTGATCCATAAGCAAATTATTAAAAGAGAGGTGCCTATTCTACTCGTTGCATCTGTCGTGTTTATTTTATCGTTGTTGGATGGGCAAATTCAACGTTGGGAAGGAGTAGTGATGGCCCTTGGTATTGTGATTTATGTAATATCTAGTTTGAAAATGGCAGGTTCGGAATCGCAGGAAGCTGGGTGTGAGGAATTTTCTGAAGAGGAAGTAGCGGAGGCTGTGAAGGGGGGGACCGGGCGTGTGATGGGAAATATTGGTCTAGTCCTAGTGGGATTAGTGACATTGAAGTATGGTGCGGAATGGTTAGTCACACATGGCTCCGAGATTGCTCGCCATTTTAATGTGTCTGAAGCGATCATTGCCTTATTAATTTTTGCCATCGGCACTTCGTTACCAGAGCTAGCAACAGCGATTATTGCCTCAAGAAAGGGCCAAGGAGATATTATTACCGGGAATGCTGTAGGGTCCTGTATTTTTAATTTATTAGCTGTGATAGGCATCACAGCCTCTTTCTATCCTCTTTCTTCTGGTGGGATTGAGTGGGTGGACCTTGGTGTCATGTTAGGAGTGATCCTCTTGATTATGCCTTTTATGTGGACGCGTATGCGCTTAAACAGGCTTGAAGGAGCTGTTCTACTAATTGGGTATTTAGCGTATTGTGTCGTGCGATCATCTATGGACTCCGGCTTAGTCTAGTGATTTGAGGACTGCCTAGAGCGTTGTTTTAGGAACCGATAAACGAACAAACATAGGAAGAGGCATGGTATGAGAGTGAGCCACCAAATCCACTTAGGTAGAGGGATAGGGGCTGCAGCTTGCAGAGTCATAGGTTTGTCATAGTACTCTCGTAGTAAAAACTTCCAATGTAGTGATTTGCCATCGTGACTCGCCCAATGGGCATTCGAAGTTGAAGTTGTTGTGGGAAAGTGAATGGAGTAGTTAAAATAACTGTCACCGAGTAAGGCTGGGGAAATTTGCTGGAGGAGGGGGGTGAGGTCGACACTTCGATTGATGTGAACTGTGAGACCTTGAATCGAGAGCTGTATGTGACCAATGATGGTCTTTATCATTTCAAGTGTCTGCTGGTCTTCTGGGGCTGCGGATAGCTCAATGGATTCCAATGTTTCTTTTGAGTCAAATGCCAGCTGGAGGCGAAGTTGTTGGAATTTAGGGCCGAAAAGCTCTCCACCAGCATCGATGTGTTTGTGCTCTATGGCATGAAGCCCCTCTGTGCGCTCACATAGTGCTGCTAGGCTACTGCAGACGATTTGGGATTGCTCTCTGCTAAAGGCCTTTTCTGGTAACCGGTAGTACGCTCGTATCGTGCCAGATCCATCTGAGTTCAACGTAATCTCTTCGTCTCCCTCGATTCTACAAGAGCTGAGTACAATCGTACCGAGGAAAATAAGGATGGAGAGCAGAATGTTCATAATGGTCTGTGATTACCTAGCTAACGATGCGTACTGAGTAACGTGTGGAGCAACATAAAGTGCCCTATGGATAGAGCAATGAAAATGCCATTGCATGATGCCCGAACAGCGAGTAAGTCCTAGGTATGACAAGTTCGCCATTTTTACTACTTGCGCAGATACCTTCCATTGTATCTTGGCACGACTCTCTCTCAGAACGGTTGTTTGGGAAGAGTTATGACACTCTGGAGAGGCCGATGCTACAGCTAAGTGTAGACTTCCTGATGTTTGTCGGCGTATTAGTCATTGCGATCATTGCTTATTTCTTAGCGAAAGGTGTGGTTTTCCGAGTGACAACGAAGTTAGTGCAGAGAAGTAAAAACACGTGGGATGATGAGTTGTCAAATAGCCGTTTATTCACGTGGTTATCGATGCTGATTCCCGGCATGATCTTGTGGAAAATGATTCCCTTAGTCTTTAGGCAAAAAGCGTATATGACGATAGGAATCACCATTGCGGAGGTGTTTATTATCTTGATGGCCCTCTTCGCTGTGAATTCTATCCTGAACATAGGAGAGAAAATTTATCGCCGCTATGAAGTATCCCGGCAGCTTCCTGTGAAGAGCTTTATTCAAGTCATTAAAATTATTTTAGCGATTTGTGGGATTATCTTTATTGTCTCCTCTGTTCTAGGGAAATCCCCCGTATTGATCTTTAGTGGGCTCGGGGCCATGACGGCAGTTCTAATGTTGATCTTTAAAGACTCATTACTCGGATTAGTCGCAGGTATCCAGCTCTCGGCTAACCGCATGGTGGCTAGAGGAGATTGGGTCGAAATGCCAAAATTTGGCGCAAATGGAGAAGTCCTAGAAGTTGCTCTAACTACTGTGAAAGTGAGGAACTGGGATAAAACAATTACGACGTTGCCTACGTATGCTTTAATCTCTGATAGCTTTAAGAACTGGAGGGGGATGAGCAGTAGTGGAGTGCGGCGTATTAAGCGCGCTATTTCAATAGATATGAACTCAGTGAAGTTCCTTGATGAGGAACTGATAGCGAAGATGAAAAGCATTCGCCTACTGAAGGATTATATGGAGGAAAAAGAAGCCGCTATGGATGAGTGGAACAAAGGAGAAAATATTAGCTCCTCTGATACTCTGAATGCTCGGACATTGACTAACCTCGGGACGTTCCGCGCGTATATCCTAGCTTATTTACAAAACCACCCAAAGATGTCCAAGCAGGAGACTTTGATGGTTCGTCAGTTAGAACCTACTTCCTCAGGCTTACCCATTGAGGTCTATGCCTTTAGTAAGGACAATGTATGGGTAAACTTCGAGGGCCTCCAAGGTGATGTGTTTGATCACCTGTTAGCTGTGCTTGAAGAATTTGATTTGAAAGTGTTCCAGAACCCTTCTGGAAGCGATTTTTCAACCCTCACAGAGAGAGCTAGTCAGTGAGATAGAGGCTCTTCATTCTTGGATTCTTTTCTCCATATTTTTTCTAGTTTCATTGATCCTACATAGCATGAAGATTGATTAGCCCCTCACCGTGATCATGGAATCGCAATCGAAGATAAAAAGATAGGCATGGGATTGGAGCTTATCGAGGGAGTGAGATGGACACGAAGAATCAAAAAATAACACATCGTTTTTTCTATGATTTAAGAAGAAAACCCTTTCATGAAATGTGATTTATATATAACTCTAGGAAAGAAAAATTCATGAAATCAGATATTCATGCTCTTGCTTGGTGACACTAGGAGTCACCAAGAATAAACCGCGTTACTGAATCTTTGAACCCGCACTAATGTAGATTATAGAATGAATATTGTAACCCTTAACCCACAGTTGATGTTTACCCTCGTTCAAGGATGGTAAGCTAAGACATTCAGCTAAAATAAAAATGAAAACCATGAACACTTCAGAAGTCATAAAATTAAGCTTATTATCGATATTATTGATCGTTGTTGGATGCACAAAACAAGAGGAAGTCGACGAGTACAACTCTTCTTCTGGAAGCAATGATAGTCACGGACACGGGCATAGCCATGATTCATCAAAAACGCCGAACATGGGCATTTTAGCTCCTTTTAGCTCTGGAGAAGAGCAGAGGGGCGTGGCAGAGCTTAAACTTCATGACGACAAAGGAGACCTTGAGCTGTGGTTAACGGGGGACGAAGCAGGAACTCAACCTTTTGACCTTCCTCTAGATTCAGTCATTACAGTTTCATTCTCAAATCTAGAGAAAAAAACAGTAGAGTTAGAAATACGTAACAGAGAGAAGAATGAGGATGAAGCCGGCAAGGGTAACATACGTAGTGAAAAGACAAACTACTTCATTTTCCCTGGCGACACAGGAGCCGATGCCTCATTTCTTGTCGGGAAGGACTTCGTCACCGAAGTGACTCTTTCTTTCACGGCTGATGGAGTTCTGTATACGACTGACCCGTTCGAGTTGCGCCCTCACACGCATTAAATATTCCTGAGAAGCTTTATTGATTAGAGTGAACAACATTAACTATGAAAGAGAAGGAAAAAAGGGGAGGGACAATTTATGAAGAAAAACCTGTTCATGATTCACGATTTCCTCTGTTAAGGTCACATCATGGCTCATGATTCAATTTTTAATGGAATGAGTCCAATGTTAAATGCTCCTAATAATGTTTCAACACTGTCATGGTGCAAACAATAGTTCGAATGAAATATTTGGTTTTTTTGTTATGTATTATTAATGTTTCTTGTTTTTCGAGTCGTTGTAATTCTATAAGTGGAATTTATGTGAATGGTGCGTCGGTTTCTTTTGATGATACATGTTTATTTAATATGAAAGGTTTATTGTTTCTTAAGGTTAGTAAAGGAGGCGTTCAGTTAGGGAATGAGGGGCAAGCGGGTGGCGAATGTCTATTGGAGATCAAAGAAGAAAGTGGTTTTTTATCGCGTTCAGTTGTTTATTATAAAGATTTAGATTCAAATTGTTATTTATTGGTGGAAGGAAATGTTGGAGATAGGTTAAGAAAGTCTGGGTGTATTTTGGTTACAAGTATAGACATAGATTCTATCAGATTTCCAAGTTTGTTGGATAGCATGTTAGATATGTATAGTGATTGAAAGTAATTGTTAATTTTCCTGCACTTTGGTTGCTATAGCTGTAAAGAAAGTAACTATTGTTTCTTTGTCATGTTAGATGGTGTTGAATTTTCTACCGCTCTATATCGAATTAGAAACCGGAGGACGATGATACTAAGTTTAATTTAAAGTTGTGCTTTCAGTCGTAGTTGGTAGACCTTCCACAGTCACATTCAACAGAGAGAAAATAAGCAAGATGAAATATATCACATTGATCATATCCCTGCTATGTTCAGCGGCTCCATTGGCATCAGGTGCTCCAGAGTGTATTCTAAGTATTGATGAGATTCCGGCCAAAGGGGTGACTCAAGTTTGGTCACCTCTTTTTCAGGCATCGTGGGAGAAATTAAACGATATGCAGGGTGGCGAACTTGAGAAGGTGGTGCCTCCGAATCCATTGCTGAAGCAATTAGAGGAGTTTCAATGGCAAGTGGAAGGGGTGATGCCGAAAGATAGTTATGCTGTTTACGCCGGCCCTGCGACTGAGCAGTTCGCCCGTGAAACGGCGGAGTCTATTAGGAAGAGATTTGATATTGAGATAGATTTAGATCGAGTGCCAACGATTCCTGAAGGCAAGGCTGCTTGTGGCATTCTCCTGCGCGAATTAAAGTTTCAGAAGAAGTTCTTTCGGTCACGAAAGAGGGCTCTAGAGTTCCAAGCGGGAACTGGTGAGACCCTCATGGTGGAGTTTTTCGGTACTGCTGGTCGTTATAGTGGTGATTATGGTGATTATGTGAAGGTTTTAGACTATGATCCTGAGGCCCTATCTTTTATTTTAAGCGTGGCTACTGACAGGAAGGGTGAACGTCTTATTATCTATCGACCTGATCAAGAATATAGCTTTCGTGTGGCAATGCAGCATGTGAAGAAGGCTATGGAGGATCCGCTATCAGGCCCTCATGGAAGCGTGAAGAACGGTTCATTGCACCGAATGGATGTTGTTAAGGTTCCTTATGTTACCGTTGATGCGGATACCGATTTTACTGAAAAACTAAAAGGGACTCTCCATTATACAGGGGAAGCTTTGCCATGGCGTGTGGCAAAGGCGTTTCAGGTTACTAAATTTGAGCTCTTTGAGGAAGGAGCCAGAGTTCGTGTTGAAACTGGTATTGGCTTAGAGTCATTTGGAACTCCGCCTAAGCCCCCTCCAGTTATTCCAAGAAGCTTTGTGTGCGACGAGCCGTTTTATGTGTTTTTGTGGAGGGGCGGTGCCGATTGGCCTTACCTAGCGACTTGGGTTGGTGGTGGTGATTGCCTCACCACGTTTGCTAAATAACTGGGATGCCGAATAAGGTCTAGCTTAGCAATGTGCCTTGAATGAGCGTGCATTTTGACGTTGATATGGCTGAGGGATTATGAAGTAGGTCTGAAGGGGAGTAACATAGGGGGACATTTTTTTGTTTTACGTTTTGTTAGGATTTCAACCGCGATAATGCTGGTTGTTTTTTGTGAGACCTTTTGGTATTCAGCATCTAATAGCTAGTCTGCTGTCTGATGGGAGGGTTGATGCCGTTAAGCTTAATAAAATAGGTTTGTTTTTATAATTGGCACCGAAGTTGTTGTTATATATTTTTAATGCATGAATCCAATACTTGTTGTAAATGACGATGTCAGCATCCTTTCTAGTATCACGAATTTCCTTAAAGAAGCGGGCTATTTCCATATGGCAGCATCTAGTGGCGAACAAGCTCTGGCAATAGCATCAAGTTATGATTTTCAACTGGCGATTTTAGATTTGAAACTTTCAGATATGGATGGAGATGAACTGTATGCTAAACTGATAGACTTAGAATCACACTATACCCTTCCAGTTGTGACTTTCATTGATTCTTTTGATCATGATGAAGTTGCCGTTTTAAATAAACTTGTGACCACTGGAATTGTAACACTCCTTACGAAGCCATTGGATATTAAGAAATTAGAGGAGGTTTTGAACCAGTATGGAGTGAAACCAACGCATTAAAATGGCTAACAGACTGTAGTGTTTCATGGCTACAGCTTGTCGCGTTTATGAGATCTGGGAGCTATGAAATAGGTGTGGTGTTTCATAGCCTCTTGTGAGGAATTCGGCACATGTGTCATGGCGTTTACTCTGGAAGTGGACTCTAAGGAGTGATGAGGAGTGATGAGGAGTGATAGATTTGCTGTGCTTGCAATAATTCCTAGTGAGTGTTTTCGAGATGTATTGAGGCTCTGCGCTCCAAGCCGTTTTTTTAATGCAGTGCCGTAAGTATTGCTGTGATGCCTAATTTCATTCCAATAGGTAATTTGCCCGACTTTCCATAAACTTTGATTCAATGAGGACATTTTGAATTGGGATTTTGTAGATGTTTTTGTGGGTATGAGGTCTTTGTTGAATTTAAATCCTTTATAGTATAAAGGTTGGAGGCGATTTACTGGGAGGTTCGAATCCTTCGGTCTTGTGGCCCATTTCTCTTGCAAGTAATGTGAGATGCGTTATGTAAGCGGCGTCTCGGGAGGCGAGGCATCAATAAATGCTGTTTTTGCCTCTTGGGCATAGTCAATTTTCACTAAATTAATAGTTCTATGGACAGCATTTCTACTCGTATTTCAAAAGTTACCCCATCTCTGACACTGGCTATCACTAATCAGGCTAAGGCGATGAAGGCTCGTGGTGAAGAAGTTTACGGTCTCGCTGGTGGCGAGCCTGAGATGGATACTCCAGAGCATATTAAAGCTGCCGCAGTACAGGCGCTGACAGATGGCTTTACCAAATACACTCCAGCTGCTGGTATTCCAGAGCTTCGTGAGGCTATTGCTGCTAAATTGAAACAAGACAATGGCCTTCATTACGATCCTCGTGAAGTTGTTGTCAATTGTGGGGCGAAGCATTCTTGCATGAACGCTATTATGGCGATGTGTGATGAGGGGGATGAAGTGATTATCCCTGCGCCATATTGGGTAAGCTATCCTGAAATGGTTCGTCTTGCTGGCGCGGAACCTGTGATTGTTGAGACGACAGAAGAGAATGGTTGGAAGATTACTCCAGAGCAGTTCGAAGAGCACATGACTGGCCGTACTAAGATGATCATTCTTAATAGCCCGGGCAATCCTACTGGTGCAGTCTATACAGCTGAAGAGCTTCGTGCGATTGGAGATGTTGCTCTGTACGAAGATATCGTGATTCTTTCTGACGAGATTTACGAAAACCTCATTTACGGAGAGGCGAAGCACGTGAGTATAGCGTCCTTAGGTAAAGATTTGTTTGATCTCACCATTACTATTGGTGGATTCTCGAAGGCTTATTCTATGACTGGCTGGAGAATTGGTTACATCGCCGCTCCTAAACCGATCGCGGAAGCGATTGCTAAAATGCAGGGGCATACGACCTCGAATGCTACTTCCTTTGCCCAGTATGGTGCTGTGGCAGCTCTGACAAAAGAGAGTAGCTTTGTTGAAGACCTCCGGTCTGAGTACGATATGCGTCGTCAGTTTATGCTTGCGCGCCTCAAGGAGATTCCAAATATCAGTGTAGTAGAGCCTGAGGGTGCATTTTACTTCTTTGTGAATATGAAGGAATTAGGCATTAAGTCCGTAAATTTATGTGATAAGCTTTTGACGCGTTATAAGGTGGCCGCTGTTCCTGGTATTGCATTTGGGAATGACTATGCGATTCGTCTTAGCTATTGTACGACTTTAGATGTTTTGAATGAAGGGCTGACTCGTTTTGAAGAGTTCTGCCGTTCTCATTAATCTCTGAGAGTGTATTGACCCCACCTCTTTCTTTTTATAGATAGGGGTGATTGAGCAAGGGGAGGTGGCTTGTCAGCGATTCTTCGCTACTTGAAATCAGCAAGATGGATAGTGCTGGCTTAAAGCTGAATGTCGCCTTCGAAAACGAAATCGGCCGGGCCTGTAAGGGTGACGTTTTTGAAGCCTGATTCTCCATCGCGCTCGAAGCCTATCTCTAGGGTGTCGCCCCCTGCGACATCTACTTTAATCGGTGATTTATCACCAGTGTGGAGATGATGTATGAGTGCCGCGGCACACATACCGGTACCGCAGGCGAGAGTCTCGCCTTCGACTCCTCGTTCGTAGGTTCGGATAGCAATGTGGCTTTCTGATAGGACTTCTGCAAAATTGGAGTTTGTTCCATTGGGGCTAAAGCGTTCATGGTAGCGAATCGCTGCTCCGAAAGTAAGTACATCACACTCTGTTAAATTATCGACAAAGCTGACGGTGTGAGGAACTCCTGTGTTGATGGAGGAGACTTGAGCCAACCCTTCGATCTGACAATCAGCATGTAATTCTAGGTCAAAGGGGTTTGACATAGCAATGCGGATATCATCATTGACCATGTCTGCTGTGAGAGTGCCGGCGATAGTTTCGAAGCTAACGGAATCTTTCACTTCCGCTCCGAGGTGTGCCGTGAATCGGCCAAAACAGCGAGCTCCATTTCCACACATTTCAGCTTCACCTCCATCCGCATTGTAATACCGGAATTTATAATCAGCATCACCTTGTGCTGGTTCTACTGCGAGTAAGCCGTCGGCGCCAATACCTCGGTGCCGATCACAAAGAGCTTCTATTTGTTCCTTGCTAAGGTTGATAGAGAGTTTGCGGTTGTCGATGACGATGAAATCATTGCCAGCGCCATTCATTTTGTAAAAGTGAAGAAGCATTTGCCGGACAAGCTAAATCACTGCAATGATTTTGCAAGGGTGAAGGGTGGTGAGTGTGACTTGAGGGAGCTGGTTAATGTGGACTAGATGAGGGCTGTTTTTCTCTAAGTGGAATACAAAGCCTTAGCCTTTCTCGTATAGCAAGATGAAGATAAATACGAACAAGAGAATATACTACAAAATGGCTCTATATTCCGTTATAGCTACGGCTCTATTGGTATTACAAAGTTGTAGCTCAACGATCCTTCCCTCTACTAATTCTCCACAAAGCGTAAGAAGTATAAGTCGCGTCCTGGATTCTTCAGAACAATTAGAAGCGAGGACCTCTCGCCTATTGGCGGATCATGTTGATGATGATGGGCTGGTGAATTATCCTGCCTTGGTTGAATCATCAAAAGAGTTAAATTCCATTTATGCAGAGATAGCGGCTCGCTCCCCGGATTCTGATCCAGCAAGTTTTTCGAATGAAGAAGCTAAGTTTGCGTATTGGCTGAATTCTTATAACTCTGCAGTTCTTTACGCTGTTACTAGAGTTTACCCGATTGAATCTGTCAGGGATCACCGGCCAATATCACCGTATTCTCTGATTAGTGGTGGTGGTTTTTTTGCCGCCCAGAAATTTATTTTTGGAGGGGAATCGTATAGTTTGTATCAGTTGGAAAATGATCTGATTCGTGAACGCTTCCCGGATCCTAGATTACATTTTGCGCTCAATTGTGCTTCGATCGGATGTCCGGATTTATTAAACGAAGCTTATCAAGCGAGTAAGTTGCAAGATCAGTTAGATAGGCAGACTCGTGCTTTTGTCAATTCCTCGAAAGGTTTTCAAATCGATCATGATGCTAGGACAATCAATATATCGTCTATTTTTGATTGGTATGAATCAGATTTCATCGATTACTTGGAGAAGGAGAATGTAGAGTCACCAGTGCTTCTTGATTATCTTGATCGTTATTTAGATGAACCAAGGCGACAAGATTTGCGCGAGGCTCGTCAGCGAGGGTATAAGCTTAGTTATCTTACCTATGATTGGTCGTTGAACGGGACATCATAAATGGGTTTATGAGGGAACACGTTGCCAATATGCTTGCAGAGTTTGATCGGTGATGTGTTTGTTGACATAAAAAAGCTGAGACAGATTGATTCTCTGTCTCAGCAGTTCATATCTTTTTGTACCTGAGAGAGGTACTTTCATTTCTGCTACGTCATTCCACTTAGGCGGTCATTGCTGTCACCTAGTTTTGCTCTAATCTTCATTTCGTGTAGGACAGAGCGTAATGCATTGCCTGATGAGGCTCCTTTGGCATCGACGTGGCGGTTTCCTCTGAGGCTACCTCCTGCATGGCCGGCAATGATTGCTGGCATGTTGTTCCCACTGTGCTGTTGCCCAGAGCTGATATTTGAGCTCATATAACAAACTGAATTTTCCAAGACGTTGGAAGAGCCTTCTTTCATGCCTTCTAGCCTTCTAAGGAAGTTTGCGTATTCTGCGACAAAGAAAGTATTTATTTTTGAGAATGTTTCGAGGTTTTCCTTTTTATTTCCATGATGAGAAATGGTGTGGTGGTTCCCTGAGACACCTTCGATGAAGCTGACGTTTCTTGTATTTAATCCATCTCCGAACATGAAGGTCGCGGCACGTGTCGAGTTACTCCAGAGTGCGAGAGCAATGATTTCGAACTGTAGGCGAATATGATCTTGGTAGGAGAGGTCTGGTACGGTTTTGATGCTTTCTTTTCTATCACCGTAGGATCTTTGAATGTCTCTTTTCGCAGATGAAATTTGACTGAGTACATCGGATGTAATTTGCAGATCCTTATTATTGGCTGAGGCATTAGTGGTTTGTTGCTCGATTTCTCTTACGGCAGTAAGATATTCTTCGAGTTTTTGTTTATCACTACGTCCTAGGCGGCGCTGTAAAGATTTCGCATTCTCCAAGACAAGATCCAAAACTGATTTATCAGGTGCTACTGTGTTGGATGCTTTTTTCTTTGTTGAGGTGTCACTGGATAAGCGTGCGTTTTTAAATAAGCGGTTGAACGCTCTGAGAGGATCGATCTCCGGTGGTACTGGGGTGTTTTTAGAGCGGTAAGACATGAAGCTGGAGTAGATTTCTGTGAATCCATTCATGGATACTCCTGTTCTTGGCGCATGAGTGGCAAGCTCTAGGCTGGACATACCTGTGGTGTGGCGGGTGGCCTGCCCGATGATTTGATCAAGGCTTGGGCTTTGTACGTCCAAATCACTCGCATTGGCTGTTTTTATTGGAGTAACTCCAGTTAACATGCCTGAAGTTCCTAAGGCATGGCCTCCCACTGCGCGCATGTTTGTGACGACATTGAGGTAATCCTGAAGTCCTTCTAAAGGGCTAAGGATAGGGGATAGTTCGTCGAGATTAGATCTCTTCGGTGTGAATCTACTATGATCAAATCCATTAGGCATGAAAACGCCTGTGAAACGTACTCGTTGGCCCTCTGCTCCTAATGCTCCAGCTGATGGTGCGATTTCTCGAGCTTCTTTTGCAAGAGCTCGAGAGTTAGGTAGCATTGCTTCTAATAAGGGTAGGGCGACTGTAGCTCCGATACCTCGTAGCATATGACGGCGATCTAAATGCCAAGATTTTTTCATAATAGTTGTGGTGTGATGTTCAGTTTGAGCAGTTAGGGATCAATGTGGTTTGTAACCGTCATTTCTTCGGTGACGGAAGGGGTAGCTTTTAGCTACTTCGATAAATGCTGTGTGTATTTTTCCATCATCTTCGATAACTTTTTTGGTGATTTCGGCGATTACGGGCCTGTCGTAAGCTGTTAATTCTCTGCCCAATGCATAGGATAGCAACTTTTCTACTAAATTACGCGTAAATAAATCCTTATTTTCCATTAGGTGGTTTCGGATGTCTGCAGGTGAAGAAATGGAAGTGCCATCTGGTAGAGCTCCACTGGCGTCTATTTCATGGCCGTTATGGACGGTTCTCCAGCGCCCAATCGCATCGAACTGTTCCATTCCAAAGCCCAGAGGGTCGATGATTTGATGGCAAGAGTAGCAATTTGGATCCTCGCGGTGTTGCTCCAACGCTTCACGGAAGGATTGGCTTTGGATTTCTTGATCATCTGCTGGTAGTTGCTCTACATTCATCGGCGGATCTGGTGGCGGCGTTCCTAGAATGTCAGCTAGAATAAAGTCGCCGCGTACTGCCGGGCTGCTGCGTAGGGGTAGGGAAGTGGCGACTAGTACACTCCCCATGCCTAGGACACCTCCTCTAGTGCTATCTGGTAAATCCACTTTACGGAATTCTGTGCCTGTTACTCCTGGAATACCGTAATGATTGGCGACCTGTTCGTTTAGGAAAGCGTAATCACTGTTCAACAGGTCATAGGCGGATGAGTTGGTTTTAACGAGGTGCTGGAAAAATGATGTCGATTCTTTGTAGAGGTCTACGCGAAGAGGGAAGGTGAATTCCGGATATCGTTCTGTATCTGGATTCGCTCTGGAGCGTAGTTCCTCCCAGCCAAACCACTGACCAGCAAAGTGCATGGGTAGTGAGTTTGCCTTGGTGTCGCCTAACATGCGGATCACTTGTTCTTCTATGGCTTCCTCTGATGAGAGATTCCCGGCAGCTGCCAATCTTAAGAGTTCCGGGTCTGGCATGGAGGACCATAAGAAATAAGAAAGGCGGTTCGCTAAATCAAAGTCACTGATGGAATAAGCTTCATTACCAGATTGTTCGATTTCCGAGCGGTAAAGGAAATCAGGCGAAATGAGAATACCTACGAGGGGCAGTTTCATCGCTTCTCCAAAGGTGCGGGCTTTTTTCCGGGCTGTCGTGAATATGGTCGTGTAGTTGTCTATTTCTTCAGGAGTCGCTTTGCGGCGGAAGGAGAGAGAGAGCCAACGATTTAGAATAGCTCTGGCTGCTTTCTCTTCATCTTTAATAGTGCTGGGCCGATTAAAAAGGTAGCGTGACCGGGCATTGTTATTTGCATAGACTGCTTCTACGACTTTTCCTGCAGCTTCTACGTAGTTCTCCATTAATAATGAGGGCAGGAAGAGGGCATCAGCGTTATTATCAAATCCTGCGGCTCCACCACTGTCTTCAGGAAAACCGTCTGCTGGGCGTACTTTTAAGCCGAAGAGATCACGAACTGTATAATTGTATTCGTTTTTATTTAGGCGGCGGATTGTCGTGCGCCCAGGATCTGCTCCGAATTCTCCGGAATCCCAGCGTTCACTTAAGCTATCAATCCAGGCGAGAAAGAATTCTTTTTCTTCTGAGTCTAGTTGATCTCGTTTCTTAGGAGGCATAGCACCTAGTTCTACTTGGGCTTTGACTCCTTCCCAGAAACTGGGGTTTTTCACCGCGGAAGACTCTGTGAGGAAGAGCTCGAAGTTAACGCCACCTTCTTCATTGATCTCATCGTGGCATTCAATGCAGTAGTTTTCTAGTAACTCGACCATGCCTTTTTCGTAGCCTTCAAGGAGAGGTTTAGTAAATGCTTTTTGGATTAACTCGGAGAGTTGCTCCATGGCAGTCGTGTTTTCCTCTAGATCTTCCAGCATTGCTGAGAGGCTTGGTGGAGGTGTTGAGTGGAAAAGAATGGGTGTGAGCTTTAATTCCGTCAGCTCTTTCATCACTCGTTGTTTTGGTTCTTTAGAAACTAACGTGACTTTTGTCCGGGCCTTTGTGGCTTCTTCCGCTAGTTCTGCAGCTGTGATGACATGTAACTGAGAAGGGAGAAGATCACGGAATGGCTTTAGATCTTTATTCAGTGTGTATAGGTTCGCTTCTTTTGGTAATGGTGTTACGGCCTTTGTCCATCGTTGGCTTAGTGGCTCCAGCTCAGATTGTAGGAACTCTGATTGTTCCATGATGGCTGCAGTGATTATTCCTTGTTCATCCAGTGCATCTGTTAGCTCTGTTAAGGATGAGAGCGTTTGAGTAGGAGAAAGGGCAGAGGTATCAGAAATAGTGATTGTCTGGGCTCCTTTGATTAAGAGTTCTTGGACCCAATCTGCCTGATCGACTTCAGAGTCCCCTTCAGGTATCAGTATGAAACTATGCTCGGCCTGATCGAGAAGTGATTGGGATAGAGATCCTTCTGGGGGGTAATGAACAACAAGCTCTTCTTCGAGTAAACTTTCTGCCAAGACAGAAAGAGAGTTACTTCCACCTATGATGATGGGGGCTACTTCGACTATTTCTGGTTCCTTTTTACTACAGTTGTTCAGAGCCAGCAAACTACTAAACAGAACCAAATTTTTCAGAAAGAACGTGAATCTTTTGAATTTGGAGTAAAATTGATTGGTGATGACGTTAAGGAAACGAGACATTAAAAACTACAGTAAAGTGATTAAGAAAAAGATGTTTTAGCCGAGAAAATCGTCTAATAGTAGTAGTAAAAATAGGTTTTTAATTGAATATGTCCAGAAAATTGAATGAGATAAATTGGCTTAATATTTGACATCAAATAATTGATTTTTTTTGTCATGTTTTTGTCGTTATTGCAGATTTGAGAGGTATTTAGTACATTTTTTGATGTTAAGATTATTGTTCGGAGAGTTTTCAGTGTGTGAAATGCTTTCCCTGTGAGAATAGAATGAGCGGATTCATCTATAAAATGTATGATACGCTACCCTTGGATCGAACCTTTGAGTTCAGAAGGTGGTGTGTTACGAACTCTTTGCTTGTGACGTGTTTATTGTATAACGAAAAACGCCGTAGCCTTCTTCGGGCTACGACGTTTGAAATGATTTGAGAAGTGAGATTTCGATTACTTACTCTCTGTTTTTTCTTCTTTGTCAGATTTATTCTCTAGCACTTTATCAACGAGTCCGTAAGCAGTTGCCGCCTCGGCAGACATGTAGTTGTCGCGGTCGGCATCGTCTTCGACTTCTTTTTCGGTTTTCCCTGTGTGATGTGCGATGATTTTATTAAGCCGCCCTTTCAGGCCGTACATGAATTCTACAGTTCGTTCGACATCTGAGGCTGTGCCTTGTGCTCCACCAGAGACCTGATGAATCATGACGTGTGAGTTTGGTAGACAAAAGCGTTTGCCAGTTGTCCCTGCTGTGAGAAGTACAGCTCCCATGGAAGCGCAGATGCCTATGCAGTAGGTGTTCACATCACAGGTAAGAAATTGCATGGTATCATAAATCGCTAGGCCTGCTGTTACGGAGCCGCCAGGAGAGTTAATGTAGATATGGATGTCTTTCTTAGGATCCTGCATCTGGAGGAACAACATCTGTGCAATGACAGAGTTTGCCACAAAGTCATCAATGCCTGTGCCGATAAAGATGATACGGTCTTTTAATAGCCGTGAATAAATATCATATCCACGCTCTCCTCGCCCATCTTGCTCGATAACTGTGGGAACGTAGTGATTGTTTTGAGGGACCATGGGGTTCTGTTCGTGTATATTACTCGTCATTATCAGTAGTTTCTACTTCTGATACCTCAGCTTGCTCAACGAGGAAGTCAATGGTTTTTCCGATTAGAATGGAGTTACGAATACCGTCGATACGGTTTTCTTTTTGAAGCTGTTTGATGAATTTCTGAACAGGTGTCTTCGCTTCTTCTGCCATTCTTGAGATTCTTTGGATCATATCTTGGTCATTGACTTCGATCGTTTCGTTGGAGGCAATTTCTTGGAGAATGAAGTTAGAGCGGAGGCTTGTGTCTGCCTGTTTTGAGGCAGCTGCGTCGATATCTGCTTCTTGCTCTGCGACCATTTCTTCTGTCATGCCCTGGCTGAGTGCTCGCTGAACCATATCTTGCTTGTTGCCTTGTATTTCAGCCTCTAGCAGTTCTTCAGGAAGCTCTAGCTCGACTGCTTCACTGAGTTGAGCTACGATTTGGTTGACCTTAGAGTCTTCGATGCGGCGATTCTTCTCTTCTGCTAGCTGCTCTCCCATGAGCTCTTTGAGGTCATCAAGGCCTTTTTCGGGGATGAGTTTGGCGGCAAATTCATCATTGAGCTCAGGAATCTTTTGCTCTTTGACTCCTTTTACGGTGACGTTAAAGAGAACGTCTGCACCGTGGATGCTTTCGAGAGGGAAGTCTTCAGGAATCGTAATGGTGATTTCCTTAGTGTCATCAATGCTAAGACCTTTTAGTTCTAGACCGAAGCCTGGAAGGAAGCTGTCTTCGTCGATTTTTACCCAGTGGCCTTCTCGGCCATCAAGGAAACCTGCTGATTTCCCGAGAGTTTCTTCGAGTGGCTTACCGTCTAGGGAGGTTGTAAAATCAATGACGGCGAAATCATTGTCAGTAAGTGCCCGCTCCACATCTTCATGCTCAGCGAAACGCTGACGCAGATCATCTAGAGCTAATTCCATTTCTTTGTCCGTGACATCGGCTTTAGGAATTTCGACTTTTAGGCCTTTATAGACGGGTAGATCAAATTCAGGAGCGAGAATGAGATTGGTGCTGAAAGAAAACGTTCCCTTTTCTTCGAAAACGGGTTCATCAGGGACGCGAACCTGGAGTACTTTGAGGTCCTCTTGGCGGATCGCTTCTGTGACACCTTCATTAACGAGGCGGTTAGTGAGCTCTTCAAGGATTTCATCCGCGTAACGTTTTTCGATAACGGAGTTAGGGGTTTTTCCTGGGCGAAAACCTGGGATCTTGGCTTGCTTCGTGAAGCCTTTGACGATTTCTTTTCGTTCGGTGGAAACTTTGTCTGCAGGAACTTCGATGTTCACTGTAGCAGTGCTTTTTTCTTGCTTATCAACAGTTATGTTCATGGTGGATACCCAGTATGTAGTGGAAATTGTAACGCCCGCAGTAGGTGCAGGTCGCGGAAATTAGGCAGGAAACAGTGGAAGGTCAAAACTTTTGATGTTTTATAGTGCTCTGAATTACAAATTTCATGAAGTTGCGAATCTGATGGGTAATGTCTATTGAGCTTTCCATCGATGAATGGGCTTCTTTTGATTAGAAATAGACTTTGCTGAAGTGTTGACGATGAGATGATTGCCAATTTATGGTGTCTTATAAGCCCGGAAAGGGGAAGGAATCAGCATATAATATGAGATTATGAATTACTCAGTTTTTGGCGAGCGCTTGACGCAAGGAAGTGGTATCGAGGAGCTTATGGATGACCTTGGCCGAGCTCTTGCCGAAGGTGGAGATGATGTAAAGATGTTAGGTGGAGGGCAGCCTGCCAAAATATTAGAACTTTCTGAGCTCTGGAAACAGAGGTTACAAGAGATCATTGAGGAAGAAGGAGTGGATGATTTGGTGGGGATTTATGATCCTCCTCAGGGGCAACTCAAGTTTATTGAAGCTCTTGTGCAGATGTTTAGGCGTCAATTTGACTGGCAAATTGATGAGAAGAATATTGCGGTGACTGCGGGGGGGCAGACGGCGTTTTTCTTTTTATTCAATGCCTTAGCCGGATTACATAAGGATGGTGTAAAAAGGAAGATACTGTTACCTCTTGTCCCCGAGTACATTGGTTATGCGAATCAGTCTGTAGGGGAAGATCTATTTTGTGCGATTCCTCCAAAAATAGAAAGGATAGGTAAGCACCGGTTTAAATATAGGGTGGATTTTGATGCGATTGAAATCACTGATGAAATTGCCGCTATCTGTGTGTCTCGGCCCACAAATCCATCTGGAAACGTCCTTACAGATGATGAAATTCAGCGTCTATCTGCTATCGCGAAAGAGCATGGAATTCCTTTCATTATTGATAATGCCTATGGGGCCCCATTCCCGAATATTTTTTTTGCAGAGGCAGAGCCTTGGTGGGATGAGCATGTCATTTTGACCTTAAGTTTATCAAAGATTGGCCTTCCTGGTACGAGGACGGGAATTGTGATTGCTAATCCGGAGGTGGCTGCCGGGATTACTTCTATGATGGCAATTAGTGGATTATCCAATGGGAGTATAGGGCAGAGGATTATGAGACCATTGATCGAAAGCGGAGAGATTCTGAGACTTTCCAATGAGGTGGTAAAACCGTTTTATGCTAAAAAGTCCGAGCAAACGTTACGTTGGGTGGATCAGTACTTTAAGGACACGTTGCCATATCGTGTCCATTTAAGTGAAGGGGCTTTATTTTTATGGATGCATTTTGATGGTTTGCCGATCTCTTCAAGAGAGTTGTATGAAAGGTTAAAGGCGAAAGGTGTATTGGTGGTGTCAGGGGATTATTTCTTCTTTGGCTTGAATGATGATTGGCCGCATCGAAATGAATGCATACGGGTGACGTATACGATGCCGGAAGAGGTTGTAGAAGGAGGAATCAAGTTGATTGCGGAAGAGGTGGCGTTGGCGTATCTCAAACAGTGAGATGATGAGGCCTTAAGTACTTTCTAATAAGAAAAATATTGGACAAACTTTGGATTTAAAGCATTACTTCATCATGAATATCAAACGTCGATTTTTTCTAAAAACCTCTGTGCCGGCTTTACTGCCCAACCTCTCAGTTGTCTTTGCCGAGGGGTCTCAACCTGCTCGGTTATTTTTGGGACAGGGAACAATGGCGGGAGAAGGAACGTCTTCAACAATACTATTACAAACTCGGTTAACTTCGTCTGAACAACTTGATTCTAAGGACGATTTACCCGGGACGACAGGAGCCGTTTGCTTCGAATGGAGCAGTCAAGCTGACTTCAAGGAAGCTAAGAGGACAGAAATTCAGAAAGCTTCTCCAGAACGGGATTTCATTGTGCGGGCTGAACTAACAGGGCTTGAACCAAATAAAGTCTATTACTACCGCGCTCTTTATGGGGAAGTGGGAGGCACCTTGCTACAAGGGCCGACTTGCTCTTTTAAGACACTACAAGGTGGAGGTGTGGATGAGCGTGTGCAGTTTATTGTAGGTAGCTGTATGAATTATAACAAATTTATGCATGGAAGAGCCGGAAGCGCCGGCAATGATGCACCGATTACGGCAACGAAGGAAGATAAAGTCTTAGGATTTCCTGCATTCCAATCCATGTTAGATCTCAAGCCTGATTTCTTTATCGGCACAGGTGATATTGTTTATTATGATAATAAATTAAATATGGCGGAGTCCGTGGAAGAACTGCGCAAGTGCTGGCATGAGCAATTTCGTTTTCCTAGAATGATTCAATTTTTTAAAGAAGTTCCTACATATTGGTCGAAGGATGATCATGACTTCCGCTACAATGAGTCAGATAACTCAAGTTCTCGATTACCTCTTTCCCAGACAGGTATTGATATGTTCACAGAACAGCTTCCTATTAATGACATAGATAGTGAGAAGCCAACGTACCGGACTCATCGTGTTAGTGAAAATCTTCAAATTTGGATTACAGAGTGTAGAGATTATCGCTCTGATAATGCGATGCCGGATGGGCCTGATAAAACGATATGGGGCGAGGAACAAGAACTCTGGTTAAAAGAGACGTTGAAGTCTAGCACGGCGAAGTGGAAGATTCTAGTATCTCCTACGCCAATGGTCGGGCCAGACTCAGCGGTTAAAATCGATAATCATACGAATCCCAACGGATTTAGGCATGAAGCAGAAGAATTTTTCAACTGGCTTAAAGAAGAGGACATTTCTAATTTCAGCGTGATTTGTGGGGACAGGCACTGGCAGTACCATAGCATTCATCCAAATGGTGTTCATGAATTTGCCTGTGGCGCGTTAAATGACGAGAACTCCAGATTAGGGATAGCACCAGGTCATAAGAAAAGCTCAGACCCTGATGCCCTTATTGAACAAAAGTATACATCAAAGACAGCTCTTGGAGGTTATTTGCGCGTTGTCGCGGAGGATGAATTAGTGTTCGAACACTATGATTCTCGTGGAAATATGCTGTATACGACGACACTGTAGTCCTTAGTTTTGGCAAGTTGTTGTCTGAAATCTTTAAGTGATGCACCGAAGATGAATCATAAAAAAGCTAAAATATACCAATTAATGGTGCGTCACTTTGGCAATGTGAATGGCACTCGAGCTCAGAATGGTTCAATCGAAGTCAATGGTTGTGGGAAATTTAACGATATAACAGAAAGAGCACTACGTGAAATTCAAAACATGGGATTCACCCACATTTGGTTTACTGGAGTGCTGGAGCATGCCAGTGGGACGGGCTACGACGGTATTTCAGCGGATGATGAAGTGATTTTAAAGGGGAAAGCAGGTAGTCCCTATGCTGTGAGAGATTACTTTGATGTTAGTCCAGATTTAGCTGTTGTCGTGCAAGACCGGTTAGAGGAATTTTCAGAATTATTGCGCCGATGTTCTGATCTGGGTCTAAAGAGTATGATCGACTTTATCCCAAATCACGTAGCTCGCTCTTACTCAAGTGATGTGAAACCTGAGCTTTCTTTTGGCGAGGGCGATCAGCCTTCTGTGTTTTTCCACCGGGATAATAATTTTTTCTATCTCAATGAGCATCATGGCTCAGGCCCTCTCATCTTACCTGATGGGGTGTATGAGAGAGAGCGTGAGATCGGCTGCGTGACGGGGAACAATGCGGCGACGTGGACTCCTTCTCGGTATGATTGGTATGAGACCGTGAAGTTGAATTATGGGCATGACTATACCAAAGGTAGAGATACTAAGCATTTAGAAGATTTAAATGCAGAGAGCATTCCAGACACATGGGTAAAGATGGATGCCATTCTGGAGTATTGGCAAGGCCTCGGAGTAGGAGGGTTTCGCTGTGATATGGCACATATGGTTCCTATGCCCTTTTGGGACTGGTTAGTAGACCGTGCTCGGCAACGAGAGCGTTCTGTCTACTTCATGGCAGAAGCGTATGATGGTGATCCAGCGAAGCTATGTGATGAGAACGTATTGCACGCATTGTTAGATTCGGGGTTTGATTCTGTCTACGATGGTGATAGCTACGAGTTAGTTCAAGAGATTTACGAGCATCATAAATGGGCTAATGATCTGGACTCTATTTTGTGGGATGAAGCAAGATTACACAAAATGCTACGCTATGCAGAAAACCACGATGAAGTTCGGGTTGCTAATCCTCAGAGATTTGGTGGGCATGGGGCGAAGGTTGGGCGGTCTGTTAGTGCCTTATTGTTTACCTTGGGGCAAGGGCCAGTGATGCTCTATAATGGGCAGGAAGTAGGGGAGCCTGCTATTGGTAGCGAAGGCTTTGGTCAAGACGACGGTAGATCGAGTATCTTTGATTATTGGAGTCTTCCCGAGTTATCGAAATGGGTGAACGGTCACCAGTATGACGGTGGTTTACTATCTCAGGAACAGAGAGAATTACGTGATTGGTATACCACTCTATTAAAGAAACTAGATCGTCCTGCATTTGTTTCTGGAGGAATCTATGGCTTAAACTTTGCAAACTTAAACAACGCTCAGTTTGGGCGTCTTGTTGGCGAGTCTGTTAGTGGACATTGGTTGTATGCATTCTTACGCAGTGATCAGGCGTCTGAAGACTCTGTCCTTGTCGTCGTGAATTTACATCCTACTCAAGACTTAGAGAATATAGTGGTAGTTCTCCCTGATGATGCGAGGCAATGGTTAGGCCAAGAATGTTCTGAGAGTGTTCAAATTGATCACATTCCATCTTGTCATTATGCCTTACGAGAGCTCAACGCTCTAGCGCAAGAGAGTTGATTCTAAAGTTGATGATGTTGCATCCAGAGTTCAAAGATCACGAGAGAGATCGCTTGTTTGATCGGTAAGAACTCTCTGGTGTTTAATGCAGTGTCACGGAGGTTTTTGACGACGTGAGGATCGAACAGGCCTCGTTGCTCAATCTTTTCGTTCGATAGATGAGTGTTGATGAGTTGTTTGAATTTTTCGTAATAAGAGTCATCTTCGATCGGGAAATAGAAGGGCTGCTTTGTGCGATTGTAGATCGTCTCAGGGTAAAACCGTTTGGCCATGCGGCGCCAGATAGATTTACCTGTGCGTTGTGAGATTTTCTCACGGTCATTTAGGGCGAAGCCGAATTCGATTAATTGGTGATCGAGGTAGGGCATCCTGTATTCGATAGAATGAGCCATGGAGTTACGCTCTTGCCGGATAATGGCCCAGTCTTGTAACCAGTCTGAGAACTGGAAGCGTAGATGCTTCTCTAGTAAAGTGTTTCCTTTGAGTGGTACGGTGGGTGGGGGTTGATACTCTTCTAACAATAAATGATTGCATTCCTCTTGAGAAAATAAGCTGCGTAATTCTATACCCCTCATCGCTTCATCAAGTAAGTGATATTGCTCTAAGTAATGAGCGATTTTATCAATACCTGATTGGCCTAGTGACGCTGGGAAGGCGGAGAAGCGGTTGATGAAAGAGAGGGGGAGGAGCCGTAATACTTTAGCTGCGAGCCAACGGCCACTTTTCCCTAACTGGTGAGCATAGAGTGAAATTCTGTGGAATGAGTAACCACCGAAGATTTCATCAATGCCTTCTCCCCCAAGAGCTACCTTTGCTCCGATTTCCTGAGTTTTCTGAGCAAGCCGATCAAAGGCTAGGATTAAGGCATCACCGACGGGGAGTTCCATTTGAGCGATGACTTGTTCTAGTTGGTCGAGGTCATTCGGGTTTAATTGGATGGAATGATGTGGGATGTTTAAGGTGTTGCAACGCTCTTGTGCTTCTAAAGTTTCATCTGAGCCGGAAGAGAATCCAGCAGTAATTGCTTGGATGTTTGTCCCTGTTTGATGGATTTCAGAGAGTAATACGGAGGAGTCTATACCTGCACTTAAGTGTAGAGCGATGGGGACGTCCGCTTGGAGGGCTTGATCAACGGCTTTTTGTTGGATGGCATAAAGCTGTGCTTCTTGATCTTCTGCTATCTGGAAATCGTTGGATTTGGCGTGCCACCAAGGAGACGGAGTTACCGTGTTCGGGTCTGTTTCTTTCGTGATTGTTAGAGTGTGGGCCGCAGGGAGGATTTGAATATGTTGAAAGAGGGTGGAAGGCTCTGGGACATAGCGTAACCGAAGGTATTGGGGCAGGGCTTTTGAGTTGAGTGCTTTTGGTACGCCGATGTTGTGCAGGGCTCGGATCTCTGAGGCGAAGTAGAATACGCCCTGATAGAGTGTGTAATAAAGAGGCTTTTGCCCACAGCGGTCACGAGCTAGAAAGAGGCTGTCCGTATTTCGATCTAAAATACTTAGGGCGAACATTCCGTTGAGTTTTTGAAGCATTTGCTTCCCCCAGTGCTGGTAAGCGTGAGGGAGTATCTCGCTGTCACATTCTGTATAGAAAGAGTAATCTGCTTCTTCCAGCTCTTGTTTGATTTCTGAGTAATTGTAGATTTCGCCATTACATACGGCGGAGATACTTTTGTCTTTGCTGTGAAAAGGCTGTTGACCATTGGCTAAATCAAGTATGGCGAGGCGTGTCATACCCATACTTGCGAAGTCAGAATTTGCATAGCCTTCTCCGTCTGGCCCTCTGTGTCTCATGCAGTCTGCCATCTGCTGTAAAGTGCTTGAGCTAGGTGCTGTAGCGGCTTGTGATGGATCAAGAGGAAAGTAACCGAAAATGGAACACATGTTAGATGCCGATTAGAGTGAGTGCCTTACGCTTTAGAAAGAATGTTTATGGCGGTTTGTTTACCTAGATCCATGGCCGTATGCATGGCAGGGTAAGTGAATCCACCCTGGCGGCCTGTGGAATTTAAAAGAGGCTGCTTGTTGAGCCAACTAGTCACTGTAGAGAGGTGTGTGTCAAAGCCGTTGCGATAGATTGGGTAGGCATAGGCATTCCGTAGGAGTTTCCAGTCCACAATATCAGAAGTTTCACAAATATGTTCTTCTGAGAGGTCTTGAATGATTTGTTGGCGGTGTGTTTCAGTACCGATCCACGCATCATCTCCAATTTCGCAGGTTGATTCGACGACGAGTAGGCTGTGCCCTTCTGGTTGGATAACGAGGCCTGCATTTTTTGGATTGCCGATACGGTGAAACACTCGATTTCTGAAGTAGGTATAAAGCCCGTCGAGACAATGCTCTTTGTTGACTAATAGGGCGTTTACTACAGTCGGTTTGTATTGGAGAGATCGCACGGCTAGTTGTACTTCTGCTGGTGCTTGATCTCCGATTAGTTGGAAGAATTGATCGAGTGGGGCTGTGTTTATGATTTGTGTGCCTTGCCAGCAATGCGATTTTTGCTGGTGATGGTAGTCTAGGCTGGAGGTCTCCAGATCACAGGAGTTCGCTGTGGCGGATGTCAGGATCGTGCCCCCCAGTCGTTGGAATTCTTTAGCGAGAGATCTGGGGAGAGTTTCAGATCCTGTGCGGGAATAGTGGAGTGTTTCTTGAGTGAGTGCGTTATCTGTTAGCTCCTTTTTGGAGTTTCGTTTTAATGGAATCAATTTCCGAAGAATGTCGACAGCGCTTAAGCGTGGCATTTTTCGGCGAATGAATTCTGCAGAAAGTTGTGCTGGGTGAATGCCCCAGTAACGATGTGTGAATTCTTCAAAGAAGTACTCGTAGATAGGGCTACCGTAGAAGGCGATGAGCGCATCTTCTGCATTATGAATATCGTCACGTTGTTTGGCGTTTGATATTTCAGCAAGCAATAGGCCTGTGACACACCGTGCTAGAGTCACAGGTGGCATGGCTTTGAGCATATCTGTGAACTTTAGTGGGTAATTGTATGTGGAGTTCCCCCATTTGATTCGTGCATTCAGAGCGACCTCGATGCGTTCTTTGCCCATGAGCTTGGCACAGTCCTCGAAGATTTCCGGGTGGAAGGCGTGGAGCATGTGCACACCAAAGTCACAGGTGTTTTTGCCAAATTGAAAGCCTGCTGCTAGGCCTCCTATTTTCTCTTCTTTTTCTAGGATTAAGACTTCGGCCCCAGCTCTTACTAAAGTGAGGCCAGCGTAGAGGCCACAGACGCCGGCTCCCAGGATGAGAACTTTGTGCTCTTTGATAGATTGCTGGGTAGCAGACATGGTGTAGTGGCGAGGGATATCTTAAATCACTAGGGAATCTAGTGATTGGATGGATCAAGATAGAGATCTAGCATGGTACGGTCAGTCCACTCGATGTGCTCATAAGATAAGGGTTCGTCCTTTTGAATGGCTTTTTTAAGTTTAGGTTTTGTCGTTTCACTTTCTAAAACGGCAATAGGTAGTTTTTGGGAGTGAGCGTGAACTTTCTCCACCATGCCATAAACGATATCGCTGCCAATCGCTTCTTCTATCAAGGTGCCAGCTGGGAAGTCTGCTTTTGCGTAGGCATAGACTTCTGTGAGCCTCCCGTGCCATGGTTGTAGGATGGCAGATTTTTCTTGGAAGGCCTGATAGATCGCTTTTGGTGTTTCGAGGTGGCAGAGGTGGTATGGGCGATAGAACAGGTAGTAGGGAGTATCGGCTATGTGAATGAGTTTATAATATTTTAGGTATGGCTTTTGGATAGCGTTGTCACATTTGCCGATGATGTAGACGCCTCCATCGGGCTCTGACCCTAAAATATAATCGATGGCACCAGTCGGTGGGTACTCGCTGAAGTCGAATAAGGTGAGTGCTTCGTCGACATTATCTGCTCTAGGCCCAGTCATACCTGTTTGAGTAGGTAGGTATCCGAAGGCGTTGGCTAGGACAGACATTTCGATATTCAGTTTCGTCCCATCGGTATAGGCGCAGCACTGGATGGGGTTGAGATTCCGGATTTTAGCCTCATGCAGGAGAGATTCCGCTGTCGCGTAGCGGTTGAGGAAGCCTTTGATATTACCTGCTTGGATAATTTCAAATCCCCAGAGCTGAATTTCTTCGATCATCGTAGCAAGGACACCGTGTTGATCCCCAGCATCGCTAGTTACGATAACATTATGCTGTTTCGCTAGTTTCTGGAGCATCGGGCCAAATGCCAGATCTACTTCCGCATTCATTAGCACCACGTGAGTACCTCTTGTAATAGCCAGCTTACAGTATTCGAGGGCACTAAGAATAGAGTTTGTACTTTCGACAAAGACGTCGATAGGTTGGTTCTCGAACAGTTCAGCGACATCTGTGCCAAAAAGACAATGGTTCGCTATTGCGGAGGCCTTTTCGGCGACTTTGGCATCCTGATCGGCTACCCAGACAAGCTGCATACCTGGAGTGATGTTAATTTGGTGGGCAATTCCAAGGCCCATAGCGCCTGCTCCTACTAGGCCTACTCGTATGGGGGAATTTGTGTCTTCTAGGGTTTTTAATTCAAGTAACATAGAGAATAGTAGAAGTATAGGTAGGAGAAGTGGTAGTGGTCAAGTATGTGTTGTCATAACTATAAATTTGGCATGAAATAATAAATTTACAGGTCAAAGTGCTTCATAGTACTTAAGACGGGGGGAGTAGTGGAAAAGAAAGCAATGTGCCGATCTACAGATTTGTTAGGAGCATCATTTAATGGCCTTGAAAATGGGTTTTTTGAGGAGATGAGTAAGTGCCCTCCTAGCGCGCTGATGGCTTGGAGGGCTTGGTGGTGCTCTCTATCAAAATAGGAAGTGATGGCGAAGATGCCGTTTGGTTTTACTCTGTGTAGTGCTTGATCATAAATGCGATGCCATGTTTCCGCGCCATTCCAATAGTTCTGGTGCCGCATGAATACGATGTCGTAAGGGCCATCGAGCTCCTTGGCTTGATCGAGCTGGCTCCCATCGTGTACCATAAATTGGCAACTCGCTGTGGGTAAGGGTTTCCAGCGCATATTTGCCTCATGAATTTCTTTGCTGCGGATATCTACGCCAGTGATTTCTACACAGTTCGTGTATTGAGAAAGGATCTTTGCTAAAATACCAGTTTCATCTGCTCGGCCGCAGGCTATATTGAGAAGTTGTATCTGAGCAGAAGGTCCGTTGATCCGCTCAGCAAACATGGGTTGAAGAACTTGCTGAAGGGCCTTGAGGTCAGCTTGGGCATATTTGTTGGAAAATGGCAGAGGCATTGGCTTGAAGGGGAGTGAAGCCCAAAAAACTAGGGGAGACCAGCTTAAGCATTGTTTCGCTCTACATTGTTTGTTGGATTTATTGATTTGCTCTATTGGAATTGTGGTGGAACGATTCGTTCGATGAGTATTTCGAGTCAGATCAGCAAAGCAGAAGAGGAAGAATGGGTGGCAGGGTTAGGGGAGAAATTTGCTCTTCCTGGTGCGTTTGTCAGTAGCTTTGCGATCGAAGTGGGGCATATCAATAGCACATATAAGGTGGTTTATGAAGAGGCTGAGGGTGGCACAAAGGCGTATGTTTTTCAGAAATTAAATGCTGCTGTTTTTCCTGATCCAGAGGTTGTGATGAACAATGTGCAGCTGGTGACAGAACATATTCGACAACAGTGTGAAGGAGAGCAAGTGCTGCGGTTGTTCTTGGCAACGACCGGGAAGCCGTATGTTATTGATACAAAAGGGGCTTATTGGCGGTGTTATAATTACATCGATCACTCCTACTCTGTGGATGTGGTGGAGAATGAAGAGCAAGCTTATGCGGCGGCAAAGGCATTTGGTCATTTCCTAGAATTAGTTTCAGATCTTGAGGCAGCTCAGCTCAGCGAAGTGATTGAGGACTTCCACCATACTCCGAAGCGCTTGGAGAGATTGAAAGAGGCGCTGGAGTCTGATGTGTTAGGGCGTGCGGCTGATGTAGCAGAGGAAGTTCAATGGATATATTCCCGTGAGGAGGTATGCTGCTCGTTACAACATTTAAGAACGCATGCACTAGTGCCAGATAGGGTGACTCATAATGATACAAAAATCAATAACGTCATGTTATCTCAAGCGACTAATGAGGGGGTATGTGTCATTGATCTTGATACAGTCATGCCTGGTTTGTCTTTATATGATTTTGGAGATCTTGTCAGAACATCCGTGAGCCCGACAACAGAAGATGAGACAGACCTGACGAAAATTGAAATAAGGTGGCCTATTTTTGAGGCACTCTGCCGAGGTTTTTTAGAGGGTTGCCCCTCTCTAACTTGTGTGGAAAAAGAACATTTAGTTCTATCAACCAAGGTGATCACGATGGAGGTAGCAATCCGTTTCCTGACAGACTATGTGCAAGGTGATGTCTACTTTAAGGTAGATCATTCGCAGCACAATCTAGAGCGTTGTCGGAACCAACTACAGCTGGTTCGAGCGCTAGAGATGGAGGAGGATAAGATGCAGGAATACGTGCGTGAGGTTAGCTAGGTGTGTATGACACCATATGGCATTATTCCTCTATTGTCGGCATAGCCGCGTAGATTTGCTCTAGTGTGAGTAGTGCATAAGATGTGACTAAGTGAGGTTCATTCTCCCACCAGCGAGAGTTTGCATTGATCCAAGATCCGTCTTCGCGCTGTGAGCTGAGGACTTTAACCGCAAGTTGACGGCGCCAATCAATTGTCTTTCCGTCTGAAGTCGTTAAGGTCTTTACATTCGCAGCAGAGAGAGCTTTTGCCATGACCTGATAGTAGTAATAGAGTCCTTGTGTTCCCAGGCCCGGGTTTTCATCTAAGGTATAGTTTTTGTTGAGCCATTCTTTGACGGCGATCACTCTGGGATCATCTGCCTTAAGGTCTGCATGAATGAAGGAGAGTAGACCTGCGTAGGACATGGAGCCATAGGAGCGTAACGCTGTGCGTCCGTCAGCCTTCTCTCTCGTTCCTGCCTTAGAGTCACCAGGGAAGTAAACAAAGCCACCGTCGTTATCGATTCCTGGTTGATCGTTGGTTTCTTCTAGATTTTGTGTGCGAGAGATGAAGGTGAGAGCTGCTTCCCAGTTGAGATCTGGTTGTTTCCCATATCCTCCGTCTTTTGCAATTGTCTCAGAAAGTTTAATGGCCTCGATGGAGAGATAGGTATTGGACATATCAGAGTGAGGGTAGGAGCCGCCGTAGCCGATCCCTCCGTCCATAAGATTATCTGTATCACCACGTGTATCCCAGTCCGTCTGTTGATTGATCAGAAAGCGGCGTGCTTTTAGGATGGATTCGTTGTAAAATCGATCATCCGAGGATACAAGGGCTGTGATGGATAGAGAGGTATTGTAGGTCGCCAGGCCTTTTCCATAAATGCCGCCGTCGACTTTTTGTTGACTAAGTAGCCATTGGTAAGCTTTCGTGATATGTGGAGGAGTGCTAGGGTCTTCTAGATTCGGTGAGCGCATTGCCGATGTGATGGCTAGCGCAGTATAAGCAGGAATGGTTTTATCTCCCCAGTAGCCTTCTTCTGTTTGTTGGCTGGCTAGATATTGATTCCCCTTTTGAATCGCCTTCTGCATTTCCAGTTTTAAGGAGAGGTAGGCTGAGTTCTGGCGGAGCAGCTCTGCCTCAGTAATGGGTTGTGGGCTTTTTTGACTCCAGCCGTTCATACTAAATAAGAAGAGAACGATGGAGGATGTAAATATTGCTTTCATAGTGTTAGAGTGGTCCGTTGTACGGTTTCAGAGTGATGGTGACCTTGCTGCCATATGGAGGGAGGCGCTTAGTATTCGGTACCCAGAGTGTGTCATCTAGGCGGTCTTTTCCAGGATAGTTAAGCATGGCTGTCGGATCTGTGAGCAGGGCGATAATATCACCGTTGATATCTGCTGAAAATTTTCCATATTTGAGGCGAGACCCGCCATTGACAAAGGGAGTGGGGGCCATGTCTCTTTTTGTATGGGCATGGGTAATGAGCTCGGTGACTGGATAAGTCTTTGCATTATTTCCCTCGCCTAAAGTAACCAAAATTTGTAGACGAGCTGCTTTGCGCACGGAATCTTCTACAGTATTTAATGTTTCGCTGACTTGACCGTCGATCAGCATGGGGAAGAGCTCGGTAGATTCTTGATAATTGAGGAGCTTTAAGACCACATTCAAGTGGCTAGGTGTAATATCTGTGACGAATAAGGTTTCATGAATTTTCCCTTTTGGCGTGACTAGGATATATTCGATGATTTCTTTCGTTTGTTCTACTTGGGCAGGAAAGGTGATTTCCCGGGATGCTTGGTCGAATTGGATATGGCCAAGTTGAAATGTCCCGTCAGCGAGCTGCTGAATCACTGGTTTTTGAGCAGGTTCTCCGTTGTTCGCCTCAGAACGTTTGGTGTCTGCTGAGAGCCACGAAATGAGTAGTATGAAAGGAACAATACGCTGGAACATTGTCAGGAGAGTGTCTGTAGAAGAGGGTGTTGTCAAACTGGGAAACTGGGATTGCGCGGTTGTCATCTCAGGTATTTCACTGGATGCGAGTGAAGAAGGATTGATCTTATTTTGAATAGTAAGGATTTTGAAATAGAAGGGGTAACACGGTTGTACTGTGGCGTGGACACGCCCTTCTGGGTTAGAAGAACGTTGCCTATGAGGTTTTTCTTAGAACAAATTGTGTAAAAAATGATGTGGTGGCTGAGATGGAATATCGAACTCCATTCTAAGCTTTCACCTCAAATTCTTATAGCCAAAGTGGACAGCTAAGCATAGTTTACCTTTGTGATAGAGGTTCACAACGTTCATAAAACATATTTCGCCAAACGTAGAAAAGAAACGGTGCAGGCGGTGAAAGGCGTAAGCTTTGTTGCAAAGCCCGGACGAGTGCTCGCTCTATTGGGGCCGAATGGTTCTGGTAAGACGACGATTCTTAGGATGGTCGCCACTTTGCTGCGCCCCGATAGTGGCTCCGTCTCTGTTGCAGGGGCGGATACTGTCAGGAATAGCTTGGAGGCGCGTCAGAAAATTGGTTTTTTGACGGGTACTGCCAAATTACACGATAGGTTAACGGCACGGGAAACCTTGGAATACTTTGGCCAATTGTATGGCCTGACTAAAGGAGAACTAGGGAGCAGGATTGAGGAATTATTTGAATTGTTAGATTTGGCTGGATTTGAAAACCGACCTGCCGGAAAGCTTTCTATGGGGCAGCGGCAGAGAATCATGATAGCGAGAACGTTGATTCATAATCCTGAAGTCGTTGTGTTTGATGAGGCTACAGCGGGGTTAGATGTCTTAGCGGCTCAGACTTTAGCTAAGATCGTTCATAGCTGTTGTGATAGTGGAAAAACCGTTTTGTTTTCTACTCATATTATGGGAGAGGTCGCCATGTTGGCAGATGATGTTACCATTATCCACAAGGGGCAGCAGATCTTTTCAAATAGTTTTCAGGAGTTTCAGAAGCAACAGACAGAAGATTCCTTAGAAGAGGAGTTCGTGAAATTATTGATCACAGAGGATTCCCAAATGGAGGAGGTGTCAGCGTGAATTTATTAAGGGCGACTCTGCGTAAAGAAATCCGGGAGGCTCTGCGTGATAGGCGGGCACTGTTCCTTACGTTAATCATGCCCCTATTGTTTTATCCTGCCATGCTTGGTTTAACCGGGTGGTTACAGCATGATCAGCTTAAAAAGGAAGCTGTGAAAGTGTTACGGGTTGGAGTTTTTAATGAAAACTCTGTCCTTCAATTACCTGATACGGAAGGGATGAAATGGATCAAGGTAGAAAATCTTGATAGGATACGGGCCTTCCCTCTATTCATTCACATAAAGCAAAAATCGAATAACCAGTTTCCGATACAGCTGTACTTTTATGACACTGCTCAGGGTGATATTGCGCGCTCTAGAGTAGACTCCGTCTTACGGGAAATAGAGGATGAGCTGATTAGAGCTGAATTGGATAATCTAGAGTTAGCCCCATCATTTCTAGAGCCATTACGAGTAGAGCGTATTAATCAAGCTTCTACTAGAGAAAGTGTAGGTAGCCGCTGGGGCGGTGTAGGGGCTTACTTCCTTGTCTTCTTATCCTTCACAGGCTGTTTGTCCGTATCCATTGATACGGGAGCAGGGGAGAAGGATCGTGGGACCTTAGAGGCGATGTTAGTCACGCCAGCCTCTCTCTATCAAATCGCTGCCGGGAAGCTTCTCTATATCATGGTGATGGGGATGCTCTCCGTCTGTGCCACTGTCGCAGGGATATCAGGCCTTGTTCTCATAAGCTCATCTATATCAGGAATTGGAAATATAAACTTTGATGTGATTTCTGTGCTAAGCTCGATAGGGCTATTAATCTCCGTCATCGCTTTATTTGCCTCCTTATTACTAGGGCTCTCCTTGCTCTCTAAATCATCTAAGGAGGCGCATATGCGGGGTAGCTTACTATTGTTAGTCGTCGCTGTCGCACTCGTCTATAGCACATTGCCAGGGATAGAATATACTACGTCCCTATCCTTTGTGCCTGTTCTTAATATTGCTATGGCTTTACGTGCCGTGGTAGAGGGGAATTTGACTGTTTCACAGTGGTGTTTTAGCGTTGGGTTCATGGCTCTACTCACCATATTATCCCTTCTTTATACGAGTTACTCGATTAGAAAGAATCCTGAATCAGCACTGCTGAAAGATTAATGGCTAGCCTAGGCCTTGAAGGGTTTTTATATGATTTCCTGATTTAAGTTGCGGATATTGGAGACTCTGATCATCGTGGGGTATGGAAACTTTGCGTAAGCGCTTATTGAACCTGATGAATCAGGCAGACTATCTTCCAATGAATAAATCGGAACTAAGTCGTTCATTACGGCTCCATAGTTCGGAAAGGGCTGAGATGCGCAGTGCTCTGGTAAATATGTTACGTGATGGTGAAATTGTCAGAGGGAAAAAGTCACGCTATAGCACTCGTGCCAGTAAGAAAGGTCGCTTAGTAGGTACCTTGCGTTCAAGGGGAGGAAATGGTTGGTTTTATCCGGACCCTGAGGACCAGCAGAACGAAGAAACCGTACTTAATCTCGATGAAGTGCGCCGAATCTTTGTGGGGCGCCGTGAGCAGGGCGTGGCATTGGATGGTGACCGTGTCCAACTAGAGATTGGGCGTATCGGTGCGCCGAAGTGGCATAAGCACGTGAAGGGTAAAGCATCGAGTAATGAAGTTGAGGTTGCAGGGCGTGTGGTGCAGATTCTTGAACGGCGGCATACCCATGTCATCGGCACCTATATGAAACACGGTAAGTTTCGTTACGTTCAGCCTGACGACAGTAATTTGCCACCTTCGATTAAAATCTTAGAGGTAGCAGACGCTCGCCCCGGTCAAAAAGTTTCAGTACAGCTCACTCAGTGGGAGCGCCAAGACGATGTGCCTGAAGGGAACATCGTAGCAGTGATTGGCTGGCCAGAGGACCCTGGTGTGGATATTGTTTCCGTCATTCATCGCCATGGAATTCGACAAGAATTTTCTAATGCCGTACAAAAAGAAGCCGAGAAGACACCTGAAGTGATCTCAGAGGAGGAGATGAAGAGAAGGGAGGACTGGCGTGATAGATTAGTGATCACCGTCGATCCTTTTGATGCAAAAGATCACGATGACGCCGTATGGGTGGCCCGTGATGGTAAACACTGGGACTTGGCCGTCCACATAGCAGATGTCTCTCATTATGTGAAACCTGGGACCAGTTTAGATACAGAGGCTCAGTTGCGAGGAAACAGCACGTATTTAGTCGACCGAGTTCTCCCTATGTTACCCACACAGCTCTCAAATAATATTTGTAGTTTAAGGCCAGATGTGGATCGATTGACGAAGTGTGCGGTCATTCGGTTTGATGCCACGGGTAAGATTACCAAAACCCGATTTTGTGATGCGGTGATCTGCAGTGGGGCCAAGTTGTCTTATGAGGAGGCTCAAGAAATGATTGAGGGGAAAGGCGAGGGCACGCTTGCCGATCAAGTGAGAGACTCCTGGGAACTAGCATCCTTACTACGCCGTCGCCGCTTCAATCAAGGGGCGTTAGATCTTGATTTTCCAGAGACGAAGGTTTTGTTAGATGAAGAAAAGGTTCCTGTTGATGTCGTATTAAGCGTACATAATCAGAGCCACCAAATGATTGAGGAATTCATGTTGATTGCGAATGAAGTGGTGGCCATCGAGCTTAAGAGAAAACGGCGTAATGCCATTCACAGAATTCATGAAGAACCCGATATAGACCGCCTCAATGAGTTTGCAGATGATGCTCGCCAACATGGCTATCAGGTAGGAGATCTTACCAATGCTCAACATGTTCGTGAGCTACTGAATGCCTGCCGTGGAGAACTAAATGAGGCAGCGATAAAGCTAGGCTTGCTGAAGAGCATGAAGAGAGCTGCCTATAGTGTCGAAGGGCTAGGTCATTATGGATTAGCAAAGATGGACTACTGTCATTTTACGAGCCCTATCCGGAGATATGCTGATTTGATTGTCCATCGTGCCATGCAGTCCTTATTGAGTAATCCTCCGGCACAGCCAGACCGTGTAGTAGGTATTGCCGAGTTAGAAGCGACGGCGAAACATATATCTGAGACGGAGCGAACGAGCGCCTCTGCAGAGAGTGAGAGTAAGCGCATGAAGATCATGGAGTTCTTAGTTCTTGATTCGAAAAAGCCAGATCCCACAGTGTTTGAAGCCATGATTACGGAAGTGCGGCGTTCTAATCTCTTTGTGGAAGTAATGAAGATTCAAAGTAAGGGCATGGTAAAGAAAGAAGACTTCCCTAGTGGAGAATGGGTCCATGAACCTCATTTGGCCCAATTTCATCACTCAAAGTTAGGCGATCTCCGCTTGGGTCAACGTATCGAAGTACAAGTCACACATGTAGATATGGAGCGCATGCTTGTGGACTATAAAATAGTAAATCCAGAACACCTTACCAAGCACCCGAGAACCGCAGAAGATGCGAAACGTGCTAAAGAATTGAGAGAGTCAGACTCTGTAAGGAATAGCCGTAGAGGGGCCTCTAGGCAGAGTGAAGCAGGTGGCGCAAATCGTCGTGGAACCGGTGAAGGCGGGCGCCGCCGTGGTGGGGTAAAAGCCAAACGCTCAGAAGGCCAAAGTTCAAAAGGGCGCAATCAGAATGAGAAGAAGAAACCAGCAGGCAAATCAAAGGTGACTAAAAAGAAGAGTTATAAGCGCAGAAGAAAATAAGTACTTCTACGGCAAGACCAAGGCTGAATGCACGGAAGTGACCATCAAAAAAGCCATCTCCTTGGAAATGGCTCTAGTAACGAGGGGCTCTAGTAACGAGGTGTCACATTTAGAGAGAGTATTTCTTCTTAAGGCCTACTTTTGATTCGGCAGGATCTCTACCTCATAGCCATCAGGGTCTGTAACGAAGGCCATTTGGCGGTTCGCTGGATCAGCGAATTTTTCACGCCAGTTCCCAGGCCAAATTTCAATGCCATCGTTCTCCAGTTTATCGCAGAATCCAATGACATCGTCCACACCTATAGCAGTGTGCATAAGGTCTTCTGGGAATGTAACGTCAAACCCAGGTGAGTAGCAAAGCTCCAGGAAGTGGTCGTTACCAGGCAGCCCTAAGAAGGCTAGTTTATTCCCCTGAGGGGAATCTTTATATTGAGTGAGTTCAAATCCTAGTTTTTTGTAGAAATCAATAGAATCATCGAGATTAGAGACACGAATGCGTGTGTGAAGAAAAGAGATCATAATTACTTGGCTTTACGAGCTGCAATGAAGGAGCGAACAGCTAAGATGATGAAGATCAAACAAGTCAGGATCATTCCTACAGCGTAAGGAGCAGAACCGGCAGAGAGATCGAATTCAGCACGTTTCAAAGGCATGAATCCACCTACTGCACCGATGAGAGCAAAGACGAGGGCCATATGCATACCGGTTTTAACACTTTTCTTAGCAATGAATGCCGAAATGACGATGAGAACGCCAATGAAACTAGGGATCAAGGCCGTGACAGAAGCTTGGCCTGTCGCCATATAGCCGCCAATACCTAAGGCGATAAGAATGAGTCCACAAAGATGAGCAATTTTAGTCATGCCCCTAGGTAGCTGACTCTAAAAACTTTTCAAGCCTTGAGAGAGAAATTTGAGCGTCTTTTTGTCATCATATTCATAGAAACCATTTTTTGGGGTATGGATATTCTCTCTGAAGCGTTCTTATATTGTAAAAGTAAGAGAAAAGGCTGGGATTAGTCATCATAATTGTGCATAGATAAAGGTCATTCATTAATATTATGCATCAACTTCATATCGTCTGTGGACTACCTGCCTCAGGGAAAACAACCTTTGCTCTTCAGCTTTCCAAAAAATTAGGAGCTGCATTCTTTGATAGTGACACCGTCACAGATAGAGTCATTCAAGCTGCGCATCGGGCTGCAAACCTTGACCCACACGATAGAGATTCGCCCTTGTACAAACAAACCTACCGAGAAGCGGTCTATGAGACACTGTTTGATCTAGCTTCTCAGAATTTGAATCATGTTGATGTCGTCATCGCAGGGCCATTTACCTCAGAGCTACTTGATAGAGAAGCTTGGCATAACTCATTAAATCAACGATATTGTAATAAAGTACGTATCTACATTCAAGAAGTGCCAGAAGAGATTAGGAAAGAAAGAATGCTGTTGAGAGCTGCTCCTAGGGACCAAAGTAAGATTTCCTGCGGGGTCGAATAGGTTTCCAAAAATTAAAGGTCTTTATAATCGCAAAATGTGACTTTTTATTGTGAAGTAGCATCGTTGTGAATGAAATATTAGAAATTGCCATATCTCCATGGGTGTTGCCTCTAACGATATTGATTGCTCTGGGTAGTGTCTATTGGCTATTGGCTCTACTTGGGACTGTTGATCTAGATGCGCTCAATTTTGATTTTGATGCTGATGTCGATGCTGATGGCGATGTCCATACCGATGGTTTCTTTGCTGCAACACTGAAGTTAGTGAATGGGGTGGATGTCCCTTTTATGTTGGTCATGACTGTTTTGAAGATCATAATGTGGTTTTTTTCCATCCTCTACCATACTTATGTCAGCTTCGCTGCATTTTGGTGGGGTGGCCTGCTAGGTCTTGTCATTAGCTTCGTGCTAGGCTGTATTGTGACTCGTTATGTAATGGTGCCTTTGAAACCTTTATTTCAGGCTTTTAAAAAAGGGGAGGATGATGAAGAGCCCATTCTCGGGGTCGAGAGTGTTGTTGTCTCTGGTGAACTAACTTCAGAATACGGTCGAGTGGAAGTTCCTCGGTCTAAAGGTGCACCAGCGGTATTGAATTGCCGCCTTCCTGACGGTGGCGTCACCTTAAAAAAAGGGACAAAAGTGATTCTCTATACAAAAGATAAAGAGACCGATCTTTATCTAGCTAAAAAAATCTAAAATCAAATAAAACGTAATATTATGGAAATACAAAATAGTGTGCTGGATTTCTTCCTTCAAGAAAGAATGTTAGGGATGGTGATGGAATTAACCACCGGGGTAATTGTGGTTCTTGTGGTTTTTGTAGCCTCAGCTCTGTGGGTCTTTTTAAATTGTTTCAAAAAGATAGAAAAGGGAACTAGTTTGATCCGAACTGGTTTAGGAGAGACGAAAGTGACTTTTACAGGCATGATGGTGTATCCGATCGTGCACCGTGCAGAGTTAATGGATATTTCCTTAAAGCGTATAGAGATCGACCGCACAGGGAAAAACGGTCTCATCTGCCAGGATAATATGCGTGCTGATATTAAGGTAGCCTTCTTTGTGAGAGTGAATAATGTACGCGAAGATGTTCTTCGCGTAGCAGAGTCGATAGGCTGTGAGCGTGCTTCTTCGGAATCTGAGATCCGGGCTCTATTCGATGCAAAATTTTCGGAGGCCTTAAAGACTGTTGGTAAGCAGTTTGAATTCATTGATCTATATGAAAAGCGGGATCAATTCCGTGATGAAATTCTCAAAGTGATAGGAACAGATCTTAATGGGTTCGTGTTAGATGATGCAGCGATTGATTATCTGGAGCAAACACCCATAGAATTACTGGACCCTGATAATATCTTAGATGCAGAAGGGATTAAGAAAATTACAGATTTAACAGCGGGTCAGGCGAAACTTTCTAACCACATTCAGAGAGATAAGGAGAAAGTCATCAAGCAGCAAGATGTGGAAGCGCGTGAAGCAATTCTAGAGCTAGAGCGCCAATTAGCAGAAACAGAAGCGAAACAGGCAAGGGAAGTAGAAATTGTCCAGCTACGTGAACAAGCAGAGACGGATAAAGTGCGGGAAGAAGAGCATCAGAAAGCGGAACGCGCTCGCATTGATGCCGAGGAAGAAATCCAAGTAGCGGAAGAAAACAAGCAACGCCAAGTGATTGTAGCTCTCCGTAATAAAGAACGTACAGACGTGGTCGAGCAAGAGCGTGTCGAGCGTGAACAAATGTTAGAGAGGATTGAGCGTGAACGCGTGACGGAACTGAAATCTATAGAGAAGGAAAAGGCCGTCGAAGTCGAAAAGAAAAATATACAAGAAGTCATCAAAGATCGTGTCGCACTTGAAAAAACGGTAGTGATTGAACAGGAAAAAATCAAAGACACAGAGGCCTTTGCTGGGGCAGACCGTGATAAACAAGTCAAAGTCGTCTCTGCAGAAGCCGATGCTCAAGAATTCCTAATTAAGCAAGTACAGGAAGCGGAAGCTCAGAAAAAAGCCGCAGAACTGAAAGCCGATGAATCTGCCTACGAAGTGCAGAAAGCAGCGGAAGCTTCTAAAAAGGCGAGTGAGATGAAGGCGGAAGAGCGAGTGATCTCTGCTGAGGCAGAGCTAACAGCCTCTGAGAAAGAAGCGGATGCGAAGAAGGTGATCGCGGATGCTGTCATTAAAGAAACTTCTGCAACAGGGCTCGGAGAAGTAGAAGTGAAGCTAGCCGATGCAGATGCCGTGAAGCAGCAGGGTGCGGCCCAAGCAGAAGTAGATACTCTTAAATTCCAGGCAGAAGCGAGAGGCATAGAGCAGAAGGCTGCGGCCATGAAGCTCTTTGAAGAGTCAGGCCAGGAGCACGAAGAATTTAAACTAGAGCTGGAGAAAGAAAAGGCTGTCGAACTCGCAGAAATTGACGTTCAGCGTCAGGTCGCCGAGCAACAGGCAGTAGTCATTGGAGAAGCGCTTAAGCAAGCTAAGATAGATATCGTAGGAGGAGAGAGTAAGTTCTTTGACCAGATTACAAATGCAGTGACGAAAGGCAAAGTCGCTGACCGTATCGTAGACAATAGCCGCGTCATCACAGATGTAAAAGAGACATTCTTTAATGGAGATCCCGATTACTTTAAAGCGAAAATCCGGGAGTGGGGTGCACAGTTTGGCATCACCTCAGAGGATCTTAAAAACCTCACGGTATCGACTCTTCTTGGAAGAATGATTCCAATGGCAGAGGGGGATACGCGGAATCAGTTAATAAGTTTGTTAGGTGGTGTCGAGCGATTTGGGCTACAAGATAAGACAGCAGAAGAAATCATATAGAGAGTTGGATGAATGAAGAAACCTACGGTGCTGAAGTGCACCGTAGGAAGAATAGAGAGGTAAATAGCCTGCATACATTCATGGGAACAGGTAGAAGTGTGCCCAATGAAGATGAAGACAAATCTTTGAAAAAGAGAAGGCAGATAATATATGTTAGGCTTTGCTTAAGAACGGAGCTTGTGGTGAGAAATAATGTCAGAAGAACAAAATAATCAACAATTGGCAGGAGGTGCTTATGAAGTAATTCGTGCCCGTCTAGAGAAACAGCGGAGTGAACTACGTACCCGGCTAGAGGCGCTTAATACAGAGCGTAAAGATATCTTTGGAGCGGTAGAAGCTTCATTGATTTCGACAGAGAGGGTAACGACGGAGCATAACTGTATACCTCGGGATCTGATTGCTATTGGGAATAACCGTTTTCTATTTGGTTACAATATACAGTTTGGGCTGAAGCAGACGACAGATCTCAGTGATGTATTTGCTGCTTATCAATATGATCCAAGCGACCACACCTTTCATGCACTCGATTTAACAGAGATCCTGAATTCTAGAGAATTTACAGAAGATTTCGCGTATCTCTATAAATATTATAAGCAAACTGTCTTTCTAAAGATGATGGTCATCGGGCCTTATCTTTATATGGCTCTTCAGGTTGGTAAAGATATTGCAGATATTAAAACCTTTAAGTGGTTGATTAAAGGTGACGGGACTCTAGCTTATGAAGGAAACCGTTTTGATCACGAATATATCTACCCCTCACAGCATGAATTTGACTGGAAACGCTGTAATCGAGACATGCATCGCTCGGGAGAGCACCCTCATATCTCTATTCTAGATCGAGTGTTTGTAGAAACGGTTGGAGGAAATCTAACAATTAAAATTGAGGATAATACGTTAGATGGTGAAGGCGTGTATTCTGAAGAAGTGGAAGACAAAGATCAGAGCCTAGATGATGCAGAGATTTACTTTGCCTCTGTTGGGCCTCTCATTATGCTTAAGATACGGCCTTATCGTGAAAACGATTTCCGTTATTGTGTCTTCAATGAGAAGAATCACTCTGTGAACCGGATTGATAGCATTGGGAACTCCTGTGTGATGTTACCTGGAGACCAAGGAATCATTTTTGCCAATGGCTACTACCTTCTTAGCGGAGAGTTAAAGACCTTTGATCATGGTTTGGTGGATATGCGCTTTGAGCGGAGAATTAATTCTGCGAACGGTGAAGACACATTATTTGCCTTCTATAATCGAGTAAGTGGCGAGTACGTCCTACTGAGTTATAATATCATCGCGCAAACCGTGGGCACGCCCGTGTTGTGTCATGGTTATTCTGTATTTGATGATGGTGAATTGATTTATTTTAAAACAGAAGATGCAGCACAGAAACATCACGCACTACAGGTCTGGCAAACACCGATCCTGAGTGATGAAGCAGTAGCGAACCAACAGAAAGATGAAGACAGCTATCTCTTTAAAATCGGCAATTCAGATATTGTCGCCGCCATGGCAGAGTGCCGTGAAATTCTAACTTTATTAGCAAAAGAGGACTCTTACGGGAGCCTTTATTTAGATTTATCGAAGAAAACTCGTGATATCCTCGATGGGTATTTCTGGATTAAACGTTCCGAGACAAAGCGCCTTGATGAACCTATCGAAGCTATTCATTCTGCAGCAAACTCAGCCATGGATGAGTTTGATAAAGTCAAACGATTGCGCCAAGCGGCGAAGGATAATCTAGGCGATGTGACACAGCGTGCTGAGCGCCTCTTACGCGATGCCGAACATAGCCCCCCTGATGACATTCTAGGTTTTGTGAAACAGCTCTCAGGAGTAAGAACATTGCGAGGAGAAGTGATCGGCCTACGTGATCTACGGTATATGGATCTAGAGGCCGTGGCAGCTCTTGAAGAGCGGATCGTTAAAGCGACGGAAGATGTTTCTAACAAGACTGTTCGTTTTTTACTACAACCAGAAGCTTTAGACCCTTACCGCAAAGAGGTGGGTGAACAGAGTAAAGAGCTGAAAGCTCTTACGAAGGTGACGGAGGCAGAGGAACTCTCTGTAAAGCTAAATGAATCTGGCCAAGATCTAGAGATGCTTATCGATGTCGTGAATAACCTTAAGATAGAGGATTCTACGATGACGACGGAGATCATCGACTCTATTTCAGATATTTTCTCTACACTCAATGGGGTGAAAGTAGAGCTGAAGAATAAGCGCACAAGCCTAGCAAAAAGTGAAGGAGGAGCCCAGTTCTCTGCTCAAATGAAATTGCTTAGTCAAGCCATCGTCAATTATCTGGATCTTTGTGATACTTCAGAAAAAACAGAGTCATATTTGACGAAGGTGATGGTGCAGATTGAAGAATTAGAAGGGAAATTTTCAGAATTTGATGACTATGTAGAAGCTCTTTCCCTTAAACGGGAGGAAGTCTATAATGCCTTTGAAAGCCGGAAACAGTATTTGTTAGAAAAGCGCAATAAAAGAGCCAATACACTGGTGAAATCTGCGGAACGTGTTTTAGGTGGTATTAAAAACCGAGTGGGCAGTTTTAAGGAAGTCAATGAGATCAATGGCTACTTCGCAGGAGACCTTATGATAGAGAAGGTTCGTGATATGATCGATCAACTCATAAAATTAGGGAATAGCGTAAAAGCTGATGATATCCAAACGCGCCTTAAAACGATACGTGAAGACACCGTTCGACAGTTGAAAGACCGTAAGGAACTCTATGTTGACGGTAAGAACATGATCCAATTCGGCAAACATAAGTTCAATGTAAACACTCAAGATCTTGAACTATCAATCGTACCTCAAGATGAAGCAATGTGTTTTCATCTCAGCGGTACAGACTTCTTTGAGGAAATCTTGGATGAAGCATTTTTAGCAACTCGTAAGGTTTGGGATCAAGAAGTGATCTCAGAAAACAAACAGGTCTATCGCGTCGAGTACCTCGTCTACCAAATGTTAGAATCGAATAGTTTTGGTGAAGAAACGAAAATCGATTTAGATATGATCCAAGAGTTTATGCAGCCCCGCTATGCAGAAGCATATGTCAAAGGGGTGCATGATGTAGACGCTCTGCGGTTACTCAATGCCATGTTACCGATACATCGTGATATCGGGCTATTGCGGTATGATCCACGTGATCGAGCCATGGCAATGTTGTTCTGGTTAGACTGGAGTAATGAAGACCGCGAGGTACTAGTATCTAAAATCACAGCGCACAGTAAACGCAAAGGAGTCTTTACTGTAGAGACACGTAAAGACCATAAACTGGCACAGGATATAGCAGATGCCATGGCTTTGTGGCTAAAGGGGAATCAAATAGAAGCGATGACTGGCGGGCACCCCGGTAGAGCCAGTGACTTTTTGTTTTTCCAACTAACGGAAGATCATTCATTCATAGTCTCGCCAGAAGCAGCAGATTGGGTGAAGAAATTTAAACATGCTCTGACAATCAAGCATGCAGAGGCCTTATTTACCGAAGTGTGTGAGAACTTATCTGAGCAACCTTCCGCTAGGTTTGAGGTCGCATATGATTGGTTAAAAGGCTTTCAAGGCTCTGAAAAGGAGATATCTGCACTGCATGAACCATATTTGATAGAGGCTGCTGCTCATTTAACAAGTGGTGGATATGAACAGCGCCGAGTGCATGATGTCCGCGTGGTGGCAGAAGTCGAAGGGCTCATTGGGGATCACCGCCTTGTCGAAGAAGGCACTTATCAGCTTCATTATAACCGATATATGGTGAAGCTAAAACACTTTGTAGAAGTAGATGTTCCGACGTTTGAAGACTATCAAGCTCTGAAACATGAATTAGTAGAGCAAAAGCGGATTTCGATGCGGCTGGATGAGTTTAAGCCGAAGGTCATGAGCGCCTTTGTCCGCAATAAACTCATCAACAATGTGTATTTACCCATGATTGGGGATAACCTCGCCAAACAGCTAGGCACCGCAGGTGATCAGACTCGGACGGACCGAATGGGCTTATTATTACTCATCTCACCTCCAGGCTACGGGAAAACAACAATTATGGAGTACGTGGCGAATCGCCTAGGACTGATCTTCATGAAGATTAATGGGCCAGCTCTGGGGCACGACGTTGTTTCCCTAGATCCAGCAGAAGCTCCCAACGCCACCGCTGCGGAAGAAGTGAAAAAGCTGAACCTAGCTCTAGAGATGGGGGATAATGTACTAATTTACCTTGATGATATTCAGCATACCAACTCCGAGTTTTTACAGAAATTTATCTCCCTATGTGATGGGCAGCGTAAAATCGAAGGAGTTTATCAGGGCGTCGCTCGTACTTATGACTTACGAGGGAAAAAAGTAGGAGTAGTCATGGCCGGTAATCCTTATACGGAAACCGGCGGTAAATTCCAGATTCCTGATATGTTAGCGAACCGTGCAGATACGTATAATTTAGGTGACATTATCGGAGGGCACTCCAATGACTTTGAAGCGTCCTATATAGAGAATTGTCTCACTTCGAATGCTGTACTCAGTAAACTTTCCAGCAGAAGCCAGAAGGATGTTTATGCTGTGATGAAGGTAGTGGAACAAGGGCACCAAGAAGGAATAGACTTTGAGGGGAACTACACACCTGCAGAGATAGACGAAATGGTTAGAGTGTGCCAGCACCTTAACCGTGTCCGCGATAGTATTTTACGAGTGAACTTGCAGTACATAGCAAGTGCGGCGCAAGAGGACTCTTATCGAATAGAACCAGCCTTCAAGTTACAGGGATCGTATCGAAACATGAATCGTATTGCGGAGAAGGTTTTACCCTTGATGACGGATCAGGAAGTAGTCGACATCATCGTAGATCATTACGAAAATGAATCTCAAACACTGACGTCAGGCGCGGAGTCCAATATACTCAAATTTCGAGAAATGGAGAATTTAGCGACAGAGCAAGACCAATTGCGCTGGATTCAAATTAAGAAAGATTTCAATAAAGGTAAATTACTGGGAGCAGGAGGGGAGAATGATCCAATGGCACGCGTCGTCGCTCAGATGACAGGCTTCAATGATAATCTGGATTCCATACGAGAAGGGATAGCACAAGCAGCCAGTGATTACACTCAGCCACAATCACTGAATACAGAGACAATCCAACGGCTTGAATCTATCATTGCCGGACTGAGAGCTGTACCTGTAGAAGTGGATATTAATGTACTACCTGTGGAAGAAGTAGCTAGAGAACCAGGGAAACCTGCTGTGAACATTGATGTGAATTCCACCCAATGAACAACGGAGGGAATAAGGTGAAAGAGAGGCCGAGCATCCAATATTTTTTGTAAAGAGGGAAAGGAAAGGCTTCTTTTTATTCGATTTAGATCGCCGGAGAAGTTCAGAAGATGCTAGAAGACGCTATGCGCTACTTTATTGTATCTATTGCGATTAGTCTTTCCTGCCTTCTATCTGCAGAGGATCCTTGGGTTTCACTCTTTGATGGAGAGAGTCTAAAAGGCTGGGAAACAATCATTCAAGGAGAAGAAAATGGAACCAATTTAGGAGGCCATGTAACAGCTCATGACGGGGTGATTCATATGTATGAAAACGTTCCAGAAGGAGAGATAGAAGTCCCCTTCGGCGTGATCATGACGAAGAACTCTTACAGCCAATTTCATCTGACCTTTCAGTACCGTTGGATCGGAAAACGCTTTCACCCTAGAAAAGAAAAATTACGAGATGCCGGCTTACTCTACCATTGCTTTGGTGAGAAAAAAGTCTGGCCAAATAGTATCGAATGTCAGGTGCAAGAAGGCGATACAGGAGATTTAGTCTTCCTGAGTTCAGGCGCATTGACATGGAATCATCCCGCCCCAAAGGACGCCGCTTTAGGTCAGGGTGGTCCCGGTCTGTTACCTGAACACGGTGGTGTGCTGAGGCGTTACCGCAAGGGAGGTTATATAGGGAGGTTTCCAGAAAACGATCATAAAACAGGCTGGAACACAGTGGAAGCCATTGTGCATAACGGAGAGTACTCTTATCACAAGGTGAATGATATTGTCACTTCTCGAGTGTTAGATATGAGGAAGCCAGATGGCACACCCCTCGTTGCAGGTCCCATTGCACTCCAGTTAGAAGCTGCAGAGATTCAATATCGTGAAATTAAGATACGTGAATTGGATGGTTATTTGCGGCCGTCACAAGTTCACATGTCTCTCAGTAAAATAGAGAAACTAAAAGGCCAAAGCCAAATCATCACCATTTCTAATACAAGTAAAAAAGCTCTTCCTGTGGCGCCTACCTATATTGGGAATGGCACGAATCCGCTTCATATCGTTAGTGAAAGTGTGGAAGCGTTAGCACCTGGCGAATCTAGAGAATTTGAGATCTCTCTTTCTCCCACACTAGGGCATGGTAACTGGCATGCAGGCATCCAGTTTGGGGATGATGTAACGGGCTGTTTCGTACAAGTATCAGGCCTAGTAACAGAAGGATTAGAAGAGGAGAATGAGCCAATGACTCATCAAGTAGTCTATGCTCAAAGTGCGAAAGTAGATGTCAAAGGGAATGATTATTTATTTATGACAGAGAAGAGTCGTACCGAAAGCTCTTTGAAAGCCAGCGGGTTTTCAGTCGTAGCAGGAGAAACACTGAAGGTGACACCTTTAGCACGCTATTCTCACCCAGGAGACTTACCCTATGGGATTTATGATACGAAAGAAGGAACAAAGACAGAGCTCGCCCAACTGTCAAATACTTCAGATGACTATCCAGATGCTCATCAATGCCTCATGCCCCCATCCTCGGAAGCCAAGTATCCAGAGCATTATCCAAAGCACTTCGGTATTTATCTCAAAGGGCCGGATTTCACCTCGTATACAGAGGAAGGGAAGTCTGAGCAAGCCAAGCATAGAGCAAGGATTTATCCAGTCACCACATTCCAAGGTCGACGCGTAAAGAATGCTTATCTCGTAAGTTTTGAAGAAACAAGAGACAGCAAATTTCAAGACGTACTATTGTTAGTGGAAGGAGTCGTAGCGAAGTAGCTTCAGAAATACTCCACAGACAAAGCCCAGATACTGTACTGAATTTCCTTTTCCTTGAAGAGGATAAGGCATGATGACGTTAAGTGGACGCCTATTGGATAGTGACTTGGGTGTGTGCTGCTTTGTTCTCTATTTAATTATTGAGTAAGATTTTACATCTCTGGGTTCATTAGAGATGTTCGGATGTATAATGTATCTGCTCATACGCATTAACCTAAGGTGTAAGTCTTTTAAAATAAATGAACTAAATTGC
>CAZLQY010000013.1:0-49350 GCA_964561965.1 uncultured Verrucomicrobiales bacterium
CTCAGAATATTAATAGAAACGCCAAATCACTGGCAACGTTTAGGAGACCACTTCAGAAGCTCGTTTAAGGTTTGGTGACCGCGAAGATGTATTCAAGTATGTGGATACCCCATATGATATTTGGTCTAACTTAGTCTGTGTTATTAGAGCTGCATATAACACCCCTTATAATGAAGGGGACATCAGATCTGTTTATAAGTATGCAGAATGGTGTTGCAAACAACCTCGCAGCAATGATGCTGATGAGGATCTTTTGACAATCGTAGCTGTTTCGTTTTATGAATACCTTCCAGAGATTCCAGCAGCAGTGAAAGACATTCCGCGTTGGTTTAAAGCTTCAAATATTATTGAGATGCGTGAAATTTTTAGCTATAGATTGGGAGATGATGGTTACCAAAAGATCCTTTCTAGCTTTCCTAAGTCGCAAGTTATTAAAGCTAGAAAAAAACTAAGGTAGCTAATAAAGTGATGCCCCAAATCCGGCGGCTTTGATGGGTCATCTGTTGACAGGAAATTTGGGCGTGGTGAAATTATCGAAAGTGTGTAGATTTGGTCAGATTTAGTACACTCAAACCTTCTTTAATAATGTCGCATTCTGAGCATATTATAAATAGTTCATGTGGAAGATACTCACGTAAAGTCTGGCTATCTGAACCAAATATGGAACCTGTCGAGGTTATTGCAATTCTCTTAGATGGTGAATATTACGTTAATCGTATGAATACTGTTGAGACATTATGCAAGATGCAATCATCTGGGGATATTCCTAGTACTTCGTGTGCGTTTGTTTCTCATGTTGATGGAGCTACTAGACATGACGATCTAACTTGTTCGAAGGAATACGCTGATTTTCTAGTCTATGATGTTTTGCCATGGCTTAAGGGGCGGCACCGTATTTCTGAAGGTGCTAAATATTTAATTGGGGGTGTAAGCTTGAGTGGTCTTCAGGCTGCATACACATCATTCATTCATTCCGGTAATTTTGATTTCTGTTTGTGTCAATCTGCTTCATTTTGGTGGAATGAGGAGTGGCTGACTAGGCAAATTAATAATGCTGATGTGTTAGGTATTCGCTACTGGTGTAGCGTCGGTGACCTCGAACTAGATAAGGGGGTGTCTCATCCACCAACAGGATTGAGACAAGAATTTACTCAGATAGATGCATGTATTAGGTTTTATGAAGAACTGTGTAACAATAATATCCATGTGTTTTATAACTTATATTCTGGAGGGCATGAATTAGCTCCATGGGAAGAAGAGTTTCCGAGAGCTTTAAAATGGCTATTCAGAGTTTCTAAAACTAAGATGCCGAATAAGAGTAGATGATCAGGAAGGATAAGGCTATTCTTATGCAAACTTTCAGGCTGAATATTTTTTAATCTCGATAGAGGAGCGGGAAATCAAGGAGAGAAGAAGAAACGAAGCTGATTAACCTGCTACCAGCTCTGAAACCGAAGCTGGAGGGGGGCTGTTTTGTGTCTGGTAGTTTATAGAATCTTTGTCATCACGAGGGTGCTGCACTGAATAAGACCCATCTTATGAAAGAGGCCTAAATTAACTGGTTAGAAGCAGTGGGGTATTAAACGGCTTCTAGTATGCCTTGTAGGGCTTTCCCGTATTGTACGTAACTACTGTAGCATTGTTGCCAGTCAATTTCATCTGCCTTTGCATGGAACACTGTGGCGACGTGAGGTTCTATGGCGATTACTCCATTGTAGCCTGTTTCTACTAGTCTGGACATGATTGCTGGGACGTGGCTGAGTCCTTCTCCTGGCATGGTATAGCCAGGTTCTTCACCTTCGATGGCTGGGTGTGTGCAGTCTTTGACATGGACATGGATAATGTGCTCTCGTACGGTTTCAAAGAATTCTAGGGAATCTTGCCAGGGAAAAGAGCCGTCTGCATTGGGATTTGAGCGGTCTTTTTGGAAGGTCGGGTTCCCTGTATCAAAGATGAGTTTCATTCCTGGAACTTCTTCTAATAAGCGGAGGGTGTGCTGAACGGAAAGGCCTCCCCAGTTCATGCAGTTTTCATGCGCTACAGTAAGGCCTGCATCGGTGAAACGGTTTTGTATTTCACGGAGACGGCGGAAGCGTTCTTGTTCGTATTGCTCTTCTCCCCATGTTTCTTGTGCGTAGGACATGACTCGTACGATGGAGACGTTGAGGCGTTTCATGCGTGTGATACAGCGTTCTACTTCTCCTAGTGTGATATCGAAGTCTGAGTGAATGGTTTTCGCCCAAGAGCCAAGAAGTGAACCAAATTCTGCTATTTGGATTTCATTTTCTTCGAGTAGAGAGACTGCGTTAGAGAATGCTTCTTCGCTGAGGTCGTGAATGTTTTTCCCGTCGATTCCGCGTGCTGAGATGAGGTTCCAGCCGAGTTCTTTTGTTGCTTTGATTTGTGTAGCGAGGTCTGGGCCTGCTTCATCAGCAAAACCTGATAGTTTTATGTTAGATAGAGACATATTCAATGAGTGGTGTGAGTTAGAGAAAGACTTTTTTGGAGTTATTTTGTGCGGATTCATAGATGGCGCAGATGAGAGCGACTGCCTGACGGGCTTCTTGGCCGTTGGTTAGTGGTTCTCTGCCTTCTTGAATGGCTTCTACGACATCTTCGAAGTTTCTTTGATGGCCAAAGTAATCTATGGCGTTGGGGTCATTGGCGCCCATTCCTTTGGCGGATTGAGCCATTAGTTCTTTGTGGATACGAGTGTCTTCGGCTGCTGGTTCTTGGAAGTCCCAACAGCGGAAGTTTGTGTCGGCCATGAAGACGGAGCCTGTCTCTCCACAGACATGTACCTCTGCGGGGTGCCCTTGGCTAGACCAACAGGCTGTGGAGCCGTGGATGATTCCCAAGGCACCGTTTTCAAATTCCAGTGTAGCTACGGCAGTGTCTTCTACCTCAATATTATTATGGATCTGGCAGGCGATGGATGCTGTGACGGATTTGACGTAACCACAGAGAAAGAGGAGTTGATCGATGGTGTGTATGGACTGGTTCATCAGCGCTCCGCCTCCATCCAGTTCCCAAGTGCCTCGCCACGCTCCTGAATCATAGTAAGCTTGATCTCGGTACCATTTAATAGCTGCTTCGACCATTGTGATTTTCCCAAAACGGCCTTGGTCTATAGCGTTTTTAAATTCTTGGATAGCAGGGTAGAAGCGGCGATTGAAGATGCCTGCGACGGTGACGTTGTGCTTTTTGCAGGCTTCTAGGATTGTATCAATTTTTTCTACGGTGACTTCTAGGGGCTTTTCACAAATGATATGCTTTCCTGCATGTGCTGCTGCGAGCGCTGGTTCTAGGTGTGCACCTGAGACGGTGGCTATGGTGACGATGGTGATTTCTGGGTCATCGAGGAGTTCTGTGATGGAGTTGTAAGCTTTGCAGCCAAATTCATCTGCTAGATTTTGTGTTTTCTCCAGTGTTCTTCCTGCGATACCTTGGAGACTTCCATTAGACATAGCACGTATGGCTTCTGCGTGGTAGCGGGCGATCATGCCTGAGCCTATGATTCCGAATTTCATACAATGAAAGGTGGTGACTGTTTATTGAGTATTAGATTTTGTTTGTTTGTCCTTCGCTCGTTCGATTAAGAAAAGAGAATGGAGTTCCTGCACTTTTTCTGAATGAGTTTGTGCGATGTTTTTTGATTCAGCTCGATCAAGAGTGAGGTTGTAGAGTTCCCACTGGTTAAGGGTTGGGTCTTGTTTTCCATATTTGACAATTTTCCAGTTCTGGTAGGTTAGTGACCATTTTTTTGCGGGTTTTCCCCAGATTTGATAAAGGGGGCGATCTGATATTGTTGTTTGCTCACCTAGTATGAGTTTGCTGAGGTCGACACCATCTAGTTGAGGCTGGTCCTCTGGCACGACTAGGGGATGTTTCACGAAGGAGGCAATGGTTGGAAACCAGTCAATGATGTGAACTGGGTCTGCGAGCTGTTTGGCTGGGACTTTGCCCCGCCAGTGAATGAAGCCTGGTACGAGGATGCCTCCTTGATAGGCATCACATTTTACTCCTCGGAAAGGTATCTCTTGATTGAAATCTGTTAATTTTAAGTCATCGGGATATGCATTTCCTTTCCAGCTTCCTTGTGGCCCATTGTCGGAAGAGAAGAAAATAATGGTATCATCACGCTGTGCTGTATCGTCGAGAGCTTTGACTACTTTTCCTATACCATCATCTAGATGATGGAGTACGGCTAGGAGTAGTCGTTTCTCTGGGTCTTGCTCTGCTTGAATGATGCCTTTGTCATCATGAAACCAAGGTATGTTATCTTCGTTGAGCCATCGCCCTGGGCGGTTTGGATCGAGTTGTGTGGGGGTGTCGATAAATTCACCGCGTTCATCTAGTGGTGTATGTGGTGCGTGGTAAGCGAGGTAGAGGAAGAAGGGGGTTTCTGTGTCTTTGTTTTCTTGAATGACGCGGACGGCTTCTTTGGTCATTAAGTCTGTGACGTGTTCTCCATTTTCGTAACCTTCAATGATTTTATTATCACGGTGCCAGGTGATTTCGTATTTATGCCCTGGACGGTAGCGATGGTCGTAGAAACCTACAGCACCAGCCCTAGAGCCATAGGTGGAATCAAAGCCGAAGTGGGAAGGGCCGTAAGCGGGATCAACTCCTAGGTGCCATTTGCCAGATAAATAGGTGTTATAGCCTGCAGATTTAAGGTAGCTGGCTAGGTTGAGCGTGCCGTGGGGGAAGACTGGTTCTGTGGATGCTGTGAGTCCTTCGTTTCCAAAACGCCCGGGGTACCTTCCTGTGAATGCGGCGATGCGTGTTGGAGTGCATTGCGGCATGACGTAGTGTTGTGTGAGTAAAGCACTGTCCTTAGCTAAGGCGTCTAGGTGTGGAGTGTAAACTTTGTCGTTGTTGTAGCCAATGTCAGCCCAGCCCTGGTCATCAGTAATAAGAACTATGATGTTAGGCTGTTTGGCTACAAGTAGGGAGGTGGAGACTAATAGTAAAAGGAAAAGAACATGTTTCATGCGTAATGGTGTTGATGCGTTAAGGTGTTGGCTGGGGTCTGTTTTTCGTAAGAAATCCGATGATCCCTGTAGCTATGAGGATACCTAGGAATACCATGCCAACGATTCCTGGTGTTCCTTTGTTATTGAGAGCCCAGATTGAGGCAAATCCTGCTACGAGTGTGCCAAGAACCATGAGGATGTTGACAATGGTTAATCGTCCACCTGTTAGTTTCTCGTTTCCTAATACGTTCTTGGAGTTCATGAGTAGTAGGAATGTGAGATAGGCAATGGGGAGGAGGGTGGTGGCTATGACGGATGCGGGAATAGCCATAGCTGTCTTATTGTCTCCCGACCAGAGAAGGGGAGCGAGAGCTGCTGTGATAGCTGGCATAGAAGCTCCTATGAGGAAGAATGTTTTGTCTCCGACTTTACCGAATGCTTGTGAAATGGCGAAGCCGTTCATGAGCATGTGGACTATCATTGTGGAAACGGCCATGGCAAAGATGCCGATGCCAAAGATGAGCTGCGCTGGTTTCTCTCCTACAAGGGGGGATAGAGCTGAGGCTAGTTGGCCCGCATCACGCTTCGTTAATGCTGCTGCTAGATGTCTATCAGCTAAGGGTAGTGCATCTGCCGCTGTGCGAATTTCTTGCTCTGTGGCGGGGAGTGTACTTGTGTGTTCGAGGCGTTTGCTAAGGAGTTCATAGTATCCTTTTTGGAGGACTACAGGCTTGCCGTCTTCTCCTAGGATGTCATCGGATTTATCATGAAACTGGGCAGAGGATGTGATGACAAGAAATGAAGCTGCGATGATGAATGGTACGGCTAGCCCGAGGGCTAAGTCATAGCGTGAGAGCTCACGATCTTTTTTACCCCAGCCTTTTTTCTTTAATGTGTAGGGGAGTAGGAAGGTCATGTTAATCGCTACCGTGGTCCCAAACGCTGTGATGATGATATCTCGCTGTGTGTTAGAAATGTGTTTTGACCACCAGCTTGCAGCGTCACCAGTTGCGGCGATTGAATCTGCTAAAGAGTCTGCAGGTTTAAATAGTGTGGAGAAGTCAGGGATAAGGCCTTGTAAGATGTTAGTGATGCTGACGTTCCCTTTTGAAATATGTGTAATCGCTGCTCCAAAGAAGCAGAGAATGACGACGGCGACCATGACTTTGAGGACCTTTTCAAAGGTGGCCACACCTTTTGTCCCTTTGGAGTAGAGGACTACTACCGAGAAGGCGGTTACAGCCATGACTGTGGTGATGATATAGGGATTAATATCAGCTAGTCCGAAGTTCTGTTGGATAATTCCTAAGCCTAAAGATGCCTGTGCGGGGCAAAATACACAGTCTGCTATGACTGTGCCTATAAGCCATGACCAAGCTAACAATGGTGAAATGTGCTTACAGACACTGACGAAGGGTGTATCCTCTGTACTGAGTGTGACATAGGCTAGACTGGCGAGCATGATGACGCCAAAGATCATAGCTAGTGGCTGAAGCCACAGTAGACCGGTACCACCTGCTACACCGAGGAAGAGTGCTCCAGCTAAAGAACCTCCTCCTAGTGTGACGGCGGCTTGTAGCCAGCCTGGACCGGTTTGTTTGGCGTATTTGATGAGTTTAGACAAAGTGGGAAATGGTGTTTGGTTTTGGTTAGATACTCATGGCGTTGAAGCCTCCATCAACGACCATTTCATGACCTGTGATGAAGCCTCCTGCTGAATTCGATGCGAGGAGTATGGTGGCGCCGATGAGTTCTTGTGGTGTGCCAAATCGTGCAGCAGGTGTGTGATTCATGATGGCTGCCACACGTGATTCATCAAGCACGGCTTTGTTTTGTTCTGCTGGGAAGAAGCCTGGGACGAGTGTGTTGACACGTATTCCTTGAGCAGCCCATTCTCTAGCAAGGTTTTTACTGAGATTATGTACTGCGGCCTTGGAGGCTGAGTAGGTGAATACGCGAGAGAGTGGATTGAGCCCGGAGATGGAGCCGAGATTTATAATACTTCCTTCGATCTTATGCTCGAGGAAGTAGCGGCCAAAGATTTGGCAGGCTCGCATTGTGGAAGCTAGGTTGATATCAAAGATTCTAGCCCATTCCTCATCTTGAATATCTAGGAATGGTGTGGGAGAGTTTACTCCGGCTCCATTAATGAGAATGTCGATTTGATTTGATCTCTCAAGGACTGTGTTGAGGAGTGATTGAAGTGAGGATGAGTCTGAGAGATCTGTGGCTATGAAGTAGCCTTTCGCTCCGAGTTTTTCAATTTGCTCTAGTAGTGCCGTAGCTTTTTCTTCACTGCGGCCGACGAGGACAACTTCTGCTCCTGCTTGTGCAAGGCCTAGGGCCATGTGCCCGCAGAGTTCGCCAGTGCCTCCAATGATGACTGCTGTTTTTGATTCTAGTGAGAACAGTGAGTTGAGATAGGACATAGTGGTGTATTTAAGAAGATTGAGGCCAGCCAAAGTATTGACTTGGGTTGGTGTAGCAAATGTTAGTGATGAGTGTGGTGAGACTAGCTTCATCGTTAGGGATTTCTCCCCGGTCTGCGGCATCTCCTAGGTATTGGCAGAGTAGCCGGCGATAATATTCGTGACGAACGTAGCTGGTGAAGGAGCGTGAGTCTGTGAGCATGCCGATGGAGGTACCTATGGCGCTGAGAGAGCTGAGGATGTCAAATTGCTCACGAATGCCGCGGATGTGATCGAGGTGCCACCATGCTGGGCCATATTGTACTAAGCCTGGAGCTTGATCGCTCTGGAAGTTTTGTAGGGCACAGCAGATTGGCTCTGATTCGACAGAGTTTAAGTTGTAGACGATGGTCTTTCCGAGTGCGCCAGTTTTGGCAAATATGTTCAGAGCTTCTATGAGTGCCTCTGTCTGAGGTTCTGAGCCCATAGTATCGAAGCCGGAATCTGGCCCGCATTGTGCAGCCATTTCGGTGTTGACGCTTCGTTGAGGGCCCAAATGGAGTTGTGTCGTCCAGCCTTGCTCTTTATTCCATTTCGCTATGTGTAGGAGTATGTCGAAGGCGAAGGCGTCCCAGTCTGTTTGATGTATTTCTTTGCCTTGGATCCTGTCTTGTAAAATTAGGGTTAGATCTCGAGCAGAATCATGCGGTGTGGGCATGGAGCTTAGGCCGTGATCTGAGAGGCGGCAGTGATTCTGATGGAAGTAATCATGGCGTATCTTCAGCGCTGCGATGAGTTCCTGATAGGTATTAATACTTTGGCCAGAACTGGTTTCGAGTTTGTTGAGCCAAGCGGGGAAGTCAAATCCGTCTTTTCGGGTGGTGAGTGCATCGGGGCGGAATGTGGGGTAGACCTTGACGCTCTGTTTTTCTTTTGCGATGGCGCGGTGTGCTGCTAAGTCATCTGTGGGGTCATCAGTTGTGCAGACGAGTTCGACTTGGAATCTTTGTAATAAGCCTTGTACACTAAGAGCGGGGTTTGTCTTGAGTTGTTCATTGGCTTCATCCCAGACTTCTTTAGCTGTGTCTTCACTTAGAATAGTTTTTATCCCAAAGACGCGTCTAAGCTCGAGGTGGGCCCAGTGGTGTACAGGGTTCCCTACAGCGAGTGGTAAGATAGAGGCAAAGGCTTTAAATTTTTCCCACGCACTAGCATCGCCAGTGATACAGCGTTCACTGACTCCACAGGCACGCATTAAACGCCATTTATAGTGATCAAACTCTAACCAAAGCTGCCAGATATTCTCAAATCGCTGGTTTTTGAGAATAGCATCTTGGGGCAGATGAGTGTGAAAGTCGATAATGGGTAGTTTTTTGGCAACGTGATGATATAAATTCTTTGCTGTTGTCGTTGTCAAAAAAACGTCGTCGTGAAGGTATTCCATAGCGATTTTGTTAGGTTGGAATTCTAGATGGTTGCCAGAGTCTGGAGGTTTAGTTTGACAGCGATGCTGTTGAGTTCTTCTAACTCGGCACGGCTAAAGATGAGGCCACCTGCTGTTTCTGAGCGTTTTGCTGCTTCTGCCTCGAGTTGACCGGGTAGCAGGCACTTTTCGTTTCCTTCTGTGAGGATGTTATCGACAACCGCCTTGATGTTTTCTGATTGGTCTCTCCCACAAGCAAAGGCATTTCCTGATAGAGCTTCTGGATGGATAATTTGAAAGAAGAAGGATGTCGTCGATTTCTCATCAGAGCTGGGCGCTGTAAGACCTCTGTGTAGAGGGAGTGATCCTCCTATGTAGGCTGCTGTTAGCTCGTTGATGAGTGATAGGCCGTAGCCTTTGTGTTGCCCGAATGGTACGAGGGCGGCTACTTTTGTGGGATCAGTTGTGAGTTTCCCTTCCGCATCTACAGCGGAGTTCGGTGGTAGTTCTTTTCCTTCACGGAGAAGTTGCTGGACACGGCCCATGGCTACTGTGGATGTGGCCCAATCAATAGCGATGGGGAAGCCTAGGGCATCAGATGTTGGGAAGCCCCAGCTGTGGGGGTTTGTCCCTAAGGTGGGTGTTTTCCCCATGAATGGGACGACTTCTGCAAGGGTGGATGTGCAGTTTGTATAAGCAATGTAACCTCGCTTTGCTGCTTCGATAACGTATCCTCCCCCCCAGAGGTAATGGAAGGCGTTGTCGACTGAAATCATGGCGATGCCGTGTTTATCTGCTAGCTCAATGGCTCTGTCAAAAGCACGTTTTGCTACAGACTGTCCCAGTTTTTTGTTCGCATTCCATACTTCAGCTGCGGAGAAGCGTGAAGAGGTGATTTCTATATTAGCCCCAGGCTGGCATCCACCGGTAGTTGAGCCGAAGAGTTCATCTAGATGCAGCGCTTTTAGGGCGTTGTGTGTACGGTTGCCATGCCAGGTGGCTGCTGCAGCCATTTCCGCAGCTTCTCTGGATTCATCTTCCTCATAGCCTCGGGCTTGGTAGGCTGCTGTGACGAGATTGTTGTGAGCGTCTTTATCGACGACGAGCATAGTGTCTGACATGGTGTTGTTAAGAATGATGTGTGAGGTGGGTACAAATCGAATGAACGATTGATTCTACGGGTTGATCGATATCAACTGTGATTGTGTTTGGTTCTTGAGAAGGGTCTTCCAGGATTTCAAGTTGACTCTGGAGAAGAGTGCTGGGCATGAAATGGTTACTTTCTTGAGCTCTAAGGTCTAGGCGTTGAGATAGTATTTGGACACTTCCATTAAGGTGGACGATTGTGATGGGGCCTAAACTACGAAGGATTGTTCGGTAGCTAAGTTTGAGAGCAGAGCAGGCGATAATACACCCTTCCGTGGGTTCATGGAGTTTACGCACAACACTGTTTAACCAAGGCTGACGGTCTTGATCATTGAGAGGTGTGCCATGTTTCATTTTTTCAATGTTTGAGGCCGGGTGGAGATCATCTCCGTCATAAAATGGAAGCTCCAGCTTTTCTGCTAGGAGCTGACCAATGGTTGACTTTCCACAGCCACAGACACCCATGACGATGATTTGATGAGGTGATTTCTTATCCATGTACGATGTTCTGACATGCATCAGCTCCCTGCTCAAGTATTGTGATGATATTGTGAATAGCTGTGGTCGCCATGGCAGCATTAGACTCTTCTGTGTTCGATCCTATGTGCGGTGTAAGAAGAATGTTTTTGAGGCTACGCAGATCTTTCTCTGCGTCTTGTGGCACATATGGTTCTACTTCAAACACATCGAGGGCAGCTCCTGCTATTTGGCCAGAAGAGAGAGCATCGAAGAGTTCGTTTTCCTTCACTAGAGCGCCACGGGCTGAGTTGATTAGGATCGCAGAGGGCTTCATCGCGGAGAAGAAATCTTTGTCGGCGATGTGTGCTGTGGCTGGGTTGACTGGTAAGAGAAGAACGACGTAGTCGGCTTTAGCAAGAGCTTGTTCTCTATTTTGAGTGTATTCTGCGTAACCCAGAGTCGATTGAAGTTCCGCTTCTGTCGTGCCTTGTTGCTCACAAAGTGTTTCGATAGGGCGATTATCAACGGCAATCACATTCATGCCAAAGCCAAAAGAGAGTTTGGCAGCGAGGCTTTGGCCAATTCTACCGAAGCCGACGATGGCTACAGAACGGCCACGGACCTCTACACCTCCTTGCGGTGCCCATTCTCCAGCATGTGTACTTTGATGCGCTGTATGGAGATGGCGGGCGGATGCTCCTATCATCCAGCAAGCGTGCTCGGCGACGGCGTTGTCTAGGACACCTGGTGTGTTAGCAACGTGAATTCCTTTCGCAAGAGCCTTTGATTTATCAATACTGTCATGACCTACTCCATACCTAGCGATAACTCCACCTGCAGGAATGGCATCGTAGAGAGCTCCTTTGTATGGATAGATATCGGCAACGAACGCCCGGACTTGATTTTTTGTTAGTTGATTGGCTAGATTATCCTCCGTCTCGTCTACTGCTTCAATAGTGTAGCCTGTCTCTTGTTCTAGGCTTTGGAAGGTGTGTGGGGTCTTGTTATATGAAATTGATGAAACGTAGATGGTCTCCATAGCTGCAAAATAGAAGGTGTCGAGATTCAAAACTAGATTGACTCACGCATTGTTTATTTATATTTTGCGACGGGATGGGGACTTTGAATGATATGAAAAAAAGCCAGAACATATTGATTTTGATGGAAAGGAGCAGTTTTTTTTCCCGAGAATTTCTAAGAGGGGCATTGAGTGTCAAAGTCCATAATTGGGAGTTTTTATGTATGCCTCATACGCTGACCCCCGTGGAATTAAGCCAGTATTTTGCGAGTAATCCTATTGATGGTGTGATTGCTAGAGGTTTGGGGGAGGAAGTGTCGCAATATGTAAGTTCATTGGATATTCCATCAGTGCTTATTCGGGGCTCAGAGGGGGATTCTGCAGACTTTATTAATGGCCCCCAAGTAGATGATGGCGCAATAGGGCGGCTAGCAGGGGAAGAGTTTCAGATGTTAAACCTTGGGTACTGGGGGTTTGTGCATTGGGATGGAATTGGTTGGTCAGAGGCTAGGCGCGCCTCGTTTCATTCTTATGCCACGGCACATGGAATGAGTAATAATACGTTAAAGCTCACTCCCAGCAGCCGTGCTAGTTGGGAAGGGATCATTAAAATTGCGGATTGGTTAAAAGGTTTACCTAAGCCTTGCGGTGTTTTGGCGTGTAATGATGTTGCAGGTTTAGATGTCTTACACGCGTGTAGAATGATGGGTTATGAGGTTCCTAGTGATGTCGCCGTGATTGGTGTCGATAATGATCGCTTGCTTTGTGAGTCGAGTTCTCCGGCATTGACTAGTATTGATCTAAAAGCAGGGGAGGTGGGGCGTGTTGCCGTGATGCAGCTTGCTAATATGTTAGGAGGGCAGGTAGGGGTTAAAACCTCTTCTGGAGCAGCTCGGTTAGTGGTGCGTTCTTCTAGCCATGAGGTAGATAGATATCGATTGGTTTACCAAAAGGCGATGGATTATATCGAGAGCCGCCCGATGGAGAATACTGGTGTGGATGAGTTAGCGAGATTTTCAGGTGTATCTAGAAGGGGGCTAGAAAGGGCATTTGAGAAGTATACTCAACGTAGCCCCGCGCTTGTGATGCGAGAAAGGCGTATGGAGGAAATTAGGCAGTTACTGAAAAGTTCTACATCTTCGTTAGAGAGCCTTGCGATACAGGCTGGGTTTTCTGATACAGCGGGCTTCTCGAATTTTGTGAAACGGATGACTGGCTTTTCACCTGGTTCACTGAGAAATCAATGAAGCTCACGGATGATAGCATGAGAGATGATGATATTTACTATAAGTGGAAAATGAAGAAATAAATCTATGAGTAGGATGTTACCATTTTTGCTATTGATGTTTACCGTGACCGCTACAATAGCAGATTCGAACGATCACAGAACAATCCAGTTATGGCCTAAAAAAGTCCCTGACCAAAGTGAAGAAAAAGCTTCACCTGTTTTATCTGATAATCAACGACGAAATGTTACACGCATAGCGAAAGTAACAAACCCAAGTTTAACCGTGTATGAAGCGAACCCTAAGCTTAAAAATGGAGCTGCGATCATTATTTGCCCTGGTGGTGGGTATAATGTGCTAGCGGTTGATTTAGAAGGTGATGAGGTAGCAGAATGGTTCAGTCAGCTTGGTTACACAGCGTTTGTTTTGCAATATCGTGTGCCTAAAAATCAAGCAGGTGCGCTGCAGGATGCACAACGTGCGATTAGATATGTGAGAGGAACTGCCAAAGACCGTGGCATTGATACAAACAAAATAGGTATTATGGGCTTCTCTGCTGGAGGCAGCCTGAGTGCAAGAGCTAGCACCCGATACCTAGAAACAGTCTATGAGCCAATCGATGAGTGGGATAAGTTGTCAGCGCGGCCTGATTTTTCGATATTAATTTATCCAGCTTATCTCGATCAGGGAGTGGATCATGGCCTAACGCCAGAATTAACGATCACCAAAAACACTCCTCCCATGTTCCTTTTCGTCGCAGCTGACGATAAGTATGCAAACAGCAGTCTAGTGATGAGCTCCGCACTTAGAGCGTATCAAATCCCTTTTGAATTACACATACTACCCGAAGGGGGGCACGGTTACGGACTACGGTCTGGGAATCGTGCTGCGGAAACTTGGCCAGAGCTATGTGAAGCATGGATGAAACTAACTGTCTTAAAAAAATGAGCCGCACCGCGACACTATTTCTAATATCACTTGTTTTACTTGAGAGCGCTTTAGCTGGCCCGGAGAAGAAGCAAGTGGATGGTGTTATCTACCATGTTTTATCCGCTCCAGCGGATTCTGTGAGGGTCATTTGGAAAGATGAGGCTGGCAAGCCACTTCGAACGATACCGGCCGCCGGCCGGTATCTATTGGCACAGGGTGAAACGCCGGATACAGTGATGAATGGTGGGATATTTGAACCAGGGGGTGTTCCAAGTGGTTTATTGATCCAAGGGGGAAAGAAGTTGAGACCAGTAAACCGGAAGAACGGGGAAGGAAATTTCTTTCTACAGCCTAACGGAATTTTTTTAATTGGGGTGAGCGGTGCCGCAGTCATCCGTACAGATGAGTATCCTTTGAGAGGGATGCAGGCGCTACATGCAGTGCAATCTGGCCCGTTATTACTCCGAGACGGGAAAGTGCATCCGCGCTTTAATGCCAATTCCACTTCGCGCCTTCATCGTAATGGGGTTGGTGTATCAAAGAGTGGAGACGTTGTTTTTATCATGACGGACTTCGATTCCCCGAAGTTCCCAAATTTATACGAATTTGCTCAAATTTTCCGTACCTTTGGGTGCGAAAACGCCTTGTTTCTCGATGGAGACTTATGCCAAATGAGGGCTGGGGATGATATTGTAAAACGAAGTAACCGTTTCGGGTCAATGATTGCTGTCATCAAATCGAAAAATCCAACAAGTGGCCGTACAACAACGTCTAGCCCAGATAGTGTCGACGAACCGTAATGAACGATTTACCCTTTAATTACTCGCGTCTGTTCAAGGGTAAGTGAGTGAAGGTGTTAGCTGGGAACAGTGTTATGCACCCCGCAGTTCATTATTTTGTTTTGTACAGCCCTGCTTTGAACGAAAGCTTGGTATAGGTGATGCCTTCTTTGTTCGGTTGTCTCAGCTTGGGAGAGCCCCTTCTTTTGTAACTCTGAAAGAAGGCTTTTGCTTCACTCCAATGGGAACGAATATTTTGTATCCCGTTAGCGCTATTTATTGCCTTCATCAAAAGAAGTGATCGTTATGATTGTCTGCATAACAGTCGATGAACTCATTATTTAGGCTTGTATTAGATACGGCGATCTAGGGTTGTTAGGTAGATCGCCGTGTGTCTAACAATGGTTTATTTTGGTTGGCTGATCTTCTGCATGTAGGCAATGAGGTCAGCTAGTTCTTGAATTGATAGGTCGTCAACGAGGTGCATTGTCATCAGTGGTGGGCCTTGTTGGGTCTCTTTAATATCTGCTGTTTTCACAGTTGTTGGAATACCTGCGATATTGTGAATCGTTGTATCAGCGTCATTTTGTTGGACGAGGGTTCCCATCACACCACTTCCGTCTTGCATCGCCAGATTGACCCAGCTTTTAGCAATGCTGGCGCCTGGCCGGAGAATGGACTCTGCGATGGCGTATTTATCTTGGCCGTGCAATTTAGTTAAATCAGGAGCTTTGACTGGTTGCCCGGGAGCTGTGTTATGGCAGCCTATACAACCTACTTGGTTGATGACTTTTCCCCCATTAAGGGCATCTCCTTTTTTCTTTTCAAGCCCTAGTATAATGTCTTCGATCGATGTCCGGCCCACTTCTCCTTTGAGTTCGGCGCCTTCTTCCACGATTTCTAAACCGTCAATTACTTCAATATGTATGCGGTGTTTTGCAGCTATTGATTTCATGCTTTCCTGCTGGGCCGTTCCTGCCTGATTGTATGCTTTGATTAGAAATGCTTCAATTTTGGAGGATTCATCCCATTGCACAGGCACGTAGTATGGGCCTCTGGTGTCTGGCTTTGTCTTCCACCACCAAGAGCCATCATAAGGGGCTTCTTTCGTGTAGAGGCGGGCAAGGGCTGTGTATAGTTTTAGCTTGAGAGTATGATCGTCTGTGGAGTTATATTTGGAAATCAGTCCATCTACGACTGCTGGCTGGTGCATTAACCGTAAGGCCCAAAGTACGCCGTCTTGACTAGGCCCGTCAATGGCCTGTAAGCATTCTTGTACAGCATTGAGCTCTACAAGGGCTGTTACAGCTAAGTGTGGCTGGATGATGGCTGAATTTGGTGTAGCATGTGGGCTTTCTGGTGGAAGCAGCTCTTTGGTGGGGGAGACATAGAACTGTACTTTGGCAGTTTGATCTGAGGTGCCTGAGAGGCTGACGGTGGCTTGGAAGCGATCGAGCAGTCTTTTATTGGGCAATTTGCCTAGATTAAGGCTGATCACAGAGGAGGAAGAGGATGATATTCCTTGGATAGGCTGATTGGCCGCATCTAGATTGACTCTTGTTTCTCCTTGATTTTGAGTGGTTTTCTTTTTGTTGATGACTTCTCCCGCTGCTGTTGCGATCTTGTCTGTCTGATGGATGGTGGCGTCTTGCCAGATGATCTGACTTTCAGGAGTGCCCTCGACAGTCTTGGCAATGAGGAACATTTCTCTAAAAACGCTGATGGGGATATCAAATTGGTATTGCTCTGCTCCTGTTAGGACTGGAGATTGGAAGTATGAGAGTTTTACCTTGTCAGTATCCGCTTTAGGGGGCTTGGCTGCCGCAATGAGTTTGGCGATGGCTTCTGTTCTATTTAGTCGACCCAATCCGATGGTTGCCGCAGTTCTGATACGAGGGTTGGTGGAGTCCATGCCCTTAAGAAAGGGTTCTACTGGTATCTTACTAGCTAGGGGCTTTCGGTCTGATAATGCGCGTAGAGCAAATTCCTGAATATTGACGTCTTTGGTGAGTGAGACTAAGCCATTGATGGCTCGTTCACCTCCCAATTGTGCGTACGTAAATAAAGCTGCTACTCGCCCTTCAAGAGGTACATCTTTGTCACTAGCTATGGCGAGTAAAGCTGGTGCAGACTTGGTGTCGTTACGTTCTATGAGCTCTTGAGAAGCTGTGATTCTGGCTTTAGCGCTATCTTTGCTGATGAGTAATTCGATTAGAGCAGGGCTATCAAGTTCATTGATCTTTGGAAATGGAGTGTATTCCCACCCTGTCTTTGGTGTGACCCTTTCTATGAAGCCTTTTTTATCGTTTCCTTTATAACCTGCTCCGTCCCAAGCTGATAGATAGACCCGGCCTGAGCCGTCGACGTCGACATCTGTAATTTGTGAAGTGCTGATGAAGCTTTCTTCTTGCTGGGTGAATGAGGCCCCGTCTGGAGTGACTCTGTGGATGAAGAGCATAGAGCGGCCCCAGTCTGCCATCCATGGAACATTATTATATTGTTCAGGCCAGCCGGGCTCTTGAAAATAAAGAGATCCGACGCCAGATCCACCACCGACGTCGACAAGGGCTGGCAAGATCTCATCTGTGAAGCCTTTGAATAACATAGGATAGCCATAGTTGGCAGATTGGATATGGTGGATGAAGCGAATATTCCACCCTCCGCCATCATTATTGTTACCACGGGTGAAAATGTTCATAAATGGATCAATGGTGACATCGTAGATGTTTCTTAATCCATGAGTATACATTTCCATTTCGGATCCATCGGGCCGGACTCGTAAAATACCTCCTCCTAATTTAGTTAATTCTGTACCGTCAGATCCGAGGGCTTTGACAAATCCAAAGTCACCCACAGCGATGTAAATCCAGCCGTCAATTCCCATTTGAATACCATTCGTGGTATGATCTGCTCCTCGCTCTTGATTATGTTTTAATGTGGAAACATGAGATATGAGGCGTTTTCCCTCCCCATCGGCCTGGCCATCTCCATCATTGTCTTCGAGAAGGGTTAAATGCATGCCTGAGAGAATGCCCGTGTCCTTAGGAATCACAGTGTGTAACACATAGAGCTTTTTACCGAAGGAGAGTAAGCCTCGGACATTATCCATTTCTGCATAGATTGTGTGTTCGTCGGCTTGGCCATCGTTGTCTGTATCTTTTAGTTTGACGATACGCCCTTTACTGGCCTTTTTCCCGAGTGAACCATTTAGGTCAACAGCCACATAAACATCACCACTAGCAGAAGCACAGAGAGCTGCCGGGCATGGAGTGGTGGATGCTTCAGAAAAAATAGTCTTTTGCAAATCATCAGGTAAGCCCAAGGATATTTGTGCACTGAGGGTTAAAAGTGAGAGAAGAATAGATTGAGTAGAGAATTTCATGATGAGTAAAGAATCGTAGCGTGGGAATCATAGCTTGGCCTACCTAGCACCCGAAGTTGATGAGCAGTAACAGATTTTGAAGAACGTAACCAAGCTAAATACGGTAAAATGAGCAGAAATTAGCCATCGTATTGTTGATTTAAACCGTCATTAGGCGATGCTTTTGTCTGAGATTATTTATTTTATCAGATAAATCAGCCTGTCATGAGTAGACGGGGTGCTTAGGCTGGTGATCTTTATGGAGCTCTTGTTATTCTCCATAAAGATTAGAAGGCAGGAAACACTCTAGAATTCCTTCTTCTTAACATGAGAAAACGGCCCAATGAAAACTGATCGCTATCCGCGAATAGTTCCGAGGCCTAGTTGTGTCTATAAGAATGGTTTGAATGTAGATGAAAATCAATGGTGAAGCCTATGACTGAGTTGCTTCCGAAGAATGAACTGAGAGGGCTCCACCATTGACAACACAACGACACAGGGTTCAAAATGGTAGTAAATAGAGAAGATGGAAAACATACTCCTTCGCCGCTGAGAGGCAAAGATTGGGGCGAGAGCTAGAATGGGAGGTTCTATAGGGTTCATCGCGCCCATCGCTTAACTGGATTATACCACTTGAGGCTTGGTAGAAAAGCAACGGCGAAGGAGAGACACAAAAGTAGGAAAGGTATGGTTAGATTGTTTGAGAAGGTTTACCGGCGATAAGGTATTTCACTCGGAGGGGAGGGATGGTGCCTTGTAGGAAAGAGTGAAGAGATTCAAGTGGGCCTTTTACTTGTTGTTGGATTGGCAGAATAGTTGGCAGAATGGCTGCTTGATCACAGGTAGTTTGGATAGGTGCCTCTTTATCCTTTAATGGTAGAAGGGAGTTTTGAGTTTCCTGATTTTCCTGACTCTCTTGGGTTCTTTGAGGTTTTTGAGGAGGATGGGAAACTTGGTTTCTCATCAGAATGAGTTCTGAAGGTGTGAGGAGGGAGGATATTGGAAATAAGGTCATATGTAGTGGTTCCTTGCGGGTTCACTATGACTATTTGTTAACTATGTGATGGTTTGATGAAGCAATTGTGAAAAATAGACGAATTTTGAGAGATTCTGTTTCTGTTTTTTGTTAGTGGCTTGGATCAAAGAAGATTTTAATATCAGCTTCTTTTGTTCCCAAGAGTGTCTGGGCTCTGAGAAGGGCGTCTCTGGTGGATAAGTTAGGGTTAGAGGGGGAATAGATAAATAAGTTTGTTTCACCTTCTGCTCGGTTACAGCCTGTTTGGATCGCCTCCAGAACACCGGAGGCTTTGAGTACTTTGTAAACGTCCTTCGTCGCTCCACTAACAAGGACGTGGCGCCCGCTCTTGCGCATGAAGTGAATGAGATCTTCCATGGCCATGACGCTTGTGGCATCAAGATGTCTTGCGTTTTTCAGGCGTAAGATGATTACTTTTAGGTTAGGGTCCGTTGCTGTCCGTTGGACTTGAGTTCGGAATAAGTCTGCTGCGCCGAAGAAAAGGTCGCCTTCTACGTGGACGATGGATATAGCAGGATTTGCCCGGTTATCTTTTTTAGCAAGTTCACGGAGATTGCCTTCGTCATTCATTTCATATTCTATTAAATGAGGACGAGAGGCTTTACGTAGGAAGAGGGTAATCGAGAGTGCGACGCCTAGAAAGATGGCGTAATCTAGCCGTGTCATAAATAAGGTAGCTAGAAAGGTGACTATTATGACGATAGCGTCATCTTTAGTCGAATGCAGGCAGATCCTAATGTTGTGTTTATGAATCAATGAAATCGCAATCCCAATAACAAGACCTGCTAGGGCTGATTTTGGGATGTTAGGTACGACAGGGAAGGTGAGTAATAAGAGGAACCCGACGATACAAAGTAGCGCATTCATGATAGATGCAATGCTACTGCGAGCTCCTGACTCAAAATTTAAGGCGGAGCGAGTTAGAGACCCAGATGCCGGCATGGGGCAGAGAAATGAACAACCAATATTGGCCAGGCCTAGCGATAACATGTCTTGATTGCCGTTTGGGCGGTCTCCAGATTGGCTAGCTAGGTTTTTTGACATCACGGTGTTTTCGAGAGAGGCTAGAAATGTGATGGAAAAGGCGACTCCAAGAAGTAGAGAGATGGATTGAAAAGAAAATGATGGCAGGGCTGGAGTGATAGCTTCTGCACTGAAGGCCTCGAACATATCTAACGAAGAAAACGAGCTAATATTGTGACGGAGAGCGAGTGCGACGAGGGAAGAGAGGGCTAAGGTGATGGAGAAGGCGGGAAGGGCTGGCAGTTTCTTCTGAATAACGAGGTAAGTCACGAGAGTACCTAGGCCTAGTACAATGGGCTGCCATTCATAATCTCGCCAGATGTAGCCAAGGTTCCCAATTGTGACAAAAAAATTACGTGGAGCATCTGAGGCGTTTAATGCGGCGCTTAATTCATGACTGACGCCAAAGATGTGCTTTAATTGCCCGGTAATAATGAGGAATGCTGCGCCGGTGAGGTAACCTACCAATACGGAGCGACTAACATATTGGATGAGATCTGCGCTCTTGAGATAAGCCCCGATGACGGAGAATATTCCTACCATGAAGACGAGGAGGGGTATGAGAGCTAGCTTGGCCTGAACGTCGATTTCTGGATGAACATTGAAAAAGGAGAAGATCATGAATGATGTGGCATTCGTAGGTCCTAGAATCGTGTGTTTAGAGCTGGAGAATATAGGGGAGATGAGGGCTGCGATGATGGAACAAATAATTCCGTAGTAAATGGGCAGGTCTGCTATCGCTGCGTAGGCCATGCCTTGGGGGAGTGCTAGGAGTGCGACATTCAGTGCCGCTTTGCCATCGTGTTTTGCCTTATGAAGAGAGTAAGACTTTATTGTCTGACCTAAGGGGAAAAGATCTAAGCTATTTTCCCGGAAGAATTGGCTAATGCTTTTTAGGGCTTTACGAGTGTAATTCATGAAGGCATGAAAATTATTTGGATCGTACTTTATAGAAGAGCCAAGAGCCAATAAGAAGGGCTAAGCCGTTAGGGAGCCAAAAGAGGATATCCGCTGTATGGCCAGGGTCGTTTCGAAATTCATCCCCGAGGGTGTGGATGACAAAATAGCCGATAGCAATTCCCATGCTAATGGCAAAGCCTGTTGATGATTCTTTACGGCGGGCGGAGATACCGAGAGGTATACCGACGAGTGCGAGGGCTAAAGGGGCAAAGGCTACTGAGTGCCGGCGGGCGAGCTCATGTTGATATTTTGGGATTTGATCTTTTGGGATTTCACCCGCATCGAGCGCTTTGTGGATTTCTAAATCCGTGTATGTATTTGGTTTGAGGCGTTTTTTTTCTTCTGTGGCGAAGTTAAAGACGAGTGGCTCTAGTTCATCTGCACGTGCGACTGGCCGTGATTGGTTGTCGGCTGTTTCAATTCTTGCTCCGCTTAGTTTAAGGCGAAGTTGGTTTTTTTCCTGATCAACGAAGAGTTTAGCTTGCTTGGCATAAAGGTAAGTATCGGGGAAGTCTACTTGATTGGTGTCCTCCGTTGTATGAATGTGGAGGCCTTTGAGGATGTCACCGTCACGTTCTTCGATGTAGATCATTTTCCCTTTGAAATGGGTTGAGACGACACCTGGTGTTAATAGCTTGTTGGGATCAGCCCGGACTAATTCATACAGGGTTTTCTTTAAATTAGATTTTGATCTAGGTACTGTATCGACGTTGAGTAAGTAACTAATACTTGAAAGGAGTAAACCGAGGATAAGAACGGGGAAAGCTAGACGGAAAAGTGAACGGCCTGACATCCTTATGGCGATCAATTCATTGTCACTAGAGAGCCGCCCAAATGTTAAAAGAACAGCGACGAGGAATCCCCACGGAATGGTAAACATTAAAGAGAAAGGGATGACGTTAAAAATGAACTTAAGGAGTAAGCCCCAAGAAGGGTTTTGGCCAAGGAAAAGTGGCCGAACTTCTTTAAACACAGTCCCTAATAAGAAGACACCACATAGAATAGCAATCGCGAACAACGTTGTCCCAATTACCTGTTTGGCGATGTAGCGGTCAATGATTCCCATTCTCTTTCGAAGATGTTTCGCGATATTACTCTACAAAAGGGGTATGTCGAGAGTATTGCGGATAATGTTTCGGATTGCTTAAGTATGTGAGAGTTCTTATGGTTAGGCCGATGGAATTGATCCCACCACATATTTTACTCGGTGCTTATGCCGAGGGCGTATTTCCCATGGTGGAGGATGGAGAGCTTCTTTGGTTTTCTCCTATGATGCGTGGGGTTATTCCTGTGGATGATCGATTTCATATTCCTACCAGTTTAAAGAAATCGATTCGGCGAGGAAAGTTTGAACTATTACAAAATACGGATTTTCTAGGTGTTATGAGGGCTTGTGCAGACCGGGAGGAAACCTGGATCGATGAGCGCATTCTTGCCAGTTATTGTCGCTTATTTGATCTTGGTTATGCTCACTCTTTTGAAGTGTGGGATGAAGAGGGGCTGCAAGGAGGCCTTTATGGCGTTAGCCTTGGTAATGCCTTTTTTGGAGAGAGTATGTTTAGCCGCAAAAAAGATACTTCTAAGATGGCTTTGGTCGCTCTAGTGGAATGGATGAGAGAGAGAAATATGACGTTATTGGATACTCAATGGATGACGGAGCATTTACGGCAGTTTGGTGGAGAAGAGATCCCAAGAGAGGAATATTTAGCCTTATTGGCAACTGCTCTGGTCGAAACTCCAGCTATGAAAGCTGAAGATGGCTAGAGTAAATGGAGCTGAGAGTACATTATTTCTTTCTCTGGTAAGTTTGAGGGATCGATATGAAGTAACCATTGCTCCTTATCAAACCATGTGCGCTGCCGTTTCGCATATTGGCAGGTAGCGTAGAATATTTTGTCGCGGAGTTCACTGAACTCGATGCCTCCTGCTAAATAGGATTGTATATCTCGTAATCCGATGGCTTTTTCACAAGTCATCGAGATGTTTCCGATCGTCTTTATCTCATCAAGCACCCCTGTATGTAGCATGTGATCCGTGCGCAGGCGGATTCTTTCTCTAAGAGCAGACCGTTCCCATCGGAGTAAGACGCCTCGTAGGTTTTTCTCAGATGCAATGTTTGCCTGTTTCCACTCTGTTTTAATGGAGGACATAGGCCGGCCTGAGAGGGTGCAAATCTCTAATGCTCGGATGACATAACGGCGGTTTTTTAGATTTGTCATTTCCGCCCCCTTTGGGTCTAGCTGATGAAGTTGTGCAATCAGTTCTGAGTCTGATTGTTTTTCTAGGTTTGCTCTGAGTGCATCGTCACCAGGAGGGACTGGAGACGGCCCATGTGTTAAAAACTTGAGGTACATTCCTGATCCTCCGACGACAATTGGGAGGTGATCACGAGCTTGAATCTCAGTGATGATTTTCGAAGCCATTGAGCGGTGCTGTTGAGCATCGTGCTCTTGTTGTGGATCAAGGACTCCGAATAGGTGGTGTGGAACGGATTCTAATTCTTCCATGCTCGGAGCTGCACTAAGGATACTCAGGTTTCGGTAAATTTGATAGGCGTCTAAATTTACAATTTCACCTTGAAAGCTCTGTGCTAGCTGAATGGAAAGAGCTGTTTTACCAGAGGCTGTGGGGCCACAAATATAGAGAGGCCGTAGAGGTCCTGTAGTATCCATGAAGTCAATTAGTGTGATTATCGAAGAACGTGGAGCCTGACTAAGGTACTTCCGATCAATACTCCAGCTATTTGACCAGTGAGGAGTTCCAAATCGTCCAATGGTCTTTCGTGCGGAGAGAGTAATCGAAAGCAATTAATGAGATAACATATTCCAAAACTAAATAAAGTGGCGATGGTGACTGGTCCTAAGCTGGAATTGAGGCGACGCTGATAACGGTGATGAATGAGGCTGAGTTGACTTTGCCAGCCTAACCAACTCGTGGCTATTGTAAATAAGGCGGAGTTAACGTGGCTAAGGTTTATTGAGCCAATAATGGAGAAAGTCGCAAGGGGGTAAACCTGCAAGAATGTGAAGATCCGTAAGGAAGTATAAAATAGCCCACAAAAGCACAATAAGTAGAGAAGCTCTAATTTATAATTTAAAGCTCGATGTGCGATGCATAAAGAAATGGTTAAAGTCAGCATGCCGATGCCTTCATAGACCAGCGACCACTCTTTGACGACGATGCCTATCACAAATAGCACAGTGATGAAGACCCCTGTGATAATGAATGGTGTGATCGACTTTTTACGTTTTTGAGTGTGATACATTAAAGATGGATATGAAGAGAAAGTGGGTTTTCTAGCGTTAGCATACAATAGATAAACTTTGAGAGAAGACAGTTGTCAATACTTGGGCTTCAGTTAAGTTACCAGTATTTGGACTGATCGTCTGGTGTTTTGAGTGTCTGGTGCTTTGTCTTAATTCAGTGGCAGTCCTCAGAGTTGTTTGCCGGTGCTGTTATGAATTGGAGCGCCATCAGAGTATGAAGGTACGCTGAGTAAATAAACTTAAAGGGGTCTCAGAAAAGAACTGCTTGAATTCGTTAAGTAAATTCTAATTATGATTGATGATTATGCGTTACTCCGCTTTGCTACAGCCGTACATATGAGTTTAGAACCACAAATTATCGGAATCATTGCAGGAAGCGGTATTTATCCCGAGACGTTTATTGAAGCGGCTAAGAAACGTGTTCCTGGTGTCAAGTTAGTTGTGGCTGGTTTTCATGCCGAAACTAAGCCAGAGCTGGCTGAACAGGTAGATGCGATGAAGTGGTTCCGTGTCGGGCAATTAGGAAAACTCATTAAATTTTTCAAAAAAGAGGGAGTTGAGAAAGCTGTCATGATGGGACAAATTGCGCCTAAGAATCTGTTTGATCTCAGTCCAGATTTACGAACTTTGGTCATGCTAGCGAAAGTGAAAGAGCGTAATGCTGAGACTCTATTTGGAGCGATTGCTGATGAACTTCAAAAAGATGGTGTTGAGGTTCTGTTGGCAACTACTTATCTCGAGCATCTTTTACCGGAAGAAGGTCACGTGTGTGGGCCTAAGCTTAAAAACCGGGCGATTGAAGACGCTAAATTTGGTTTTAAAATTGCCAAAGAAACGAGTAGGATGGATATAGGCCAGAGTGTGGTTGTCCGGCATGGCACGGTGCTGGCAGTGGAAGCATTTGAAGGAACGAATGAGTGTATAGCGAGAGGGGCTAAATTAGGGCGAAATAAGAGTTGTACCTTAGCGAAAGTCTCTAAACCGAATCATGATCTTCGTTTTGACGTTCCAGTGATAGGTTCATTAACGATTGAGGCCTGTGCTGCCGCTGGTGTTTCTGTCATTGCTTGTGAGGCAGGGAAGACCATGTTATTAGGTCGGGAGGGGCTTGCTTCACTTTGTGAGTCTAATTCAGTGACGTTGGTTGCCTTAAAATAGCTGCTAATACAGCTCGCGGAGCTGTGTCTCTATAGGCCAAGGTGTCTTAGGGGGTATAAATGACGTTAAACACTATAAAAGTGTTTCTGGAAATGCTTGTTTCCAGACATGGAGAGCTTTACGGATTTCTTCTGGTTTGCGAGTAGGGCTAAGTTCCCAGGTATGTGGTAATTTAGGGTCGATAAATTGTAATAGGTCTTGGAAATCAAGCTCACCTGTGAGGGGTGTTCTATGGTCACGGTGAGGATAATAAACGTCATGAACATGGCAGCCCACGAGGTGCTCAGACATGCTTTTTAGCCAATCATGATGATCAAGGAGGCCTAGATTATGTTTGAGCTGGACGTGGCCAAAATCGTGCCAATATCCCACCCAAGGGTGATCTTTGAAGTGCGCTTGTAAGTCTAACATTTCAGGCTCACTGGGGAGGTCTTCATATCTGCTGCGGGATTCTACAGCTAGCTTTACTTGGAATTCAGCTGCTTTTTCAGACAATAATTCGAGCGCATCTATGGCGCGCGAGTAATAGAGTTTTGTTTTTTTTGCTCGGCGTTTGATGAATTTTTCTCGGAGTTTTAAAAATTGACGAGAATCTGATTTCTCGTTTTTTACCATTTCCGTTAGTTTCTTTGTATAATATTTCGGATTCAGTGGGACAGATCCCATATGAAGAACGACGTAGGAAGCTTCAAACTCAGCTGCCATCTCCAGAGTGCGTATGGTCATGTCCATCGCCCGTTGGCGATCCCATGAGCGGTGAGATGTGTACTCATAGGCATCAGGAGCGTCGATCAAGACTTCCACAGGGGAGGGGAAAAAATTATGAATGCCGACACAACGGAATTTCTTTTCGCGAAATGCTTTTTGAAAACCAGGGAGCTTTGTAATCATTGTCCCATGACTCAATTCAAGATTTGAAAAGCCCAATTCTAAAATTTCATCAATGAGTGGCTCTCCTTCAGTATGCCGACTATTATTCCAGCATGTGGAAAAACTAAGCATGTGTATCCTCTTTCCTAGTTTCGGTGAGTTGGTAAGTAGAAGGAGCTATTACTAAGACGAGTTCACCTTTCGGGGTTCTACTTTGAAACCAATCTTTAAGCGCAAGGGCTGTACCTCGATGATAGGTTTCGAATTTCTTGGTCAATTCCCGAGCGACACAGACTGGATGGGATTCTGAATGTTCTGTTAGGATTTCCAGTGTTGAGAGAATTCTATGAGGCGATTCAAAAAAGATAGACGTGTATTCTTGTTCGCAGGCGTGAATGAGGGATTTGCGGCGTTTCCCCTTTTTCTGGTGAAGAAATCCTCCAAAATAGAAGGAGTGGACAGGGAAGTTTGATCCTACCAATGCGGTAAGCACAGCGGAGGGTCCTGGTAACACGGTGTAATCGGCATTGAGCTCGATACAGTAACGTAGAAGCCGGTAACCGGGGTCCGAAATGGCAGGCATTCCAGCATCAGAAATGACGGCTATAGCTTCACCAGCTAAACTTCGTTTTGCAAGGTCTTCCGCTTTTTGTTCCTCATTGTGATCATGCAAAGAGATGAGAGGTTTCTCAATGTTTAAGTGCTTTAATAGAGGGCGGGAGTGCCGCGTATCTTCACAGCATATGACATCAGCCTGAGAAAGGACCTCAATGGCACGCAAAGTGATGTCACCACGATGACCAATAGGTGTAGGAACAAAAGTGACCATGAATTAAAAGCCATTAGCGATATTAGAGACAATTCTGCGGGCTGCATCTCTACATCCTTCTGATGTGGCATTTGCCCTGCTGTTGGCCTGATTCGCGCTGGCAAAGAAGGTCGTACGACCAGTCGTTGTTCTAGAATCTAAGACTCTTCTTTGTCCGTTATTTTCGATTAATGTCCAATGAATCACGACTCGTAATTGCAGTTCATCTGGACGTAGAGTGTCAGAGCGGTCGCCCCGTAGCTGTACGTATTTCAGCTCTTTAACGACACCTTTTAATATAGCATCTGAGGACTCACTAGAAGTGAATTTATAAGTCCCGTCTTCCTCTAAAGCGTCAACAACGGAACTAGTAGCCAGAGCTGAGACACGAGGGTCGCGTGTGCTATTGGCAAACTGAGAGATACTTATACTTGAAATCTCAGAAAGGTGGTTCGGTTTTACTCCGCCAAGGCGGTAGCCCGCGCAGGAAGGTAGTAAAATAGAGCCTAGCAGGCTTAGAATAAGAAGAAAGCGCATGGAGTTATCTTGAGAGCGAGTTTATTTTCTCTTTCGCTCTATCATGTAGAACACCAGATTTAACACGGCGGAGGACTTCTTTATAACAGAATATGGCGGCGGTGGATTCTCCCTTTTTTTCGTAAAACTGAGCGGTATCAAAACTTCTCTGGACATCAGAGCGGTCTAGTTCTGAGATTTGCTTTCGTGCCTCTGGAACGAGATTACTCGATGGGTAAAGATTGACGAGATCATAGAATGCTTCTTTTGCCCGACCGATATTGGCTTGGTTTCTGTTGCCTGCCTCTTTTTGGCGAACGAGTAACGAACCTGTATTATAGAGAGCCTGAGGGGCGTATTTACTGGAAGGATATTGAGTAGGAACTTTTTGATAACCAGCTAGGGCTTTATCATAATTCCCGGTTTGATCCCAAGCTTCTGCTATTTTATATTGAGCCTTTGAGGCACTGGGGGCTTGAGGGGCATTGGCAATGACCTTTTCAAGTATTTTTGTAGCATTACCCGCGGTGGTCCCTGATTGGAACCCGATTAAAGACTTTTTACCCTTAGCGTTTACTATCATGTAAGCTATTTCCTCTTGGCGTTTCAAAGCCGTCGCATAATGATGGCTATTTTTATGCTTGCTGAGGAAATCTTGGTAAGCGTCAAAAGAATCGCGGAGTTTATGGGCGCGGAACATGCTGTCTGCTTTACGGAAAGAGGCTTCAGGGGCTTCTTTTGATTGTGGATACGACTTCGCAATACGCTTATAGAGGTCTTGCGCTTTTTTCAGTTCTCCTTGAGAGTCCAATGCAACAGCATTAGAGAGAAGAGTAGCTGGCGTGCTATTGCTGCTGTTATTCGACCGGCCGGGAATAATTTTTGATGTAGCAGCATTCGATACTTTGCTAATGGTAGATGTACCTTTCTGCAGGACGCTGCATGAAGTAGCCAACACAATAAAGGCTGATGCGGTGAGAGGAATTGTAAACCTAATCATGGCCACAAAGTACGCTGTAGTTTTGAAATTCCAAGCTGGGAATTAAATTATGGTGTGTTTTTTTCATTTCATGAAATCGTTCAGAACTCTGAAATATCATCGAATTCTTCTTGCTTACTATCAATGACGTGGTAAACGAGCCGTCCCGCACTACGTCACAGTGGCGTAAAATTCTGCGGAGCACAGTTATTAACTAAGAAACTACTGATCATTATGGCTAGAATTTTCGGAACCGAAATTCCTAATGAAAAGCGCATCGAAGCTGCGCTTCCATACATCTATGGTGTTGGTCGTTCTACCGCTGCTCGTATCCTCGAGCAAGCTGGCGTAGACGTTGACATCCGAACCGGTCAATTGACCGAAGAACAGCTCGTTAAGATTGCACAAGTAATCACAGGCGAGGGAATCATTATTGAAGGTGACCTTCGTCGTGAGCGCCAAGGCGCATTGAAGCGACTTACATCTATCAATTGCCATCGTGGTCAGCGCCATAAGCGTGGTCTTCCTGTCCGCGGTCAGCGAACAAAGACAAATGCTCGTACTCGCAAGGGTAAGAAACGCACAGTAGGTGTCATTGCGAAGAAGTAAATTTTTAAATTGTTTTATAAGATGTCTGAAGAAGAAATCAAAAACGAAGAAGCTGTAGAGGAAACTCCAGTCGCTGAAACTCCAGTTACAGAGGAAACTCCAGCCGCCGAAACCCCAGTAACTGAAAAAGAAGTTACGACACCGGCTGCAGAGGAAACTCCTAAGAAGGATGAAAAGAAGCGTGATATCTTTGCTGAAATCGGCGGAGAAGAAGAAACAGCAGTCAAGGTTTTCAAGGCCAAAGGTAGCAAGAACGTCCACTCTGGTATCGTTCATGTCACAGCTACATTCAATAATACTTTGGTAAGTGTCACTGATTCAAGTGGTAATTCCATCGGTTGGTCATCAGCTGGCAAAATGGGATTCAAGGGATCGCGTAAGAGCACAGCATATGCTGCTCAGGTGGTTTCACAAGATGCATGTCGTCAAGCTATGGCGCATGGGCTGAAGCAAGTTGAAGTCCGTGTGAAAGGGCCTGGTGCAGGCCGCGAATCAGCAGCTCGCGCTGTTCAAGGGTTAGGTCTCGAAATTACGACAATTAAAGATGTAACTGCTATTCCTCACAACGGTTGCCGTCCTAAAAAGGCTCGCCGCGTTTAATTCTAATCTATTACTACTTTTAAATTATGGCTCGTTATATTGGTCCTAAAGACAAGATCAACCGCCGTTTCGGCGTAGCCCTGTTCGGCCCTTCAAAGGCGCTTGAACGTCGCAATTTCCCTCCTGGTCAGCACGGTGTTCGTGCAGGTCGTCGCAAAAAATCTGATTACTCCATTGCTCTTGGAGAGAAGCAAAAGCTTCGTTTCCAGTTTGGAGTTCTTGAGAAGCAATTCCGTAAATATTACGCTGAAGCAGCTCGCCAACGTGGAATCACAGGTGATACCTTAGTTCGTTTACTGGAAACTCGTCTCGATAACGTTGTGTATCGCCTCGGTTTTGCAAATACACGTGCTGGATCACGTCAACTTGTGAACCATGGGCATATTCTCGTGAACGGTGTGAAAACTGACATTGCATCAGCTCAAACTAAGCCTGGTGATGTTATCAAAATCGTTGAGAAAGAGACGTCCAAGCAATTAGCGTTACGTGGTCTTGATCTTACTCAAGCTGTTCCTGATAAAGAATGGCTTACGATTGATCGCGATAAGCTTGAGGGAGTGGTAGCTCGTCTTCCTGAAGTGGACGACTTCGATCACGGTGTGAATGTTCAGCTTGTTGTTGAACTTTACTCTCGATAGAATTTCCTCACATACATATTTTAAGCCATCCTGTAATGATGACAGGGTGGCTTTTTTTGTATAAGAACTGGGTGAAATATTAAAACATAGAGGCGAATTTCTTTGATTAATTTAGGAGGTTATTTGCGGTATAATGTACTAAATTTTTAGTTTTTGTTGATTTTTCGTCTGACAGCTTGACTCGGCGAAATGGTTTGGCCAGTGTGTTAATCTGCCTATAGCGAATAAGGATATTTCTTTCCGTATCTATCTTGGCAGAATATACCTTACACTTTGATTAAACCGTGTATTCCAACGAAGATTATCTACTAGAATTATTACTTGAAGCAGGGGTGACTGCTCAGGAAAATATCGACTACGCACGACAAAATGTCACTGGCATGGAGAGTGTTGTAGAGAAGTTAGTGACAGACCGAATGGTTTCTGAAGAACAAGTAGCGCAAGTGTGCGCTATGAATTCCGGATCTGATTTCTTAGATTTAAATACTTTGGCCATTGCTCCTGAAGTATTTCAGGCTGTGCCTGAAGAGGTTGCCAGGCGCTTTCGCGCGATCCCTGTAGCGGATGATGGCAGTTATTTAACATTAGCTGTCGCTGATCCGTTAGATTTCGAAGTTCTAGACTCATTACCTCATGTACTAGGTCGCCAAGTCGTGATTCATTGTGCCACAGGAAGTGCCATCAGTCGAGTTATTGAAGATAACTATGGGCAGTCTGATGTTGCTTTAGCTGACTATTCTATCAGTTTTGGCGGAGGAGATGAAGATGATGGAGATGCTCCAATTATTCGGTTAGTGTATGGTGTTCTAACGGATGCTGTTAAATTGGGTGTTAGTGATATTCATATTGAACCACTCGAGACATCACTAAGAATTCGTTATCGCATTGACGGTAAGTTAGTAATCGGGGCGAACCATCCCAAGAAGCTACTGCCTGCCATTATCGCTCGATTAAAGGTGATGAGTGGTAGTATGAGTATTGCGGAAAAGCGTTTACCTCAGGATGGACGGATTCAAATAAAAATGGGGGCGAAAGAGGTTGATTTACGTGTTTCTAGTGTACCGTCTAATCATGGAGAGAGTATCGTTATGCGTATTCTCGACAAGTCATCACTATCCCTCGGTTTGCCAGAACTAGGCTTTTTGAGCGATGACGAAGAGCAGTTCTCTAATTTTTTAGGTCTACCCGATGGTATTATTTTGGTCACAGGTCCCACAGGCTCCGGTAAAACAACGACTCTATACGCCAGTCTAAATACCATTAACCGCCCAGACCGGAAAATCATTACGGTAGAGGATCCCGTAGAATACCAGCTTGGAGGGATTAACCAAGTCATGGTGAAAAGTGATATTGGTATGACATTTAGTGCAGCTCTGAGAGCGATGCTCCGCCAAGCACCGAATATTATTATGATTGGTGAGATTCGTGATGCGGAGACAGCGAATATTGCGATTAATGCTTCTCTGACAGGTCACTTAGTCTTCTCCACACTTCACACAAATGACGCACCTAGTGCTGTAGCTCGACTTGCCGATATCGGTGTGAAACCATTCCTGATTGCCTCCGCAATGCGTGCAGTGTTAGCCCAGCGATTGATCAGAAAACTTTGTAAATGTAAAATCCCTGTAGAACTAAGTGAGAAGGAAATGAGATCTTTGAAGTTGGATTCTACACGCGCGATGGGTGGTAATATTTTTGGACCAGGGGGCTGCGAGATCTGCCGTGATGGGGGCTATAAAGGCCGAGCTGGTATCTTCGAAATTTTTGATGTGGATGATGAAATTCGCCATTCAATCAATCAAGGCTTTACCTCTCCCCAGTTAAGGAAACGAGCCCGAGAACTAGGTATGCGTACTATGCGAGAGGATGGAATCCGTAAAGTTCTATCAGGAGTCACCTCTGCGAGTGAAGTCATTGGTGTGACAATGGGTGATGAAGATTAAGTCTCAAAATTTTTAACAAAGATGGATACAAAACAAGTTTTAGAGATCTTTATTGGTCGGGGCATGATTGATCGCGCTTTATCGCAGGATATGATGCAATCACTCGAAGTCAGTGGTAAAATAGTCGAAGAAATTCTTGTCGATTTTGAAGTTGTACCTGATCAAAATGCAGTATGGCAAGTCATTGCCATGGAGCTAGGTTCAGATTTAATTGATCTGGCCAGCTTCACCCCAACAACTGATATTTTAGCCTTAGTGCCCAGTGGTCTGGCAAGATTACATGGTGCTCTTCCTCTTACCTTTGGTGCAGATGGCCTTACTGTCGCTCTCAGTGATCCCTTGAACCCACAGACAGCGGAGGATCTTCGTTTCGCAATTGGGCATGACATCCAGATCGCAGTAGCTCCATCTGCTATGATTGAAGCAAAGATCGATGAACTCTATGGAGATGAGAGTACAGGGATGGATGAGCTTTTATCTCAACTTGGTCCGAAGGAGCAGATGTCTGAGGCAGATGTTGAGAGTGAGGCGAACTCTGCACCAATCATTCGTTATGTCGACTTAGTGATTCACCAAGCTGTGAAGGAGAAGGCGTCTGATATCCATTTTGAACCATTTGAGAATGAATTTAAAATTCGTTACAGAGTAGACGGGGCTCTTTATGAGATGACTCCGCCACCTCTCCATCTAGGCTTACCGATTATTTCTCGTGTTAAGGTCATGTCTAATATGGATATCGCAGAAAATCGCGTTCCTCAAGACGGGCGAATTGTGAAGCAGGTAGGGGATAAACAAGTAGATATGCGTGTATCTTCACTTCCGACACAACATGGAGAAAGTGTGGTATTACGTGTTCTTGATCGAGGAAACGTGAGTGTTGATCTCAGTGTGTTGGGATTACCGAGACCTGTGTACGAATATATTGATGAAACTATTCATAAGCCTAATGGGATTTTTGTTGTCACAGGCCCGACAGGTGCTGGTAAAACAACGACCCTTTACGCAGCGTTACGTAAAATTAATACGATTGATTCAAAATTACTTACTGCAGAAGATCCTGTGGAATATGATATTGATGGGATTGTGCAAGTTCCCGTCAATGAATCGATCGGTTTAGACTTCTCAAGGATTTTAAGAGCATTTCTCCGACAAGATCCCGATCGTATCTTGGTAGGGGAGATTCGAGATAAAGAGACAGCTCAAATTGCCATCCAGGCGTCACTCACTGGTCACCTTGTTTTATCAACTCTTCACACGAATGATGCTCCTGGAGCTGTCACTCGTCTTGTTGATATGGGTGTAGAGCCCTTCTTGGTTGCAGCCTCTTTGGAGGGAGTACTGGGCCAGCGCTTAGTACGGACAATCTGTAAAGATTGTCGTGCCGCCTATGAACCAAATGAAGCTGTGATTAATCAGTTAGGTTTGTCTCCTCATGAATTAGGTGACAAAGAGTTTTATACAGGGATTGGATGTGATACTTGCGGGAATTCCGGCTATAAAGGGCGGCAAGGTCTTTTTGAATTATTGAAGATTAATGACGCTATACGGGATCTTGTGATCGAGCGTGCACCAACAGTTGTCATCAAACAAAAGGCGATCGAACGCGGGATGACAACTCTCCGTGAAGACGGGCTGCGCAACATATACAATGGCGTAACTACAATCGAAGAGGTCCTTAAATACACCTAAAATGTAATTTCTTGAAGATTTCCGTTCCCCTGACGGTTTATCTGTGCAGACTGACAAATATATCAATACGAATAGATAATGGCGAACTTTCAATACACAGCACTAGATGCGAAGGGAATTCAAGCGACAGGAACGATTTCTGCTGCATCTGAAGCAGAGGCAATTCAACAACTTCGAGGTAAAGGTCTCTACCCTACAAAAGTAGCAGAAGCAGGAGAAGTACCTGTAGCTAGCTCCGCTCCAAGTAAAGGCAAGGCTAAGAAAAAAACAGCTCAAAAGAAATCTGGAGTCATCAAGACAAAGCCTTTAATGGTTTTTACTAGACAGCTTGCCACATTGATTGAGTCCGGCTTACCACTACTACGTTCACTTACTGTTTTAGGTAAGCAAGAACCGGATCCGATTGTACAAACAACCATTACATCTCTTTCTGATTCTGTTCAAGGTGGTGCTACGTTCTCCGAGAGTTTAGCGCAACATCCTAGAACCTTTGACAAACTGTTTGTCAATATGGTTAAGGCTGGTGAGCTAGGTGGTGTGTTAGATAAAGTCTTGGACCGCTTAGCGGAATACATGGAGAAGGCAAACAAGCTAAAGAGTAAGATTGTATCAGCCATGATCTATCCTGCTATTGTTATGTTCATTGCTGTTGCCATTTTGATTTTCCTGATGCTTGTAGTTGTTCCAAAATTCAGAGAAATGTTTGATGGTGATACACAGTTGCCAGCTTTGTCTCGAGCTGTTTTTGGCTTTTCTGACTTTATGTTAGCTAACCCATTTTTTCTCCCTAACGTGGTTTATATTTTTGCAGTTTTCGCCGCAGGCGTTATCGGATTTAGAGCGTGGGCGTCTACCGAAAAAGGGCGTGAAAAAGTAGATACCTATAAACTGATCATTCCAGGGGTGGGAAAAATTCAAAAGTTAAGTGCCATTTCTCGATTTTCAAGAACACTTGGTACATTAGTGACATCCGGTGTTCCAATTCTTCAGGCTCTGGGGATTACAAAGGATACAGCTGGTAATGTGGTGATTGCGTCTGCTGTGGATAAAATTTATGCAGCGGTAAAAGAAGGAGAATCCATTGTTGCTCCCATGCAGGCTTCTGGAGTCTTCCCTCCCATGGTAATATCCATGGTAGATGTAGGAGAAGAAACTGGACAGTTACCTGATATGTTACTTAAAGTAGCGAATGTATATGATGATGAAGTAGATGATGCAGTAGGTCGCTTCACGGCAAGTTTAGAGCCAATCATGATTGTTTTCTTGGCGGTAGTTGTAGGAACAATTGTTCTCGCACTATTCTTACCAATGATCGAGATGATGAAACAGGCATCGCAATGATCGAGAGGACGAAGCAGGTATCGGCTTAAGTTTGATATAAAACCTATCCATATAGCCGAAGAGATTCACTCTTCGGCTTTTTAACACCACTGAGATTATGACGATAAAAAGAATTCATTCCAGAGCAGGTTTCACCCTGATAGAGTTACTAGTTGTGATGGGCATTATTGCCACATTAGCGGGCATTAGCTTTGCTGCTTACCGAGGTATATTAATTGGAGCTCGCCAAAAACAAACGGTGGTTCTTATCCAAAATATCAGTGAGTCTATGGACAAACGCTGGGCAGACGGTATTTTATACACATCAGAATCAGGGAATGGGGCCGAGACATATCCATTTCCAAATGATTCTAATGGAGGGGAGACTAGTTCCGCTGTGTTATTGATCGCCCTTCGGAATAAATACGAATTTGAGAATAATGGCGGTATTCACTATATGCCTGATGTCGATTCGCAAAAAAACCAAAAATATCTAAAAACTATTCAAGGAAAGACCGTAATGCTTGATGGTTTTGGTAACCCCTTAAACTATAAATTTAATCAAACCTCCGGAAAGGGAGAAAAGAACAATTTTTTAGGAGGGTTTGATTTGTGGTCGAACGGTCCCGACGGGATTAATAACGATGGCAAAGGGGATGATATTACCAATTGGTAGCCGTATCTGCCTCTTTAAAATCTTTATGAGACAGGGGTTGCATTCCCAAAGCAATCAAGCTACGCAGAGTTCTTATTATGTTCGTTGATCACATTAGACTATACTGCAAGGCAGGTGACGGAGGGAATGGCGTGGTTCATTTCCGCCGGGAGAAGTATCTACCCAAAGGTGGTCCCGATGGAGGTGATGGAGGTGACGGGGGAAGTATTATTCTCCGTTGTAGTCCTCACACGGATAATTTGAGGGCATTCTTTTATGATCCCAAGATCGTGGCTAAGGGTGGAGGGCATGGCTCTGGCGCTCGTAAACATGGTAAAAAGGGAAAAACGATCATTGCTGATGTTCCTCCAGGTACCGTAGTTTATCGCAGCCAAGCTCACACGATCGCAGATGCTGTGGAGATGGAACGCTCTGAAGAAGGTATCGACTTAGAGCCTATTGTCGACCTTACGGAGCACGGTCAGGAATTCACTCTCTGCGAGGCTGGTAAAGGAGGGAAAGGTAATTGGCATTATAAAACATCTGTTAACCGAGCTCCAGAAGAACACACTCTTGGGACAGAAGGTGACGAGGGTGTTTATTATTTAGAGTTACGCCGTATTGCCGACGTTGGTTTAGTGGGATTCCCAAATGCTGGTAAATCTACTTTATTGGGAAAACTTTCTGCAGCGAAACCGAAGGTAGCGAATTATCCGTTTACCACATTAAAGCCTTCAGTAGGCGTTATTGACTTTAATGAACATAAGCGCTGTACGATGGCGGATATCCCAGGGCTAATTGAAGGTGCTCATGCCAATAAGGGGCTTGGACATGAATTCCTGCGTCACATTACTCGTTGTGAGGTTCTTATGTTTGTCGTCGATATCGCTGGTAGTGAAATGCGCGACCCTATAGATGATATTCAGACCCTTAGAACAGAAATTAGCCTGTATGATAAAGATCTTGCTAAATTTGAGTGGTTTATTGTGGCTAATAAAATGGATGTAGAAGGAGCTGATGAACATCTGGAGCACCTTCGACAGCGGTTTCCCAAGGTTCCTATTTTACCAATTTCAGCAGAAAATGAGGAAGGGCTAGAAGAGTTGAAAACATTTCTTTGCGAAAAGGTAGGTCGCAAGAAATTCGATACCTAACATCTTATAAAACCCTCTAAATGGACGTAGAGAGTGAGGCCGACAATACTCGTGATGTTTTTATCTTTGTGTATGGCACACTGAGAAAAGGAGCTAGTAATCATTTCCGCTTAGAAGGAGCCAGTTATATAACGGAATCTGTATTATCAGGGGCCTTATATGTCATTGATTGGTATCCTGGGATGGTGCTTGGGAATGATGTGAAGCAAACTGTTCTCGGAGAAATCTATAAGGTTTCTGTGGAGATGTTAAACTTACTTGATGACTACGAAGGCGCTGAGTATCAAAGGCGTGCTGTGGAGGTAATCATTGAAGGGGAGCAGAAAGATTTGTTTCTCTGGGAGTACTCTAGAAGTACGGAGGGGAAACAAATGATTCCCAGTGGAGATTGGCTGGATGTTTCTGGTAGCTAGTAACTAGTAGACAATCTCGATGGGAGAGTTAAAAAACGTTGGGTCGCATTGTGATGGCACGTGGGTTATATCGATCATTAGGGCTGAAAAGCCAGCCTGGTTTTGAATGAATTAGTTCAAATTTAGTGGGTAAGAATTCAGGAAGAATTTGATTTGAGTTTGGATCATATGCGGAAGCTCCTGTGTAGCGGCCATAAATTTTATATTCGTAATTCGCATCATAGCCATAAGTCTTACCAACAGATGTTTCGGGCAATCGATCTGGTACGCGGGTGGAGGACTCATTCATCATCACCAACGTGGAACTCAAGCCGGATTTGCCAGGTTCACGAAGGTAACCCCAAAAGCGTGTTTTTTGAACATAATAACGGCGACCGTAATAAAAAGAACCTTTAGGCTCCGCTGCAATTTGTGCTGTGCGCTCTGCTTTAGTAGGGCCGCCGAGTAAACCTGCGTTGGAGGTAGAACTTGAAGAAATGGCACAGCTAGATAAAAAGCTCATAGTAAGAGCTGCAGCGATGCATGGAATAGGTTGTTTCTGAAGTATCACAGAAAGAGCTAAACTTATGTTTGTGATGATGGTCAAGAGGGATGATCATAATTTCACAAAAGAGATCCGTGAGTACTTAGAACTAGTTGTTAGTGGGGTGTTTCACTCTGTCTTAGGATGGGGCGCCTTCGAAGGAAACATCTGCTTGCTGTTGCTTCTCGTCGCGATTGATTTTCTCACAGACTAGCTCACATAGTGGGTGGATGAATGTATCATCGACTTCGTAAAAAGTGGCAGTTCCCCGTTTTTCACGCTTCAGGATCTTAGCTTCAAAAAGAATTTGCAGATGCTTCGATATGTTGGCCTGATTCATTTCTAATTCCAAAACCAATTGACCCACCTTTTTAGGCCCTTCTTGTAGTGCGTGGAGAAGTTGAAGCCGAGTTGAATCTGAAAAGGCACGGAAGGTTAGCGCTATTCGCTCATAATTCTCTCGTGTCAAATTTTTAGGAGAGAGAGAATCTTGGGAATCTTTCATTGCTTAATTGGAATAAAGTGTTATACGAGGAAGTAGGTAGTGATTGAATGAACTTCAATTTATAAAGTCAATTCGTTTCTAATGTCTATGATGAGTCTCAAGTTAATGTACCAAAAGTTCTCAAATACTGAGATTCAAATACGACAAATGATCGGTGTTAGGTTTTTTGGGCTGAAGTTGATGATAGAAAAAAATACAGGAAGTGATTTGTTTGCTCTTTCTAAGGTCGATAGATTTTTGAATAACAGACAGAGGCTAGTTCTCCTTTATCGCCTTGGGATACGAATGAAATTATCTTTCAAAATCGGATGTTTAATATGTGCCAGCGGGGCTGTTTTATCTAGCTGTCATAAAAAGCCTGAGAGTGTGAGCTGGGACACAACAAGTGATGAAAGCTTTTTGGCAACAGCTGATGAATCTTCCCATCTTTTAATGAAGCGCCTTAGTGAGCAACTGAAGACAGCTCTTGCAGCAGGTGGGGAGAAAGCGGCGCTTCAGGTCTGCCAACAAGTCGCGCAACCTTTGACCAATACTATGAATACGGAATTGGATGGAATCACAGTAACCAGAGTGGCTCTGAAGGTGCGCAATCCAGAGAACGAGCCGAGTGATCAAGACAGGCAAGTTATGGAGAAGTGGTTGCAAGTATTACGCGACGAGAAAGGAGATGTATTAAAAAGTGAGGTTGTTCGAAATACAAACGGATCAGTATTTGTTTATAAACCAATTGTTACACAAGAAGTTTGCCTTAGATGTCACGGAGACTCTTCTTCCTTTTCGGATGAATTTGTTTCTTTGTTAGATGATTACTACCCAAATGATCAGGCTACTGGATTTACACAGGGTAGTTTGCGCGGTGCTTTTAAAATCACGTTTACCCAACCTTAACTTATGATGAAACTATTACGTTCTATTTGTATCCTGACTGCTATTCTCGGCTCTATTGTGTTTGCTGGGGAATTACAAGTGGCTAAAGACATTACAGCTCAGCAAGCGAGAGAGCTTCTCAGAGAGAAACCAGAAGTCATTATTGTCGATGTTCGAACGCCGAAGGAATTTTTAGCAGGGCATTTAAAGAATGCGATTAATATTGATATCAAAAATAGTAATTTTGAATCAGAATTGTCTAAGCTTGATCGTGAAAAAGTGTACCTTGTACACTGCCGGAGTGGAGCTCGGAGTAGAAACTCATTAGAGACTTGGTCTAAGCTGGGGTTTAAAATGGTTTTCCATATGAAAGATGGTTATTTAGCTTGGGAAAAAACGGAGAACTAGGGTGTGTTGACCTATAAAATATTCTACCAAAAGACAAAACCTCTCCAGCCCTAATCGCCTATCATAGGCTAAGTAAATAATAGATTTTCCTTTTGCTTCAATAGGGTCTGTGTTGTGATGATGGTATGCGTGATAAAGCCATTGAATTATTAGAATGTCTATGTAACTCCCATAGTGTTTCTGGGTTTGAGTCTGAAGTTCGCGATGTTTTTGTGAAAGAGCTTCAGGATTTTGATGGGGAGATTTTAGCGGATCGTTTGGGCTCCGTTTATCATACTTCGCTAGGAACAGGGCCTAAAGTACTCATAGCAGGGCATATGGATGAGGTAGGCTTTAGGGTGCAAAATATCACTCCAGATGGCTTTTTGAAGTTTGTGGCGATTGGCGGGTGGTGGCCACACACTCTGTTAGCGCAACGTGTACATGTTAGGTTGCGTTGTGGAGACAAGGTTTTAGGTGTGATTTCTAGTACACCACCGCATTTCTTGCCAGAATCGAAGAGATCTTCAGTTTTGCCCATCGAATCAATGTTTATAGATGTTGGCGCTCGCTCTCGCCATGAAGTGGAGGATGATTTAGGTATTCGTATTGGCGATTCTATTGCTCCTGCTGTTGAATTTACTAAAATTGGGCGGCATAATCGTTTTTTGGCAAAAGCGTTTGATAATCGTGTTGGGATGGCTGCTGTGATTCAGACACGACAAGAACTAGCAGGTGTTCATTTGCAGAATCAATTAGTGGTGGCTGGCACTGTCCAAGAAGAGGTGGGATTACGAGGGGCGAAGACTTTGGCGAATCAAATTAAGCCTGATGTGGCGATTGTTTTAGAGGGGCCACCAGCTGATGATACTCCAGGTTTCTCTCCCTCGGATAGGCAAGGTGCTTTAGGTGGGGGAGTACAAATACGGTTGCATGATCCGAGTGCGATGATGAACCCCCGCCTAGCGGAGCTGGCAGTCCGTGTGGCACGGTCTCATTCTATTCCTTATCAGATTACAGTAAGATCTACTGGGGGGACAGATGCTGGTTCGTTACATATAGCAAATGAGGGTGTGCCATGTATTGTTTTAGGAACCCCTGCACGATATATACACTCACATAATAGTATGATAGAGCTTACGGATTATATGGCGATGGTGGATCTCAGCAAAGCTCTTGTGCACGCTCTGAATCAACAAACGGTAGATGAATTAACGAAGTTCCTATAGAGAACGTATACAGAGGCGTCGGTGTATATAGGGAATGGAGGCGCCTCATTCGTGTAGATTGAGTCTAATTTTTTGAAGGCATTGCGAATGACCTTCACGAAGATTCTTTTGTGTCGCTGGTCGGAAAGTGATCTGGCAATGCCCTTGGAGGTTTATTTGTCACGTGATTCGTGGGCTTATATTCTATGATTTATTGGGTGATTTAGGATGTTAGGCGACGAAAGAGAGTCTGTAATTGGTTGGTTTGTAGTTATCATCGAGATAATTTTAGCAATTGCTTTAAACGATAGTTTGCTGTATTAAGGCTTTTTTTCCCTTTACGGCTAGGATCAGATTTGATTCTATCGTGAGGTAGACAGCCCGACAGAATTGCTGTTCTCGTAGGTTATGGGGGTTTCCTGCAGAATAGTCTGTCGGGTTGTCTCGCGTCAGGGGGTAGCGATGCTGCTATTGAAGTGAGATGTTATCATGCAGATTGCCCTTCACTGCTTGATTTTAAGAATACTAGATAAAAATGCTAGATTCCGATCCCTTATTCCTAAGGAGAATTTTGAATGCTCGTTTGCCAGATAGTAGGATCTCTGCTAAATGTGTCTTAGTGATATATTTGAGATTAACAGGAGGTATTGGATCCTTGATTTTGATTCTAGGATTAGGGGTTTCTGTGATGTTTGGTTGTTTGAGTTCTCAGCTTGAGGCTAGGCCTTTATTGAATCATAGAGAATTTCCTGTTGAAAAAGATGACTTACTTGAGATTCAACATGCTGTGCAGGCTCATTTAGAGCGCGTTCGTAAAGCTACCGTTTGCGTTGAATTAGGTGATGGGCAAGGCTCTGGTAGTGCCGTCATTATTTCTAAAGATGGGTTGATTATGACTGCGGCGCACGTTTCGACAGGTGTGGGGCGTGAAATGAAAGTACTAATGGAGGATGGGACAGAGCATAAGGTCATTAGCTTAGGGTTAAATTCTGATTCTGATGCTGCGTTAATGCAGATTGTCGGTGAGGGTGAGGGTGAGTACCCCTATGTTGAGTTAGAACGAGAATCTTCTACGGAATTGGGAGATTGGGTGTTTGCTTTGGGCCATTCTGGTGGATTTGATCAAGATCGAGGCTCTGTGGTGAGGTTGGGGAGAGTGATCCGTTTAGAGGATACGACATTACAGAGCGATTGTAAGTTAATTGGTGGTGATTCCGGTGGCCCTTTATTTAATCTAGATGGGGTGCTAGTGGGAATTCATAGTCGTGTGGGGGCTGAGTTAGAAGGAAATATGCACGTGCCAATGGGGGATTTTATGACGCATTGGGAAAAGATGCAAGATGGTGAGTTTCTAGGTGACGGCCCTTTTGCGGAAAAACCTGTGAAGGGAAGTGCCTTTATGGGGCTCTTACTGGAGGAAGTGGAGGGGGGCTTGAGGATTGTAGAGTTTTCTGATGATTCCGTTGTAAAAGAAGCAGGTGCTATGGACGGTGATATTTTAATTAATATTAGCGAAGTGGCTGTATCTACGATTGAGGCTATCGAGGAGTTTATGACTGAGCGATCTGCTGGAGACTGGGTGGACCTTACGTTATTGCGTGATGATGAGGTTGTGGAGCTAAGAGTAATGTTAGGGAAACGCTAGAAGTATGATGACGAATCGAATATTAGTAATTTGGACGGCTTTCGTGGTCTGTGTGTTTGGCCAGGGAAAGAGTCTGGACAGTGATTTAAGAATTAATGGAAAGAAGGTGGAGGCCGCCTTTGACTACCAACGAGATCTAGTACAAAAAAGTAGCGCGGTGGTCTATGGTGGCTCGTTGAGTATTTGTTATGCTGTGATTGTTTCTGAAAATGGTTATTTATTGACGAAAGCTAGTGAATTAGAAGGTGTGGATGATCTTTCTGTGAGAATTGGGAGGAAGAAGTATGTCCCTGAGGTGGTGGAGTATGATACAGAGTGGGATGTGGCTCTCTTAAAAATCGAAGCAGAAGGATTACAATTATTGGAGTGGGGTGATGATGAGGCTGTTCAAGGTTCATGGGTTGTTTCCAATGGGTCCACTAGCCGTTCTCGGCGCCGTGTTAGTGTGGGCATCATTAGTGCGCATACTAGAAAAATCATTGGAGCTGTCCCTGTCGTGATGGGTGTGGCCCTAAGTGATGAGAAGGGAGAGATGCTGGTCACTAATATTACGGAGGGATCTGGCGCTGAGGAGGCTGGATTAGAAAAAGGCGATGTTTTACTAGAGATTAACGGCAATTCTGTGCAAGACCGCGAGTTACTTCAGGATCTATTGCGAATGATGGAGGCTGGGGAAATCATCGATGTACTCTATCGGCGTGGTGATAAGGAGATGGAAACGAAGGTGAAGTTACGGGCCAGGCATGCCTTTGATAAGGGGCCACTTGATCGAAATGACCAGATGAGTGGTAAGTACTCGATCCGGCGAGATAGTTTTCCAAGAGTATTACAGCATGATATTCCATTGAGCCGCCGCAGTTGTGGAGGGCCTTTATTGGATCTTAATGGTCGCTGTATCGGTATGAATATAGCGCGGGCGAACCGTGCAGAGAGCTTCGCTATCCCTGCGGAAGAGTTACGGAAAATCAGTGCCAGAATGATTGAGAGTGCTACTCAGGACGTACAGAAACAAGAGTAGGAGTCTGCTCTGCTAAATAGCGCTGGGCTGTATTTAGGATGTCTTTGGCCGTGACCTGCTGTATGGCTAAGGCGGTGGTTTTATAGTGGTCTGGCGAGAAGCCGAAAAGGCTGTCGATACTACACATACGGGCCATGGCAGCGGTGCTTTGATTCGTCAGTGCCTGCTTCGCTAGCCAAGATGTTTTGACACTTTGGAGTATGTCTTCAGCCATTCCCTTTTGGCAAATGGAATGTATGGTGTCTTGGAGGGCTTCTCGCGCTTGATCGAGTTGTTCAGGAGATGTTCCTAGATAGAAGCCGAAGAAGCCTGTGCTGGGACCTCGGAACTGGGTGGAGGAGACATAGTAGGCTAGGCCTAATTCTTCCCTGATTTTGGAGAAGAGGGGACCTGCCATATCGGAAAACCAATTTTGAAGTAGATCTAGAGCATAGCAATCTTTTGAGTGAAGATCTGGGCCTTGATAGCCTAGTGTGAGGACGGCTTGTTGCTTCGGGAGGTGGAGGGTGTGTTCACTAGGAGGTGAAACGTTTTGTTTGGGGGTGGCTAGAGTTTGCCCTTGAGGGAGATGGGAGAATGCGGCCTCGGCTAATTCTATAGCGTGATCAGGATCGATATCGCCAAAGATCGTTGTTACGGAGTTGGATGCGTTGATACAGAGTTTGTGGTGCTCTGTTAGTCTAGTTTGGTTGAGATTATGGAGTGTTTCTTCTGTGCCTAGTTTTGGTAGCCCATAGCCTTGGTTCGCAAATAGTTCAGCCTTGAGTTTGCGGAAGGCTAGAGAGATGGGGTCTTGTTGTTCTTCTTGGATGCTGGAGAGCTGCACTTCTTTTTCATGCTGTATGACATCATTGGGAAAGGCTGGCTGGCTGAGGGTTTCTCCATGAATATTAAGTGAGATAGCGAAGTCTGGCGTGAGGCATGAAGAGCCTAGCCCTGAGGAGTTATTACCGGAAGATCCTGCTATACTAGCTCCAAGTGAATCGAGAGTATTGGCGATTTCTCTACCACTCCGTTGTGAGGTTCCTTTCGTGAGGACGGTGCTATGAATTGTCGATATTCCAGCTGTCTCTGGAGTTTCTGCTGTGAGGCCTCCCATCGAAGTTGTCTGGATGAAGACCGTTGGTATTTTAGCGTCTTTGTTTAAGACGAGCTTCATGCCGTTAGATAATGTGTGTTCTAAGAATGTACGCTTACGGCTAGCTGTCGCCTTAGAAAGAGAGGTTTCTTGGGATTGCTCAGGATCTAAAGACGTAATTGTTAGGTTCTGTTTCTCTAATAAATAAGATTTTAGAACACGGAGTATGTCAGCGGTGCTGACAGCCTCGATGCTATGGAGGTAGTCTTTGGTGAAGTTCAGATTGCGGGCTTGATGCCAGTTTGAAGCTAGATCTGTGGCGCGGCCTGATGCGGAACTGAGAGTGCGGAATTGTGAACTTAGAGTCATTCTCTTGGCTTTCGCCAGTTCTGCTTCGAGAGTTTCTGGAGAGGCTGTGATTTCGTTGTACAGAGTTTCTAGTTCTTGGAAAACAGATTGTTGAAGTGTGTCTCTGTCGTCATGCTCTACCTCTGCACTGATCGCAAAAATCCCTGTTTCTGCACAAGTCGCCCAGTTCCATGCGCCGATGTGTAGGCAGAGATTTTGTTTCTCCCGTAATGTCTGGTAAAGTCGAGAGGACTTTCCTCCTCCTATTATTGTCCCTAGTAAATCGAGAGGTGTGGAGTCTGAGTGGTGCAGGCCTGGAGTAGTCCAGCAGAGGCCTAATTTGGAAACAGGGACGGCATACTGCTTTCGGCGTTGCCGTTGGCCGAGTTGTTTCGGTTGTTGCTGTACTCTGGCTGGTTTTGTAAAGGTTCTGGGGATGTCTTTCGCAAGTTCTTCGAGTTGGCTGAGAACTTCCTCTTGTTTGAAATCTCCAGAGATGGAGAGGAAGACAGTATCTGTGGTGTAACGGTCTGCGTGATAGCTGACCATGTCTTGGTGACTAATTTGATTAAATAACTCTAGATGCCCAATGACTGGGTGGCGTCTACTATCTTCGGAAAAAACGGTAGAGAACATGAGGCGATTGGCATTACTGTCAGGATCATCCAGCCCCATATCGATTTCGCGGCGGATAACGTCTTTTTCTTTCTCAAACTCTTCTATGGGAAAGTTAGGGTGAAAGACCATTTCAGTAATAGCCTGTAGGAAGAGGTTCTTACTGGTAGATGGGCCGTCGATGTAATAGACGGTGCGATCAAACGTTGTATAGGCATTCCATTGTCCACCAGCCGCCTGTACGGAGAGCGAGAGCTCTTCTGAAGAGAACGATTTGGTGCCTTTGAAGACCATATGCTCTAAGAGGTGCGAGACGCCTGCGCCTTGTAGATGATCTTCATGGATACTTCCTGTTTCTACCCAAGCCTGAGTGCTGATGACGGGGGAAGAGGAATCCGCGTCTAGGATAACGTGGAGGCCGTTCTCTAAAGTATGGAGTGTGGCTGTAGTATCAGGAAATTGCATATGAACGTTTTGATGGATTGGGAAAGGTGGAACAAGGGCTTTCTTTATTGATGAATGGTAAAAGCGTAGCAAAAAGCCCAAGATGTTCACATCTTGGGCTTTTTAAAATCAATATGTGAGAGAGAACCTATAGTAATTCTTTTTGGCGGGCAGTGGCCTTGAGGCGAAGGGCATTGAGGGCGATGAAGCCTGAAGCATCATTTTGATTATAAGCTTCTTCTTTACCATCTTCCGCACCTTCCATTGTGGCGATGTCTTCATCGTAAAGTGAGAGAGGGGAGCGGCGGCCAGCTTGTATACAGTTTCCTTTGTAGAGTTTGAGGCGGACTTCTCCTGAGACAGTTTTTTGTGTCTCAGTAATGAGGGCCTGTAATGCTTCACGCTCAGGGGCGAACCAATAGCCATTATAGATTAGCTGGGCGTATTTAGGAATCAGACTATCACGGAGAGATTGAGCTTCGCGGTCCATGGTGAGTGTCTCTAAATCCTGATGAGCTGCGAGGAGAATGGTCCCACCTGGTGTTTCATAGACGCCGCGTGATTTCATACCGACAAAGCGGTTTTCTACAATGTCTATGCGGCCGATGCCGTGCTTGCCTCCTAGAGCATTCAATACACGCATGACACCATAAGGAGTGAGTAGCGTGTAGCCGTCTTGCTCTCCTTGTATCTCGAAGTCTCCAAGCTCTGTTATGAGCTCTGCGAGGCCCTCTGTCTGTAGCCCGATAATGTTACCTTTCTCGATAAGAAATTGAACGTATTGCGGGGTATCCGGAGCATCTTCAGGAGAAACGGAGAGGACATACATGTCTTTGTCACTATCAGCAGAGGCGTCATGCCAAGTATCCTCCATGGCACCTGCTTCGAAGGAAATATGAAGCAGGTTACGGTCCATGCTGTATGGCTTTTTCATGGAAGCTTTGATGGGAATGTCGTTCGCCTCAGCGTATTCGATCATTTCTTTACGACCGGGGAATTGAGCTCGGAACTCATCATCACGCCATGGAGCAATGCATTTAATGTTGGGCGCGAGAGCTGCTGCGGAAAGCTCGAAGCGAACTTGATCGTTCCCTTTCCCTGTCGCTCCATGAGCGATGGCGTCTGCTCCTTCTGCAATAGCGACATCCATCATCCCTTTTGTGATACATGGGCGGGCAATAGAAGTGCCTAGTAGGTAACGGCCTTCATAGAGAGCATTTCCCTGGAACATCGGGTAGATGAAGTCACTGGCGAACTCCTCTTTGAGATCACCGATGTAACATTTAGAGGCACCTGTAGCGAGAGCTTTGGCTTCAAGCCCATCGAGCTCCTCTGCTTGCCCTACATCGGCACAATAGGCGATGATTTCTGCGTTGTACTTGTCCTTGAGCCACTTCAAGAGAACTGAAGTGTCTAGGCCACCAGAGTATGCGACTACGATTTTCATAAAAGTGTTATGTTTACTGCGATAGCAGCGGTTACTACAATGTGCTATTTCGGTTAGCTGATTTGATTTTGAGAGGGAGAAAAACAGGGAACGTGGGGAAACGCAAGGGTTTTAGAAGTTCTAGAACATCATGTCCACAAAGTCCTTTTTAACGAAGGGCTTAAACTGTGAAGCTTCCTCTCCAAAACCGACAAAACATGGTGAAATCTCAAGTTGTTGCTGAATGGTCACAGCTATTCCGCCTTTGCCTGAACCATCGAGCTTTGTGATGATAAGTCCATCAAGCCGACAGGCTTTGTTAAATTCTTTAGCCTGCTGTAAGGCGTTTGCTCCAGTAGTGGCGTCGACTACGATGAGACGGGTGTGGGGAGCTGCTTCGTCTTGTTTCGCAATAATACGATTAATTTTGGATAATTCCTCCATTAAGTTATGCCGAGTGTGGAGGCGTCCAGCTGTATCGATGATTAGGAAATCGGCCTTATCTGCGATAGCTTGTTGGTGGGCACGAAAGCATACGGAAGCAGGATCAGCATTGGGCTCTCCCTTAATCATTGGTATGCCGATACGTTGCGACCAGACTTCGAGTTGCTCTACTGCTGCAGCGCGGAATGTATCGGCTGCTGCTAGAACGACAGAGTGCCCCAAATTGTTTAGGTATGTCGCTAGTTTTGCGGAAGAAGTTGTTTTCCCTGTGCCGTTGACTCCTACGACGAGGATGACGTGAGGCAGGCCATCTGCACGTGGTGTCAGGGCTGGGGCATCTTCAGGAAGGATAGAGGTGATGTGCTCCTTTGTTGTAGCGATAATATCGTCGGCATTGACCTTGCGGCCCATGGACTGTAGCTCATCAACGATCGTCATAGAAAGCTTTGCTCCTAGATCAGAGGAAATGAGATCTGCTTCTAGCTCATCCCAATCGACTTCCGCTTTATTCGCAATTTTGTTGTAAAGATTTTTAAAGAATCCAGCCATAGATATTGGTGTTGGTGAAAGGGGAGTAGCGCTTACGCAGGTAAAACGCAACTGCAAAGCAAATTGTCTAGAGTTCCAGATTAGAGGAGAGACTTATTTTAGAATCAGGTGGCTATGAGTAGGGGAATCTGGAGGGTAATTTGGGAGAGCTTGTTCCCTTCTTGACGGTGAATAGGATTCGTTTAACTTTGCCCTATGTGGAAAATTTTAGGGATATTGGTCAGTTCTAGTGTATTGTGCTTCGCTCAGAAGCCATTACGGCATTGTGAAAAAGGGGAGCTTATCTTTCAAGAAGACTGTGATAGCTTGGCCCCCAACCTCAAATCTGGAGCTGGGCAATGGGAAATCGTAAAAGATAAAAAAGGAAAACACCTTAGAGGAATAGAGTTAGCTGAGGATAACCATACAGGATTCCGTAAAATGTTCTTGGATCATACAGATGTCGTGTATCAATTTGATATTCAGTTTGAAGAAGAAGCTTATGGACGGTTTATCATCAACTATGAGTTAGTGCATTTGGCTTCTCTGGATTTTAAACTAGATGGAATGAGTCTTAAGAAGAATAGTGAGACGAAAAAGCGGAAAATGATGGCTGCTCAAGCGAGGAAAAAAGGGCTACCTGTGGAAAAAGGGGACTGGGAAACGAAAAACATCGTTTTAGCGAAGCAAAAATTGAGATTAAAACCAGGGAAGTGGTATACCGTCACCATTGAGATGCTAGAAGATACAATCACGGTGCATATGGATGGGAAGACAATGACGGGTAAGCATGAAGGGATGAAACAGCGGAAGACAAATTTTGGAGTGCAGGTGTCAGGCCAGAATGACTATATTCATTACGATAATATTAAAATCTGGGCCGCAAAAAAGAAATAAATTGTAAAAAAAGGAACTTGATCTGACAGACGGTTAAAATCAGGCAGTAGC
>CAZLQY010000014.1:0-49032 GCA_964561965.1 uncultured Verrucomicrobiales bacterium
TCAGAATATTAATAGAAACGCCAAATCACTGGCAACGTTTAGGAGACCACTTCATCAATCGGTGGTTTACGGCTTGAGATTGTCGAGGCTTTCGGCAATCTCATCGGAAATTTTTTATTTCAACATTAACTGGCAATTTTGATCATGGATGGGAAGGTTTAGACGGCCACTATGAAAAAAATTCTGACATTATGTGCTGTAATAACCTTCTTAGGGGTTCTGCTCCTCTATTTTGGTAGAAGATATGAATCTCGAAGGGAGATACTTACGGGGGCTCTGCTTCGTGCTGATAGAGTGAATATGATCGAGCACTCTGATGTCACTGACTTCGATATGGCTAAGCATCGCGCAAGGGGACCGCTGAACAGTCACAAATATGTGAGCAAAGAATATTTGCGACGTACCCTTAATGATGCTGAGATCACATCACTCATAGCTGCAATCAACCGAGCTCCAGCTGAGGAAGCAGCAACGGCCTGTATACCTGCATATCATCATACGTTGGAGATTGTGGGTTTATCTACGGAAAGTGAGCTGAAAATTTGTTTTTTATGTGGAAAGCTAGAGTGGAACGGCGAGAGGTGGAATGCATTAAACCTCGTTTCTGAACTATCTGATCCGGTGGAAAAGTTAGGGTATGATGCGAGCCGAAGCCAAGAAGAATGGACAGAGTTGTTTATCGAAGGAGACTCCCTATAGCGTTCAATCCTATTCCTCCATTCGCGCCACAATCAATAGAGAGCTCTATTGGAATGATTGTGAAAATAATTGTTCCTATTATTGAATATCCGGACGGAAGGGTTGAAGCGTTTCTTGAGTTCGGGGGGTGATATTCCCAAGAAATTCAGAATTTTAGGTGAGGCGTATGGGGTGCTGGAGCTGTGTGCTTTCTTAGTCTCACTGGTCCCATTGCTGGTCATAAATTGATTTGATATCAACAAAATATCGAGCTTTTCATGGATTTGTATCTTTTATGTTTTAATACACGAAAAAGCCCCAATCCCTTGTAGTAAAAAGGATTGGGGCTTCGTCTTGAAATTGGTAGCACGACCGAGATTTGAACTCGGGACCAAAGGCTTATGAGTCCTCTATTTTTAGAGTTTTATTGTTTGTTGGGGGTTGTGAAATTACGCGCACTAAAACGCGCATGTGTATTTATGGGGTTGATGTTGGGTATATGGGTAAGATGACAAAGTTTTTGATAGACAAGAGATGGTGTTTAGTTAGTTGTCTAACTATATTATGATTTTAAGATTGTAATGAGTAGATCATGAATATGATAAGAACGGGGTTAATTTTTACTACGATAATGCATTTTGGGCTAATGTGTTCCTGCACAGTTATAAAAGTGCCTTCTGAAGCTGTTGTGAAAGTGTATCCTGGATTTGTCTATATACGATCTGGAGAAGAGGTTTCTTATGATATGAAAAGTGTTGGTGTTCAACTTTTCGACAAAGGTATACATATCGGGGCTATCAAGGAACAAGCTGTGATCAACCCTAAAAACAATCAATCATTTACATTTCCAATATACGCAAATTATGAATAATAAATTAATACTTACAATATGTTCGATTATACCAATCACGATTTCCTCGTGCACTACCCTAGGCAATAAGGATTATCCTCTTGTTTTTATAGATAAATCTACACTTGGGGGAGGGATAGAATTAAACCCATCAACAAATACTTATACAACTACGTTGGGCTTAAGGGCAAGAAGCTTTGCGTTAGTTCCTGTTACGGCTCGCACCGGGGACTCTATTGAAAGATTAGAAAACGACGGAGAATCAATGTCTGTTTATACCGAGTTCGGGGGTAAACAAAGTTTCGTAAGTAATCTTTTGGGGATTGGGGATGGTGGCGATAAAAACGAAGGGGGTATAAACTATCAAAGAGTATTCGCCACAGGACAAGCCGCAATAGTAGCAGCTAATAAGAGAGGTGCAGCAGAAGCGATCGCTAAAATCAAAGACCCAGTAGTGCAAGAGAATGCACTACAAACAATAACAGAAGATGTAGCTACTATAGACTCAGAATAAGGGCTTGGGTGTCCTAACCGCCCAGTATCTTCACCCTTCACTTCTTAATCGTCCAGAGTCTGTAGCCTCTTTTGATGCGGCATTTGACGTAGGGGGTGTTTTGTTTTTCTAGGGCGGCTAGGCGGCGGCCTAGGATGCCTACGGTGGGGAAGTCTTTCTTTGTGAAGGGCTCTAGGGCTGCGTCGTTTGCCCAGAGTGAGAAGAGTTCTGTGGAGGTTCCTTCCCATTTAGGTTCTGTGAGGCTGGCGCGGAAGATGGAGAGGACTTCATCGAAGTTTCCTGCTGCGGATGCGGAACGGGCGGAGGTGATGATAGATTCATTGTGATAGGGGCGAACCCCGAAACGCTTGGTGCCGGCGCAGTGTTCGGGGGCTTTGTAGTCTCTGAGGTAGGCGGCGAAGTAGGGGAATTCTTTGGCGAGTTCCTTATCAGAGGGGAAGTGGTCGACCTTGGGGCAAATGGCCTTGAGGATCATGATTTTGTCGAGAATGTTGATGTCTGTCTCGGGGATGAGACGTAGGGACTCTGGGTCATCATTCATGGTGATGACTGTTCTTCCTACCCATTCGTGTGTGCAGCCTTGGCGGTGCATGGGGCGGTAGTGGAGTCTGTCGTTGGCGGTGACTTGTTTGACGAGTTGGGAGAAGGAGGCGTGAGCTCTAGTATCGGATGGAGAGACGGCGTCATCGACTGTCCAGACGGGTGCGGCAAAGAGGTTTCCATTGAAACGATCTCCTCCTACGAGGAAGTTAGAGGCGTCTTCGCGACCTCCCATGAATTTGCCAATGAGGGCGTTGCTCAGGAAGGTTTTGCCAGCGCCTGCAGCTCCACTGACGATGAGCGCTAAGCCTCTACTGAGTTCTCCTTTGTAGGCGCCTTGATAGGCGTGGGCTAGCCATGAGAGGAAGTAGTCTAGTTGTTCTGTGGGGTCGAATAAGGTGTCTAAATATTGGGAGATCCATGGGAAGTTTTCTCCCCAGGAGACTGGGCCATTGGCTGGTTGAGTGAGTTTGACTTTGGAGGTGTTTAACCAGAGTTCTCCGTTGATTGTCTTGGTGTCTGATTTGCAAAATAAGAAGGGGAAGGTTTGTGCGATGTTTTGGCGGTCTTGGATGGTGAGTAGGGCGAGTTGACCGTCACTGAGTTTTCCGTCTTTTCGTTTGGCAGAGAGTCCGCGCTGGGTAAGGCGCATTTCTATGTCTGAGCGTGCTAGGCCTTTCCATGAGTCGCCGAGTTTGACCCAGTAGAGTTTCCCATCGAAGTAGATTCCTTCTATGGCTTTCCCTAGTTGAGACTGTCGATAGCTGTTGACGAAGTCGTGGCCGAAGACTTCATCCCAGAAAACAAAGCCTTTGTCTCCGGTGAAACACTGGAAACCAGTTTCTCTAACAATGACGGAGTGAGCGTCTCCTCCATCCCAGAATCGGGTGCCTCTGGCTCCTAGTTCGAAACTTTTCCAACCGCCAAACCATCCTCCTGGGTGGAGTTTTTCTCCTCGTTCACGTAGTAGCTCAAAGGGAATTTCTACTCCGCCGTTGAGTTCTGACCATTTGCCTATTTGTGAGGCATCTTCGAGCCATTGGATGATGCGTGTGGAGGGGATGATGTCTTCGGATGTTTGTTCTAACTCTATTCCTATTTCGTAGTAGGTGGTGAGGCTGGCGTAGGCGTTTTCATCCAGGGCGGGGAGGAGTTTGTTTAAGCGGAGTTCGCGTCTGAGGCGCTGGAGGAATTTAGTGTGGACTTCTTTGGTTTGGACCGCGATGGGGGCTTCAAATTCATAGTAGAGACGCCAGCCTCCTGAGTAGGTTTTAGAGGCATATCTGGGGCGTAGTCCTTCTGGGCTGGGGGTGAGAATCTGCTCTATGGTGTAGTCATTGGTATCGACATCATAGTCTACGATGAGCCCTGACATGGTGCTCGCTGGTGCGTGGGCAGCGATGCGGAGGTTAGAAGGGGTAGCTCCGTAGGTGCTGAGGAAGTAGTGAGATGTGGTAGACTTTTTACACCAAGCACGGTAGGCGGATTTATCGGTGAACGTGGGGAGTAGGCATGGCTGGATGTCACGGATAGATTCAAATTCTGTGGTTTGGGTCGCGGTGTGATTGTTGATAGAAAAGACTTTCATTGTGTGGTATCGGCTATTTTTTATATTTTGTAGTTTCTTCAGCTTCCGCTTCTAGAGGGAGGCCTTGCGCCCAGTCTGGGAGCTGGGTCATGCAGTGTTCGATGGCTTTAGGGTCGGTGTGCTTGGGGACTTCACAGACGACTTCATCGTGAATGTGGAGGACGACGGGAAAGCCCGCTGACTCTAGTCTAAAGATGGCTTCTGCCATGATGTCTCGGGCGGTGGCTTGGACGAGGTTCTCAACAAGTAGTCCTCCGTAGAGGTAGGATGGGGGGAGCTTCCCTCCACGAGTGGTTTTCGCCCTCCAGCCACCGGAGGAGATGACATTGGTGTAGGTGAGGACTCTTCCACTGGGGAGTTCTACTTGGTAGTCTGTGCCTTTGGAGCGCTTGAAGGCGCGGTCTAGTTGATTCCAGAGGGCTATGATTTTTGGGTTTTGTCGGCGGTAGTCGTAGACGGTTTTGGAGGCTTCGCGCTGGGTGAGGTCTAGTCCGCACATGGATTTCGCTAGGATACGAAACTTCTTATCCCCACAGCCATAGCCTAAGCCTAACACACGGGCTTTCGCATATTGGCGTAAATGGGGGTCTACGTCTTTGAGTGGGCGTGGGTCTGTGTAGCCCATGGTTTGGCGAGCGTGAGCTTCGTAGACATCTGTGCCATTTCTAACGATGTCTAGCTGGGCATGATCTCCAGCGAGCCAAAGTAGAACACGAGCTTCGATCTGTGCGTAGTCTGCGATAACAAACTTTTTCCCTTCTTCTGGGATGAAAAGGTGACGGAGGTTGACTCCGAATTTTTCGTCTCGTGGGAAATTCTGCATGTTGATCCCTGAGTCTCCAGACCAGCGCCCTGTGTGAGCTCCGAAGTATTTCAAGCCATATTTTAGGCGACCGTTCGGTGCAGAGACTTTGAGTTTTTTGACGAGCTCTAAGGTGCGATTAATAGAGCGGTAGTCTCTGACCGCCTGGACGAATGGGGCTTGTTCACCGTATGTTCCCATCCATTTAGCGAATGCTTCTGTTTCTCCAACATTGGGCGGGGCGGGGATTCCTAGGCGTGCGCACTCGGCGTGCATTTGCTTCGGGGAGGTAGTGGCGTAGGGCTTGCCTCTACTGTCTGTTTTATCACTCCACGGAATGGTGTTCCTACATTCCCAGAGGGTTTTCTCTAGTGTTTTGATGGCTTTGTCTGTGGCCTCTAGATCTAGGCCTATTCCCCTGTGACACATGAGAGTGGTGTGAGCAGAATAGTGGCGCTCCTCCAGACTCCATTGGTCACTTAACTCTTGCCATAGCGCGAGACAGAGACGGGAGTCTACAAGGGCGTAGTTGAGTAACTCAGCATGGTCTTCGGGATTTAGTGCCTCGATTCTCCGCCCTTTCATGTTGGCTCGAGTAGCTTTGTTAGGTTGGTAACCTAGTATCTCTACGGAGGCTGCTTCGAGAGAACGCGCGATACCTAAACCTGCGCACATGTCTGCGGTGCAGTGCCATTCTACGTAATCTGGGGTAGGTTGACCGAGCTCTCTACAGCGATCCATACAGGCTTTGTCAAAGGTGCGGTTATGGCTGAGTAAGGTCGCTCCATGGAGTTTCTCCCAAGGAGCCTCCGTAGGGTGGCCAACAAACTCGAAACCATCATCTCCGACAATGGAAACGAGGTAGATGTCGCACTCTGGGTGCCTAAGGTAGGCATGCACACCTAGAGTAGTGATCGAGATATCCTTACTGTAGAAGGATTCATAATCGATAGCGTAAATTGTCGTGTTCATTTTGACCGCCCTTTTGTAAGAAATTCCCAGTGATATCCTAAAGTGCGGTGCCCTCTTGTTGCAGCTGTCCAAATTGAAGAACTAAGTTTCCCTCCTTTTGCTTCCGCCGCTTCAACCATCGACGTGAATATTTCCCCTGTCTCTACACAAACAACTTTACGTCCGTTGCTACGCCTACCCTTACTTGTTGCAGCGCGGTGATGCTCAATATCTCTATTTCTGGAATTTTCTTTATGGGTAACGAATCGACAGTTGTTTGGGGAGTAACCTAAATTGTTGTTAATACGATCAAGTTCTAAACCTTCTTCCCAATCATTACGATATGCCCAGTCAGCAAAATCATCCCATTTGCATTTAGCCCAAACGTCTGCGACACGTATACCTCGATCATAATAACGATGTGCGTATTTGTAATTTGGCATACACCTCTGGTGCATGGCCGTGAATGCGCCGTAAAGGGGATGTATTTTAGAAGATGAAATACGTGTTTTATGTTTATATAAAGGTTTCATTCCTCACCTCCTTCTAAACTTTCTTGTATTTCTTCTAGTTCCGCTTTTTGTGGGGTTCGGTGAACGTCTATATTTTCGAATACACTGATGTGGTAAAACCCGTTTGGTAGGGTGAATGTATCTGGGGAGTTAGAGATCTGCACGGCTGTGGCGTCGTTGAGAGGCGCACCGGTGAGTAAACATTGTCGTTGCATTGTTAGAAAAGTTTTGGGTTATAAGGGGCGCCCATAGTTGAGCGCCCCTTGAAACGTTTTGTTTAAAGACCTGTTTCAGCCTGAATGAGGGAGCGGAGTTCTGGGGAGAGTTTGCCGCAGGCACGGATGCGAGGTTCCATCCATGTGTTCTGCTTGTAGGCTCTCTTGGCAGAAGTGAGTTCATAGCGGCCACTGGCTAAATCGCCTCCGAGGAAGCCGCGAATGTCTCGCGCGAGGATGCCAACCGTTGCCTTATAACCTCCCTTTTTCACGGAGTAGCGAGCTAGGATGTAGGCTTTCTCTTCGTGTTCGAACTGCGCCATGCTGGCGAAATCGCTGTCAGAATCCGCATCGACTTCTACGAGTAGGTCGAGGTCTGCTTGCTCGTAGTAATCTAAGCCTGACTCTACGGCTTCTGCCTTAGTCTCAAAACGTTTTGGAAGAATGTCGTCATCGAAGTCGACAGACTCAACGAAGTATTTGCGCACCTTGGCGACGATGATAGAGATGGGCTTGCCAAGATCGAAACTCTTATCAAAGATGAAGTTTCCGAGTGAATTCGGGAAATCATCTATGAGCTTCCCTGATTTATTGACGAGAGCGAGGTAGGGGATATTGACGTCACTGGCGTCAAACTCTCCCTCAAACTGTCCACTGGAACCAAAGGTAGAGAGCGCGGTAGTTTGCACGCTAGGTGCGCTCTCTGCTGATTCTGTGACAGGTGTCTGAGGTGTTTCCGCTGTTGTGTTCGCTGCGTTTTTAAATGATGTTTTAGCCATTTTCTTATTAGTTATTATGTTTTTGTTTTTTAGTTAGGCACCTACTGTGAGAGTGGGTGCAGATTGTTTTACTTTGCGTAAGAAAGGGTGTTCCTCTGGGGCGGTGGCGTAGCCTTGGTCGACGAGTTCTTCTCGGAAGGCTTTGTTGAACTTGGCCTTCTGGCCTCGTCCCTTTTTCTTGCCATTCTCTAGGGCTTCTTCGATGCGGGTAGTTTCGCGTTTGCTGGCGACGGCTGTGGCTAGTTGGCTGTTGGAAACAGTGGCGCATGCCATAATTTCCTCGTCAGTTAGGCCGTATTCCTTGGCTAAGGTGGCGGCGCCTGCACTGTCTGAAATGGAGGTTTTCCCAGCTCGGTAGTTGAGCTCGTAGCCGGGGATTTCCTTGCCGTGTTCTAGTCGCATATTCAGAGCAAAGGCGCGGGAGTCTTCGACGAAACGCTCTAGTAGGGGGAGGACTTCGAGCACTCGCGCCATCTGCTCAGGATCTTCAATGGTGGAGGGATCGACGAGTGCTGTGGTGGTCTCGTGTTCATCCATACTGTGAGCTGCTGCTAGGGCTAGTTTAGCGACGGCGGGGCAGGTGGATTTCTTCGCGCAGTAGAGGCAGTTACTTTGATCGGGGATTGTTTCGCCATTGCCCGCACGAGCGACGATGACTGAGATGCGCAGTTTGATCTTATCTATATCTGCTCTTGTGAATGTGTGATAGGTGACTTCATCGAGACGTGGGTAGAGGAAGTGAACGGTGACGCTCTGAATCTCTGGATAGGTGAGGAAGACTCCTAGAGTGTAAGCCCAACCTTGAGGATTGGTCTCTGCATCGCCTTGATAATTGTAACCGAACTTGTAGTCGACGAGGTGTGCTGTGTTAGAAGTTTCATCGAGGACGAGGAGGTCGGCGAAGCCGTAGGTTTTTTCTTCGTGAGTGTGGAGTTTAGGCTCGGCGGTGAGTTGGGTAGTCTTAGTTTTGAGGCCCTCGACGTAGTCGCGGCACATGAGGGAGAGCTCTGTTTCTTCTTCATCTAATTCTGAGAAATCGAGGACCTCGAGTGCCTCATGACATCGGGTGCCAGAGAGTGTGATGGGGTGAGGAGTGTCACTCTGTTGACTCTCATAACTAGGGCAGATCTCTAGGTGCTTTAGTTTAGAAGGGGAGCAAGGGGCGTGCGTTCTTTCAGCGTGATCGTTTGTTGGTTGTGTAGAATTTTCGTTCATGTTAGTTTTCTGTTGAGAGGAAGTTGGCAGACTTTCTGGGGAATCTATAGCCCGCTCGCTTCGTTTAGGTTTTTGCTCATGAGATTTTGTTAACTTAGGGCTTTGGGTAGTTTCTTCACTTTGTTTACCCTCGTAGCTATGTGAGTTTGTTAACTTGAAAGAGCGATTTTTTGCCTCTTGTTTTTGTAACTCATTGATTTTCAGTAGAAATTTATTTTCAGTTGTTAACCTGGGTGTTGATGTGTTCTCCATGATGGAGAGGTCGGAGTCGTTGAGTGCGGCTAGGTTGTTGAGTTTATTGGTGAGATTTTTTCGGATTTTTTTTTCTATTTTGGAGTTTTCAGCGAAGAGGATGTTTTGAATGGCGGGGCTCTGTGACCCAGCGCGGTGGATGCGACCAAGGGCTTGTTTGAGCTCGATGGCAGAATGCCCAGGGGAGATGAACGAGACACGGGGACGGCCATGTAAGTCGTGTAAATTGATGCCGACGCCCCCAGCCTGAATCATGCAGATAATGATGGGGGAGGAGTTGTCCTGGAAGTTGGTCAGGTGGACATGTCTGTCACCCTTACTTTGGCCGCCAACGATCCGCGCCGCTTCGGGGAATGCGCTTAGGAGTTTATCGTAGGTTCCTCGATAATTGACAAAGATGGCTACTGAGTTCCCTTCTGCTAGTGAGTTCTTGGCGAGCTCTATGATGTGGGGTGTTTTCTCATATTCAGAGAGTTGACGAGCTCTTAGGGAGGCGACGACTTCGGTCTCAGCCTCCTGTATCATGAGCTCTAGGGCTTTCGCGTATTCATCATCTAGGTTTTTGGTGACGGTGAGGGCGAGGGTGTTGATCTGGTTGTCTGGGAACTGGTCTCCTAATGCGCTGACTTTGACCCCTGTGATGTTTTCACCAATCTGTTGGCGAAGGTTCTGCATGTGCTTTTCCCCTCCGATATAGGTCAGTGTGCCAAAGGTGTCTTGGATACATTGGTTTGCTAGAAGCCAATACTTGAAGTCCTTTAGGTTGTGTAAGCCGAGGGCGTATCCTAAGGCTTTCATCTTGAGCGGGGAGTCGCAGAGTGTGGCGGAGAGGAGGATGGTGGGGATTCTCTGGCGGGCTGCAGCGATGAGTAGTTTTGAGTTTTGTGAGGTTTTTCCAGAGAGTTTATGCGCTTCGTCAAAGACGAGTATCGAGCCTGCTGGGATCAACCATTGGAGGACTTGAGGTTTGCGCTCCCAGTAACAGAGGGGGAGTTGATCGGGGTTTACCTCTCTCTTTCTAGGTGCTGAGCGTGTGAGTTTCTCATAGTTGACGGCAGTGATGAGTTCTACTCCGACACGTTGTGCTGCTTCCTCCCATGCTGGGATGACGGACTTAGGGCAAACTACGACGAGTTTTCTTCCTAACTGTTTCGCCGTGAAACATGTCTGATAGGTTTTTCCGGTGCCTGTGTCGCTGGTGTTAGCAACAATGGGGCGCTGAGACATTAAGGCGTGTTGCATGTCCGCTATGCTCTGCTTTTGCCATGTATAGGGAGTGGGGGTCATACGGTGAGGTAGTTAAAGTGGGAATGACCTAGGAGGATGGCGTCTGCATTCTTCTTGAGAATTTTTGTGGTCGGGTAAAGATCCTGAGCCTTATACCAGAGCTCAGATTTCCGAGCATCCCCTTGGGTTTGAAGGTTGAAAGGCTTCTGCCATTTCTGGGGAGGGTAGTAGGTGATGGGGATGTCTAATGGGACTAGGAGCCCTAACCATTCCCCATAGTTCTTACCAAAGGTAAATGCGGAGGAGGGGCCCATCTGAGGGGAGGCATGGACTTGCTCAATGACGACATGGTCGATATCCAAACCGTGGAGTTTGATATGAGAGGAGAGGATATCCTTAAAACTATAGAGTTTCTCGAAGGTGGATTCTTTCGAGTCAAAAAGGGCGTAAGCTCCGGTGACTCCAGGGTCTATGCAAAGGGTGTAAGTCATGGTAGAAGTGGGTTTCTTATTTGGTGAGTTTGTTAAGTAGGGCGCGAAACTTTGATTTTTTCGAGTTGCGCGAGACCTTGGAAATGGGGCTTAAGCCGAGGGCGGCTCTTCGCGCTGCATCTGCTCTGTGGCGCTCTCTAGATGTGAGGAAAAGGTCTGTAGTAGGGACGAAATCGATAATTTTAGGCATAATTTTAGAGACAGCTCTGTCTTTGAGTGTTGGTTTGTTGGGGGTAAAACGACGGGTTAAATACTTGGGAGTTAGGTTACCTTCCCCAACTCATGAGACTTTGTTCCGTTTCTGCTATGTTGTGCATTTCTTGAAGGTGGTCATGGCAGTCGGCACAGTAGAAAGTGGGGGTGTCTTCGTCTTCGATGAGGTTGGTTTTGTCAGGGAATGTTTCGTGACATTCTTCACATTCGTAGAGGGGCATATCGAAGAGATGTTAGATCTGTCTCCACTGTTTGGCGCTTTGGTAGAGTTTTTGACAGTCTTCCTTACTTAGGCCTTCCTCTTTTGCGATCCAGTGTGCTGCTCCACGTTTGGAATAGCCTTTGTCCAGGAGTGCGACGAATACGGGTTTATAGTTCGTCCATTTGCGATTGATTTTACTGGGTGCCTGTGGGGCGGCTTCTGCTTTTTCGAGTAGGTTGGATAAATTCATTATTGTGGTAGAAGTTTGAAGTTGTGGTTAGGGGAGTCAGAGAGGACGGCACTTGGTTTATTGAAGAGGTAACGGAAGTGTTCATTATCTTTTGATATGAACCCTAGTCCGTCTTCTAAATCACTGATGTGATATGCTTTCTTTGTGACTTGGAAGTGGTCTGTTGGGAGGGTGATAGGTTTACGGCCGTTAAGACGCGCAAAACTTTTGGTTGGTTTCTCCAAATACCATTCGAGTTGACCACAGGGGCGGACATTCTTGTAGAGAAGAAATTCTTCTGTAGTTAGATACTCTAAGCGTGAAGGATTAAAGTAATGGGGGAGGGAGGTTTGGCCGTAAGAACCTGTTTTTCGGATCTCGGGGAGGACTTCACTTGTGACCCATTTTTTGAACCTTTTTGCCTTCGGCTTCCTAGATCTAAAGATGAGGGAGTAGAGGCCTGACTCGTTGACAAATTGTAAACCGCGATTTGGGAGTTTGAGATCACCATCACCTATATTAGAATTTGTGAAAGTTGTGCGTTCGTAGTTGTCTAATCTTGAAACAGCCGCTCTAGAGTTTTTAATTTGGAGGCCTTTACAAACGTCTTTTGCGACGAACCATGGTTGACCTTCTATATCGATGACACGGATGTGGGTGTTCAGATCGAAATTCTCAAAGTGTTGGATAGTGTTGTTCATTACGCCACCTCCTTCTTTTGAGGGGTTAAGTAGGACGATCCAAATCTGGATTGTCCTACTCCTAGTTCAGAAAATTGTTTTTCCAAATCCCGACATACGTGGTTATGGCGCTTACCTGTGAGCTCAGCAATCTCTCTTGAAGAGATGCGAGTTTGGTTTTCAGTGGTTTTAATGAGTTCTTTCATAGTGGTAGAATTGTGTTAGTTAGCGAGAATTTCACTTTGTAAAAACCGGTGAAGTTGCCCTTTTTTTGCGAGGGCAACGGCAATGGATACACCTACTTCACAAAGGTCGGTTTTTTTCATGTTTAAGTTCGATGCTTGCTCTTCAAGAGAGTTCTTGAGTTCTTCAGTTGAGCGGAAACAAATCTGTTGGTTGCGGGTTTTGGTATACTCTCGTTTCATTTGCAATAGACTTAAATGAACTTAATTTAAGTGCAACGGTAAAATGAAGATTTGCATTGCAAAAAACTTAATTTAAGTTCATTGGTTGCGTGCGATGGCCGATAAAAAAGAAAAGATGTCGAACGTTTCTGTTCGTTTACCTGATGGGCAGTATTCGGATATTAAGGGGGTTGCGGCAAAATATAGTGTTACGCCGGTGCAAATAATTCGATGGGCTTTAGACGCCCTAGTTTCCCATGAAAAAATTCACGATGAACTCAAATTGCCACTTGATTTCGGCCGTTTTGAGGAAGAATTGCAGGAGTTTTACAACTACTCGAACTTGGAAGTAGGTTCTCTAGAAGAGGTTATTGATTACGCTCGGAAGGCGTTGGATGATGAGATGGAGAGGGCCCGTGTTTGGGAGAAAGAATTTGGAGGTGGGGAAGGAGTCTCTCAGGATGAAGATGGTAAAGACTATGAATTTATTGAAACATCTAGAGCCTTACCAATGGTATGTGCTGCTGCGGGCCTGCCTATTAACTCGTATGGCCATCAAGAACCTATAGAGGTATATCAACCCATCCCTGAAGGGTTAATTGGGGTTAAATTGTGCGGAACATCGATGAAACCAACGATGGAGAATGGGGGTATAAGTTTTTTTCTTTTGCGGCCACATTTAACAAACCCACATCTAAAAAAGGGGGAAGTATATTTATTTCGTCATGGGGATGAATTAACCGTGAAACGTTATAATACAAGGCTTGCGACTGGCAAAGAAATCACCGAAGGGTTATCTTACAAATCTCTCTTAACCAATGAAGATAAGGTTAAATTATTGATTTCAGATAACTCAGAATACTCAGAAATTGTGGTCACAGACGAAGATTTCGATATGGTCGCATGGTGGGATCCAAGACTAAAGGTGAAGTTGAAGTCTGAAGAATACAGACCATCCTGACCTCTACCCTGGGGACTCACTCAGTCTTGTGGGGTATCCTGTAGAACTAGTTGAGGTTTAGAGTCTGATAAAAGATTTCTTGCGCTCTAGGTATACACTCGAGAGTGCACGGGCATTATAGTAATTGGAGGGCAAGTAGTTATTATCAAGGTTTATTAACTTGTATAGTGAAGGAATCTTGATAGTGAAATTTAAGATATAAAATATGTTTCTAACTATTCCCAATGAGTAATTCAATCGATTATATAAAACTTATCAGTGACCACTGCACGGCAAATCAGATACAGGCTTTCGTCAAAAAGAATGTTGAAGGTTTGGATTTGTTTAAACCCGATGTCTTAAAAACGAAGGAAGGTTTTCTTAAAAACGTGAAGCAACTCTCTGACAATAATATTGTTACGGATGGAGATTTGGTTGAATTAATCACGGAAGGTGAGGAAAACGGGAAGCAACATATCTTTTATTTTAAAGTGGGGGAAGGGAAGAAATCGGAAATTACTTATGATAAATGCCTGAACTTATTAAAATTATCCGATCAAATCAGTCGATTTCCAAGCTTCGATCACCTGCCAACTGAGCTTGATTGGGTGGATTTCAGAAAAGGCACGAATGGTTGTGAATGGGTGGGAAGATTAGTGCGAAAAGAAGTCAGGACTATTACTTTCGGGGAGAGAGTAGACCACACAGGTCCTGTGGATTACGAGAGTGATGGGCGAAATGTTACGTTTATGCGCCAACTTTATATGAGGGAAGAATTTCGGTTGGTGTATGTCATAAGATTATTAAATTTTGGTCTGTTTGAATTAAGGGTCGGAGCGGTGGGTAATTCCACTCCAGTTACTTTAGACAAAAGAATCCAAGAAGTGAAAAGTATCATAGCGCCCTTGATAAAAAAAGGTGAACTAGTAGAATGGGATTTAGGAGATGCGCGCCGGAAAATGGTTGATAAGGATAAATTACTTAAAAATAAAAAAATATACCTAATTAATCATACATCCTTAATAGACGATAATAAGAACCCCGTTGAATTTAAAAAAGGGGTCCATGGTGCAGGTATAGGGGTCGGGAAAGATTCTAAAAAGGCTATGGAAGCACTTAAAAAGTCAAAATGTAAATCACTGTCCTTTAAGTTGCTTCACTCAGAGAAAGATAGTATACTCGATAGGGATTTAACTATAAAATGTGGTGGACACTTATCGAATGGTATTTATATCCAAGCTCAGGGGCTAAGCTCAGAACAAGTTGATTATGTTACAAACACACTCAAATCTTTCGACTGAAGTCTTAAATTCAAAACCTTTCAAAGCTTTAGAAAAGTGGGTTAAGAAGCACCCGCAACATGAATTTATTGATTTTGACGGATTTAGATCAAAAAACTCTAAATTTAGTAATAAAGAAATAATCATTTTATTTAATAATTTGGTTAATTCTGGGTATTTAAAAACTTACTATGTTCTAGAGTCTGAAAGCGGTGCGATCTGTGAAGATGTATACGAAAGCTATGACGAGATTCCTGAGTTTTTAAATGATGAGTATGGGGCTCAGATCCCCACTTCTTCATATAAACCGGTCTTAGTTTTTTCGATGTCCTCTACCTAAGCCAGCGGTGTTGGATACTGATGACTACATAAAGATTGCTGAGCAATTCTACGAAGAGCAATATAAAGATTGTTCTGAATCAGATAGACGTAAATTCCTTTTGAATTGGCGTGGGTCCGTCAGTAAGAAATACTCTAAAGATGAGATCCAAAGCATAGAGATAGCGTTGAGAATTCTTATGTCTAGCGCAGAGGAGAGAGAGGGGGAAAGGGGAGAGTTTATGGCATTTATATATGGGGTGATGGAGCGTATTAAAATGTTTCGCCCTGGTAAAAAGCAAATTGGTGGGACGTTATTAATAACTGCAGGGCTAGCTGTGCTGAGCCCTCTTTGGGGAGGGTTACTATATTTTTTAATGAAGGTATTAGGATATGAGACTACCTTATCACTGGAGCCTTCAACCACTAGTTGCATACTTGCAGGGGGGTGCTTCATAGGCGCGTTTGCCCTGTTTTTCTCCAAAGACCCCTAAAGGTCCAAGCATAGTTCCCGTTACCAGCACTAGGGGCAGAAACTACCCCATATATCTTACCTATCCGTAATATCGCCTAAAAATGCCGCCAACCCTTGAAATACCTACCTTTTTTAGGCTGTTTTGGGTGATTCCTATCCCTTAATACCCCAAAATATCGCAAACTATCTTTGTCACTTTTTCAATTTGTCCTTGCGGAGGAGGCTATTGAGGAGTTTATTGAGGCATCTCGAGATGAACGAATAATGATGTTTATTCATTCACTATGGAATCGGGAGTGTTACTTAATCCGTTAAGTAACGTTACAAATGAACAAATAACTAGTTAAGAAAATGGAAAACTTCGACGAAATTTGGAAGGGAACAATGAGTTCCACTTTTAATGAAGCTAATGTTACTGAAGATTCAATTTCAAATGGTCTCAGTGAAGACCATGCTATGGCGTTTGCTGATGTGGCAAATCTCACTCAAGACGAGGTCTACGAAAAATATAAAAAAGGCGAACTATAAATGAATTTCAAAGGGCAACCTTTGAGCGAAGAACAAATGAAGATGCAAACCATTGGGATGCGTCTTCTTTTTTTTGGTTTAATGGAAAAAGAAGCGGGTCTTACAATTAAAGATTATGAGAAAGAATCTATTGTAAGGTGGTCACTAGAGGATTTAAAACGGCATATAAACACTCACCGGATAAAGCAAAACTCTATAGATATTTTTAAATTATATGGTTTTTTTACCTATCATACATTAATGTTACTAGACAGAAGCAGTCTTGATATTAGAACTGTGTGTGGTGTGGTTTTGAGATGTTTAGATTCACGTTTAAAGAGGGAAACGAGCAATAGGGTATCGCTTGATAATAAAGAAGCTTCCTACATAATCTCTATGATAGAAGCTGAGGTTTCTTCAGCTCATCAGATTGGGATTGGAGCGAATGGGATTGGTGCCGTATTTCAGTTCATGGTTAGGGCCCATATTAAAACAAAGGATTTCGACCTTTCAACAGTTTGAATTAGGGATGGGCTCTTAGATGATTAAGTCCCTATAAATAATTAATACAGACCAATAAAGATTTCAGGCTATGGATTACACCCCATAGCCTTTATTGTTACTTACGTCTCCGTCTCTTGTTTCTGGACTTTATTAGGAGTTAAGTTTTTCTCCCGTTTTTTGAGTATCTCACGGTTACAATCTCTTGTGTATAGGTAGAATATTTCTGAGATTGCCATGGGGCCTATGAATAGGGCTGAGGCGAGGGAGTTAACTTGCCAGTGTTTAGATTCAAAAAAGTGGGCGTTAGTGATCATAAACCAACAACCAAGAAATCCAGAGAGGATGAATATGGCTAAGTAGGCATACTCTTTTATGTATTCAATAGCCACTAATAGATCGTCTTTGGCGATACGTTCAAATCTATCGTGGTGTCCCTTTCTAGACATTTTATTAAGTAGTTTCCCTATGGGTGTTACAAACCGATGTCGAGAGAGATAGATTAAATAAATACAAAAAATAGCTACGGCTATTTGAGCCCCTGGTTTACCATATTCTTCTTTCAGGTCGGGGAAAGCATAGGGTAGGAGGGTTAATAGTATAGGCACTATCGTGAGAACTGAGGCGGTTATATTATGTTTAGGTTTGTTTTCTGAATTATTACTCATGGTGTGGACATCAGAAATACTCTGATTAATATAGCAAGTATTCCCCTTGTCATAGAGCAGATTAACAGTGTTTGGTCTTGCAGGGACGGGGGTGTCACTCTAATGGATAGGTATGAATAAAACCTTATTACTTATCCCGGTTGTGGTGTCTTCGATGTTTGTTAGTGGGGTTTCTTATGGTGAAACTCTATAATCTCTAAAAATTAACTCAGCCTTATTGGTTCAAGTATGAGCAAAAAAACTTCAAAAGCTAAAACCTCCGATCGCGTAATGCTCGGAGCTGGCATTATTCTCGCGCTAGGTTGTATTGTTTTTGTAATTCTACCCGCAACAGGGATAGACACTATTACTATCACAACCTTTAAGCTCTCCCATGAAAGCAGTATTAGAGATTCGTTTAAAGATCCTGATTCTGTGAATTTTAAGGACATCCAGCAAGGGTCAACATGGAACGTGGAAAAAGCGTATTACGGGAAACTTAATGCTAAAAACGGTCTTGGTGCTTATACAGGCTATAAAAGGTTCATTTATTCAACTGAAAAGGGGCTTCTGGTAGAAGGCTCGTCAGATGAATTTTATGCCGTATGGGAAGCGCTCGATGAGAAATAAATATGGCCTAGGGATTTTGGAGTATATATAAAATTCAAGAAGTCAAAGTGACAAGATTTAACCTTGCAGTGACAACACTGTGTGGAAGTCATCTGAATAGTTCTAAACCCCACAATGCAGTTTTTTACCAGTTTCTAAGATTGCAAATATGGGTCCTTAGAGGTCTAAAAAATGGGCTCTGTCCATATAGAAGTTCAGATGTAGTAAATTGCTACATCTGAAATGGGGCGGGGCTCTTTCTGTGTTTTAAGGAAAGAGCGTGTTTCTGACGTTATTTCTTAATTGTCTCATATTTGGGTGATATGGGCTTTTGTTGTAGTTTTAGTTTAGTGTGTGTGTGATTTTAGTTGTGACGAGTTTTAGAGGTGTTTTCGAGCGTTTAAATGGGGTTTTGTTGATCTTTGGTCTGGCAGAGTGAGTGGGTTTTGAGTCTACCAGAGGGGTGGTGGGGTAGGGTAAATGTGAGAATACCAAGGTTTTAAAGGCTTCCAAGGGTGGGGTGGGTTAAGAACATCACCCAAAAAGTCAGGTCACCCACCCCCTTTTTTACTGCTGCCATAAGGGCTGGAGCGTGGTGGTGACCTTCTATTCTCTTTTTAACTTAATATATAGAGTATAGTATAAGAGTGTATTGTGTATGCCCCGTGTTGTGTGTTACGTGTTACGTGTATGTGTAAAACAAGGGTTTTTCGACTGTCGTTTCTCCACCACGATTGCAAGTGGTTGAATATGTGATTGTTATGGTGGTGGTCTTTTTGAAGGTGGTGATGACGATTTTGTTAGAGGGTTTTTTCGAGGTGTTTTTGGGTTCCTTTTATACTCAAATTTATGATTGATTTTTGCGTCAAATTGCTGTTATGTTCTGATCGTGGATTCACTAGCTGTATTAAATACCCAGACTATGTTGGAGCAAGTTTCTGCTTTGCTGGGGGCTTATGATCTGAATTTGACTCAAGCTCGGGTTTATTATTTCATCCTTGCGAGAGGGGAGAGCGGGATTGATAGTTATGACTTGAAGTTGGAGCTTGCGGACTCTGCTATTCCTACAGCGAATGTGATGCGTAACATTCGTGCGTTGTTGGGGAAGGGTTTGATTGCTCGTGAGGATATATCTGGGCAACCCCATTTACTGTATCGAGCGTGCTGTTATAAGTACTGATTAGCTATGTTGTTCGAAGTTATGAATCTCAATAAGATGGTTCTTTAAGTGTTGGGGATTTGTTTTGTTAGGGTTAAATTTGTCCTGACACCTCATCTCAATAAGAAACACTTCAGTGGAGGGGCGTGACTATGTGGTCATAGTGGGGTGGTTGTGAGAGTTTTAGTGTTTAGGTAAATTCTTCCTATGGGACGCCATATGCTTACAGAAAAGAAGAAACAGTGGGCACGCTTTGTTGCTACTGGTGACTCTGATTTAGAGGCTTATAAGAAGGCGTATGATTGTGCCGAAAATACCGCAAGGTCCTCGTCTTACTTGATGCGGAAAGACCCCGTGCTGATGGAATACCTCAAAGGTATCCAAAAGGAAGCAGACCGCGGCGTTGTGCTGGCTCGACGTGAGCGCCTGAAGTTTCTCATGAAGGTGATTATGACCCCAGCTGGGGAACTCACTGAAAAGAGCGCAATCTGTGAAGGTGTCAGAGTGGGTAAAGGAGGTGTGCAACTCCTTATGCCCTCGAAACTGCGGGCGTTAGAGATCCTCAACAAGATGGTTGGAGAGGAGACGCCCGATGGCAACGACCAACCCCAAGCCCCAGTGATCAATGTAACAGTTGCCCAAGGAGGGGGAGACAATGCCTCTTGATATTAACCTCCATGCGAAGCAAGGGTTAGCGTTTAACTCTGAAGCAACCGAGATCCTTTACGGCGGGGCTGCTGGTGGTGGCAAGAGTTACCTGATGCGTGTGCAAGCCATTCTCTGGTGCGCTGAGATCCCAGGGCTACAAGTATATCTGTTTCGTCGCCTGTCAGATGACCTCTACAAAAACCACATGGAAGGAGCCGGTGGGTTCTTTGCTCTGCTAGATGAGTGGATGGCTGAAGGCCTCGTGAGATATAACGCGGCCAAGAACTATCTTCAGTTCTGGAATAAATCTAAGATCTGGCTCTGTCACTGCCAACACGAGAAGGACAAGCTCAAGTATCAGGGGGTAGAGATCCACGTTTTACTCATCGATGAACTCACCCACTTCTCCGACACAATCTACCGTTTCTTGCGCGGTCGTTGTCGTCTTGGTGGCTTGGAACTGCCGAAGAAACATGAAGGCATGTTCCCTCGTATCTTTTGTGGATCTAATCCTGGTGGGGTTGGGCACAACTGGGTTCGTCAAGCTTTCGTTAATATCGCTGGCCCTCTGAAGATTACTACAATGTCGTCCGAAGAAGGTGGTATGAAACGTCAGTATATCCCCGCTAGGCTCAAAGATAATCCCTCACTCGATGAAGACTATGGTGAGCGTCTAAAAGGACTAGGAAACCCGGCATTAGTGAAAGCCATGTTAGAAGGTAACTGGGACATTGTTGACGGCGGAGCCTTTGATGATCTCTGGGACCCGTCTGTGCATGTAGTCCCTCGCTTTGCTATTCCTAAAGGTTGGCGTATTGATCGCACCTTTGACTGGGGTAGTTCTCACCCATTCTCAGTGGGTTGGTGGGCAGTATCGAATGGCGAAGATGTCCTCTTAGATAACGATGAAACAATCAACCTACCCAAAGGTTCATTGATCCGTATTGATGAATGGTATGGGGCTGAGCAAATAGGCACAAACAAAGGCATGAGACTGTCTGCTAGAGAGATAGCAGATGGGATAGTGCAAAGAGAGCGGCACCTACAGCAAGAAGGCTGGATCTTAAACAAACCAGTGCCAGGTGCCGCAGATGGGGAGATTTTTAACGTGAAGGAAAAGGAGTCCGGTTCCATTGCTTCACTTATGAGTAAACGCGGAGTCGACTGGAAGCGTGCGGATAAGAGACCAGGTAGCCGAGTCAATGGCTATCAACTACTCAGAGACCGAATGAAGAGCGCCCTCACTCGGGAAGGGGAAGCGATTTACTTTATGACAAACTGCAGAGCATCCGTTGCAACACTGCCCACACTAACCATGGACCCAAACAAACCAGATGATGTGGATACCAAAGCGGAGGACCACGTCTATGACGATTGTCGCTATAGAGCTCTAGATCAGGCAAGGGACTATGCCACAGAAATCAAAGTCAACTGGGCACAATGAGTAAGGAGCAACATATCATCACAGAATACTACCAAGGTGACACAATTAGCTTGCGCTTACGTTGGGCGGATAGTGGCGCCGTCTTTGACCTTAGTAACCACACAGGTGAGGTGATATTGATTCCTCACAATGGAGACTCCAGCCAGAGATTCCCCGCAGTATTAAGCGATAACATCGACTACAATATTTCAGCAGAGATCCCCGCGTCATCGACTCAAGACCTTGAGGCAGGCACCTATGAGGTGAAGATCAGAACCACGAGCCCTACTGGCATCGTCGATACCATCCCAGACAAAGGTCATTATAGAATCCGTATATTACCAATCTAACCATGAGCGATTTACACGTAGAAAAACAAGTCTCCGAACTCAGTACTATCGACTCCCACAACGTTGTCACGATTGAATTAACCCCCACAGAATTAACTGTAGATACCGAGAAACGTAGACCTCAGCCAACGAATAGGCCAAACCCCACTAACGGCCTCATAGATTTCAGAAATCTCCCAACTTTACCCTAACTAAAAAACACATAATACTATGCCACTTAATCAAACCGATGAATTTATCATCCAGCGCGGAAGCGCTCAATACCGGATGACAGCTGACCAAATCGCTCTATTTGTTGGAGCGATTAAAGACTATACCGCCGCTGACCTTGTAGAACGAGACCACCTAGAAGATTTTGAGAACATAAAGGTAGGAGATCGCATCTTTGTCGTAGACGCAACTTTAGATCCCTCCGTCCTCAACGGTTGGGCCGTGTACCGAGTCGCCTCGGTTGGGCCTACAGTATTTGACAAAATCCAAGAGCAAGAAGGGATGGACGTCACGGTTACCGGGTCTAACCTAGCGTATTCTTCGGCCCCCAATCAAGGGACTATCACGAATTCAGGTGGCGATGACGTTACCTTGCCCGTAGTTGATGGGACAAATGCAGGTTTAGCCACTCCCGCGATGTTTGCAAACAACCACACCCCCGCCAGTGCCGCTCTAACGGCTCAAACAAATCCCGTAATCGTTAATGCTGATAGTCAACAAGTCTCCTTTGATATCAGCCAGTTACTCCCATTGCCTTAAATGCCTGCCCAACCTAACGATAGGCTCTACGTAGAACGACTAGGGATCCCCGGGTTTGCTACGGCAAAAGAGATTGCGGATTTAGCCAAAGCCTCAGATTTAGCGGCCGGTTTTGTCGATGTGTTTGCCGCGTCTCAAGCGGCGAAACAAGGTAACGTCGCTGCTACTTTAGGGGTAATACAATCCCCCCCTTTTGCTGGCACAGGCACTGGTGAGACCCCCACACCGGTAAAATTAGCCGCTTGTCAAGACACCCTACTCTCTATCAACGGTAGTTTCGTAGGTGGCTTTAGTTGGGGCGGCACTCATGAGTATGCAGGCGCTCAAGGTGATCTGGTAGAGTCTACTGGTATGGTAGGGGCGGTAATAAATAGTACCGGAAATGCTGAAGGGGCTATGCCGATGAACCACCTCGCGAATGCTTCCCACCAGTTCCATAACTATTTTTTCCGAGGAGCTAATCCAGCACGTTTTTTTCCGACCTGTGGGCCAGTCGCTGACACTATATACCTTGTTGGACCTAACCCAACAATTCTACCTGATGGTGCATCGACAGACACGCCCGTCGATTCGGTGGAACTCCAACCTAATCAAACCGCCGAGCTAAATGGGACGGGCAGCGGGGAATATTATTTGTATTCGAAAAAGAGAAATTTGTTTTTCTTAAGCCGTTATGCCGACAATCGTCAGTTTGACCAAATGGTCGTCTTTCCGCCAGCCACCCAACTGATCGGCCATTGTCGAAATGCCTCTGTATCTGTGATTTACCCAGATACAACGATCACTTTGACCACGGGTAGCGGGAATGAATTTACTTTTGTTGTGCAACCCGGAGTGCCCTTTAATGTCCATACACTAACAGCTGCTACAGGGGAGAGTGGGAGGGTAAGCTATGATCCTTTAGGGGCGGGTAAAATGGTTGGGGATAAACCCTTATCCTGCATTTCTGGGGCCGATGAAGCTGGTCTGGAAATCACCTCTTGGCAGAGTGTAGAAACCCTTGGGCAACAAGGAGCGTTACCCTTACCCATATTGGAACAAACTGGGTCGGATAAAGTCCGCTCAAGTTTATCGTTTTTTAGCCCTTACGTGGGGGACATATCTCTTTGGGTGCCGGGGGCTAGTTTAGATACCCCTACTTGGACAGGGGCACTAGTGAGACACCCCTCTAGAACACCGGCAACAACCCCAGATGACCAAAACTACCCGGCAGGTGTGAGGTACGCCGTAGATGCAGCGAATGGGTTCCCAGACCTACCAGCAGGAACACGGTGGCGGTCTACCGTACCAGTGTACCCAGTAGCGAACTACAACGACAACGCGGACCTTACCGACACAGACGAGACAGTCTTATCCAGCGTGACCCCCGAGACTATTAGAGCAAATTTTAGTCTAGCTGAGGATGGGCTAAGATATAGACGTAGTTTGGCTGCTGGTGGGGTAGAAAATTGGGTGCTTAGTTGATGCACTATAGAGCGAGAGGGATAATTTCTTTCTCTAACTTATTTTTACTAGCTTCCTCAATATCAAAAGCGTTCTGCAAGTTTAGCCAAAAATTAGGAGTAGTTCCAAAGTAGATAGACAGCCTTATGGCGGTATCTGCAGAAATACCTCGGCGTTTTTTTATAATCGCGGTAATTCTGCTATGGGGCATTTTGGTATCTAAAGCCAGTTTATATTGAGTAATCTCAAGCGGTATGAGAAATTCCTCTTTCAGAATTTCCCCCGGGTGTATGTTTGGTAATTTGTTCATGATCTTAATGGTAATCGAGGATTTCTACTTCATGTGCGCCATCTTCCCATCGAAAGACTAAACGCCATTGATTGTTGATTCTGATACTGTGTTTTCCTTTGAGGTTATGTTTTAACTCTTCAAGCCTGTTTGCTGGAGGGACGCGGAGGTCGTTAATGTTTGTCGCTGCGTCTAACATCCGAAGCTTTCGTCTTGCTGCTTCCTGTATTTGAGTCGGGAGCTTTTTTGAGAATGAACCGTCGAATATTCTTTTTGTCTCTTTGCACCGGAACCCCTTAATCATAAAAATAGAATAGCATCATTAACGTTAAGCGTCAATATTCATTTACGATAAACGTTAATACCGACAGGTGTGTCACACCAAAGGTTTGGTTTGCCCCATAAGTGGTGAGAGAATGCAAGGGCATGAGCGTAGAAACTACTCATTTAGACCTAATCAACTCTCGTAGTCGTATTGACTTGGTACGCGATTGCGTCGCGGGCTCTATTCAAGTTAAAAAGGCAGGAGATGCTTATCTACCTAGACCTAATCCCACAGACACGAGAGCGGAAAACAAATCACGGTTTGAGCAGTATTTGAAAAGGGCGGTCTTTTACAATGCTACCGGATGGACGTTACATGGATTAGTTGGGCAAGTATTTCGGAAGGCCCCTAGATACGAGGTGCCGTCGACTTTAGATCTGCTTATCGATAACATAGATGGCTCAGGTGTTAGCTTAGCTCAGCAAGCTAGATTGACATTAGGTGATGCGCTACAGTTTGGCCGATCCGCCTTATTTGTTGATTACCCGAATGTAGAGATTGCCACTCGTCAACAGATCAATGAAGGGACCATACGGCCTGTGATCGTGCGCTATTCGCCTGATTCGGTGATTAACTGGAGGACATCCACCTACGGAGCTAAAACCAAACTATCTTTAGTGGTATTACGAGAAAGCCGTAGTAAAGAAGAAGACTTTGAAGTGAAAGTCTCTACTGTTTATCGAGTGTTACGCTTGGTAGATGGTGTTTATACCGTAGAGATATGGGAAAAACAGGAGGGAGCAGACTATGAAGTGACTGAAACATTCCAACCCACTGGAGCAAATCAACAGCCTCTACAGGATATCCCATTCACCTTCGTCGGTAGTCAAAATAATGACAGTTCTTTTGATCCATCTCCTATCTATGATTTAGCGGAGTTGAACATAGCGCATTACCGAAACAGCGCAGACTATGAGGAATCCTGTTACCTAGTAGGGCAGCCCACACCTTGGGCTAGTGGATTGACGAAAGAATGGGTCAAAGATGTCATGGCTGGACGAATGGAAATAGGATCTCGCGCTGTCATCCCCCTTCCTGAAGGTGCTAGTGCTGGGTTACTACAAGCGGCTCCCAATAGTCTTCCTAAGGAGGCTATGGAGGCGAAGGAAAAGCAGATGGTTGCGTTAGGCGCACGTCTCATTCAAGAGCGAGCCGTGGCCCGAACAGCGACCGAGTCCACCTTGGAGGAGCAGACAAACACAACGACTCTAGCCAGTGTCGCTGAGAATGTGAGTTTAGCCTACACCCTAGCCCTAGAGTGGTGTGCTAACTATCTAGGAGCCCCTGCGGATAGTATCGAGTTCGAGCTTAATACGGAGCTCCATGCCACTCAACTAAATGCGCAACAACTCACAGCCCTAGTCGCAGCATGGCAATCAGGGTCTATCGACTATGAAGAGATGCGCTCTAGCTTCAAGAAAGGCGGCATAGCTTATAAAGATGACGAAGAAGCTCGGGAAAACTCACAGAATGAAATAGGCTATGGAGAACCTAACGAATAGGGAACTCTTTGACGCTACTATCCGTAGTCAAATCACCCTAGAGAGGGTGAAGCTTGATCTCGTGCGTAAGGTTCGGGCCGATCTGAGGAAGCTTTATAGCAAACAGATCCCCGATACGATTCGCAACCTCTCTATAGATAAGCTAGATGAACTCACACCGAAGGAATTGCGGAAGATTCTTGCGGACATAGACCTATTGCAGAAGAGAGCCCTAGCGAACCTAGAATCATTCTCTCAAGATGTTCACCAGAATATCATCAAAGTGAACCTAGCTCAAGAAGCTGCCAGCCTAGGTAAGGTGATCGGAGAATTAGGGTCCCTTAAGCGACAAGCCTTAGACACTGTATTGGCGACAGTCTTGGCCACTCCGATCAATGCCACAGGGGAGCTTGTCGAAGAGATGCTAGATAACTGGACAGATGCGAAGATCCGAACAGCGAACAACACCCTAAGGCAGGCCTGGCATGAGGGCTGGACAGTGCAGCAGACGACACGAGCTTTCCGAGGAACCCGAGCGAATCGATTTAGAGACGGCATTGCAGAAATCAACAGCCGCCATGCCGAAGCAGTGGTTAGAACGACGACGCAACACATAGCATCCTCTACCCGAACAGCTTTCTTTGCCGAAAATTCCGACATTATCCGGGGACATAAATGGGTGTCGACCTTAGACTCACGCACAAGCCATATTTGTCAGAACTTGGATGGTGAAGAATTCCCGCTAGATGGCAGGAGGCCTCCAGCGCACATCAACTGCCGCTCTACAATCATCCCTCTATTGAGAAAAGACCTAGAGCGTAAGGTCGCACCCCTTAGAGATGGAGCTACGCGCTCCTCAAGTAGTGGGCCTATTAGAGCTGACATCACTTATTTTGAGTGGTTGAAGACGCAAGCTAATGAAGTGCAGGAAGAAGTGTTAGGAAAAGCTCGGGCACAACTTTTCCGCGAAGGTGGGGTGACGGCTGAGGAGTTTAAAAAGTTGAATACAACTAGGTCCATGAAACCCAAAAACCTAGAAACACTAACGAAGGAGATTCTGGAGGGGTGACACCTAGGTCTCTGTCAGCTCCTTTGCTCACTCTGTAGAGTCGTTATACTCTGCGGAGTATGAAAATTACAAAAGATCTCTTCTCCACTTTACCCGATTTCCTTCAGAAACTATTCACTGCGAACGGTGATGAATACGCCTATCAAGAACCCAAGAATGAGGATGTAGGCGCACTAAAGCGAGCAAAGGAACGTGAGAAAGAGGAAAAGCAAAAGGCTCTCGACGAAGTTTCCAAACTGCAGACGGAACTAGAAGACATCCGCAAAGGAGCGATTCCTAAAGGTGACGTTGAGGCTCTTGAAAAGTCTTATAAGGAAAAAATCTCAAAATTAGAGGGCGAGTATAAAGGACAGTTAGATAGTGCTAACTCAAACCTCCATAAACTCCTCATCGATAATAAGGCCATCGCCATCGCTCAAGAGATTTCAACTTCGCCAGAACTCATCTTACCCCACATTAAAGCACGCCTCACTGTGGACACTCAGGATGGCGAAGCGACTACACGTGTGATCGGCGGCGACGGTAAGATCACAGCGTCTACACTAGACGATTTAAAAGCCGAGTTCATCGGTAACGAGAAATTTTCATCTGTAATTATTGGCAGCAAAGCGAGCGGAGGCGGTGCCTCTTCTAGTAATGCGGGCGGTGCCTCGTCCAGTAAGTCCTTAAGCGAAATGACAGCCACAGAAGAGGCCAAATTCGCCAATGAAAACCCTGAAGCATACCAAACAATGCTCAACCAATAAGACACCAATATTATGGCAACTACTCAACTATCAGACGTCTATAATCCGCTCACATTTGGGCGTATTATCCAAGAGCAACAGCTCGAAAAGAACGCATTTTTTCAATCTGGCATCGTTGTGCCAGATCCACTCTTACAGAACCAAGCGAACCAAGGGGGCACCATTGGTGAACTCACTCAGTTTGCGATGTTAGCTGTAGGAGAACCGAATTACTCCAACGATAACCCAGCAGACAAATCCACACCGAAGAAAGTAACTTCTCAGAAGATGCGCTTCAGAGTAGCTCCTCGAAACGAATCGTGGAGCACTATGAATCTTGCTCGTGAATTGAATCATGGTTCAGACCCCGCTGGCGCGATTACAGGAAGAATCGGCCATTACTGGGCCACGGATGATCAACGCCGTCTTGTGGAATCCTGCCGAGGTATTCTAGCGAGTAATATCGCGGATAACTCTGGGGATATGCTCATTGATGTTAGCAACGACTCTACAGATCCAATCACGGGGGCTCAGAAAATCGGTGCGGGACTCTTCATTGATGCCAGTCAGACAATGGGGGATCGTAAAGACCAGATCACCACGATTGCGATGCACTCGATTCAGTATGCCGAGCTACAACACCAGCAACTTATCGAATACGTCAAGGACGCGGAGAACAACGTCATGTTCCCGACCTATCTTGGTAAGCGAGTGATCCAAGACGATAGCCTACCTGTAGAAGTAGGGGCTAACCGCAATGTTTACACCAGTATCCTCTTCGGCGGAGCACTCTTTGCTACAGCAAATGGTAAAGTTTCTGTGCCTTCTGAGTTAGACCGAAACCCTGATGCAGGCAACGGCAGCGGGGAAGAGATCATCTATTCTCGTGTGAGCAACATCCTTCACCCTAATGGCTTTAGCTTCACTTCCGATAGCGTGGCAGGCGAGTTCGCTGCAACTTATGCAGAGCTAGCTCAAGCTGCTAACTGGGAGCGTGTGCAAGCTCGTAAAAACATCCCATTAGCCTTCATTAAAACCAACGGATAGGACCATGACAAAAGATCAAGAACTACAGTTAGGGAACCTATTGGCTCAGGGTGTGAAGATGGCGGATGCCAAACGCAAGTTAGGTATCAAAAAGAAAGTGAAGCCAGGAACATCTCCAAACAACTCAGCGAATAAACCGAAGTAATGCCTTTCGTGGTAGAAGACGGAACAGGCGTTGGTGAGGCTGATAGCTTCGCCAGCGTCGCTCAAGCTCGGCAATACGCCGCAGCCCGAGGTAAGGAGTTTCCAGACAACGATGTCGAAGTGGAACAGCTTCTCACCTTGGCCATCGACTACCTCAAAACAATTAAGTTCAGCGGGGAACCTCTGAACTCAACCCAAAGCCTCCCATTTCCTCGTGTAGGGTTTGGTTTGCCCTCTGCTATAGTCAGCTCACAAATTATTTTAGCCTTAGAAGCTCGAAACGCAGACCTACAACCAAACCCTACTGCCGAGGTGCAGCGCGAGAAAGTAGACGTGCTGGAGGTGCAGTATTTTCCGTCTTCCTCTCGACCAGGAGAGCGACAAATTTTCTCAAAGGTGGAAGCTCTGCTAGAGCCTTATTTAGCAGGAGCGGAACAAAGCTCAGGTAGTCTCTGCCTGAAATCTCAAAGGATATGAACCCACTCTATACAAGGTTACAGGAGACAGCACGCAGACTTTTGAAGTCTTTTGGGCAACCACTCCTCATTGAAAGAAGTGATACAAAGTATGATCCTATAGAGGGAAAAAATGTTCCACAGGCGGGAATTTCTCAGACCTTAGATGGAGTCATCTTACCTCAGACTCAAAGAAGGGATCAAACGAATGAGATCAACCCCGATCAGGTGAAAGTCATCCTCCAGACCAAAGATAAGAAGTTTAATCCTCAAGAAGGGGACCAACTAACCAATCAAGCTGGAGAAGTTTTCACGATTCACTCTATGGCGACGATCTCCCCTGATTCGAGCGTAGATATTCTGTTCCTAGGCTTTGCTATAAAACAAGGATCATAAAATGGATTTAGATAAGGCAGCGCAGCATTTCCAACTCGAAACAACAGAACGGTTCGACGACGTTTTCCGTGCGGCTGTGCTTCAGACGTTTACCAATATTGTGTTGGATACCCCAGTCGACCAAGGCCATTTACGAAATAACTGGGTTTGTAGTTTTGGTTCTGCTGACACCGCGACCCAACGACCAGCTCAAGCTAGTGGAGCTGCCTCTATTGGTAGTATCACAGTAACTCTGAACTCTAGCACACCTTTGTTTGGAGGATCATTTTTCCTATCCAATAACTTACCCTATGCGAAACGCATTGAATACGGATATTCCAAGGTGAAAGCACCTCGAGGGATGGTTCGAATCAACCTCGCGAAGTTTTCCCAGTTCCTGAAAGGAGTTAGCTCATGAAGGCTCGAGCAGCTATAGTGAGTGAATTACTTGAGTTAGGCCTGATAGACCGTGAGAGGATTTCATTTGAGAATACGACTTTTTCTATTCCTAAGACAGGGGTTTGGTGGAAAGTGAATCACCTCCCTGTTAGTTCGAGTTCTGTGTCCTTAGGGATCTGTGGCGAGGATGAAGATAGAGGAATTGTTCAAGTTTCCATTCACGCCCCAAAAGGAGAGGGGGAGAGTGAAGCTTTCCGGGTGTTGGAATTACTCCGAGACCACTTCGTCGCAGGCAGGTCATTGAGCTACGATGGCCAGTGTGTGACTATACAGCAAACATATGCTGCATCGAGTTTTTCCGCAGACAACTACTACATCACACCAATCTCTATAGCTTATTACAGCCGAAGAAACCGCCCCGATATATCCCACACATAAACCCATCACATTATGGCAGATTCCAGCAGACACGCAGCCTTTTACATCGAAGAGTCTACCTACGGGGAGACTCCTGTAGATCCAGACTTCACCAGATTCAGAAACACTGGCCTCACTCTAGCAGTTACCAAGAACACGAATACCTCCGAGGAACTTAGAGAAGACCGTCAGATTACTTGCTTTAATCATGGAGTGAAACAAGTCGCAGGAGATGTCAGTTTCGAACTCTCGGCGGAAAACTATGATGACCTCTTAGCTGCTGCAGTTATGGGATCATGGGAAGACGCTTCAGCTGACCCGGATGCACCCGTAGGGGCTGTATCTCACCAGAAATTAAAGGCTGGGGTTCAACGCCGTTCTTTCTCCATACTCCGACACTTTTCAGACATCGCTGCAGTAGGGAAACCTTACCACCTCTTTACAGGCGTAGAGATGAACAACGTTTCCCTCAGTATCGCTCCAGATTCGATCATTACCGGGTCCTTCTCTACCATTGGCCAAGATCTGACGTTGAGCGAAACAGAACCAGTGAATGCGACTTACTCGACAAAGAGCAATTCCTGCCCATTCAATGCCTTTACTGGCACGATTAAAGAGGATGGTGTCGTGATTTCAGTCGCTACCGAAATCACCCTAACACTAGAGAACGGTCTAGAGCCACGCAATGTGGTGGGCTCGGATACGACTTTGAGACCGTCGGTTGGGCGCTCTAATTTATCAGGCCAGGCGACAGTGTTTTTTGAGAACCACGCCCTGTTGGAGAAGTTCCTTAACGAGAGTCATTCTTCCCTAGAGTTTTCCCTACAGAGAGGAAACGTCACCTACACATTTATTCTCCCTAATATCGTCTACACAGGCGGCCAACCAGATACCTCTGGGACTGGCTCTATTAGTTTACCAATGCCATTCCAAGCTCTGCTAGATGCAGCGGAGGGCAGCAACATCATCATAACCAAAACCGTAAATCCATAAATTATGTCTTCTATTACAGATTACTTCACCGCCGATAAAGCCAGCGAAGGCTTGAAAATTGACCTACCTCGCCCAGATGGCGCCAAGTCTACAGATTGGGCCATCGTGCGCGGGGAAGACAGCCCAGAGTATAAAGCGGCGTATTCAGCCGCTATGCGTGAACTCCTTTCTTCTGAACATTCTATAGAGGATTCTCCAGAGGTAAAACTTAAGGCGGAAGTTACTCTCGGCGTTGCGTTGATAAAAGAGTGGTCGTTTAAGCAGCCTGTGACTGTTGAAACAATAACAGAACTTATCGAGAAAGCTCCTTACCTTTGGAAAGAGATAGAAGTTGTCTCACAAAATCGCTCCCTCTTTGCTGTAAAAAAGCCCAAAGCCTCATCGACTACGCGGAAAAGAAATTCCAGCTCTCGCGCAAAGTCGAAGGCGGAAAAATAACTCAAGAACAACACTGGAAACAGATTTGGAAGGTCACTGGTAAGAAGCCTCCCGAATTAGAACTACCCAAGGCTCCTCCAGAAACGCTCTATCTCCTTCGTTATGCGGAAGAGATGCGAGGAGGGGAGTTACTCACTTACCAAGAAATCAAAGCATGGTGTGATCTCACCCATATTACTCTGAGCATCTTAGAGTTAAGCGTGATACGCGCCTTAGACATCTCTTACCATACAGCAATACACTAATTATGGACACCGTTGGAACTCTCATTGTCGAAGCCAAAACAAAAGGGGTTCGTTCGGTGACTTCAGAGTTAGATAAACTCACAAAAACTTCCAAAACAACTACATCAGCGGTCGAAAAGTTAGAACGCGAGAGCAGGGAAGGGGCTAAAGGTTTAACGAAACTCACAAGGGAGTCAAAAGGAGCTGTTCGAGGGGTCGAGAGATTAGGCCGCGAGAGCCGTAGCAGTGCAAAAGAAATAGACTCGTTGAATGGGGCTATGCAAAGAGGCTTAAAGTTTACTGTTGCCGCTACCGCTGCGTTTATTAGTTTTCAGACTGCTTTGAGTCTAGGAGCGTTTGCCTTAAGAGAAGCTGCAAGGTTGGAGACTCTTGAGACTTCTTTTGTCTCATTGACTGGGAGTGTAGCTGCTGCGGAGAGACAAGTTGAGCAACTAACCTCATTTACAGCATCAACACCTTTCCAACTAGAAGGAGTATCTAAAGCAGCACGCCAACTTATTACAGCGAGAGGGTCAACTCAAGGGCTTACCAGAGATTTAACAATCCTAGGGGACATTGCTGCCACAGCGAACATCCCACTTGATGAATTAGCATCGATTTATGCCAAAGCCTTTAATAAAGGCAAGGTGCAAGCGGAAGAATTAAACCAAATTTCCGAGCGTGGCATTCCAATTATCGAGCAGCTAGCGAAGCAATTCGGAGTGACACGAGAGGAGGTCTTCCAACTTGGTTCGGAAGGCAAAATTCAGTTTGAGGATTTAGAGAATGCTTTTGCCTCTTTCAGTAATACTGGTGGGTTTGCGTTTGGCGCTATGCAACGCCAGAGTGAAACGCTCAACGGAAGGGTATCAACACTTAAAGATAATGTTGGGATAGCGGCAGCAGCCATTGGTAACAATCTTGCGGAGGCATTTGAGGTTGATGTCATTTTACAGAATTTAACGGAAGTCGCTGCTAGAGTGGCGGAGGTAGCTGATTCCTCAAAAGGCAGCTCTCCTCCAGTAGATTTAGCCTCCATAGAGGAAGTATATTTTGCCATACAAGCAAAAGAAGCCGAACTCGAAGACCTTCGTGCCTCTAACTCGGTGAAAAGAGTAGGGCGCGCGCGTATGACTGCTGAGAGGCTTCAGCAGGAGGCTATTGAGCAAAAAAGAATTGAATTGGAGTCTTTAACATCTCGACTGTCTGGCTTCGATGAAGAGGAGAAGCGTATCACTCTTTTAAGGATTAAAGTTCGAGATGCTGAGGTGGAAGCATTTGCCTTACGTCAAAAACGAGCAGCGTTTGAGGAGCAAGAGCAGCAAAAAGCCCTCGGTGGTATCAGCGGGATGTTGACAGCTCTGAAGGATTTAACCGCTGAAGAAGAGAAAAGGTTAAACATGGCGGAGTTTATCCTAGATGTTAAGGCTGAGGAATTAAATGTCATTGATACAAAAACGCGGTTAGAGAACGAGGCTGCGGCTGCATTAAATGCGGCGCAGACAGCTGCGACGAGTATTGCACAAAAGTTTGATGATGTTGAGACTTCCTTGTTGTCTCAAGTGGAAATTATCGAAAAGCAATTCTCTGACCGGTCTGCTGCTGTGTTAGCTTACAAAGACAACTTAAGCGAAATAGGAAACCTTACTATAGAGGAAAGTGCTAGAGTTGAAGAAGCCTTAGATCGAATAGGCACGGCTAGAAGCAAGGCTCTTGCTGGGTTACAAGGGGTTCCAAAGTTTCTCCAACGTCCAGAAGAGAGTAAGGAATCAGAAAGACGCAGCAGTTTTAGTAGTGGAGGAAGGCGTAGCTCTGGAGGATCTAGTAGTGCCCGGGCGTCTCAACCACGGACCCCTAGAAACAGTCTCGCGGATGTAGCGGAATTTGAGAACTCCCTAGATCAACAACTTAACCCATTTGATTTAGCTCCGAAGCTAGAAGAGATCGAACGTCAACAGGCTCAGGAATTAGAGAAGTTACGTGAATTCCGCCAAGAAAAATTAGTAACAGAGCAGGAGTTTTCCTCTCTTGAGTCAAAATTAGTAGAAGACACTGAACGACAGAAAGCAGAAGCGAGGAAAACCCACCAACAATCCCAACTTCAGCAAGCAAGTGGCTTTTTTGGCAATCTCGCAAGTATTTCCAGAGCTTTTGGAGAGAAGGGGTTTAAAGCATTTAAGGCGGCGTCAATAGCTCAAGCGCTCATTAAGACCTATGAGTCTGCTACGAGCGCCTATTCCTCGTTAGCGGCTATCCCTGTTGTCGGACCCGCCTTAGGAGCTACGGCCGCCGCCGCTGCAGTCGCTGCGGGCGTGCAGAACGTCCAACAGATACGCAGTCAGCAATACTCCGGGGCGTTTGAGCATGGTGGTTTAATTCCAGCAGGAACCGTGGGTTTAGTAGGGGAGACTGGTTTACCTGAAATGGTCAGGGGTCCCGCTGTAGTAACCTCCGCACGCAGCACGCAAGAGCGAGGCATGGGACAAGGCATGGCACCAGTGGTCATCATCCAGAATTACGGAGCCCCAGCAGATGCCGAAGTCTCAAAAAACGAAGACGGAAACCTAGAAGTCCGCATGAGACCAATCCTTGAAAAGAACAACGAAAAGGTGAAGAACGAACTAGCAGGAGGCGTCCGCAGCGGCGGCACCCCATTCTCACAAAGCCTAGAACAAACTTATAGATTGAGTCGGGTTTAAGAGAGAGGGGAAGGGGATTACTTTACTTTTTGAACTAGTCTATTAGACTACATGTGAGATGAGCCCTCGCATTAGTCAATTTAACCATTCTTTTTCCGCCTTAAATCGCGCGGGGAAAGCTTTGCGCCGTGGCGACTATTCTGATGGGGAATTAGAGGCTCTTACTGAATGGAGGCAAGTTAATGCAGATGAGTTGTCTAATATACGTAGCACCGTGAATGCTGCCCTGCGCCGTGAGGATATTGACAAGTCAGATGCGATTGTTTCGCAGAGGTTGAAGAGACTCCCGACGATTATAAACAAACTCAAGAGGTTCCCTAATATGGCCCTGGCTAATATGCAGGATATATCAGGAATTCGAATCGTTTGTAAGGATATGGCTGTGTTGAGTAGCGCGGCTAAATCCTTAGAAGGGATTTTCGAGAAAAGAAATGATTACTTAAATGACCCTGTTGAGTCTGGATACAGAAGCATCCACTTTACGAAGCAACTGAAGTCTAAAGTGAGAGTAGAGTTGCAACTGCGCACAGAGCTGCAACACGCTTGGGCGACAGCTGTCGAGATCAGTGACGTGATCCATGCTACTGAGGGTGAAATGAAGACTGACAAGACTTTAACGGGTGACCGCACTGAGTTTTTCCAGCTAGCGAGTGCGTTAATGTCTTACGAGGAATATACTCCTAGATATTTAAATTTGAGGCCTAATGAGATCATTGCTAGGTTAGAAGAAATTGAGTTGCACCATAGGTTCGCACATGAAGTGTCAGCCTATTCTCCAGCCTTGAAGTATATTGGGGAGAACCGAAAGAACAAACCTCTGTTATTAGTTGCTATTGATGCCATAGGTAGTAAAGGAAGTGTATGGACTTTCACTGAATCACAACAACCTCTAGCTGTGGATATGCTATCCAGTCTCGAATCTGGGTCATTAGAGAAGTTCAAAGAACTGACTAACGCGGTTATCGTCAGGTCTAGTGATATAGCTAAACTTCACCGCTCATTTCCTAATTACTTTGGTGACGCTAAACTATTCACTAAATTTCTGAACATGCATTGGATGTTATCTAAACCTAGTTAACCAATCATCAACGATAATACGGGGCATAATTCCAACCCTGACTACTTGCTTGAGTGGCTTTTCTATCTTCCTTGAGGTTGTGTTCTAGCTTCTCGAGGATCTTGGTTTGTTTCTCTGCTTCTGTCTCACGGTGTCCTTCGAAGAGGCGTTCTCCCCGTGCTGCTGCTTTTGCTTGATAACGTTCTACGAGACTAGGCCCTTCGGGTTCGGGCGGTGCGCAGGAGACCACGGCACCTGATAGAATAAGTAAAACGTATTTCATAAGTTATTTATAGGTCGAATGGATTGTTATGGCAAGACCATAGCGTCACACCAGCATCCTAGATCTAATGAGTGGGCAGAAGCATGATGGAGGGAAGAAGATGCAGGCATACCCTATCCATAGATTACCACCTCCGACCACAGACTTTCAAGGTGCGGTGAGGCCTAACGTCATTCGCACAGAGTTTGATGATGGTGCGACTCGTCAGGTGAGGCGATTCATGGGCACTCAGTTGCGTTTCTCCGCATCATGGAGTTTCACGGACGAGGAGTTCGCTATTTTCCAAGGGTTTCTCGAGCATAAACTGACAAGTGGTGCGGATTGGTTTGAGATGGATCTACCCTGGCACTTTGGTTTCAGAACCTATGAGGTGCGGATTGTAGAGGGTGTGTATACGGGGAACTATGTCGGCCATCAACACTGGAATGTGTCTGCTCAGTTGGAGACTAGAGGGGCTAGTTTCTTAGCAGAGGCAGTCTTAGATCAACTCCTCAGCGAAACGACAACGATTTTACCCGAGCCCTTACCAGATGGGCTCTTCACCAAGGAAAATTTACTGAATATGTTGAATGACGCTTTAATACACGACCTAGTCAACGAACATCGAGTTAACGCGCTAACCGATAGTTACATTCTAGAGCCTGAGGATATTCATACCTTCTTCAGGGTGAATTCTGAGAATGACGTGATTATCACTCTACCAGATGGGAACGCGGCAGGATTTAGCGATGAGTTTGTAGCGGCGGTTACCAAGGTAGGAACTGGTGGTGTGCGCTTTGTTGGAGGTAGTCCTAGCACTGTGATCGAGTCCCGTGGTGTGACTGTGGCCAATACCTTAACCGCTGTGGCGATCCATTATATAGGGAACAACCGCTGGCACCTCTATGGCGATCTAATATGATGGAGCGTTTCACACACTTAGAACCATTTTACATCGCAGAGCTTTCGCGTCGGGCGAGGTTTCTGCGTGATGGGTCTAATGCGTCTGTGAGTTTCCTCGCTTCTACTTATACCGCGCCCCGTATCCGTGAACTGGATGAGTTGAATGACCACGCTCAGTCAAATGTGTTCTTACTTCAGAGCTCTTACACGGCGCCAAGGATTCAAACGCTGCCTAGGCTGGAGAATTTCAGTTCCTCTTACATGGTTTTAAGGCCCTCTACTTACATAAAACCAAGGATTCAGAGTTTAGAAGAACAGACGGATGCGATGGCCTCTCAAATTCTCTTCCAACCTTCCACTTACCTAAAATCATGACGAAATCTAAAGGACAAGCTCGCATCACTATTACCCATGAAGACGGTTCTGTGACTCAGACTCCGTGGTTCTCTAACCTATTAAATAACCTAGCAATAGCGACGACTAGCCCCTTCGCGACTAGGATGTTTTTAACGGACTCCGCAGTCCCTACAAAAATTGACATCGCCCCGACGCTCCTAACACAGGTAGGCCATGTAGTGACGGCGTCAGGTGCATTTGTATTCACCGCCGCGCACTTAGGGGATACGATTAAGTATTCTAATGGGGATACAGCTTTGATTGTAGAGATCGTGTCTGCCACCGAGGTGAGGACCTTTGAGGCCTATACGAGAGCGAATCAACTTGTAGAGATCTATCGAACAGAGGCTTTAGGGTTCGATGATGCGCCTATAGGCCCCGTGCATCAAAGTGTGGATACGACATCAAGTCAGTTCCATAATGATCTAGATAAAGTATCAACTTTTGAGTCTTCGTTTTCTTTCCCTATTTTTACAGGGACTCCATACACCTTGAGGTCAATTGTTGTTGGGGATGGAAATATGTTCCCAACAAGAAAAGCAAACGAGTTTCGAACCGCCAGAATTGTATTACCTACGCCCCTAGATGTTTTAGTCAACGACGTTGTGAGGGTGGATTACAGCATAGAGTTAGATTTTCTCCCGAAGACTCCAGAGTTGATGGATATTTCTGATTTTTTAGATGGTTACCCTTACGTTTATACCATCGTTAGCGCGACGACTCTAAACAATGGCGGGCAAGAAATACTAACAGTAGAGGTGGATGAGGACCATCACTTCGAGCCAGGAGATAGAGTGACGCTTAGTGGTGTGGATGCGCTCATTGATGGCGTGGAAATGGAAGTGTCTGAAAATGTGGACAGCACAACGTATCGATGTATTTCTCCGAGTGCCATCACAGGGGCTACTTCTGGGACTTGTCATAGTAGGGGGGAAGTAGAAGTTCGAGTGGATGGGGTTGCTTCCTCGTATCCTAACAATTTTTTTCTCTTGCAGCCTAGAAGTGATATGGTGCTTGCCCATACTGAGGGTAACTATATCCAAGACAGTGAGATAACAGCTGACGGGAGGATTGATTTCAGGAGGGAAGATGCGACGCTTGGAGGGAGGGCAGAAAACAGCATAGAACAACCAACATTAGAAAACGGGTTAACTCGTTCTCACACATCCTCGACCACTCAATTTAGTCCTGTGAGAAGGGTGAAACAAATGATTTTCCCGAATCATTCCCAGTTCGTGGCTCAACGATCCGGGAACGCGATGTTTTTGACCTTCACAGATCCTCAGCCTATTCACCAGTCTGCTACCTTTACCTTTTCCGTGGGCAAACGTTTCCGCCAAGACCTCTCATAAAGCCTATGAAAAACTACGATCAGGCGATAAAAGAAGCCTACGCTCATGCTGGTTCGGGTTTAGTCTATCTAGATACCTTCGAGTTTGCGAATGGTGGTTTTAAGTTCTACTTAATCAATGCTCTAGAAGACCATCAACTAACTTTAGAAGACGGGTCTCAGAGAGTGTTTGAAGCTTCAGCTGTGGCGTTTCGTTTACCTCGTGTAGGGGCTAACGGCATACAAACTCTCGACCTTGCCATCGACAACACAGACTCAAGGATTATGTCTTTTGTGCAAACAGCGGTGAACTCTGATGAGGCGACATTAGTGCGTTATCGACCTTATTTGAGCAATGACTTTACCAAGCCACAGTTAGACCCACCATTGTTACTTCAGCTTACTGACATTTCTGCCAAGAATGGCGTGGTGACCGCGCGTGCTTCCTTTGCAGACCTAGTGAATAAACCTTTATTACGTCAACGGTTCACACGTGATATCTTCCCCACCTTAGGAAACTGATGGATCAGGTGAAACTCATTCGTTCGTGTCTCGGGGTGCCTTATGTTTCTGGAGGGAAAGACCTCACAGGCTTTGATTGTTGGGGGCTGCTACAATACTTTTACAGCTATAGTCACGGGCTAGACTTACCTGACTTTCCTGAGGTCTCGCGTGACAACGTTCGTGAACTCACTCGCACGATCGGAGCTGGAGCGGAGGCTTGGCAGAGGGTGGAGAAACCACAGCACCTAGACGCGGTCACGATGTCTCAAAATAGCGCGCCCCATCATGTAGGTATCTACATCGAGGACGGCGGCCAACAATACATCCTTCATGCACACAAGACTTCTAGCTGCCTGCAGACGATGCGAAACATCCAAGTTTTAGGGTGGAGAAACCTTAAATTTTACCGACCAACATCATGATCGTTCTACACTTCCCAGACCCTTTTCAGAAAAAACCAGAACGCTACGACATAGAGGCGAAGACGATCAATGAAGCGGCGGCGCATGTCACCGGCGGTAGTGATTTCACAACCCCAACAATCTGCATTATCGGGGACGAAGCGGTCTTACGAGACCAGTGGGATGAACCCCTGCCTGCGGATAGCGTTGTGTCCTTCGCGACCGCTCCCGCTGGGCCTATTGCCTTAATCGTTGTGGCAGTTGTCGCCGTTGTAGCCATTGCTGTCGCGATAGTCTTGCTCACGAATATTCCTGACCAAGGTCTAGAATCTACGGATAATGGAGACTCTGTTTACAGCCTTCAAGGTCAGCGTAATCAAACGAAGTTAGGCGAGCCCATAGAGCTAAGTTATGGAAGAAATAAACGCTATCCCACAATCGCCGCACAACAATACAACATCTATGAAAACAATGAACAGTTTCTCTATAGTCTCTACACCTTAGGACATGGGGAACACGACATCGAAGAGATGGGCTATGGGGAAACTGACGTTGCTAATTTTAACAACGTGACGATTCAGGTGGCGAACCCAGGGGAGCGAGTCACCCTATTCCCCGATAATGTGATAAACTCAGCCGAAGCTCGCGGGGTGACATTACTTCCAGATGAGAATTATAGCCCCGCACTGGGAGCAGTGGCCCCAAGTAGTGCTACAGGATATTTCGAAGCGAACCCTCCGACAACTAAGACCAATAAGCTACAGTTAGATTTTGTGTTTCCTCGTGGACTCTATTTCTCGAATGATGAAGGGGGTCTCAATACACGGAGTTTACGCTTTTATATTTTCTATCAGCAGATTGACGATGACGATAATCCTGTAGGGAATTCAGAAGTTCAGGCTCATACGGCGACTTATGCGACGACGACACCTCAAAGAATCACAATAGAACGGTTTGTGCCAGAAGGGCGATATCAAGTTGCTGTTTTACGATCTACTCCAGAGCCTGATGAGGATCAACACCGCTATGGGGATGAGATGCAGTGGGGGGCTTTGAGAGCCTTTTTACCCTCTCAGCAAGATTATGGAGATCTGACAATGATCGCAGTGAAGGCGAAGGCAGATCATAACCTCAACTCCTCCTCAGCTAAGAAATTCTATGCGATCTCTACGCGCAAAATCAATGGAGCCACGACACGCTCTATCTCCGCAGCCTTTAGGGATATTCTCACCCATGTTGAGGGGTATGGCGGAGCTCTTCCTCTAGAGCATTTGGATATGACATCGATCGATGCGTTAGACGCTGCTGGATATACCTTTGACCATGTCTTTGATCGTTCTGTCACAGTATGGCAGGCGCTCACCACCTGTGCTCGCCTCTCTAGGGCTGTGCCGATGTTGACAGGTTCGCTGATTACAGCGATTCAAGATCGGCCTCAGAGTTTCCCCCTCGCGGTGTTTAGCCCACAGAATATAGTAAGAGACTCCTTCTCCATAGAGTTCTCCTTAAAGAGAGATTCAGAGACAGATGGAGTGAAGATGATCTATACAGATCCACAAACCTTCAAATCTGAAAGTGTGGAATGTCTATTACCAGGAGATGGAGGAAACAACTTAAAGACGGTGAATTTCTTTGGTTGTAGTAGTCGTGACTTAGCGTTTCGTGAGGGCCTGTTCATACGAGCGCAGGAGAAATATGCGAGAACGATTATAAAGTTCACGACTGGGCTGGAAGGGCTGATTCCTGAATATGGTAGCTTGATCAAAGTGACTCACGATGTGCCTCAGTGGTCATCGAGTGGTAGGGTTCTCAGGGCAAGACATAGTCATTTGACTCTCTCTGATTCGTATAATTTCACGCCAGGCATTCAGCATAAAATCCAGTTTCGCCAAAAGGATGGCACGCCGTCTGCCGTATTCGATGTTTCCCCTTCTGCTGGGGGCGAAGTGATCATCGAGGGGTCAACCGAAGGTTTGTTTTTCCTAGATTCGCAACATGATTTGCCGATTTATCTCATAGGACCTAGTGAACAGTTAGGGGAGGATGTTGTAGTCTCAGATATATCTCCTAACGGAGACGGAACTGTGAATGTGGCGGGCTATGTTTATGATGCCAGAGTTTACGCTAATGATGGTGCAGATGCTCCACCGCTTGTAGTAAGAAGCTTGAGCTTCCCTGCGGCGGCAGCGGTGGAAGGGCTAGAAGTATCACAAGATATTAATGATTTGAGTCTAGTTTTAGTGAAATGGTCGCCATCACTAGGAGCGAACCGCTATATAGTCGAGTCTTCCACAGATGGGACTAACTGGGTGAGGGAGGGTGAGACATTAAATACCTCGATTATCCTACCGGTGAGAACGATAGGGGGCCACTCGATTCGTGTGGCGGCCGTGAACGAAGACCTAGGGCCATGGAATACCTGGTCAGGGACTTTGGGGGTGATTTCTGATCCTCCAGAACTACTGACAGGTCTTGCATTATTGGGGACTTTTAATGGTTTAGAGGCAGTCTTAGACTGGGATGATGTCAACCGAGCTGAATTCTATGAAATTGAGATCGTGGATGATACGAACACGGTTTCCTACGCCACTCACACGAGTCAATCTTCAGAGTTCATTTATACCCATACCCAAGCCTTAGCAGATGGGGTTCAAGGTCGGTCTTTCAAAGTCTTGGTTCGTGCAGTGAACACTGTGGGGAGTTCTCCTGATAGTGAGCTGAGTTTATCAAACCCGAAGCCTAATATTCCCAATAACCTTGTCAGTGAAATCACAGACCTAGACGCTAACAGTGCTCGTGTCACCCTCAGATGGGGGATTGTTTCTGGGGTGGATTTACTAGGTTATAGAATTTGGGCTTCTGATACTAGTGGGTTCACTACGACGGCTCAGAACTACATTCACGATGGCCCTAGCACAGTTGCTAGTTTCATCGTGCCTAAAGTAGCGGGGAACGTTCCAACATATTATTGGAGAGTGGCAGCCTTGGATGTCTGGGACACGGAAGATTACACAATTAGTCCTGAGCAAGTCACCTAGACCAAGAGGTCACCCCCAGTCTCTTAACAAGGGGTGGTCTCTTCGTTAAGTTGTTATCCATGAAGGTGCTACTTGAAAAACTCAGTCAAGAATCCACATGGCGCGGGATCATCGCGATACTCGCAGCCTTTGGAATCGCGATTTCCCCCGAACTCCAAAACCAACTTATCATGGCAGCTCTAGGAGTCATCGGTGTCATTAACATCATTAAAAAAGACTAACCATGAAGACTTTAATTTTCCTCGCTTTATCCTGTATAGGGTTATCGTCCTGCACTGTGTCTGTAGATCCGCAGACCCTGAGACCAAGCTTCACTCTAGACGTCCAGTCCACGGAAATCATTGTGGATCGGCTCAATGACAAAATCATCGAAGCGACTAAGTAATGAAAAGAGTTGGTTTAGTGGTAGGCCATCGGCCCAGCGCACAAGGGGCTGTCAATCGGTCTCACGGTGTTTCAGAATACAAGTTTTATGACCTGTTCGTGGAAGACCTACATGAAGACTTAGTCGCTTGTGGTCTAGTAGAGAGTGTCATTATTCACCGAGACGATACTCGTAAAGGTTACAACAAACTACCTAATCGAATCAACGAACTAGACTGTGATTTTATTATCAGCTTCCACGCAAACGCTTACAATGGAATAGCTTCTGGCTCAGAGGTTCTCTATTGCTCCAAGAAAGGCAAAGCGCTAGCTGGTGGCTTACAATCCGCTCAGACAGATGTTCTAGAACTCCCTGACCGAGGATTGAAATATCGCGATGAAGAGGGGAGAGGGGGGCATTTACTGTGGAATACAATCGCACCATGTGTGATCGTGGAACCATTTTTCATAGACAACGATGAAGACCTGAAACGCATGAGCTCCCGCTATGTGGAACTCCGCAGAGCCTACACCCAAGCAATCCAAGAATTCGCAAGATCGGAGGTGACGATGTGACTATTGATCTCAAAATGGCCTCTATAGCAACTTCGATTCTCTCCGCCATTGGAGTGGCGCTAATGGGATACGGGTCTCTTATTAACAGAGTTACCACACTAGAGAATCAACTTAAGTCTTTCACTTCTACAGAGGAAAGGCTTGCCGACGATATCATGGAAATTAAGACCAACATCGCCACACTCATGGAGCGCACAAAGCCCTAACTAGTGGTGTCTTGGATTGCTCGAGTTAACATCGAGCTCATAGCTCCCATTTCTGAATGCGTATAGGTTTTGCCCTGACCAGCACTATGTCCGAGGATGAGATCAGCTTGGGCGTCTGAGCCTCCACTAGCGACAATGGCGGAACGCAGAGTATGGCGAAGACTATGGAAGGTCTTCTGGGCCATCTTACGGCCATTTTTCATAGTTTTGTAAGTCTGTTTCACACCGCATTCCGAGACTAAGCCTGTAAACTCACTAGAGAGATCAGCATTTCCTATGCGCTGGTATTCTTGATGGAGGTTTGGGCATAGAAACTCGGGATCTTTAGAGCCAATTAAAAACTTATCCCATTTTCGGAGAACAAGAGGAATGGTTAGAGTTTTCCCCGTCTTGCTTTGTTGGTAAGTGAGTTTGCCATCTTCAATGTCACTCTTCCTCAATGTAATGCAATCGCCAAGACGCGCCCCAGTTTGAAGAGAGATGAGCACAGCCCTTGCCCAGTCTTTCCTTTTCGTGTCTTTTTTTGAGAGAGTGGTGATCAACTTCATCGCCTCATCCACAGTGAACGATTGCCGCTCTAAGGTAGCACCTGCCTTCAATCTTTTTACGGATTTTGCAGGGTTCTTAGGGATCAGTTCATCGATCAAGTGAGCCTCGTTGAGCATCCCTGACAGCCAAGTGAGTCTGTCGTTCGCGGACTTTGTCGACATAACAGACAACAGATGGCGGTAATAATCGGCAACATCTGCATTGGTCAGAGTGTCTATCGATAGGCTCGTGCGTGACCCTAACCAAGAGACAAAGGCGTTTTCAGACGTTTTATACGTCTTCAACGTCGAATCCGAAACCGTAGACTCTTTCCGCTCCTGATAAGTGTCAATATACTCAGAAAGACTTGGAGCCGAAGAACCCTCAGGAATCACAACCCCAGCAGTAGCTAAGATGTTTTTTATAAGACCTTCTAAATGCTTCTGAGTGATAGAACTTCCTTGAGGTAAACCAGCTGCATATTTCGCAGCAAACTCTAAGCCCTCCAATATTTTCTGAGCCTCATCTTTGTCGGAACATTGGGTCGACGAGGTTTTACGAACCCATGCGGCCTTTTTAACGTCCCATATTTTATAGACAGCTTCCCAATAAGAAGAGTCTTTCCTTTGACGAAGTGATCCCATACCGCGCACTATACCGCGCACAAAAATAAAGTAAATCCCCGAATTTCCCTAAAAATAGCCCTAAACTAGCCCCAACCATTCTTCAACAAATCCAAACATCAAAAAGCCCCAATCCCTTATAGTAAAAAGGATTGGGGCTTCGTCTTGAAATTGGTAGCACGAGCGGGATTTGAACCCGCGACCAAAGGCTTATGAGTCCTCTACTCTACCACTGAGCTATCGTGCCATTTTATGTTACAAATTACCTAAAGGCTTATCTGCGGGCGGGAGGCTAATGTAGAGGGGAAGAAGTGTCTATAAAATTTTTATTATTTTACCTCTTTTTTAGTGCGTTTATGTAGTTGATTGAATGTTAATGATCTATGCTTGGGTGTTTGTGCAGATGTATTCTATTATGGAGAGGGTTTTGTGGAAATTGATTCGACCTAGCTGGGTTTTGTGGTCTAGTTTTTTGTTATGGTTGATCCCAGTGAACGAGAACTCGAAGGTGTGAAATATCGTGTGCCGATATGGCGGGCGTTTCCTTATGTACGTGCGGCGCTGTTGTTGTTTGTTATTTTTTTTGGAATTGCTGTACTGTCTCCTTTAAGGCCTGTCTTATTAGAGGAAGCTAAGGTGCTGATCCGAGAATGGCGAGGTGCTTCTACTCGGTCTGTTTCTGTCCCTAGTGTTGAGAATGTAACAGCTGCTGAGAACGATGATATTTCTAGTGTAGATTTGATGGATCGTTCTCAAGGTTTACAGAGTTCTCCTGTTTTAGCTTCTGTGCCTTTAGAGGGTTCTGAGGACTCTGTTACTACCTCAATTACTGCTTCTGAGGAGGAGTCTGTATTCCACTCTCCTGTGGTCGTGGCGGAGCCATCAGGTGGCGATGTTCGTAAGTTGGCGCGTGGCATTGAGCTGAAGACTCATGTTGAGCTGGTTCCCAGTGATCGCGCGACTGTGGTTAGGGAGGATGATTCTTCCTTTTCTGCAAGCTATTCTGTGAAGGTGAATTTGCCGAAGGCGGCGGAGTCACTGGAGGAGTTAGAGTCGGTGAATCCAAATTTAAGCCAGATTCTACCTGGATTACCTAGTCTGTTATCAGAGGCGAAGGTTTCTCATTTCTTCCAAGAGCTCTATAATAATAAGGTGGTGAGATTGAAGAGAGATGCGACGAATCTTTCTGTATTGACGACGAAGCATAATTTCTTTGACTGTGAAACTATTTTGACGATGAGGGATGCTTCGAGTGGACGTAGGGTTCTCCTTATTCAGGGTGATATGGATGTGGTTTCAGATGGGTCTGATGGAGATCGTTTAGCTTCTATGCCTGATAGTATTGTGAATTCGACACACTATCAGCCTTTTACGAGTTATGGCTGGAAAAAGAAAACAAAGGTTCCCAATCCAATGGTTGCTGGTTGGAAGAAGAGGATAGGTAATGCGGACCGGGAGTTGAACGATGCTAATACTTCAGACGCACGTAAGGCATGGCTTCGGGATAGGAAGAAGATGCTACAACGTGGTGTGGAAGATATGACTTATCGCAGTTTTTTGATTGCTGAACACGATCCTTTCATTGTGCTGCCTGTGAATATATTGACAAATTCTAAGGATCCTTACGCGGGGCGAGCTGGTGATTATGCTGTGGTGATCTATGATGATAAGATTTATCCTGCGATTGTGGGGGACGGTGGGCCTACGTTTAAGGTGGGAGAGGCATCATTAAGAATGGCGAAGAGGTTGAATCCGAATGCTAGTTCTTATAGCCGACCTGTTTCTGATCTTACGGTGACGTATTTGGTTTTTAGTAATAGCCGTGATAAGGTGAAGGGGCCACCAGATTATGAGGCCTGGAGGGTGCGTTGTGGGGAGTTGATTCATGAGATAGGGGGGCTTGGTGAAGCTGTGCAGTTAGAATCTTGGGAAGACCGTTTAGCTCCAGAGGTTCTTACTGAGGAAGAAGATGTGAGCGAGAATGAACAAGATGAGGAGGAGTGATGATGAATTACGAGCATGAGATTGATGTTGCGGTGTCTGTGGATGAGGTCGCTTATATGCCTTCGCTAAAAGCTTTGGTGGAGCGTCCTCACCCGTTTGTGTATTTTCTCTCTATTCACAATAAGGGAAAGAGCCCTATTTCTATTTGTGGTAGAAAATGGATTGTGGAAAATATTCGTGGTGAAACGCTTGTAGTTGAGGGTATTGGTGTTGTTGGTAAGATACCTGAGATAGAGCCTGGGGATTCTTTTTCTTATAACAGTTATCATGTAATTAGCTGTGATAGTATGGTGGGAGGGGCTTTTTATGGTTTCATCAATGGTGTGAAGCCGTTCATGACGCCGATACCACGGTTTGATCTAAATGTGCCGATATGATTTGAGCGGAAGGAAGGTTTTGGTAGCTCGGTTTCTCTATCTATTTGTGGGATGTTTTGTTGAGGTGGCTGAGATTAGGCTCTGATTGTTATGTGAAACATGGTTCTGTTTTCTCGGCTTGTGTGAGAGCGAGTTCATTCTTTGGTTTTGCACGGATGTGGTTCTGGAAAAAGCTCTGAATCAGGCTTGCTCTTCGTTATTTGTTCTCTTAGTTTCCCCGACTAATGACTTCTGTATCTAAGAAAAAACGCCCTGCTATTCTTGTTTTAGGTGCTCCCGGTTCGGGTAAAGGCACTCAAGGAAAGGTTTTGGGGATGATTCCTGGTTTTTTCCATTGTGCGTGTGGGGATGTTTTTCGATCTTTAGATACGCGCACGGAACTTGGTCAGAAGTTTGTCGAGTACTCTAGTAAGGGGCATCTTGTTCCTGATGAGTTGACGATTGAGTTGTGGCAGGCACAGATTGAGAATTGGCGTGATGCTCATTTGTATCATCCTGAGGAGGATGTTCTGGTCTTAGATGGGATTCCTAGAAATGTACGGCAGGCTGAGATTTTAGAAGATTACATTGAGGTGTATCAAGTGTTTCATTTGTCTTGCCCAAATAGAGAGGTTCTTGCGCAACGTATGAGAAGCCGTGCGTTGAAAGAGAACCGAATGGATGATGCTAGTGATGTGGTGATTGAGAAGCGTATTAAGACCTATGAGGCTGAGACGAAGCCGATTTTGGAATTTTATGCTGACTCTCTACGTACAGATGTTGATGGCTCTCAAGCTCCAGCTAAGGTGTTACACGATATTTTAGCTCGGACTTTAGAGCTGGATATTCATCATTAATGAATGGAACGGAACTGATTTATGCGTATCGTTTTCATGGGGACAGGAGATATTGCTCTCCCTAGTTTCTCTGCTCTTTTGGCTAGTGAGCATGATGTTGTGGCTCTCTATACCCAGCCTGATAAGCCTGTGGGGAGAAAACAAATTTTGACTCCTCCGAAGGTTAAAGTGATGGCGGAGAAGAATGGTGTATGTACGTTTCAGCCTGAGCGGGTGGGGTGCGAGCTTTCTATTTCGACGTTATCTGAGTTGTCACCTGATGTGATTGTGGTGATGGCGTATGGACAGATTTTACCTCAGGCGTTGATTGATCTTCCAAAGATCGCTATTATTAATTTACACGCTTCTCTTTTGCCTAAATACCGGGGTGCTGCTTGTATTCAGGCTGCTATTGATTCTGGTGATGAGGAGACTGGTATGACTGTGATGCATGTTGTTAAGCAGTTGGATGCTGGCGATATGATTTGCCGTTCCCTACTTCCTTTATCTTCTCAGAGTACGGGGGGGGAGGTGCATGATCAGCTTGCCGCGATAGGCCCAGACGTTTTATTGAAGGCTTTAGATGAGCTGGAACATGGGCGTGCCAAAGGGGTACCTCAGGATGATGCTGTTTCGACATATGCTCCCAAGTTGCTGCGTGATCATGGCCGGATTGATTGGTCGGTATCAGCGGATGCGATAGAACGTCGTATTCGCGCGTACCATCCTTGGCCTGGAACGTATACAACGTATTTTGATGCGAAGAATAAAGAACGTAGACTGAAGGTGTTTCCTCAGACGGAGGTTGTCATTTTAGATGCTGGGGTGGAACATGCTCCCGGAGAAGTTTTGGATACTACGGATGGGTTATTGGTTTGCTGTGGGAGAGATGCGTTAAGAGTTTACATGGTACAACCTGATGGGCGTAAAAAAATGGAGGCGAATATATTCCTTGGAGCTGGGAAGCTGAAGCAGGGAGATATTCTCGGTGTGAAGTTATAGGCGGTTTGCTAGGGGGGTTGTATAAGAGTGTAAGGCTCCTCGTTGGAACGTCCGCGAATTTTGATAAAGAAACACCTCTACGAAATTCACTTCGAAGAGGTGTTTTATGAATGTATAATTTGTAAAGAACGTGACTTGATCTGACATTCCTGATTCAAAAGAGGAAAACCAAAAT
>CAZLQY010000015.1:0-47860 GCA_964561965.1 uncultured Verrucomicrobiales bacterium
GGCTTTGCTTTTGTTTGGCCATAGGGTGGTGATAATATTGTGAATTCCTTATAAGAGGGGGATAGCTGGTATTGGTGGGTGTTTCCTTATTCGTTGCTAAAGAGACTTATGGAGAAGTTTTGAAAAAGCGATCTTAGAACAATTGGCCTGAAAGAAACCGGGGTGCGAATAGGTGAAAAGCGCGACAAGCAATGAATAGTTTAAGTTCATATATCCTTGTTATTTGTTTTTGAGATTACGACAAGGATGTTTTTATGAAATATGGAATATGTTTTTTTTGGAATTGCTTGTTTTCTTTCTTTGTCTGGTAAGCTATCGAAAAGCGCCTCGACGCCTTGCTCGGTCTATCAGTTCTTCGCTTCTTATCAGTATATGAAATGGGGTCTAAGCGCAGCGATGGGCCAGTGCGCCATGCGGGGTAAGGAAGCGGGGTAAGGAAGCGGTGTAAGGAAGCGGGGTAAGGAAGCGGGGTAAGGAGGAGAACGCTTACTAGAGAATGAGCCTTAGAAGTTAGGGTGCGCTTAACCCGGGGGCCATTGGAGTTGACGCCCGGCTAGTATGTGAATGTGGAGGTGGGGGATTTCTTCTCCTCCATCTGGGCCATTATTCATGACTAATCGGTAGCCGCTCTCAGAGAACCCTTCTTGTTTTGCGACGAGCTGAGCCGTTAAGAGTAGGTGCCCTAGTAAGTTTTGTTGCTCAGGGCTGGCTTCATTCACTCGTGGGATAGGTTCTTTAGGAATGATGAGGATGTGTACTGGGGCCTGTGGCGCTATATCTCGGAAGCATAAGCACAGATCGTCTTCGTGGACGATATCGGCGGGGATTTCTTTTGATATGATCTTTTCGAAGATAGACATGTTAGGAATCTAGTAGTGAGTTTTTGGTAATCATCAGGCGGATACGGCTACCTTGTCTTGTCGGTGTAGTGCCTACTTTGGTGAGAAATTGTAATAGTTCGTTTTCGAGCTGTTGGCATTGGCCATCCCATTGTTGGGCTTGAAGTAAAATGCACACGGATTCACGGACTTGGCTGAAGTAGACATCCTGGACGCCGATGTCTTTTAGTTCTCGCAGTTCTTTCGTAAGTTCTGTGTAAAAGGCGAGTTCGAAGCCGGAGCTTGCTTTCGTGGCGACGTGCTCGAGGGAAATGGTGATAGGTGGTGCGATGGGGGCGAGGGCTTGAGCAATGGTTTCATAGCCAATGGTTTTGAGCATATATTCGATGCGAAGGTAGAGATCCTCTAGCTTCAGTAGGCGAAGGGGGCATTTGCATTCGAGGTAACTGACGACCCCTTCGTAAATATCATCAATGAAAGGGAACTGTTCTCTTCCTGCACGGCGAGCTGCCTGAACTAGCGCTTGGCGTATCCATATTGTGTCATAGCCTGTGACGTGGTGCTGCCCCACTTGTAGTGCGGGTAGGTTACGGATGAAAGAAATCATAGGGTGAAATGGAGCTGCAATGTTATGGAGGGAAGATGGAAGAGGTTAGTCGTTTTGAAAGAGTGGAGGTTGAAGTGGATCTCGGCGTGTTCGTTTTTCTAGACTTTGAATTTCACGAATGAATTCACCGACATCCTCGAACTGCCGGTAGACGGAGACGTAGCGTACGTAAGCGACGGGGTCGATGGAATGAAGCTTGTCTATGACCTTCCCGCCGATGGCTCCTGAGGGAATCTCTAGTAAATGATCTTTGTGGAGGTCTGTAATAATTTCTTCGACGGCTCTGTCTAACCGATCCATGGGGACTGGGCGTTTTTCGCAGGCTTTGACGAGACCGCGAAACAGTTTCTCACGGCTAAGGATTTCACGGGTACCGTCCCGCTTCACGACTCGGAGGTCTGTGCGCTCGATTTGCTCATACGTTGTATACCGGTATTGGCACTGTAAGCATTCTCTTCTGCGGCGGGTCGATGTGCCATCCTTCGACATTCTTGAGTCGATGACTTTATCTTGTAATGATCCGCATTGTATGCACCGCATGAGTTTGAGTACTGGCTTGTTCCGGTGTCATTAGAATGGAAGAGTTTCTTACCTGTCGATATGAAAAATATGAGTGCGTATAGGGTGAGATAAATAGTAAACTTTGGTGAATTATAAGTTTAAAAAACTGTGAATAAATGATCTTATTTTACCGTGAGCGTTCTTTGATTTTTTTAAAATTGTGAACAACGCCTTCTCGAGCAGATCCAATAATATTTCTAGCTGAGTGAAGAGAATATCTAGCCTATGTTGACTAATTTGACATTTCTGTGGAGTGGCGTTGAAAAATAGCTTCACAAGTCACTTGGCAATCGTCGTGACACCTGTATAACCCCGCCAATGTCTCATAGGACGACGGAGAAGGAAACTGAAGTGAATTTTAGGCAAGACCTTATGGTACTAACCAAGATTCGCCTCAATACGTTTGTCTTGATGACGACGCTCTTTGGCTTTGCCCTAGGTTCTCTTTCTGTACATGGTGTGCTCATATTTGATGGCTGGAGGTTATTCCATGCGCTTTTTGGGACTGCTTTGGCAGCCTTTGGCTCTGCCGCGTTTAACCAGCTGATGGAAATAGAGCAAGATCGGTTGATGAAGCGCACAGCGAACCGCCCGTTGCCTTCGAAACGAATGGATGTGACGACTGCGTTTACCCTAGGGTGGGCGATGTCGGCCTTTGGAGTCATTCATTTAGCGGCAAAGGTGAATGCCGAGTCCGCTTATTTAGCTGCGGCTACGATCGCGACGTATGTTTTCATTTATACTCCGATGAAAAGGAAGAGTTCTGCGAATACCTTAGTGGGAGCAATCCCTGGTGCGATACCGCCTGTGATAGGGTGGGCTGCTGCTGGAGGGAACTGGTATGATGGAGCTGCTTGGTATCTTTTTGCCCTGCTCTTTTTATGGCAACTACCTCATTTTGTAGCGATTAATTGGCTCTGCCGTGAAGAATATGAATCTGCGGGCTATATCATGTGGTCCAATGGTGATGTCAGTGGCAAGCGAACGGCTAAGCTGGCTTTGCTATTTAGCTTGGGGCTTACGGCCCTTGGGCCCATCGCCTGGATCAGCGGTTTATCTAGCTGGATTTATGGGATAGGGGGTGGTTTGGCTGGCCTATATATGGCTTATTTATCATTAGCGTTTAGCAAAGCTGGTGATAGGAAATCATCTCGTGCACTCTTTCTTTATACCTTACTTTATTTACTGATCGCTCTCGGTCTTTTGACTTTGGATTGGGATTTAAGACCTAATTAATATCATATGTTTGCTGCTGAAAATATGGAACCAGCGGAGCGCAATCCTATTGCGATCCGAAATACAGTGCTTATCCTCGTCGCCCTTATTGTCTTTGGCGGTATTTTTATTTGGCGTAGTTACGTCACAGAGCAAGAGCGCCGGAATGAGTTGATCGGAGATGGTTATTTACCCAGAATTTCTGCATTGACGAAAAATTTTCAATTTCTTGATCATGATGGCACGGTACGTCAGCTCTCAGAGTTAGATGGGAAAGTCTCGGTGTTTACCTGTTTGGCTCCTTCTCAGCCAAAGGAAAATGAAGTGGTCCTCGAGGCGATGAAAACATTAGCGAGCGCGTTTTCTGATGAGCCTAGAGTTCAGCTTGTCTGCTTGTCGGTTGAAGATGAGAGTGAAGAGACGAGGGCTCAACTGAGCGAACTAGCCTCTAATATAGTTACTAAGCCAGAACAATGGTGGTTCCTTAGTGCAGAGGAAGGCCCGATGCGTGCTTTTATTAAAGATCGATTAGAGATCGGGGCGGTTGAAACCTATTCGGAAGAAAAAGCGGCGATTTACGGCCCTCTAGGAGTTCCTGGGAAATTAAGGATTGTTGATCAGGCGAGGCAGCTACGTGGGCAGTATGAAGACTTTGACTTTGAAGCTTATTTACAGGTGGAAGATGAGGCAAGGAGAGCGATTAAAGATAACCCTAAATTAGCAGAATTACCAGAGGCTGCACGCCATCTCAATGCATCAACACTAGAAATGGAAAAAATGATTCGTTGCATTCGTTATATTCTAGATAATCCTGAAGCAGCGAAGGAGCCTGACTACAATTTTGCCATCGTCATTTTTCTTGGTATAGGTATTTTCATCGTCATCTTAGGGGTAAAATACCGCCGTGCAGTAAAAGCAAAACAAAGCTAAAATAAGTATCATGACAAAACAACAAATTATAATGTTTTATACGGGAGTGGCGTTACTCTGCACTCTGTTAATTGGCGCTTTTGTCTGGCTTGGTAAACAGCAAAAAGCAAACAATGTGACTAATGATTTGGTGAATAAGCATCGTATGGATGAAGTGTATGAACCAAGTATTTTAACGAAATTAGAGTCAGACCTTCGCTGCATTAAGCAAGATGGATCTGAGGTGGGCTTGCTGGACCTGAAAGGGAAAGTCGTCGTGTTTGCTCAGTTTTATGCGAATTGCCCAGACTGTATGAGTGCTAATATGCAGCCACTCAAAGAGATCCAGGAGAAGTATAAAGAGAATGATAATGTTCATATTGTCATCATTACCATTTCCAGTGACGATACAGAGGATGTGGTGAATCGGTTTTGCGAAAACATGGGAGTTGATCAGGAAAAGTGGTGGGTTCTCCGTTCGAATATAGAGGTGTTGACGGAATATAATAGAGAGCAGCTTAAATATGCCGACTTTAAGAAAAATACAGGGTTAGATGCCTCAGCGAGGCCTTACCTGCATGACATGCGTATCAGTGTATTTGATCGTAATTTAGAAATGCGTCATATGGTAGACCTCTTCGGTTTAGACCGAGAAAAATTTTCTGATGTTTATGACTCTAGCAGAATTAGTATTGATCGTGCTGTTGAGTGGTGCTTGGAAAACACCGAGCCGGAGCTAACTGACCCACCGACAGTGTCTCAATAAATTTGTGTAGTATTATCGATGTCTTCATTTCAAGAATATATTAAGCGCCCCAGCCGAGATGGCTTGGCGGGAAAGCTCCGGATAGCAACTTGGGTACTCACTTCTGTTGTCTTACTTCTTGTTGGAGTCATGCGGCAGGTGAAAATACCCCTTCCAGAAGGAGTCGATCTCATGATTCTTCCCCCTATACATGCTATTTTAAACACCTTGGTGGCCATCTTACTGGTCTCTGGTGTCGTAGCAATCAAGCGGAAGAACATAGCGGTACATAAGCTGTGTATTAATGCCGCCATGTTTTGTTCTGTCCTCTTTTTACTGTGTTATGTGGCTTATCACATTACGACAGAAGAAACTAGGTTTCCCGAAGGGGCAGAGGGTAGGGGGCTTTATTTCTTTTTTCTGATTACACACATTATCTTAGCAGCGGTCAGTTTACCCTTTATTTTAATGACGTGGGCCTCAGGAGTCACCAATCAGTTCACAAAGCATAAGAAGCTCACTAAATGGGTGTTTCCTCTATGGCTTTATGTCGCAGTGACAGGGCCTATCTGTTACCTGATGCTTAAGCCTTATTACTAGGCCGTGATATGGCCGGTGGCAAGTTTGCTGCTGGAAAGCCACCTTATCATTGAATGTTTTCAATTTCCCCTGATCCTTTCGGCATTTTATTCCACCGGCGTAGAGAACGAATCAGGCGTGCTCGTTTGAGCTTCTTTGCTTGTTGTTGTCTATTGGTTGATTGAGTTGGAAAACGCTCCTAGGCGGAAACACCAATGAATGGGTCTCATGAAATATTTGGTGACCAATGGATTGCCATATTTTAAGTGTCTTGTTCACTTACAGTGGAGGAATTTAAGATTTGTTCAAAATCTGCATTTAAGAGGTCAAAGAGGTTTCCATCTGGATCTGTAATTGTGAGGACTCTACCACCCCATGGTTCCTCGCGGATTTTTCCACGGAACGTTCACTCCCTGAGATTTTAGTTCCGCGTGTCATGCATCCACATCATCGACATATATCTGTAAGCCTGTCTGCGCACAGGTGAAAAGGATTCGTCCACTCGTAAACGAAACGTGAATTCCAAATCCTGCATAGTCGAAGTGAGCAAATTTTGAGAAGTTATCCTACCCCTCTTTCACAATGGGGAATTCGAGTAAATCACGATAAAATTTGAGTGACGCTGCAAAATCTATTTCCAAAATCCATATTTTAAATATGGTGGGCAGAGAAGGATTCGAACCTTCGTACACTTTCGTGAACAGATTTACAGTCTGTCGCCTTTAACCACTCGGCCATCTACCCCCAATATTCAGAGCTTTCACTCTTGGTTGGTACCCTTTACAGGGCGCGGCGATTTCTAAAAGGACTTAGGATTTCTTGCAAGATAAAAAGGGTCTTTTCTTCATTTTTATTTTTTTGCTAGAACCTGTTGCGTGGAAGTTACCCCAGACATTGCCAAAAAGAATATTCAGTTCATTGCGAAACAATTAGGTTTCAGTGATTGCCGGATTGCTGCTGCGACAGATGCTACCCATGCGGATCGATTTAAAGAATGGGTAGCAGAAGGCTGCGCTGGTGATATGACATGGTTGGAGAGGAATGTAACTCGCCGAGTATCTCCTACTGAAGTAGTCCCTGGAGCAAAGGCTGTCGTCACCTTAGCCCTTAATTATTACCCCGGTGATCAACAAGAGAGTGATGATTATCGCATCGCTCGTTATTCTTGGAATGATGATTACCATGATATTATCACAGAGAAACTGAGTGATTTACATTCAGCCATGTCTGATATGGGAGGGGTGCAGCGTTACTATGTAGATACTGGGCCAGTATTAGAGCGTGACTACGCCACAGATGCAGGATTAGGCTGGAATGGTAAATCTACGGTGCAGATTCACCCTAAAATAGGGACTTGGTTCTTTCTTTGCGAGCTCATCACGACTCTCCCTTTAGAAGCCGATCAACCCTATGGTGATAAATGTGGTAAATGCACTCGCTGCATCGATTACTGCCCTACTAAGGCCATTACGGCACCACATCAAATGGATGCCAGACGATGTATTTCTTACCTCACCATTGAGCATAAAGGCTCCATCCCTGAAGAATTCCGCCAACTCATGGGAAATAGAATTTATGGCTGCGATGTCTGCTTGGAAGTTTGCCCATGGAATCGGTTTGCAAAATTGAGTCAAGAAAGCCAGTTGCATGCTCGGAAAGAGATTTTTGACTTATCATTACGTGATTTTTTAGAACTCAATGTCGAAGACTTTCGTCGAGTATTTGCTAAATCTCCGATCAAACGCATCAAACGAGACCGTTTTTTAAGAAACGTCTGTGTTGCTATAGGAAACACTGGAAGTTTGGAAGATATCCCTCGGCTAGAAAAGCTTGCCGCAGAAGAATGTGATCTAGTCCAGGAACACGCACTCTGGGCGATTACTGAAATCCAGCAAAGAGGCTAAATGTTCAATGGAAAGATAGGGTAGAAGCTCAGGGTCTCTATGTGATATGGTGGTCAGATCGATTTGAGATTAGGCATGGCAAATTACCTTGCCTAACGACATAGAGATACTATAAATGAAGACACTATAAGAAAACTGTACCGCGCTCATTGTTATTGGAATCTGATAGATAACAAAAGAGAGCGGGGCATGTTTCATAAACATTAAAAAAACCATTTATTATGTCTCTTCAATCTACAGCTGTGTCTTCATTAATCAAGATGTCGGAATCTATTGTTGGAGTGATTGATCGAGCTGTTAGCTTTGAAGAATCGCAATTAGCGAAGGTCTCCTCAAAACAAGGTGAAAGTGATGGCGCTGTGACAGGAGGCGTTGTTTCTCACCCGGCGAAACGGGTGATGGGGACAGATATTGATCATGACGCAGGATCAGTGGACTGGAAGGCTGTGGAGTCAACGGGAACACAATGGGTTTACTGTAAAGTCAACGGGGGTTTTTCTAATACCAACTGGAATTTCGTAGATTCTGGTTTTTCTAATTATTGGTCAGAGCTTAAGAGGGAGAATATCGCACGGGGGCCTTATTGTTTTTTTGATTTGAATGCTGATGGCCAACAACAGGCGGAACTGTTTCTTCAATTAATTCAAACAGCAGGTGGTTTGGAAGCGAATGATTTGCCTCCTTGTCTTGATGTTGAGTGGAGCCCCAGCCCCTCTGGTACTCCCTTCCCAACCAGTAAGGAATGGCAGGATGAAGCATTAGCATGGCTAACTTATGTAGAGGAGAAAACAGGGAGGCTTCCCATTATTTATACAGGGCTAAGTATGGCGAAGAATCATTTTGATTCCCGTTTTAGTAAATATCCACTTTGGGTCGCTCGTTATCCTACGGAAGATAAGATCGTACCTACGTTGAATCCTTACCCCTCTTATGCTCCAGATGATTTAGGGCCTTGGGCTCATTGGATGATTTGGCAGTATTCAGAATCGGGCACGATTTCAGGCATAGGTTCTGGGCAGGATTTGGATATTCTAGATACTTCGATCGAAGATTTCGTAAAAAGCACGACTTTGGGTGATGATAGAGGGGGGCAGAAACAATCATCAAGAACAGCAAAACAGGCTGATAGATCTAAGGGGAGCACGAATCAAACGAACCATTCTGAGGGCAGTGGAGGATCTCATTCTGCAGAGACAAAATCACATATGGACACTGTAGGGGATGTCTCCGTTTATAAAACAGCTCCTGTTCTCGCGGTGATTTATCAAGGTGGACTTGCGATTGATGCAGATGGCTCACCCTTTGCTTATCACCCAGAACCAAATAGTGATAAGGGCTTAGATTACCTAGCTGATGCAGGTAGCCCTGGAAATTGGTGGGGAATTGCGACGGAAAATGGACAGTCATCTGGTACCCCTGTGGTTCAGGGAGAGAATGACCCTGCTCCGGGGTACTATGTTTCTACGACATCGTTAATAGATCCTAGTTATAGTAGTTCGGATCCTAGAGCTTATGTAAACGCGTCAGAAATTCCATTCATTGTCTTACCCCAAGGCCATAGTTACTTTGGCGGAGCGATTGGTGATATCGGAGCTGTTGTTAATTTTAGCAATGGCAAAGTGGCGTATGTGATTGCCGCGGATGTGGGCCCATCTAACAAGCTTGGTGAAGGTTCTGTCGCATTAGCAGAGGCCTTAGGTGTGAATTCTAGTGCTCGCTCAGGCGGGTGTAATAGTGGTATAGGGTATTGTTTCTTTCCTGGCAGTGGCTCAGGGCGGCCGAAGACCTTAGAGGAGATTAATGAGTTGGGACATAATCTGTTTACCGAATTTGGCGGAGCGCCTTGCCTCAAAGGGCTTTTAAGTGAGGAGTAAAGAATGCTTTATGACTCCTAGAGTTTTTCTAAGCATTATTTCCATTCCACTCTTAGAGCTTGCTCCATCCATGGGAGGTGGACGGTAGAAATGGCCCATGGGAGGGTGTTGAGGAGCATGTCGTAGGGTTCTTCAGGGATATGAAGGCTCCACCCTTCTTCGTGATCAAAGCGTAAGGATCCTTCACGTTTGACAAAGGTGTTGAGTAGACTCTCAGAAGATGTGTTACCAAGAGTATTCCAGTGTTGAATGACGGCACCGATGAGCCCATCTGTTAGTTGTTGCCAGTCGTCTCCGGGCTCTACGGATTTAGGGAGTGCATGATCTAGAGGGACATTGCAGAGGATGCGGTTTAATAAGAGGTGGTGCTCTTCCGCTTCGTTTTGGCCAGTGACGAGATATTGAAAAAGGAAGACGCCTTGGATCGCCTGGTCGATATTTGGGAAATGCTTGTTTTGGATAAGACCTGCTCGCTCCAGTAACATTTCGAAGTAGGGAGCGAAGAGGATTAAGCCTGCATTTTCAACCAACCATATTTCGCGCTCTATTTCAGGGCTATCTAATACTTGATCAGGATTACCGGGCTCTATTATGGGAGGTGTTTTCTGGGGTTGTGCTGGTTGAACGATGGATGTTGTTTCTGGGGGATCTGTTTCAAAGATGGTCTGATTACTGCCCGGCAATTGAGGGAGGGGGATTTCTCGTGTGGGAATGATGGAGATGATTGTTGTATAGAGTGTAGGAAGAGTTTGTGGGTCTTGGTAAGAGGATGAGAGGTTTTGAATGAGAGGCCAATGGCTCTGGGCCAATTCTAGGATAGATTGATTGTGTTGTGCTGCGGTGGCTAGCAGGAGTTGATGAACGATTTCTTGTGGTTTGAAGTTATCTTGCAGTAGAGGAGTAATCAGAGGTTTGAGGTTAGGTCTCGTTTGTTGCTGGAGATCAATAGCAATGATTGTATCTGCTAAATCGTTAAGGAAAGGGATATAGGAAGGGGCAATTGGGAGGAGCTTTGTGATGTTATTAAAGTCTTCCAAAGTGAAGTTAGATTCGTCTTTGTGAAGCCGAGCCTGTACTTCCTCGAGAGAGTGTTGTTGATGAGGGGAGTTGGCTTCTTGGGGGGGAGAAGTAGGGTGGTTTAGAGAGATTTGGTGAAGAAGAGTGTTCAATCTTGCGTGGCCAGCTTGTAGGCGAGGTGGCTGAATGTTTCGTAGCATTTCAGACTGTTTGGCAATGGGAATAGAATTTGAAACAGAGTCTAGAGAAAGGAAGTGGATGATGAGGTGATTGGAGTTATCAGCCCGAAGTTGATTTGGGTAGAAATGGGAGATGCTCTGCAACGCGTGTGACCAGAGTAATTTTTCTGAGGGAGATTCAGGAGTAGTTAAGATTTTAGAGATAAGAGCTTTGAGTAATATGGTCGGCTGAGGTGCGAGAATGTTTAGTAGAGTTGATTGTAATTTGATGGAACGTTTTTCAAGTGTTTCAATGAAATCTGGCTGATGGATATGCTTGGAGAGGGGGGCTAGAATGAACTGAGGGAGTTGCTGTGCAATGGTGTTGAGGGAGTTGATGAGAGTGTTTTCTTCAGGAATTGGAGTATTTGGGGTGAAGAGAGATTCGAGGTGGTGGAGTTGAGTCGCGTACTGTTCCACTTTTTGTTGCTCTTTTGAGAGAGGAAGCTCTTTTGGTACGGTTATCTTAAGATCGTATAAGGCTAGGGAAAGGATTTGAGTAGGTGATGTGTACTCGGGCCAGAGAGAGGGTAGGAGGGTCAAGCAGTGTTGGAGAATGGTTTTTTGATTTGTTAGAGAGGGACTATGTTCTTCTATGAGAGATTGGAGGCTTTTATGGAGGAAGGGATCAATTTTGGGAAAAAGAGGAATGGCCAAACCGGGCTCAGAGACCGTTGTGTCATTTAAATAGGTGAGATGTGAGGTGAGTGGACTAGTTTGTATCCAATCACTGGGGGCATTGTTGAGGTTGTCTAGGAGTTGCCCGAGGTATTGGTGGAAAGGAATTCCTTGTTGTTCTGCAAGTGCTTGAAAAATGATTCGTGTGATCGATGTGTTTGTTGGATGAAGTAGATGTGTAGAATGTAGAGCGACAATGAGAGGGGGGGTGATGATGGCCTGAAAGTCCGAGGCATCATGTAGCCCGGGAAGAAGTTTGTGAGAGAAGAGGGTGTTGAGGTCTTTCTGTAAATTGGTGAGGCTAGAGGTGATTTGAGGGTATAGTGTGTGAAGAATATGTTGGAGAAATTGAGCAGGGATAGCCTGATAATATTCAGTGGCGTGAGAACCATAGAGGGTGACTTGAGAGAGCTGTTGGATAACGGCTAATGGATCAGTTTTCCAGAGTTTTTCTAACATTTCAGACCAAAGCTCAGGCATTGGATGAACGGAGAGTTTGCTGACTTTGGGGTCCAATAGATGCTCTGTAGTGATAGCTGGTTTCTCCTCGATCTCTGGTGATGGATGGACTAGGTGTTTCTCTGTTTTTCTTGCTGTAAGAACACCTTGTGGGGGATGAGAAAGAATGGGCTTATTCTTTAAATTAGTAGCCTCGTCGGTTTCTATAAGAGATTGTAAATTGTATAATGTAGGGTGGATTGAGGGTTGAATGGTTTGCTTGATTTGTTCTACAGAGATAGAGTTCTCTTTCGTGAAATGAGCGATGAAGTTTTGGAACCATAATTTGGGTTCCGGTTTAGTCGTCATGAGGATGAATTTGAGAACCCGTGTTTGTATGTCTCGTAACTGTTGTTGATGAGGCAGTGTTTGGGTTTTGGGTAATTGTGGAATCACACTTAAAAGTTCGGAGATGAGGCTCTCAAAGCCGGATGGATTGCTTCGGTCCAGAAATTTAACGGTATCGTGAAGCTCCTTATTGGTTAGTTTCGCTGTGAAATCTATTATTTCTTTATTGGATCTCAGGTGTGTTTTAAGGGTATGCTTTAATAAATCTGGTAGCCCCTGCTTAAGAGCTCTGGTTAAAGCAGTAGAAAGATAGTTATCGTTTGAGCGTTTGGTTGAAGCTTGTAGAGCTTGTTTGAGTTGTCTGATAAGTTGTTTATTGGCAGTGGCGCTGTTTCCAGAAAAATGCTTGGAGGTCAGGATGGGCGGAGTGACGAAGGGAATACTATGTTGCCATACTCGATCTGGTATATTAAGTCTGGAGGCCGTTTTCCGAAGGAGTTGTTGGAGTCTGGCACTAGTGGTGATAGAAGGTGGTGGTGTTTGCTCAGAGATTAATAGAGTCATAATCTCCTGATAGATTTGCTTTCCTGTCCACGGTTGATTGGGAAATTTTAGCTGTGTCAGAGGCCAAATCTGGAGTAGTATTGTTTGATGGGTCGATGTTTGTGTTGGGTGAAGAATGGAGAGCAATTGAATTTGAAGAGAGCTGGGTAAATGGAGAATAGTTCGGAAGTTGTTCTTCTCTAAATAGATATGCCGCACATTATGATAGTTCTCTTTACGGAGTAACTCTAGAAGCTGTAGCTGGGTGCTCGATGTTACAGCTGATGTTTGTGCTTCGATTTGGTGGAATAAATGTTGAATACTACGTTGTATTGAAGTGGCGTTGGTATTGAGCGGGTACTTATGATGATTTTCTGTTTGGTGGACTTCATGAAGATGACGTTCTTCCGAATGGAAGGAACCTTGATTGGATGTTTTTTGAGATGCAGAATGGAGCCAAGATGTAAGTTGTTGAAATTCGTGGGTTGATAGGTTGTTTGTTTTTTGTTTGAGAAATGTTTTAGTCGAATGAATAAAATCCTGATGGAATAGATCTTCTTCATTGCTTAATATCAATAGAATAGAGTGTGTAAGATTCGTATTAGTCGATGTATCGAGGAGGTATTTGATACTGAGATCCCAAATACGGTGTTTCATATGGTTTGCCCGTGATGAATCATGTGGGAAATGATATTGAATGAGGGCTGTGAGGGTATCGATTTGTTGTAACGTAGAAGTTTGTTCTGGAGGGGTGAGGTACTCAGTAATATGGCGCAGACTTTGTTCTGAAATGTGCTTAATCAGTTTCCATCGGTAGTTGGGGTCATTGAGTAAGGGGAGTAAGATTTGACGAATTTGATGTGGTGAACTCTCTGCTTCTGCGTTTTGAAGGAGGCGTTTTAGCCGAGATGAGGGTGTTAAGCCAGAGGGGGCTTGTAGGTGCTTTAGGAGTGAATGTGTATGTGGTGAGAAATATTGGTTATGATTCTTTTTGAAGTATTGGATGAGTGAGGAATTATGCTGTTTTGTATCTATGCTTGGAATAATTTGAGCTATTTTTGAGCTGATATCAGAAGTGATATTGTTGATGAACCGAGTGTTCACTGTGGGTTGATGAAAGTGAGAAGTAAGAAATTCAAGGAATAGCTGAGGAGCATCCTTTAGTGCAGTACTCAGCCAGTAATGAAGGGAGTGTGAAGCCGCTTGCGGTGCCCACCAAGGAGTGGCGCCATGTTGGAGCAAGTAGATTGCTATTTTAAGACTGTTAGGTAGACGTTTGTTTGAGTGAGATGATTTATCTGGGAGAGCTGAGAGGATGTGCTGCCTTAAGGCAGCAAGAATAAGTTTGGGAAGTTGTTGTTGAAGCGATTCAAAATCAAGTTGCCCTAAATTGATGTCTAGCGTGTCAATAGTGACTACTTGGTCTCCAGAGCACTCCGTGAACATACTGGAGAGCCTTGGGTGGATGTAGTGCTTGAATATGTCACTGATGACATTCTGCATGTCATGAGGTGAAATATGATAAGGAGTGCCTAATCGAAAGCGGAAGCTTTCAATACGGTGATGGTCTTCATCCATTGGTATGAGGATAAGAGCGGTGAAGAATCATATCGAGAATAGGCCTGCTGATAGATGCTAGAAACTTTGGGTCTGTTTGAGGTTCTTGGTAGAGTTCGACCCAAGTGCTGTGGAGTTGCTGGAATTCTTGATACCATGAGTGATCAACCCAAAGAATGTTGATGAAGAGGTGGGATGGAGATTCTTTCCGTATGATAGTTTCTAGAGTATTTCTGAAATTAGAGTTCTGGAAACGAGTTGGCCAATTTGGGAGAATGATAGAGGTGATAAACGAATAAGGATCACTCTGTATAACATGTGGAATTGATGATGTTTCAGTTTGATTCGCCAGAGTGTATGGAGTCATTTGGATCAGCCATGGTTTTTGTGCATTAGTTTGCTCGGAAGCTATGGAGTAAATCCATTGTTTAATGGCAGATTCCGCATCATTCTCTGAGGCGTAAGAATTCGTAGATTTCAGGCGAACGGTGTGTTGATCCATTCCGTATGTGATATTTACCGTGGTGCTATTTTCATTAGAAATAGAAAAGGTGATGTGTCTCTGAGGTGGAGGGGATGGTAGTTCTATTGTGGTAAATGGTGGTAGGCAGGATGTTTGGAAGTTTGTTGTTTTAGTGGAGGATGTGATACTCCAGTTAATCGACTCCATACCATCGTTAGATATTTGCTGGAGATTAACTAAGGTTGTGTCCGCTTCTGATGAAGCCCAGGTGGAGCCATCGTTATCCAGAAATGAAATGTGATAGAAGGGTTCGCTAGGAGCTGGCCGTAGTAGAGAATGCTCTATGACCGTGATTTGTTGACTGAGGCGATTGTAACGCTCCAGAAGTTTTGTCATCGCAGAAATCACTGGCTGGGCACTGTGTTCATCTGCAAAAGTCTGGTTGAGCTGGCAAGGCTTAGAATAACCGCCATTAGGGAGAGGGCCACTGAGGATCAGGCGGTGTGTATACTGAATGAGATTGATAATAAGAGTGATAATGGCCTGTTCGATTTTGGGGGGGATCGTGGCACCCTGCCAGTACGGTTGGAGTTGATGTTCCAATTCCTGTAATTGTGGTGAAATGTTTTGAAGCTGAAGTGATGTGAGATTAAGGATGCATTGACTGGATTGATTAAACACTCGGAAAAAGAAGGTGCCTTCGAATTGTGATACCACAATTTGTTCTCTACCAGTTACAGGGAGATCAACAGGACTTTGTTTTTTGGTAAGTGCCAATGGGAGTAATTTCCAAGTGTACCAGAGTTTCTTTTCGTCCTCAGAAATGGGGCGGTTTTTACGATCTAGGCGGTAGTTGCTAGGAATGCCCCCCACTGTCATAATCTCAGGAACGTTCAGCGGATTTTGATCTTGTGTTGTTAGGGAATAGAGTGGCATCCACGGGGTGGAGGATGCTAAGTCTTCTAGGTTTGCTTGGGCGAATTGATCGAGAAACAGCCTTTCTTGGTCATCGAGAGGGTGGAACCCTGTAAGAGCATTGATCCATTGTGCTAGACCAGAAGGTTTGATTGCCGATTGATTATATTGATAGTTTTGTGCCGTTCCTCGCTGTGCACTGAGAGTGTCGTAATGAGCTAGGATGTTTTGACGGTGTTCTAACTGTGTTTCAAGTTGAGCAGGATTTGGGTAAAGTGATTGAAGGTCTTGGGTGAGATCTCGGCCCATGCGGCATAGCATCGTCTCGAGAAAAGCATTTCGTCGTGTGATGAATGTTTGATGGTTTTCGTTGAAAGTAGGAGTGAGTGTTTTATAGTCCTCAGTCTCTACGAGATCATTTAATTGATGAACTGTGGTTTCTAACCCTTGGAAAAATCGAGTTTTAGTCACTGTAGGTGACCATGAATAGAGCTGACCAATGTTGGCGAGTTGAGCGAGGTAGTCAGTGAGTATTTGGTCAAAAATGAGAAGATAGGCCTGTAGTTGACGAATTTCTCCTATTCTAGTGCGGGTTGGTTCAGGAGAAGAGGGGCCGTGAGGCTGGAGTTCGTAGATACGAGGGAATTCTTCTTGAATCGAGGTATAGAAAGAGGGATCTCGGTAGTTACCTGAAGGTATCGGCAAGTCACGAGTTTTAGGTGTTAGCTTGGGAGAGTTTTGTGTATGGAGTAGAGATTCAAATTGGTGTAGCAGCTCTTCTTCATCGATGGGTATGGAATAAGTGTTGTTTGTAATGGGGCCAAGTACAGGAACCGCGTGAGTAGGGATGATTGCTTGGCTCGTCCATTCTGAAGTACCGGGTTTTTTCCCCTTAGCAGTGAGTGCAAAGTGAAGGTGATTGACATGTAGTATCCCGGGTAAATTTCGAATACATTCTGTTAGTTCGCTGGAGAGTAGGGCTGAGGAAAGTGGCTGAAGAGATTGATGTTCAATAAATCCATGAGAGAGTGCAGGCCCATTGAATACGGAATTGATGTCTCCGTTCTGCTGTTGGATCATTTCATCCAGTGAGAGAAAAGGGATAGGGCCAGAGAGCAATTGTTTGAGTTGTAATAATATCCTAGCAAAAGTCGCTTCGGGATTCGCTTCTGGTGAAAGAATAAGATCAAAGTCAAAAAGAATCTCTAGAGGCTCACGGAGAATGATTTGATGCAAATCTTGAGAGAGAGGGCGAGTGTCGTTACAGGTAGCTCGAACTTCTTGGATGAGAGCTTGATGTGTTGATACGGCGACTTTGATGGCCTCAAGAGCTTTCCGTAAGCCGATTGGAATCCAACGGTCATCGGGAAGTCGTTTACTGAAGAAGATAGTTTGAATGAACTGATAGAGTGAGTTTCTGCGTTGGTAGCGAGAATTTCCTAGTTTGTTTTCTGGGTTTTCGAGAATTTCTAAATGGGTGACAATATCTGGGAAACATTCTGGTAGAACGGCAAAGAAGGCGTTCAGTGCGCTCTCTAGTTCGTGTTGAAGTGATGGAGAAAGGTGAAATAAGGTTATGAGCAGTTCGACGAACTCGGAGGGGATGTGGATAATTGTCCCTGGTTCGACTGCACGGAATTTTTTAAGATGATGACTTAGTGTAGTCGTTTCACGAGGTGTAAGTTGGGTAACGAAATCGTGAAATGGAGCGGTGATTTGTTGGACATTTTCACTAGGGTTAATAATGACATCAAAAAGACCTCTGATAGGGGTGACTTGTTGAGGAAGAGGGAGGACCCAAGCGTTGGCAACGCCTGTGATGTCTATCATTGATTTACGCAGATCATCCGTAGTGACTGGGCTATTAGTCAAAATATGAGATGCTGTGTGGAATTGATCCGGAAAGTAGTTAGGAGCAGTTGTATCACTCGGCCCTATTGTGAGGATATCTTCGATGGGGAAAGTAGAGCGGTACCCTAGATCTGTGATCGCTAGTGTGAGAATTTCAAGAATAGTAATTCCTGGATCGCTCTCATTGTAATCTGTCCAGCACTGAGCTCCTGTTTTGATGATTGTATCAAGCCCTAGTGATTTAAGTACACGGAAATTGAGAGCATCGGGAAGTGTGTCTGGGCCTTGAATACTGGTGTGTTGTTCTTCCATCACAAGATTAATTTAAGCCTCCTAAAAACAAGGTGTTTCCTGCCTTGGTAGAGAATTCAGGTTCGGATAGTTTTGTCTCTGCCTGAACGCTGGTTTTAGAATGATGGTGATGGTCTTTCTGTTGTGGGGCTCCTGTGGAGATTGTTAGATTGTGTTGCGTGACGGAGCTGAGGAGTGTCCATAGATTTGGTGGTGCAATCGGGTGACTTCCAGATTGCTGTATGATGCCACCAGAGGTGGAGTTCTGTGTGCGGACTAAAGAGAGTTGAAGAGATTGAACGGACTCAATGTATGGCTGTGAAAGGATGAATTGAAGAAGAGAATCGTAAGTTAGAGTAACAGAAAAAGGATTGATTGTTGAATTAGCATCACTCCATGGAGCGAGTTCTTCGATGAGTGATTGGTTGAGAGCTTGGAGGTAGTGCCCTGGATCACTTTCTTCTGTTAGTGTGATTTCAGCATGAACCAGAGAAAATAGATAATTGGGGTTAATAATAGATAATTGGAGGAACGGATCACAACGCTGAGTAAGGAAATTTGTTATATTCACTAGCTGTGATCGATCAGCCAGTGGAGATAAGGCATTGTTGTGAACTGTAATTTCAGGAAAAACAAGAAGGGTTACCGATCCTGGGGTGTAGCCTTGTGTGACATCAGTACTATTGAGAGCAAGGCAGGCGCGGATCTTTGGGAATTGTTGAAGAACGAGGTGCTCATAGTCCCAAGATGTAATGGCTCGGTCCTTATGACGCAGTCTTTCAGAGACGCGTGCATGGAATTGGAGAGGACTCTCTGGTGGTGTGCCACCGAATGAGGAGATAGGTTGGTTCGTCTTTAATAGGTCTGTGATAGGGGAACTTGGTTTTTTAATGGTACTCGCAGGGAGAGGTGCATTGAAGTGAGTGCTGGAGTCCGCACCACTTTTATAAACAACTGTGATGGCTTGCGGGGTTACTGAGATAGTTTGGCAGGTAGCACTGACGTGAGATGGAATAGCTACTTTGATCCAGTAGAGTGAAGGGTTTTCAAGGAAGAGTTCTGTTTGTGGAGCAGCAGATTGCAGCAAAGTTAGAGAGATGATACCTGATTTGATAAAGCCAGTAGTGCCATCACTAACTTGTGTTGTTGGTATCGTTTGCCAGCCTTCAGAGCTGAGGAAGGACCAGTTTGGCTGAGGGGCTGCAATGCGGCGGTTTCCAGAGGCTTCATCTAAAATAAAGAGGAGATTAGTCGTTTGTGGAGGATTGACATGTTCTAAACCGATGAAAAGATAACCTTCTGAAGAATAATCAGGAAGTAGCTGTGTTTCTGTGAGCTCGGTTGAGTTCGATAATAGTGGTTGATGCACTCCAAATGGGTGAATCCGGTAGTAGCGAATGTCTGAATCTATACTGGATTTGGTATGTAATGTGTCATGATTACCGTAGCTCATAGAAATACCTTTAACCTTAGGAGTCCAAGGTGCCTCAGGAGGTTTGATGGGAGCAAAGATTTTGCTCGGGTCAGATGATGTTATGTGAGGGGTGTCTGTAGAAAGCTCTTCTACACTAGAGCCTAAGAGCTTTACTAATGGATTGGGAGAAAGCTCGGCGGCTTTCTCAACAATATTGAGTCCTTGATGAAGGATGCCAGAGGCCGCGCTTTCCAGAGTATTGAGAGTATCACTCAGAATGTGGTGGTTAGGTGTATCGTCATTATCTTCCTCAGGAGAGGAAGGTGTGCTTTGCGTTGCCCATTGTTGTAGTAATTGTTCTTGGTCTTTTTCCGATAACGTTCGGAAAGCAACAAGATCCATCATTCTACTGATATTAGCACTGGAGACATCAGCCATAATGTTAGGGTACTGTTGGGCACCAAACGCGTCTTGAGGGGTTTCTAGAGTAAACCGTAAAAAGCCATTGGAGGAATTGTTGTTCCAGAGCGTTTTTGAAGAAAACGAAGAAGGCGGTGTAGATTTTGGCTTAGACGGAATGTCTTTAGGCTCTAAAATGAGCAGCGTGTTATTTAAAAGCGGCCCTAAATCAAGTAGAGGTATTGGCGGTAAGGGAGGAAGGCTTGGCTTTGTCATTGCCGAAGAAGTAGCTGGAGTAGTAGCTGGAGTAGTAGCTGGAGTAGTAGCTGGAGTAGTAGCTGGAGAGGTAGCTGGAGAAATAGAGGAGCTAAATAGAGGAGAGAAGAGAAGAGGAAGTTGAGCCCATTCAAAGAGAGGCTGTAATGCTTTTTCTGCTGATGGAGGTGATGATTGTTGATGAAAAGGTTGAAGAATTTGAGGCTGTAGAGGTATCCATTCCCCTTGATCTAGAAGATCGATGGACCACTGGAAAGCTGCGTTCGTATAGCATGTGTTAGGCCCTCCAAATCGATTGTAAAGGCGATACATTTCGGCGAAACCAATTTGAGATTTCGGCAGATTATACCAACTAATGTCATTGATGAAGTAGTCTAAATTCTTGCGTAATGATTCGGAATTACCGAGATAGAATTCTGCTCCTTGGATTGGTTGTTCTCCAAACAACCCAAAGGGTTTAGAAGGTTTGAGTGCAGAGAGTTGGTTTTGAGCAGTGAAGTTAGCGGAATTTGAAACATCTCCCCAAATGAGAATCTTTTGGAAATTGAGTGATGAGAGCAGAGGGTATGGGTTGATTGTTTTGGTTTCTTGGTTTAGAAAACAAATGGAATTACGTTGGTTTAGCTGAGCTCGGAAAACAGGTTGATCAGGTTGGTAGCTACCACCGCAGACTGTTTGATTCCATGCTGCTGGGGGGAGAGCATTTGTATCGAGTTCGAGATCAATCTGAAAACCAGATTGAGAGGGAGAGGGGGAATGGCTTCCTTCAGCTGGTAGGATATAAATGGCAGAGGTATGGGTACTGGATGGGGTGCACCAACCAGATGCTCCAGAGTATTCAAGATCGAAGGCGTTACATAGAACGGCGTTGATTTCTGCCCAGTTAGGCTCTTCCGGTAAGTTCACTGATGTCGTTACTTTTGGGGGGCTTTGATTTTGCCACGTATGTAGTGTTTGGTTCAGCTGTTTTATTTGATCGAGAAAGGAGGTATTCGTAATGGAAGGCAGAGAAGCATTCTTTATTTGTTCTGTGAGAGGGAGGACAAACTTGTGGATGATATCCTTAATGTCTGAAAGGCTGCTGTCTTGTGTGGTTGAAATTGGGGCCGAACCTAGAGGCGTACTGATAGAGTTAGTATTGGTGGAGGGAGTGTTGTTGGCTGGATGCCCTTGGTCGTTGAATGCGGTGTTGATGTTATGGATCTTTATGTTCAGCGCATGAATGTGCGTGATCGTTTGATCAATTTGCTTTCTCTGTTCGGGATTAGCTTCTTTCTTTATATGAGTTAGAGTAGTGAATAAACCATTGAGGACGGTTTCAAAATGCTCGTTCATTTCATGGTATTTAGAGGGATCAATGTGTAGCAACCCTGAGGCCGTTGATTCCCAGTTTTGAAATTCTTTTTTGATTGAGGTGATTTGATTAAACAACTTGGAATTGGAAATATCAGAGAAGAAGTTGTGTTTGATCTTTTTCACTAATGGAGCCATGTGCTGAGTTAGAATACTCTTTAGGTTTTGGACATGGTTGTTGTTGGGTTGAGCTGGGCTGATATGTTGAATACGATGTTGAAGTGTGTGTATATGAGTAACCACTTGCTTCACCTGTATTCTCTGTGCTTTATCTGTTTGTTCATCTAGGCGTGTCAAAAGATTCAGCAGGAAATTTAAAATGATTTCAAAAGAATCATTTATTTTGTCATAGTGTGCTTGTTTGGCCTCAGCTGTTGACTCCTGATGTGTTATAGAGGAATGTTGAAGCTGATTTTCCCAGTTCTGAAGCTGATTGTTTGTTGCTTCAATATGTTTGATGAAGGAGTGATTCGTAAGATTAGATGTTGGTGCTTCCTGTAGCTCTTTGGCTAGGGGGGTAATATATGTCGTCAGGATGTTCTTTAGCTCCTCTACATCATTATATGGATCAGTTGATTTGGTGCCTGAGTTTGGAAGAAGTGTGTTTTGTTGGTTTTTATGGACTGTATCGTCAATGGTTTGAATTCTTTGTTGGAGGGATTGAATGTGTTTTATAATTTGATCAATTTGAATGACTTGATCTTTGTCTGCTTCTTTATCAATCTGATGTAAAAGATTGCTAAGAAAGAGAAGAATAGCTTGGAAGTAATCATTAAGCTGATGGTATTGAGATGGCCCTATATTGTGGGCTTGTAGATTCAGCGATTCAGGATTCGGCGATGGTTTTAGTTTTGGTTGCCAACATTGAAGCCGTTGCTCAAGTTTTAAGATCGTATCAGAGAGTGTAGGGCTTGATGTTTCTGTTGGAGAAGGTTGTTTCAGCTCTGTACTTAGGGTCGTAAGGTGCTGCTCGTGTAATTGTTTGGCATTGATCAGCTGCTTTGATTGGTCGAGTGAATGAACCAAAGTCTGCTTTTGCTCCTTCAGCAATTGAGTCGCATGAGCTTTAAGTTGATGTGTGTTAGATGATTGCACACTGATTTGCTCCACACTTTGTTCAATGTTCTGCTTTAGTCCTTGCAGGTGCCCTGTGAGAAGGTCGATTTTCTTTTTATCACGATCTTTACTATTGTTTCTTAGAAGCGAGAGAGTCTGTAGCAGATCTTGTGTGTAATGGTTGATCGGCAGATTGCGTAATTGATCGGCGTAGTTTTCCAGTTGGTTAACATGATTTAAAAGATTGGGATTTAGGCCGTGCCACCATTGCCCTAGTTTTGCCCAATTTCGGTTCGCCAGATCTAATAACTGAGGATTAAGTTCTGATGGTTCTTGGTGGGTCGTTTTCTTGGAGTGTTGTTCAATCTGATGCGAAAGTTCTTTTTGGTGATGCTGTGTGGTAACTTCTGTGTGGGTGGATACATTTGCATGTGCTTTTAACACTGCTAGTTTTAAGGAAGTTTCTGAGGAAGGGCTGACTAGAAAGGCTTTATTGGCAGATGTGATGAGTTGGCCCTCTGCTGTTTGAATGATGGCCTTTATTTTTGTGAGCCACTGGAGAGAAAATAGAGATGAGGAAGTTGAGTGAGTGTCTTCTAGTGCTGAGTCCAGTTGATTCTTAATGTTGGTAACGAGTTGGCTAGGGGAGGAATGAGCTAGTTTTTGGATTTCATCGACACTATCGCTATTTTGTTTGAGCTGTTCACTGGGGTGGATATTAGTGCTTACTGACTTGATTAACTTAGTAAGCTGGGATGCGTGGTGTAATGGATTTTTTTTGGTAGATGCTGTGATGACCTGTGTTATTTTCTCTAGAGCTTTTGATTGACTAGAGAGGCCTTTAGGTAGAGTGCCTAGAGTCTCTTTGGAGAGTAATGCCGTGAGGTGTTCTAATGATTCTTTATGATGTGAAATTGTATCAGATAAACGTTGCTCTAAGTGCTTCATCCCAGTTTCTTTACTGTGTTTATGCTGTTGGTTATTCTTCTGAAGATCTGTAGTGACTTTATTTTGGTGGTATTGAGTGACTAATAAGTATTTTATTTTAAATTCTGTGAGTTCAATGGCGGCCTCTAGCCATTCCTCAAGAGGAATAGGATTTCTTTGTGTGACTTTAGTGATAGAGACTACACATGATTGTAGTTCTTCACGAAAAGAGGTTTCCACCTCTGTGATTGTTTGGAGGAGGTTATTTAGGAACGTTTGATTTTTCTTTAGAGATGTAAAAAGAGGACCGTTGGTTTCTTTTGTGTCTTCAGAGTTGGGTTTCGGTATGGGTGTTTGGAGTTGTACTTCTGGGGCAGTGGGGTCTTTTTTTGACGTAGAGAGGGTGGGCGATTTTTTTTGAGATATGAGAGGAATGAGTTGTTGGATTCGGTTTTTGAACCAAGGGGCTTTTTTCTTGGCGCTTTGTGCGGTTGATTCATCAGAATCCGATGTCGTTTGTTTCTGCGAAACCTCTGGATTACTTGGTTGTATTTCTGTAGAAGGTTTTTCCGTTTGATGGAGGTTCTGTTTTTTTGAATCTGATTGGTTAATATTAGGTTGTTGAGTATTTTGTAATTGTTGAATTGATTGTGAGAGGTTGGATAATTTTTGGAGTGATTGTTCCCAGTTTTTTGTTGAAGACTGAGAGTTTGGTAACGGTGCTAATGGAGGCCAATGAAGCTGTTGAATCGAATTAGAGAGTGCCGTTATTTCTTGAAGAGAGGTGAGGACAGTGAAGCGTATGCGGCGATGGCCATCTGAATAGAATAAGCTTGGGCTAGAAATGGCGAACCCGATGTTTGCTAGATTCTGTGTGGCGTTGGTAGAGATCTCTTGGTATTTGCCAAAAGTGGGCCAAGAGGGTGGTGTTGCTGTTAATTTACTTCCTTGGCCATTACCGGAGTTGGCGATAGGAGCGGAATGGATGGTTCCCTGAATGGCTTTGTTGATGCTATTAGATGCAGTGCCGTTGTAGATCGTTTGCAGAGCAGCTGGTTTGGCTTGGTTGATAGAAAGGTTTCGCTCGGTTTCGTAAATGATGGGTGTACCTGTGGAGCTAGTACCGGCAATAAATTCTGTTTGTGCTGGTAAGAATAGACTCTCGTTATTCGTATTTGGAGCTGTTTGAAATGTGAGAAAGGTTTGGTCTGGAGTGTAGCTTTGAGGTGTTTGTTGAAGAATGGTTTGGAAATAAAACTGATGGTGATCGGAGGAAAGTGTGTTTATTTGATCTCTAACTGGTTCAAGCATCTTAAAAAATGCAAATAGCAGAGATACCTGAGGACTGTGGGTGGCTGTTTCTAAAGAGTTTTGGAAAAACGCAGGAACAGACGCAAAAATTTGAGAAATGGTGGTAAAGATAGACCTGTAAATTTGATCAAAGCACTGCCAGAAAATGAGTAATGAGGATGGTGTGCCGTGGCCTGGGTAAATGAACTCTGTCTTCGATGTTGGATGAAGAGGTGTTAAAAGGTGTGAGACAACAGAGGTTTGGTGGGCGACGTCTTTTTGCGCGATAATATTGGGGCTAGTATTGAGCGTTCTGCTGAGATTGTCGAATATGGGAATGAGGGCGAGAAGATTATTGCTTAGATTGGATTGAGCGATCTCGAGGAAAGTATGAGAGATATTTGTATCTACATTGTTAGTATGAGTAATGTCGTAGTACCATTTTCCAAGGGTTTCCCCTGATTGCAGGACAATTTCATAAAGTCCAATTAAATAGGACTCTTGTTGTTCTGGCTGATGTGTGGAGAGGAAGAGTTTGTAGAGCCTCCGGCGTTCCCTTTGAAGGTGATCTATTTCGTAGCGACTAATGTCTGCTAGAACAAAGCTAGTATCTGATTGGAAAAAAGGTTTCCAGTTTCCTTCGATGTTCCCTTGATCATTCCAGTAATGAAGTAAGCTGGAGAAGTCTTGAGTGAAGTTGAACAGTTCCGTGTTTGATGAACCAATAATGGGGAGTTGACTCGTGATTCGTTCAGGCGAAAGACGTTCTGTTTGGCTTGTTCCTGTTGAACGGTATTCCATGAATCGGCAGAGCTAACTAATATGGATAGAGTCTATTATGATTTGGTAGGGATAAGAGTTCCTTCAACAGCATAGTACGGGAATACCATGTTATTACGCGTATTGGTGGTTTCCTCAATCCACTGAAGTTGGATTGTAATTTTGCCCTCTATAGATTCATCCGTGTCGAGCTTGATTTCTTCAAGTTTGATACGAGGCTCGAAGAGAGTGACTGCTCTTCGTATTTGATTTCTAAGAGCAGAGGCGGTGGGTGAGGTGATGGGGCGGTAGAGAAACGAAGCGATATTACAGCCATATTCTTGTTCGAGAATACGCTCTCCACGTTGTGTCCCAAAGAGAATAGATAGACTTTGAACGATGTTTGTTTCTCCCGTGACCATCGCTGCAGAGCAGTTTTTACTGTCGAAACTTGGAGGGAAAGCCCAGCCTGTACCGATGATTTTGTTCAGTGGATCACTCATGCTCCTATCATGACGTTAGGGACGCCCATAACGATGGTGCCTCCATGTTCTGTTGCACTGCCAAGGTAGGCAGCAGGTTCTCCTTCTATCATTACGGTAGATGAGCCTGAGGTAATACTATCGGGAGGCCCGATACAGAGAAGCATATCACCAACTCTGGCTGCTGGTAAACCTGCTATTAAGACTGTCGTTGCACCTGGCCCTAACACAGGCCCACCCACATGAGGTATAGGTGGGATGGCTGGTGTTTGCATCGGGCATTCATGCATGGATAGAAGAGTTGCTGCTGGAGGCATGACGTATTTGTTAGTTAATGTTAATGAGAGATCCTTGTAGTTTTAGCATGCCATCTGCAGATATTTGTGCTTCTGGCCCTGAGGCTTTGACACTGGCGTCTCCTGTGATGCTGACATCAAGGCCTGAAAGAGTAAGTGAGGCGGAGGAGGAAAGTTTAGCTTCTCCAGTGTAACTAGCACTAAGACTAGCAGCTTTCTCAGTAAGCTGATCTGAGGCATTTATATTGATATTAGATGCGCTTTTGATTTCGATGCCACTAGAGTTCATGACAATTTGGTTCCCGTTTTGATCTTTGATAGTAATGCCTTCATCTTGGTCACTTAAAATCATTTGATTGTTTCCGGGTGTCTTCATGGTGATCACCTTATTTTTGTCATCCATCTCGATTGTTAGCTTTTCTTTCGAAACGATGGTCTTGATAGGGTTACCATCGGCAGGCTGGGTTGGGGGAGCATTCTGGCTACTATAGACACTGCCTAGGATAACAGGGAAACGCGGGTCTTCATTAAGGAAGGATACAATAACTTCATCGCCGATTTCTGGCATGAAAAAGAATCCTGCACCATTGGTGGAATATGGCTGAATCCAGCGTGCCCAGAGCTCTCCGGATTGAGAGTCTGCAGTCATACTTTGTACAGTGACTTGGATTCTAATTTGATTGTCGGGGTCTTCTGTGATCGCTTTCACGGTAGCATTCTGCAGTCCTCGTATTCCAGGTATCAGTCCAGCAGCAGGGAGGTAACTGGCTTCAACTTCTTCCGCAAACCACTGTGGATTTAAGCCTGTAGTAATATAAGTCCACCAGTCACCAGGTGTGATACGGTGTTCAACAGCTGAGACATAGGCATCGCCATCAAATCGTTTTCCGAGGCCTTTGAATGTGACGGTTTTGTTAGGCGTTATAGCAGCATTACCATAAGCTTTAACCGTTCCTTGAATCTTAGAGAGCCTAGACTTTAGTAGCTTTCCACTTGCCCAGTTCGCTAAAGATTGAGTTTCGATATTGGATGTGGTGACAAGGTTGACACTACTTGGGGAAAGAACTTTGGAGAGATCCTCTCCAGTGAGATTTCCCTGATTCGGGGTAGAAGGCGTTGCTGCACTTGAGGAAATCATCTGTTGAGATGAATAGTCCCATGCATTGGCTGTTACCTTATCGAGTTGCTGGTTCGAAGTGAGAGTGGAGTCGATTTCTATAATGTCGACACCGAAGGTCAATGTATCAGATGAGCTTCCTATGTTTGGGGGGGCGACTGTAAGTTCGTTATTTGATGTCACTGCCACCATGCCATTCACCTCAGCTCTGGTCATTAAAAAGTCCCAATCTGTTGCGCAGTATTGTACTAATTGTTCTAATTGAGGATTGGTCGATTTGATGGAAGCAGAAAGGCCGTTTCGAGATGCTAGAGTGCTCATCACCTCACTATCTTTCTGTTTGATGAATGCTCCGCTTTTACGCCCAATCGTCATTTTTAAGGCTTTGTCTTTGCATTCTACGATGAGTGATGAGCTTTTATCATGCTTGGCATAAATAGATTGTGAAACGACGATACCTTTGAAAATCGTACTTGTTTTGTCATTAAAGCCAGCTTGAATTTCAATATCGTGGCCAGGAGTGAAAGAATCACTACTACTCACCTCAAAAGTCTCCAGTGCGGGAGAACCGTCATGGATTGTAAGCTTTGCAGAGGAAATACGATTGAGAGCACACGTGATATCTATATCAGTAATTTCAATCGAATCTTCAATGGCGGAACCATTAATGAGTATTTTAGTAGAAATGGAGTTTTTATCTGAATTGGACATACATCATTTCTCGTTAAGGGGTGGAAAGCTTAGATTTTGCCCTATTTTTAGACCTCGCAGGTGATTTAGTTTGTTAGATTTTGCGACTTGAACGAAATAGTTTTCTCCACTGTAAATCTCTTGGCAAAGCCCGGGGAGGGACTCTCCGGCTTTCAGAGTTTTAATATGAGTCATATCTGGAGAGCTTTTTTTTGCGCTTAAAAGTGCTTCTTGTGTATTAGAAGCTGTTTTAAACTCGGCTTCCGCTTCTGCTCTAACAGGTGAACCGTCAGGTTTGAACACATTGTATTTAATATTGAGCCCAGATAGGACCCCTTTGAATATGAATTGCCCCCAGACTAACTCTAGTGGAGGTGGCCGATGAATGTCTCCTTTATATTCAGAAGTGACCTTTAAAAACGCATCAATTTGTTCAGGAACAGATTTTCCTTTTAGGCTTGCTGGTGTTGTTGAGATCACACCAGTACTATCGAAAATAATGGTGAACTTACATTCCTGTGATGGAATGTTCATGAACCGAGGCTCCGCAGCGGGAGTGCCAAGTGCCTGTTTACTGGAGTAGTTTACTTTCTGAGTTGTGGCGTATTCAGCAGGATTAACAAGAACCTCAAATTGGCCTGTGGAATCAGAATAACCGTAGTCCTTGTAAGATGTAATCGTTAGTTTTTCAGGCATTGAAATTAACGTTCAAATTTTCCTTGTTTGGCATGATTGGGAAGTTTCTCCCGGATCTCTCGAAACTCATGTTCACAAATAGACTGGATCATGGAAATCATCTCAGGGGTAAGTTGTTGAGATGTGTCAGGAGAAGGGGTGAGAGGGCGGTTTGACAATTCCGCCCGGATGATGACTTCACGGATTTCTACAGGCATGATATGAGATTATAGTTTCACAGTTAAACTATCATAAACTAACTCGAAAGCTTCTAAGGCTAATTGATTCTCTTGAGAGTGGAAGCTTCCGATAGACCACTTTAAGGGCCATGCGTTATGAGCTACCCAAGTCATAATAGGTTTCTGGTCACTATTGAGCAGATTAATAGTGACAGTTACTGGATTAAATTCAAAATCAAAGATAGCTTTTTTCGCCCAATTCCTTAGAGATGAGTTCGCAATAACCCCTCGTTTTAAAACGAGGTTTTGAAAGCTGGCGGGCTTGGGTAGTCGATGGACTGATGTCCCTCCTCCGCCAGCGGTTACTTCTTCAACACCTAATTGCGCATCAAGTCCTGAAACTTGTTGAAAGCCAGCTTCTCCTGATATTCCGCCTCCATTGAATTTGACTTCAAAGTTAAACGCAGTGACAGGATAACTATTATTATTTGTCAAAGCGCGGGTTATCAGGCGTTATTAGCATTACCAATGACCATAGTTTCAAAGGCAACATCGATTTGATCAATGGCAGCGGAACTATCATCTGATTTCATTCCTGTACTAGTGATCTTCGTTGGCCAAGCATTTTTCAATGTCCATGTCATTGTTGGCTTATTATTTTCATTTAATAAATTAATCGTCACCGTGACTCTAGCCACGGTATTGAGTTTTATTTTTGAAAACCATTTCCAGAATGTGTTGTCTCCAACAAAGACACCACGTTTCATCGTTACATTGTTTACTTTGCCAATACCTGGCATTTTGATGGGATAGAAGCTTTTACTGTTCCCGTGCCGATATTCAATGATTTGAGCTTCATTGTCTAAGCCACTGATTTCTGAGAAATTAATTTCAGTAGCCCCCCACTTCACTTGGAAGTAGAATTGAGGCATGGGCCAGATTGCATTTTCTTTACTGCCGTTGTCAGCCATAATGAGTGTGTTTGTTTGTTAAGTATTTTAAAGATAAATTATTTGATTCTAACCACTTTTAGCCATCTCTTGTTCATAAGTAATAATGATAAACTCCGCAGGGTGAACAATGGCTACTTTTACTTCGACTCGCATGATTCCTTGTAATATGTCGACAGGTGTCATCGTTTTCCCTAAACCAACGGAGACTTTGTAAGCGTCACCAGCAGATGCACCTTGTAGGCAACCGGCTGTCCAAAGGTTGTGTAAGAAATTGCCTATCATTCCTTCCGTGGTGACCCATGTAGAGGCATCATTGAGTGCAAATACGAACTGGAATGCAGCATTGGCAACGGACTGTTCAATCATGATCATTGTTCGTCGTATACTGACATACCTCCAATCGAGGCTATTTCCATCCAGTGTACGCGCGCCCCAAATGATCGCTGCACCACGGCCTGGAAACGAACGGATTGCATTGATTGACTTACCGGCAATGACGTCAACATTCAAGCTAGCCTGCTCCTCATTATTAATGGCTATCGCCGGTTGAGTTACGGAGTTAATATTAATGTTCGCTGGAGAAACCCAAACGCCTTCACTATTATCCACGAGGGTCATGACACCAGCCATGGCTGGACCTGGAGGAAGCTGGCTTGCCTCTTTGGCAATACCAGCCATCAGGTTTTTATAATTAGCATTAGAGTTCTCAAAGGAAGAGTTATATTGAGACAATAAGGTGTTCGCTAAATTCGTTACTTGAGAGATAGCGGTGTTCATGGCGTTGAACACTTTTTGTATCTGAGAATTAATAATGCCGAATTGGGAGGCTGGTGTTGTTGCCGTTACTGGATATGGGTTCGCGGTTGAGATCGTAGGGGCGGTAGAGCCAGCTACTGTAGAACATGCTTTGGGCAGGTTTGCAGCTGTCATTACCTTAATGCCTGTCCCCTTGCTTGTTGTCACAAAGTTCGAGTCGTATGGTGCCAAACCATATAAAAGAGATGCGTTATAACCTGAGGGCTTCATCATAGCATCAATACCGTTCAGAAGGTCTTGTGAAGTGATTTTGACATCAGGATACGGCAATGATTTATCGGTACCTAATGTTGTTAGAGTTAGGGCCATGGCGTAAATAACATTCAATTGCCACGCTAGAGTATCGACAAAATTAGTCGGGGTCGGTGGTGGTGCTGCATTGAAGGCTATCGTCCAGTTTGGATACGCTACAATACCTGTAGCCGCGGCTTTAGGAATCGTCGTTGGTGTTGTGGCAAAGTTAAACGGAGGGGGAACAGTTAATTGCTCTACGTTAGTTAAGTCTTCCGTCATAGAAGCCAAGCTGTTAATGGCCTGAGCTCCTGGGAAAATGTCACTTAACTGAGTAGCATCCGGATTGCTTTTACTTTGGTCGACATTAGCGTATGTGACTTCTGATGGATCAACGATGGTAGTTTCTAAGAAAGGGTAGTAAGAGACCCCGTAGCTCATAAAGTTGTTACCAACCATATTCCGGAAATTATCGATAACACCTGACTCTGAATTGGATTGATAGCCTTGATAGACATCGATAATAGCAATGCGGTCTTTCAACTCACCACATTGCATCAGGATTTGCTCTTGAACTGTATAGTAATCTGCCTGTTCTAATAATAGAGCATCCGGAGAAAGAATGATAGTAGGCTTTGGATCAGAAAGGCGAGTTAGCAATTCTAGTCCTGTTAGTAAATGACTCTTATCTGGAGTTGTTGGTGTTACTGTGGGGGGGCCTCCTGTGAGGCTGGCAACATTGGAGAAGTAATTGCCTACAGAGGATATGTAACATGGGCCGCCGCCGTTTTGGTAAAAGAGCTGAAGACTGTGATAGAGATAAAAGCTATTTCCCGAAGTCGCTTCACCGACAACGTAGTAATTATCATTAATCTCAAAATCATACCCTACAGGGGGAACGCCAGGAGTTGGAACGGCAAGTTTTGTAATAGGGTATTTAAATGGCGGAGGCCCTCCAAAATAGAGTTGATACTCTGCCATGGAGTTTATGAGAATAGGCTCGGTGATGGGTTTGCCATTTTTAGTAGCAAATTCTGTATAACCGAGAAAAGCTGGAATAGCAGTAGGGACTTCGGCGACGGCAGGTGGAAAGGCACTCTTTTCCACCGTATAGACCCCAGGAGTCATTGGATTATTAGCATTCATAGTGTTTACCTGAATATTCGTTTGATCAATCAATGTTTGGTCTTTGGTTATGAGTTAACGGAACGCTGTTTTAAAGCGTTCCGGATGTTTTCATAAGAGCCGTAGACAAAACGATTCTCGTTTAACTAGCAGCAGAAGCTCCGGCATATGAAGCACCCTGTTGGGCGGCATTATATTTCTTAGTAGCCTCATCGAGAGTGATTTTCTTTTTGTTAACGATCTTAGTTAGGTTTTTAACACGATCGTTAACAATATCTAACTGTGCTGAAATGACGCTAGCTTGATATAAGGCTAATGAAGTTTCTTTTACCAAACGGCTGATAAGGCTCTGGATTTCCTTATGGAAGGAGGTAAAGCTATTGAGGTATGAGGTGGTGCGAGAGTAGATCGTCTTATTAGCGACATAGGCATTAAACGCAGCTTCCACTGCTGTTTGGCCCGCATTCATAGCTGCATTACCTGAGGCTTGCGCCTTACCTGTCGCGTCTGTGATGGATGAGATCCAAGGAACAGGTGTATTTGGTGGAGGTGGTGTATCGGAGTTCTTCTTGTTCGCGAAATTTTGATTGTCTGTATTAATCGTTGTATTGATAGCCTCGACTCTCCCTATTCCTTGATATACGAGAAATGCTAATGATTCATAAGCACTTGTTGACATATCTTGTGCGTTTTGAACCATCTCTAAAACAGCACTTTGCTGATTGGAGAAAAAATTCATGACTTGATTAATGTCTTTGGCCGCATTTTGTGCATCCTTCAGGTTAGCGGAGAGCCTATTGTAGAGAGCGTCCGCGTTTTTGTGTTTGCTGGAATATTCAGTTTGCTGAGTCGTATATTTTTTTAATAATGAATTTTGAGAATTGTAGTTTGATGTGGCGGTTTGAACCGATTGATAGAGACTATTAATGTACTTTTGAGCTTTGGTCCCTGCCATAGAGTCATTGATAGCTTTAGCAGCAGAAGGTTTTGAAGTTGTCGTAGACATAGTAAGAAAAATTGAATTGTTGATTGGTGGTATGCGTTACTTAGGAATTGGTAGAAAGGGTAGCCATAGAAGCTGAGCCATATTCAATGGTTCCAGTTTCCAAAATGGATGTGAGCCCTGCTAAGGCACTGTCGTATGCCATGTTGACGGCTTCATCGATTTGGTAGCTTTCTTTTGACTCTGTATATGTCGCTAATGCGGTAAAGTATTCCTTAGAGAGTGTATCGTAAGATGTCTGTGTTGTTGTAAATAGCTGCTGTGTATTTGTTAGCAAATCATTGAGGGCTGCTTCCGTACTTGTACGTTCTTGTAAAAACTCATCGCTGAGGTTACTGTCAAACCCAGCCGCATTAGCAGCTAGTTGAACGGCATCGTATTCAGACTCTAAAATCAAAGTTTCGTTATTTGAGCTACTACTATAAATTGCGTTTGAGACATTAACGAGGCTTTCGGCCCATGGAGAATGGTTTCCTGCGGCACTATTTCCCTTGAAATAGAGGTCTAACTCATTGGTGCTTCGCCCAGAGTTTTTGTTAGATGAGTTTCCGGCATCTTGATAGCTGTTATTCAATGCTTTAAGATCTTCTTCGTAATTACGATAACTCACAGAAGCTGCAGTAATAGATTGAGCTGCTGCGATGGATTGCGCACTGTTGGCAGGAATATCTTCGTCGTAGTGTTTATCTAATTGAGTGAGCAGTGTAGAGGTGTAGCTGGTAATTCGGTTGATGAGTTGATAATCATATGATGTAGAAATCATTTGCCCTTGTACTCCTTGCTCAGAGAGGCTGATGAAGACATTATCGATCGCTTTCGTGACGATTGTTTCAATATCAGATGTTAGGGCACTATGAAGCTCTTTGGTAATCGCACTGATATCATTTGCGGAATCTGAATTAACAATAGCAGAAGCAACGGAGTTGGTTTGACCTAGCTTAAGATTCGATAGGACGCTGTTTGCGACGGAAACGAGATTAACACTGGAAATGTTTGTATCTACTGCGTGCCTTAATCCGTGACCAGCAGAAACCCCTGTTGTTTCAACATTTGATTCACCTTTTGATTCACTCTTTGATTTTGTAGCGCTTTGGTTGCTGTTGGCACTTGTATTGTTGTTCACCTCCGAATGACTACCTGAACTTTGAATTCCAGGTAGGTTAAGGAGTGATTTTGTTAAGTTATCCTGAAAGGTATCATAGAAGGATATCTTATCCGGAATGGGGAAGAGGTTCATGACTTTATCAATAAGCCCTGAATTTAAAAAATCCCCTTGCATTTGAGTGATCGTTTGCTTCGTAACTAAGTTGCTAACCGTACTCTCAATCCAAGTGTCGATTTCTGTTTCATCGCTGATGGGTGCATTGGGATTAAGAGGATTTCTTGGCAGTGTTTTATAGCTGCTTTGAAGAGCATTTAGAATTTTCTTTTGTTTTGCATCGATCGCTTCTGCTTCTGCTGCTGGGCTACCAACAACTGCTTTTTGGACAATGGCCCAGAAATCGCCATCCCATGTTGCTGAAGATGTTGCCGCAGGAGTAGGGAAGGCGGATATGAAAGGATTAGAGGCTGATTTAAGGTTCTTAAGTTCAGCCTGTATGATGGGATAATTTTTATTCTGAGGGGCTTTTGTCGGTGCGGTGTCTGGTAGTTCAGCTAGAGTTTGTGTTGCCGCTGCTGTAATGAGATTTTTGAAATATTGTTGCTCATTACTAGTGAGTGATTTTAAGGATTTTTGAACATCTGGAGATGAAATTGTCGTTGAAAGTAAATTAGTAATACTTTCTTTCAGTGCATTGCTGTTCAACGCTTTAGAGCTTCCGTTCTCTGACCATAGATCACCGATGAAAGCGACTATTTGGCCTGTGGCGCTCTCGAGAGGACCCGTAGTAGAACCCCCTGAAATTTCAAGATCGGGGACGGGAACCCAATAGTTTTCTAACTGTAAATTAGAGTATAGTGTGGTAGAAGTCATTGAGGAGACTTGAGCAATCATAGCATTGGCTAGATTAGTCTGTACTTCTTCTGGAACGGTTCCTGAGAGCGTAATGATAGAATCCGCCACCCATTGCATAGCTACTGTATCGTCTGAAGGGGTAGCTGGGAATCCTGTGCCTTTGGGAATCAGATTTTTATTTTGTGCTTGTAGTTGAAAAGCATCTTTTATGTTAGATTCTATAAGTTGAGCTGAAATGGCTAATTCATCGCTTTGTGCAGTTGGTGTTGTTAGGCACTTGTGAATAATGGGCGTGAATTCCTTTTCATATGATGCTCGTTTGGGGTTAGCAGGGCTGCCTTCCCATGTAGGAGCATCAAATCGAGGTGAAGGCCCGGCAAAGCGTGTGGTTGCATTACTAAGTGCAGATTCTGCGGTTAGTAAATTGGTTAAAGCTTCGTTTTCTGTGGTTGCTCCAGCTGTTTGTTGCTTTCCTATGTCGTTTAATACGGAAAACAAATGTTGTGTGACGTCTGTCATAGCTTTGTTTCCTGCTTCGACAGCGACCTGTTCTGGATTGGCGTTTGATTGTTGCGAGTTGATTGATTTTTTAGTCATGGATTTAAGATCTTTTGTGACGTTTTAAGAGTCAAATATAGATATGATGAAACCAAAGGCATGACTAGCAGGAGCATTGTCGATTGGTCAAATTATTTTTTATATTTTCTAAAAAACGGTTATAGTAGTAGTCTTTTTTAAGAGATGTATTGTCTAGGTTTGTTAATCTAACTGAAATTGTTCTTTTTGTGTTTTGTTGAAAAAAGTAAATTTTTTGTTAGTTTTTGTTATGATCTATTAATCTCAAAAATATTGAAAATACTCTGACGTGGTTCTTTTTTGTTAAAAATTAGACGGGAGTTAATGTGGATTAAACCTATATTCTATATAGGTTTCAACGACTATTAGGTTTAATGTTAGATTGGTTCTTTGGTTGCTTTTGTGTGAATTATTTTATCATTATTTAATAAACGATTCCAAAAAAATACAAAGTACAGACAAAGTATAGACAATGGGATTTCTTCTAAGAAATGAGAAATCATCTTATGATAAATAAATATTATTTTATATTCTATCTCTATCTCTTGTGTTTAAAGGGGAAATAGATGGTTGTGTTATTTTTGTCACATTGCTGTGATTATAATAAACTTGTTTTCTCAAATTTGTTGGAATATTTAGTGCCATTAGTAATGGAGTTAGATTTAACACCGTTTCAGGATGACGATCAATTTGATAGAAATAGACTTCACCCTGAATCTAGGGCTGCAGATTTGGTAGCTGTTTATGATTTTTTACAGGAGAGATTGTTTCGTCCTCAGGGCGATAGAGTCTTGCCTGTATGTAGTGACTTGTTTGCTAGACAGAGGATTTCTAGTGAAGATGAATCAGAGAGTCTATTATGGTCTTTGGTTCTTTCTAGCACGGTGAAGACCATTGAGATTATTTTTGAGAAAAGGCTTTTAGAGAAAATGAATGTGTCAAAAGTGTCTTTATTACCAAGAGATTTTTTGATGGAGGTTTTCATTGAGGAGGCTGAAGCTGTTTGGAATGGATTCATTGAGAAATCTAAATGTTCATTGAATGAATTGTTAGATTTCTTGTGTAAATGTCATAAACGATGGCTGGAGATCGCTCTTCCAGAAGAGTGGGAATGTGCAGCAGATGGCTTAGTCCAAGAAATGGAAAGTGAGTTCTTGGGTGTTTTTAAGCACGAGTTCTTAGAGCTGATAGATGGAGGCGTTCCTTCTGAAATGCCTAGTTTTTGGGATTATCCGGATACTCGATGGAATCAATGGATAAAATATTTGTTGAAACAACAGACCGAAATCACAGAGAATTTACCAAACGAATTGTTTTCACTCGAAGATATTTATATTGATTTACGAGGGTTTTTTCTTAAGCAGGATAAGGAGGACTTGTTCAATGGGGACGGTGAGATCGTAGGTGTGGAACTGGCCAGTCATATTGTGACTTGGGCTAAGTTAGAGGACCCTGATGATACGACGATGGTAATTTTGGGGCATAGAGGTAGTGGTAAATCTGCTTTTTGCCGTGTTTTCATAGCTCGGCAGGGGCTTGAGTTATTTAAACACTCAATTAGTACGTTTCATATACCAGTGAGCTCTCTTAAAAGAGGTGAGTCACTTTCTAGGTCTATTACGAATTATTTCATTCAAGTTGCCTGCCTTGGGTTTGACCCTCTGGAGGCAAGTTATTTGGAGAACCATAAAGTACTTTTGATTTTAGATGGGTTAGGGAAGCACCCTTTTATAGATCATCAGAACTTAGAGGATAGAAGTGATTTACTACAAGAGGTTTGTGATCTTTGCTCTTATGTGAATGACGGTAGTGAGCAAGTGAAGTTACAGGTGGTTATGACAAGTCACCCAAGTCATATCCAAGCGAATTCATCTATATGGAAAGACTCTTCCTTGGTGGAAGTCCTTCCTTTTGTTCCTGATAATATTCGGGAAAGAGATTTTTGGCCAAAGAATCAAAGGGGAGATGCTTCTGAATTTCTTTTAGTGGATCAGCGGAAAGAATGGTGGAAGCAGTGGAGTCAATTCGTAGAGGTGGAGAATCCGGATGATTTGATGGTACTGAGTTCTATTGAAGCTGACCATTTGGCCCATTGGTCATTCTTTAATTATGCAGTGACCTGCGCGCGAAAGAAGATTGATCTAACGAAAGACCTGACACTACAGGATGTGTTTCAGGGTATTCTTGATTTTTGGTTGGAGGAGTGTGGTTTAGAGGATGCGGTTGATAGAGAGATATTTTTTCTATGTTTAGAGGAGTTGTCTGTCTGTCTATGGAACGGTGATGATATCGGTCATAGCGCATCTGAGATTTATCGGCAGTTGAATGAATCTGCACACTTAAAGTATTTCATAGAGGGGAATATTGGGTTTTCTATGGCGGAAGGCTTACATGAGGTGATTCAGTCTTGTTTTAAGAAGGGTGGGCCTCATGCCTCTTCTATTCGTTTTGATAAACATCTTTTTGGAGATTATTTTGTAGCTTCGAGGTTAGTTCGTGTGATGAAATGGCTCTATGAGTATGGGTCTTTCTCTGCAAATCAGAGAAATTCTAAGTGTGCTAATGTGCATGAGGATTTACTCATATGGTCTAAGATGACGGCTGGAGTTCCGATGAATATGGAGCTATTTAGTTTCTTCCGAGCGATCTTAAAAGCTACTCTATCCACTTGTTCTGAGAAAGAGCAGAAAGGCTGGCAGAATGTATTCACCAGTTTATTGACCTATGTTGTGGGCAATGGAGTTCCGATGGAAGAGGTGGAAGGATTCACCACCTATCAGGATATGAACAAAGGCGCTTATCATGTAGAAACAGCACTTATTGTTGCCTTGGGAGGAATCGCTATGGTGACAAAGCGTGTTTCTATGACAGAATGGAAACGGAGCCATCCATATGCTCTGGGTTCATGGCTTATGAGGATGAATGGGCAACGCCCTGATTACATACATTCCTCGATAGAGTGTGGTTTGTCTGAACGGACTCGGCCTTCTTTTGTGCTACGTTCTTTGGCGTATTTGAATATTGCGCATCAAACGCTAACAGTTCAAAATCTAGCATCAGCTTCTTTAGTTGGGGCAATATTTCATGAAGTCAATTTCAATGGTTCTAGCCTGCGATATGCTGATTTACGCTTTGCTCATTTCAATGGGTGTTTGATGCGTGAGGTAGCGGCAGATTATGCAAATTTCCAGGCAGCGACTTTGGATCATATCGATTTAACAGGTGCATCAATGAGGGGGTGCCACATGCATGAGGCTAGTTTGATTCAAGCAAGGATGCGTAGAGCAGATCTTTCTATGACTAGGTTTACTGGTTGCACTCTATCGTTTGCGATATTCGATGAGAGTTTATTGGAAGGTGCTTTATTCGATGATGCGAGTATGAATGGCGTATCTATGAAGTCGTGTCATGTTAATAAGGCTTCGTTATTACGGTGTGCATTGGATGAGGTGAATGCGTTTGAGGCGATATTTCATCAATGTCATTTAGCAGGGGCGAGTATGATTCACGGTATGTTTAATGAATGTAGCTTTTCTAGTACAGATTTAACGAGAGCTTGTTTTTATCATGCGAGTTTTGAATCTGCGTCTTTTCTAACGTGCCAGATGTCAGGAGTGAATTTAGAGGGTTCAAATTTAAGTCAGGCACTGTTTCGGGAATGTGATCTGAGTGGATCTAGCTTTCATGATGCAGATTTAAGTGGAGCGAGTTTTGAATCTGGGTGTAGTTTTCATGGAGCAAGTTTGAATGGAGTGATCCTTAATCAAACTTTGTTTAAGGGGGCGAATCTTAGGAGAGTCACGTTTGAGAAGGCTGTGTTTGGCGATGACAATGCTTCCAGTAAAGTGGAGTTTATTGAGTGTGACCTTTCTGATGCCGATTTTAATGAAGTGCATCTTCAAAGGGTTCAAATGATAGAGACAACGTTGGAGGGGGCTACCTTTATTCATGCCGTGTTGAAAGATTCTGACTTTACAGGGGTGAATTTAAAACGGGCCATTTTCGATCGAGCGAATTTAAAGGAAGCGAATTTAAAAGATGCTTCTCTAGAGGAGTCTAGTCTTTTTCAAACAGATTTGAGAGGAGCACATTTTGCCGGAGCTAGACTGTGGAGGGCGAATTTACACGGTGCGGATATTGAGGGAGCGAACTGTTGTGGTACGGATTTTTCGGAAGCTTCTTTATTTGGAGCGAGCCTTATTCGTGCTGATTTACGAGGAGCAAAGCTAGAAGGGGCCAGTCTTTTTGGCGCGAACCTTGAAGGTGCTCGTTTGAGAACTGATCAATTGACAGAGGAACAAAGGATGCAAATGAGAGGGACACCTCATTGGGTGTATGATGATGAGTTGTTAGGTTCATCTCAAGGCTCATCAGGGACGGGGTTAGAATCATTGACGATTTTAAATGTGCATGAGACTTCTGTGCAAGTGAATGAAACCGTCGTTGAAGTAGGTGATACTATGATGAGGGAGCATACAGAGACTTCTGTGGAGGATAGCGAGACAGTATCAGTGATTTCTTCTTCTGTTCACAACGTTCAAGATACAAAGGATTAATCGATGATTGGTAATATTTTATCTTATGTGGCAGAGGATTTGAATCGCTATATTTGTAGCCAGCAAGGCCTTAGCACCGATGAGGAAAAAGTATTTTTATCCTATGTGGTTGATCAAGACGGTTCGATCGCTTCGGCTGAACAAAATGTGGTGTTGATAACGCTTGTGGACCTCGCTCCTGATGCGATGGCTTACACTCAGAAAATCCAGCCTCACCAGAGTGGAGGAGTGACGGAGTCCATCGATTATAATTCGCTACACATCAATTTGAAGGTGCTTTTTTCTGCTTATTTTAAAGGGGATAGGGCAAAAGATTCTCTGAATTATTTAACATTAATTTTACAATTTTTTCAATCGAAGCCTTCATTTAACCGAACAAACTCCCCGGGCCTTCCTGATTTGGTAGAGAAGTTAGAGTTTAGTGTGGAGCCTTTGGACTTTAATGCTCAGAGCCATATGTGGGGGATCCTCGGGGCGAAGTATATGCCTTCTGTGGTTTATAAATTGAGAATGATTTCTTTCTTTGATCGTAACCCAACAAGTTTCCAACCACCGATCAGTACAATCGATATTGGAGGGCAACTGAGGTGACGATGTATCAATTCCGAGTCTTGTTCCAAGTGACCTTTCCTCATGCATATTATGAATCTGAGGTCGCGGAGGATTTAGAGATTGAACCATCACCGACTGCTTTGAGATCGATGAATGGGCAGAACTTTCTTTTTCGTTCTCAATCAGGAAGTTTTTTAATTTTAGCCCAGATTTATCAGGGGAAAGATGAGAAGTCTACAGCTATTTCGGTGAGCCGAGATATGTCATTAGCGTTTTATATAAAAGTGCAGGGTGATCTTTTTTTTAAGGTCACACAGGTGCCAGTAAAAAAAGGAGTAGCTCTGTATGCTAATAATTTGAATGAAAAAACTGAGGGGCTGATGACTGGGGACTGGGAAGTCTTGCCTTACCGGCCTTCCGTTTGGAGTTATGATCTGACTACGGCTGTTGGTGAGGCTGGATTTGGTTTTACGACTTTTCTGAATCGGTTAGAATCTGGTGGTGGAATATTAGTTTCCTCTTATTGTGTGAAACGCCCTACTGGTGAGGTTGTTTTCATGAGTTCAGGTTCAGCTGTGTTGAGAAAGATTGATTTGAGTTTGTCTGGGTTGACGGAGGGGTGTTATAGCTTGCAGGTCACATTGGAGAATGGGCAGGCTTTACCGGAGTATCTCTTTCTTTATTCAGATGTTATGGATTGGTCGCCCACACTTGCGATGTATGAGTGGTTCCCTCAATCTAAGGAGGGGGGAGCGAGTGATTTGATTCCTATGAACCAATCTTACGAAGTGGCCTTTGAGCATGTGCAGAGTTATTGGCGGTATTATGTGGTACCGATGCAGGGGTGGAGGCCAAGCTCTATGAGCTTATTTTGTGATCAGGTGAATGGGGTTGAAACTAGTTTCGGAACAGGGTGTGCAACGATGACTCCGGATGGCCGTGATGCTGTTAGCTTTACTTCGAAACTGAAAATTCCGTTGAGGGAGTCATCCTCAGGGATGGTGGAAATGGAGCAAAGGGTGGGAGGAGAATCAAGCCCATTACCTTTTGCCGCTCCAGGTTATGTGATGGAGAAGAAGGCGGGAAAACTACAAACAATATCAGAAATCTATGTGTACTTATGATCGATCTATGGAAGGTGGGCGATCAGGGTGTTTCATGAATCTTCAGATAATTTGCTCTCACAGAAGATTACTGGGAAAAGTAACTATTTAATATGAAAGGGTTTGGAATATGTATGAACAAGAAGAGAGATCAATAGAGAAGAACAATGAAGCAGTTGCTAGTTCTGTGACGCAATTACAAAATAATAGAAAGGGAGATTCTGAATTTGTCGATAATCGATCTAAGACAGTGGTTCAAAGAAGCGCTCAACAGGTGGCTAACAATAGCCTCCAAATGAAAGAAGCCGCTCCATTACAAATGAAGACGGACGGGCATTCTGCTCTACCGATTCAAAAACAAGAAAATAATACAGGTTTACCTGATCATTTAAAATCAGGTATAGAACACCTCTCAGGTCACTCGATGGATGATGTGAAGGTGCATTACCATTCCGATAAACCGGCGCAGTTGCAAGCCCATGCTTACGCGCAAGGCTCAGATATTCATTTAGCACCTGGGCAGGAGAAGCACTTACCTCATGAAGCTTGGCATGTCGTACAGCAAAAGCAAGGGCGTGTTCAACCCACGAAACAGTTAAAAAGCGCTTCCGTTCATATTAACGATGATACGGGTTTAGAGAAAGAAGCGGACGTGATGGGGGCGAAGGCTGCGCAACTTAGCTCAGTTAATGTTACTCAAAGTTCCCTTCAAAAAAGAGAGGCTGGTTTACATATAGCACAGAGAGTTTTAAAAGATGCAAACGATACAGATGGGAAACCCCCTAAAGATGTCATTATGGATTATATCGGTAGTCATGCAAAATATAAGGCATTGAATTCTGAAGAACATAAAGATAAATTAGAATCTTTAATATCCAGTATTACAGATAACGAGGATGTGACATATTACATCCCTGGAAAAAGCGAAGGAGATCTAGGGGCTGCTCTAATATCAATTGATAAACCATTAGAGGAAGCTTTGGAAGCTGTGAACCGAGCCAGAGAGCCTGATTATGTCCCAGAATCTAATCAAGATGATGATGCTATTAAATCCTCTGATGATTCAGGCCAGCAGAGTCCTGCTCAGGATAGTCCTGCTCAGGATAGCTCTGCTAAAGATTTCGAGAATATTTCTTCCAAAGGTAACAAGAATCCTTGGGTTCAATACAACCTAGATACAAAAAAAATAAAGGTAACAGATGGTGGTGTAGAAGTAGATGGATATGTTGGAATTGCTCAAACATGTTCTGTTATGTCGATTAAGTGGTTGAAGGAAGGTTCTCTAACATTTAACGATCTTAGTGACGAGGAACAACAAAAAGCTGCTGCCATTATTATACAGAATAAATCTCTAGAACTTCAACTGAAATGGATTTCAAATAATATTCCTTCCGGAAATTCTTATGTAGTGTATACGGCCGTACATTTTTATGCTGCGAAAAAAGTAGCTAACAATGAGTTTAATATATATGACTCAAATCATGCTTCGGTTACAAAGTGTAATGAAGCTGATTTTAGAGGTTTTATTTCAGGTAAAGACATACTCCCGGATATACAATTTGAATCATCCGAAAAAGATTCAAATAAAATGGATATAAAGAGCGATTTAGCTGAATCTGTGGGTTCAAAGGGGCTTTTAGATATCGAAAATAGACACTCAGAACTTATAGGAGACTCTGAAGATTCTGATAAAATCAAAGATTTAGACGAAGCGCGTAAAGCTCAAATGGGTTTTGAGAAAGATCTTATCACCACTAATGCTGATAAGAAAAAAGAATATGATGAACACCTTAAAAAATACGCATTGAAATTTACCGGAGGTCTATCTATTGCCGAAGGATTATTTGGCAGATTAAAAGAAAAAGTACCAGATGCCGATTACGAGCAATTCAAATTGGCCATAAGCATTCCTTTGATGCAGTTTGAAGGGGCTTATAATCATATAAACCACTTTATTCAATTAAAATTAGCAAACGAAATCAAATTGGATAACTATCGTGCTAATAAAGGACTGCTTGGAACGTTTACTTATTCTACCGAAGAAGAGAAATCATATAGTAAGAATATTAAAGAATCCGAAGAGCAGATTAAGCACTGGGAGCCAAAAATAAATACCATACTTAACGATTTAACCGTAGAGGCTAAAAAGTATGTTTATAGTATCGTCCCTGAGCCAGTTGAAGAGCAAATTAAAAACAGAATCGAGCAAGGTATCCAAAAAGTAGACTTAGATCCTGTAAGAAACTTACAAGTGTTTGTAGATAAACAAAAATGGCTAACAAGCACTTTAAACAAAATGCTTGAAGAAGGAGTTGAGAGGTTAATGGATGCTGACTCGAGAGAAGATAAAAAAAATACCCTTCTTGGTATGATGAAGTTTAAAAATAGTATTCAACGATACATACAAGGGTCTCTAGATACGTATATACAAATGAAACAAAACAATGCTGCTGAGGCTATTAAGAATCAAAATTCCCTAGCCAAGGTGGAGCTGATCCATAAATCATTTGGTTTAGCGTTTGGCGTTTTGACTGGAGCATTTGGTATTTGGGAACATTTCATTAAAAAACACTCACCTAGCCCTGGTGTGGAATTAAATACAACAAATCTCCCTTCAGTTGGAGTTACGCGTACTTCTGTAAATTCTAATACTTGGGATATTACCGCATCTGGTCAATTAGGTTTGAATGCAACGATGACTGGTGGTTTAGGAAGAGCAGAAACTGCAGTAGATACCTTAGCTGTTCATACCATATCATCTGGGTTAAATAATTTATTATTTTCTGTCATAAAAGCGTACTATGGGAAACAAGAGCCTGTTCCTGCAGAACAGGCCAAATACACGCTTTTGTTAGAACAGGCATCCTTGCATATGACTCAGGAAATGAGCTTAGCTGAAAGTACTTATAGGAATGCTCTGGAAACAGTGAAAACGTTTGCTGCGATTAAATAATGTTTGCCCTTTCGTCTGTCAATCGATTGGAATCATACGAACCTACTTACGAATAGTGAAATATCAGGATGAGAAAGGCATACTTCCGGGAGAGAGTTTCTTTCTCTTTAACTAAGCTGCATGAAAACTAGGAGTTTCCATCAAGTAAACGGCCACCTAATGAGTAAAGATTGTTTTAAGAAAGGGTTGGTGCTCCAAGACATATTCTTATCGATTGTTAGTCAAAAATTATCGTCATAATCACTTAATATTACGAACGAAATAATGAGAAATGATACATCACTGAATGAGTGCTTGGATTGGCTAAAGTCTTGTTTAGATATGAGGGTCAAATACTACTTCGAGTTAGTTGAAGAGAGTTGTGAATTTCCTGAATTAAAAGTGACAGAGCCATTTGGTCACTTATATCATTGGATGGAGCAGAAGAACTTGAGCTCAGAGGAACGTATGGTGTTACTTTTGTCTATTGCGCCGATACTTCGCCCTGAGATATTAGATCTGTTCTTTACCGAGAACAGTCATGTAGGCCGGCGTTATAGTGAGTTTGGTGGAAGTCAGGAGAATTATCAAACTGGTGGTTTTGTTCCCACAGTTCAAACAGCTCTCTTTTTGCTAACAGGGGGAGATTTGAGTGCTCGCCTAGAGGCGTTGAAACTATTTCGAATGAATCATTTCTTATTTAGAGATAGAATCTTGGAAGTCCCTGAACGTGGCTTTTCAGGGATACTCAATGTTCCTTTGAGGTTAACATCTGCGGCGATGTATGAGTTGCTATGGAGAGAAGAGTATCATCCGGGTTTGAGAACAGATTTTCCTGCTAAGAAAGTAAAGACGACGTTGTCTTGGGAGGATCTGGTTTTAAGTGAAAATGTGATGGCTCAGGTGATGGAAATTCGCTCTTGGATGACTCATGAAAAGAAGATTCAAGAGGATTGGGGGCTGAAGCGTATTTTGAAACCTGGGTACCGAGCGCTCTTTCATGGATCCCCTGGAACGGGTAAGACACTCACAGCTGGTTTGTTAGGCTCTGCTCTGAGTAAGGATGTGTACAGGATCGATCTCTCGATGGTGGTGAGTAAGTTTATTGGGGAGACGGAGAAAAATCTGGCAGGAGTATTTGACCAGGCAGAGAATGAGAATTGGGTGCTGTTTTTTGATGAAGCGGATGCCTTGTTTGGCAAGCGAACGCAAACTCAATCATCCAATGATCGTTTTGCGAATCAGGAGGTTTCTTATTTGTTACAGCGGGTGGAAGATTTCCCTGGCTTGGTGATACTGGCTTCTAACTTTAAAGGAAATATGGACCCTGCATTTATGCGGCGGTTCCAATCGATGATACAGTTTCAAATGCCAAAGGCGAGGCAACGATTGAAGCTGTGGAAGCGCGCGTTTGGTGATAAGTTATCACTGAGCCCTGAGATTGATCTAGCAGAGATAGCAGAGCGTTATGAGATCGCAGGGGGCGAGATTGTTAATGTGGTGCGGACGGTGGCGATTGCTGTGGCAGCACGGTATGAGTCCGTCGTACAGCCTAGAGATCTAGATGTGGCGATTCGTAAGGAATTTCAAAAAGATGGGAAGGTGATCGGATAATTAGCGATGCGGAGTTTCATGTTAATCTTTGAACAGTTTCATTAGTATGAATCGTTACGCTAGTAGGGAAACTGAGAAGAAAACCGAATTCAGACAGAATTTGGTTACTCAGAAGAAACGTTCTCGTCAGGCTGCTTTAAGCTTTGCCGATCGCCGGCCTGAAGGTGTTATCCTAAGGAAACAACAGGAGATGATGAGTAATAGCCCCCGGCTTGAGGGTTTGATACATCACCAGACCGTGATCAACCATTCTGCTATTGATGAAATAGAGCCGATTCAGAAAAAAGAAAATCAAACAGGATTACCTGATGATTTAAAATCAGGGATCGAACATCTTTCTGGTTACTCGATGGATGATGTGAACGTACATAAGAACTCAAGTCAGCCAGCCCAACTTCAAGCTCATGCTTATGCGGAAGGAACAGAGATTTATTTAGCGCCTGGGCAAGAAAAGCATCTTCCTCATGAAGCTTGGCATGTGGTGCAACAAAAACAAGGGAGGGTGAAACCTACGATGCAGCTGAAAGGCTCCATCAATATCAATGATGATGATCATTTAGAGAAAGAAGCTGATGTGATGGGTGTCTTTGCACTCCAATCTAAAACGACGAATACCTTAGATTCACCGAAGATGCCTATCCAAGCGAAGGTGATTCAGAGGCGTATTCCGACAATGAGCCCAGAGTTTATCACGATGAATAAAGATATGGCGGTTGAGATTCTCATTCATACAATCCAGAACCTCACTACTGAGGAACAAATTAACCTTATTCAGTCCACTGAAAGTCCACTGGAGTGGGACATCCCTTCCATCGTTAGTGCGCTTGAAGAGGGGAATGAAGAAACGGTGTTAGGGTGGTATACCTTGATTGATGGAGTGACTCCGCAGAGTAAACATTATGAGGAAGAGCCCAGTGATCTAACGATGGCGACGGAAGAAGAAAGTCAGGCTATCATGGGCCAGCTGGATTCAATCTGCGATGTGATTAGCGGTCTGATTGCAAATGAAGAGCTGTTAGCTGGAATCTTCGGACCTATTGACTTAACTCACCCTAAATCCGTGTTGCAAGGTATTCACGATGCTTTGATGAATTACGCTGCTGAAGGTCAATGCCCTGTGCGAATTCTTGGTAATGAAGCTCATAACGAGTGGGTTGGTGTGGGAGCGTTGGCTACAGAAAGAGCTTCACAGGTCGATCTCACTCAGAGTTCATTCCAAGGCCTAGTCCATGGTGAGCCTAGAGCAATCGCTACTTTAATTCATGAGCTTAGTCATTCCGTTGCAGGAACGAAGGACTACGCCTATGACCGGGCGGGTAGTCTTAAGCTCGGCCCTAAGAAGCGTATTCGTAATGCAGAAACATACGCACATGCTTGGTTGAGCCAAAATGGCCAGGAGAAGGATTGGTATTTCTATGACGCCGAGAAATCGGTTGGGAAACGTGCAGCAAGAAGTGGCGGGGGACAGGAGAGTGGATTGGCCCAAATCAGAAAGAAGAAGTTTGGCGAAGTAATAAATGTCATAGTTGAAGTTTGGAATAACGTCGATAATGCTTATCTGAGGGCAAAGGAAGTTCTTCAGGAGAAAAAAACAGGAATTGAGACAATGAGCGCAGAGCAGCGTTCTGTGAAGGAGTTGATGATGAGGTATGCATTAATGCCGCACGAGCCAGAGTATTCAGCAGAAAACGCAGATGTGATACTTGCACTGATCGAAGATAGGACGAAAGCCCTGAATCATGTGAAGAAAGACCTCAAACGTATCATTAAAACGTATAACCAAAGTGAACTAGAAGAGTTAGAGCCTGTAGCTCTACTGGCTGAGATCATGAAGGATGAGTTGAGAATGACGGCTGAAATGTCTGAACTCTGGGTTCGGGCCTTCTATGATCCAGCCAATTATATGATTGGGTAATCAGCACATTATATGTAAAAAAAGGAACTTGATCTGACAGACGGTTAAAATCAGGCAGTAGC
>CAZLQY010000016.1:0-47545 GCA_964561965.1 uncultured Verrucomicrobiales bacterium
AATTTAGTTCATTTATTTTAAAAGACTTACACCTTAGGTTAATGCGTATGGGAACATTCTGAACAGTTTTTTCCAAACCTGACCAATATTCATATGCTATCACATCAATTATGACTTCTGCACATCTTTCTGGAATTAAATGTTGTTCAACAGCTCGGGCTTTATCTAACTGCCTTAGATCTTCAATAAATTGATTTTTCACTGCTTTCTTTCCTAATCCAAAATGATTATTATCTAATGCTAGTGTTATACCACTAAAATGAACAAATGTATAATGTTCGTTCGGTCCTAGCGAGGGGTTTAACCCCAAATCATCTGCTCCTCCATTATTCGGACGACTATCGATATCATTAAACGTAGTTGAAAACCCTCCATTTGGTGTTGGTAAACCTGCTTTCTTCATATTATTTAAATTCTGAGGTGGAATAAAACTCCCTGCTTGAGAAAGAATCACACCACTCTCAACAATCGCTACAAACTCTTCACAAAAAGTCGATTGATCAGCAGCTATAGCATTTCGAAAATGTTTCCACTCTCCAGGCTTAGGAGCCCCCCCTCTTCTCATGCCTAAAACATCCACACTCCCAACCCCATCATTCCCCACAAACCCATAAAGATTCACACCTCCCTCTTCCTCAATCGGATCTCTATTCAACCACCGTCCTATTTCTGGATCATAGTAACGATAGCCATAGTAGTAGAGCTTGGTTTCCTTTTCTTGGGGTTTGGTGCTAAAGCGGTAGGTGTTGTTAGCCGCTTGGGGGCCTTTGGCTCTGTGGGTGCGCCCGAAGCTGGTGTATTCGTATTCTGCGAGTAGATTGCCGTTGGTTCTATCGACTAGGGCGGTGACGTTGCCATTGCCGTCGTAGCTGAAGGCGGCTTGGTAGCCGTTGAGAATGTCTTCGGTGGCTAGGAGTCCTCCGACTCCTCCTGCTCCTTGCATACTACCCCTGATGTCTAGCCCCCAAGTGTATTTCTTACTTAGGGTGGCTTCGTTTAGGATTTCGGCGATGCAATTCCAGCCATCGTAGATGTATTTGGTCTGACGCTCTGCGTACCAGGCGGCTTTGGTGGTGTTCCAGCGCATTTCACGCTTGAGGATGCGGCGGCTCTGATGATCGTAGAGGTAGAGGAATTTGCGGCGTTCGCTGTCTTGGCTACTCAGTAGGTATTCGGCTTCGATGAGGCGGTTCTCTGCATCCCAGGTGTAGCTCCAGAGGCCGTTGCTGAGGAGGTTGCCGTCTGTGTCATATTGGTAGGATTGATTGGCGGCTGGGAGAGTTTTCTTCGCGGACTTGGTGACTGTGTCCCCGGCTAGAGTAGCTTGCACTTCGACATCTATTTGCTGGGCGCTGCTACTATTGTCTACGGCGAGTTCTATGCCGTAGCGGGTGCCTTGGCGGGTGCTCGCTTCTCCATTCACTGTCACACTTGTCGCAGGTGTTTCCCCGAGCACCTCTAGGAGGGCTGGGACGCTGCGGTTTGTGATTTGGTTTAAGTGATTCACGGTAAAGGCGTAGTTTCGCAGATTTGAGCTACTATGGCCACCTCCTTTTTTCTGGTTGATTGGGTTCCCTAGGCCATCGTAGCTAGATTCGAAGGCGGAGCCTAGCTCTGTGGTGCCAGATTGGGTTTTCTTTATGGCGCTGATGAGCTGGCCTCTGCTGTCATATCCATAGTCCCAGTGGCTGCCATTGTGTAGTGTGGCTTTCCGGCGCTGGCCAAAGCCATCGAGCTGGTAGGTGTAGCTATTTAGGACTGTATTATTACCTGAGAGGTGGGAGATGTTCTCTAGGCGCCCAGCGGCATCATAGGTTTTATTCTGGGTGAGGATCGCTGTACTGCTGCTCTGGTGAGTGTAGCCTGAGGGCATTCCTGTGGCGGGATGATACGCGTAGGTGACGGCCCAATCTGATGCAGGCGATACGCTGGAGAGGCGGCCTGTGGTGGACTCATAGCTGTAGTCGATCTGGTGCTGGGTGTTTACCCCGCGTTTGAGCTGTAGTTGCTCTGGCAGGGCAAAGGCATTGTAGCCTCGGTGGAGTGTGTAGTTCTCTAAGAGTCCTACGGTGTAGCGCTCTGCTTCGCGCTGACCTAGATCACTGTAGTCGTATTTCAGCACTCCTACGCCGTCCTTTATGGAAGTGACTTGTCCTAGACGGTTCCGTGTGTAGCGGACATCTGGAGTGGCATCTGAGTAGTCTTGTTCGATGAGGAGTCCATCTAGGCTGTATTTATAGTCTACGTAGGTTCCCCGTGCCCACGTGCGGCGTTTCATCTGGCCTCCTGGGTGGTAGCTGTAAGTGGTGCTCTGGTTCTGTGCGTCTATTTTTTGTATGAGGGCTCCACTCGCTGGATCAAAGTTCCATGTTGTGGTATCTGCAGTACCCGGGCTAGTGGGCCAAGTAGGGGCTGCCCAATATTGAGCGGTGCTTTTTGTGCTTTGAACCATGCTTCATCAGTCACATCAGGAACGGGAGGAACAATGTCTTCCAACGTGAAATCGACCCCTCCAAAGGGTGCCAGCTGATCGGAGAGTTCTAAATACGCCTGAGTGGCCATCCATTTTGCCTGACCTACATTCACAGCGGCGTAATTATCCTCATCTGCTCCATCCTGAATCACTCCACGAGTTGTCCACCACTGAGGAGGCCCAGAAAATGTGAGTAGAGTAGAACAGAACATCGCACTACAAGTGACTCCTGCGGCGGCTTGCCAGCGGGCTTTGGGCAAATAATTGTGATTAGACATACGACAAGGGTAAGAACAAGGAAAAGGAAAAGATTACATGGAACACTTAATGGCGCGCGTTATCCATATTGGCGCATCGCAGAAAACGACGACGAATTCATGCTAAACATACTTAAAAAGGCATTGTATTGGGTTTGTAACACAATCCCAATAATGGCCCACGAATTAAATAATACATAACGCATTCTCATAACACTCTGATCATTTACATCACAAAAACACCACATGTCAAAATATTAGTTCACAATTTATTTAGAACGATATGTTACGATTCTATCGAATGAGATCAGCCTGAACGTGTCATTCCACTCGTGCAGGACTTGCCTTCATTCGAAGCTCGCCTTAACCTTTGGCCATCTCACCATGATCCAGCCATTTCAAATTGTCGAAGCCGACACCGATCTCGAACAGTATTCTGCGATTATCGATGTCCGCTCACCCAAAGAGTTTGCTGAGGATCATATCCCTGGTGCTGTGAACCTCCCTGTTCTTAATAATCAAGAAAGAACGGCTATTGGCACACTCTACAAAGAAAACGCTTATGAAGCCAGATTGCGCGGTGCCATCATCGTCTCACGGAATATAGCATCCCATATTGAGACGACATTATCCCGACACAATGCGGAATTCACCCCTTTAATCTACTGCTGGCGCGGAGGACTACGCTCGAACTCGATGGCTACGGTGCTCAAGTCTATTGGCTGGCACGTCCACTTAATCGAGGGAGGCTACCAAAGCTTTCGCAAGCATGTTCTCTCTGATTTAGACGTACTCATGAGTACACAAAATTATGCTCTAAAGGTACTCGCAGGGAGTACAGGAGTCGGCAAAACAAAGCTCCTTAAATACCTCAGAGAACAGGGGGCTCAAGTGATTGATTTAGAAGGCTTAGCCAACCACCGGGGCTCCCTCCTCGGCAGCCCATACAAGGGGAAGCAACCGACACAAAAGCTCTTCGAAAGCCGACTGTGGAATGTTCTCAGGACACTGGACCCTGCCCGCCCTGTCTTTATTGAAGCAGAAAGTAACCGTATAGGATCGATCCATTTACCCCCTCCGTTCTGGTCCACCCTGCCGTTTTCCGAAGTTCTCAAGATCTCTATGCCGATTCAGGAAAGGATATCCCTCACAAAAGAAGATTACCACCACTTCGTGGAAGACCCAGATGCCTTGATTCAACTCCTTCATATTTTACGAAGAATTCGTGGAAACGAGCAAGTAGACACTTGGTGTGAGTTGATCCGAAATGGGAAGTGGGAAGAGTTCCTCCAATCCATCCTAGAAAATCACTACGATTTAGCCTACCGCCCCCCTGGAAGTGAAAAATCAAAATACCCGAAAGCGACGCATCACTTTACGATCCAAAGCAATACAGCAGAAGATTATCACTCTACGGCGAGATCGATACTGCAGCTCGATTTTTCATAAGGGATTCATTTCCTTCCCTCGCCTGACAATTTTTTTCAAAAAATGGACGTAGTACAACGCTTTCTTTTTTATCAGTCCCTGTTAACACTTATTCCATGCAATCCGAAGACGCTCCTTTAACTCACAAACCGGCCAAGGGCTGGGCTGCGGGGGCTCCAGCTGTCATTTCATCCATGAAACATGTGATGACGACCGCGGGCCCAATTCGTGGAACAAAGGCACTACTAGATCTAAACCAATACGATGGGTTTGACTGCCCCAGTTGCGCTTGGCCAGATCCTGACGACCACCGAGCTATTTCTGAGTTTTGTGAAAATGGAGCCAAGGCCATTGCTTCTGAAGCGACGAGTCGAGTCATCGATGAAAGGTTTTTCCGCACACACTCCATCGCCCAACTAGCCGAAAAGAGTGATTATTGGCACGATCAACAAGGCCGCCTAACACTGCCTATGATCCTGCGTAAGGGGGAGACTCATTATTCTCCTATTTCTTGGGATGATGTATTTTCATTGCTAGGATCTAGCCTAAAACAGCTAGATTCCCCAGACGACGCTATCTTTTACACCTCTGGTAGGGCGAGTAACGAGGCGGCATTTCTCTATCAGCTCTTTGTCCGCCACTATGGGACACAAAATCTGCCAGATTGCTCTAACATGTGCCACGAATCTAGCGGGGCGGCCTTAGTTCCCGCGATCGGTCTGGGGAAAGGCTCCGTCACATTAGATGATCTCCATCAAGCCGACGTCATTCTATGCGTTGGGCAGAACCCTGGCACAAACCACCCCCGCATGCTCGCCTCTCTGGAGCGCTGTGTGGAAAACGGCGGCACCGTGGTCGGCATTAACCCTCTAATAGAAGCAGGTCTAAAGGGCTTCGCCCACCCACAACGTGTCAGCGGTATGCTGGGGAAGGCGACCGAACTAAGCTCTCAATATTATCAAGTAAAGGCCAATGGCGATATGGCCCTATTCCGAGGTATCGGAAAACTCATTTTCGAAAAAGAGCAGGCCCAGCCAGGATCCGTCCTAGATCAAACCTTCATTGACGAACACACGGCGGGATTTGAGGAATATCGAGCGGCCTGTGATGCCACACCTTGGGAACACATCGTTACAAAATCAGGCATCTCACGAGACGAGATAGAAACATTAACAAACAGCATCTTAGAAAAACAGAAGCGTCTCATCACATGCTGGGCCATGGGGATCACTCAGCAACACAATGGCGTCAACGCCATCCGTGAAATTACAAACATTCACTTACTCCTCGGTGCACTTGGCCGTGAAGGAGCAGGCCTCTGCCCCGTGCGCGGGCACAGTAATGTCCAAGGTGATCGCACCATGGGGATTTATGAGAAAGCACCAGAAAGCTTCCATTTAGGGCTGGAAAAGGCCTTTCAATTCCAATCACCTCGCCGACACGGATACGATACGGTAGAAGCGATCCAAGCGATGCATCAAGAGCGAGGCAAGGTCTTCATCGCTCTTGGCGGTAACTTCCTACAAGCGGCGCCCGATACACCATACGTCGCTCAGGCTCTAGAAAACTGCTCGATCACTTGCCACATTGCCACCAAACTCAATCGCTCCCACCTCGTCACAGGGGATATCGGCCTCATCCTCCCCTGTCTAGGGCGTACAGAAAGAGACGAGCAAGCGAGTGGAGAGCAATTCATTACTTGTGAGAACTCCATGGGAATCGTCCACATGTCACGTGGCCGCTTAAAGCCAGCCTCCACAGATTTACTCTCGGAGCCAATGATCGTGGCCAAACTCGCCGATGCTACGATTGGCAATACTCCAAGCATTGATTGGTTAGAACTGGCAGGCAACTACGACCTTATTCGTGATGCCATCGAATCTTCTATCGAAGGGTTTACTAACTTTAACGCCAGAGTCCGCCAGCAAGGAGGCTTCTACCTTCCTAACGGGCCACGGGAACGCCAATGGAACACGCCCAATAACAAGGCGAATTTCCTAGGTTGTGAGCTAGAAACATTCACCGTACCGGCCGACCGATTAATCCTGCAAACGTTCCGAAGTCATGACCAATATAACACCACCATTTATGGATTAAATGACCGTTATAGAGGGATTGGTAATGAGCGGATGATCCTCTTTCTCAACGCAGAGGATATGCAAGAACGCGGCATCAAACCAACTCAGGAAACCACCGTGACAAGTTACTGGAACGGTGAAGAACGTATTCTGAAAGGGCTCAAAGCCATCCCTTACGATCTACCACGTGGAGCTGCCGCAGCCTATTTCCCAGAAGCAAATCCACTTGTCCCGATGACCAGTACGGCCAAAACATCAAACACCCCCACGAGTAAATCCGTAGAGATCTCTGTGACACCAAACCAATAATTGAATTATCCATGCTATCAGGAACGAGAATCGCACTCCTAACGATCGGCCTAATTTCCTCAAACTTAGGGCAATCTCTAGCACAGGGGCCTCAAGTCAGCTCCCCCACAGGCAGCATCCGCACAATCGCGGCAAACACTCGTTCCTATCCATGGCATCAACAAATCACAGCCACCATATTCTGGATCGGCGAAGCCCCAACTCAAAATAACCCGACGCCTAACTACGCAAGTTCCTGGGACACACAGTGGCAAGCGAGCTATGGAGGCTATGACAACCCAGATCCAACAGCCCGCTCCGCAGACTTCACACCAAAGGCATTCACTCCAAAACAAAACCCGTTTTACGTGGCCCTCCCTTATAACGATAGGGTGGACCATAGAATGCATAAAATCGAAGCTTCCAGAGTCATCCCATGGTGGCGAGATGTTAACCCAGACACGGGAGAAACCGCGCTCAAAGGGCGCTGGATACAAATCCACTTTAATGGCCGCTCCTGCTTCGCCCAATGGGAAGACTGCGGCCCATTTAATACAACGGACTGGCAATATGTGTTTGGAAACAAACGCCCTAAGAATACAAAAAACAATGGAGCTGGTATCGACCTCTCCCCAGCCGTCCGCGATTACCTTCAGCTAAAATCCAGCGATAAAGTGAATTGGAGGTTCTGTGAATTCGTCAACGTCCCCAAAGGCCCATGGGCCGTCTATGGAAACAACAACCCCTTCGTTAACAGTGCGCTGGATCCTAGACGCATCACCCAACAAAAACTCGAAGAGTACATCCGGAAAGCGCGCAAGCCATAACACCACCACACCATCCATTCATAGAGATTGCAACATCCGAAGGGTCTCCTTCATTTTAGCAGCAGGTTGTATGGACTTCAACCGAGGGAACCGACCATTATCCACGGTAATAGGTGCACCGTTTCTCGTAAGAATCAAACGTTGTGAGCTGAGTTCCACCGCACTCACATTTGCCCTAGCAGCTTCAATCTTCAGTGATGTTGCTTGAATCAAATGAATCACCGCTTGCGGGAATTTACCAAAACGGTCTCTCCATGACGCGGCGATATTTTGTAGCTGCTGTTCTTTGGTGACTTCTGCTAGTTCTTTATAAGCGCGGATACGCATACTGGCCTCCATCATATAGTCCGCTGGTAGATAAGCTGGTAAATTCTCTTCCTGATTACTTGAGAGAAATTCACCCTCATTGAAACTTAAGAAATCCACGCGAAGTGAGACATCGATTCGGCTAGAAACTTTATGCCCCCGGAGGCGATCTATTGATTGCTTGAGCAGCTGGCAATATAAATCAAACCCCACAGCCGCGATATGGCCGGATTGTTTCGTCCCTAACAAATTACCCGCCCCGCGGATCTCGAGGTCCCGCATTGCAATTTTAAAGCCTGATCCTAACGCTGTATATTCCTGAATAGCGTTAATACGTTTACGCGCATCACCATGGACCAAATCCCGTGGGAGCAAGAGAATCGCATAGGCCTTCTCCCCGCCTCTGCCCACTCTACCCCGAAGCTGATAGAGATCTGCTAGACCAAAGCGATCTGCTCTATCAATAATGATGGTGTTAGCATTCGGAATATCGATACCGCTCTCAATAATCGTCGTCGCTAGTAAAACATCCGATTGACCTCCAATAAAGTCCTTCATCACGATTTCGAGTTGATCCTTATCCATTTGTCCATGCCCAATCGAAATCTTAGCTTCCGGCACGAGGTCCTTGATCTTCTTCTGCATCATCTCGATTGTTTTGACACGGTTGTGAAGAAAGAATACCTGCCCCCCACGCTTCAGCTCTTTCTGAATCGCATCACGAATCATACGCTCATCATACGCGCAAATCGACGTTTGAACGGCTACTTTATTAGGCGGAGCTGTGTCAATGGTTGACATATCCCGTGCTCCCATCAAGGAGAGATACAGAGTTCTTGGAATAGGCGTCGCCGAAAGCGTGAGTATGTCAACCTGAGCACAGCGCTCTTTAAAGCGTTCTTTATGCTTCACGCCAAAGCGCTGCTCTTCATCAATAATCCCTAACCCTAAATGCTTAAACTGCACATCCTCAGAAACTAATCTGTGCGTCCCGATCACGATATCAACAGAACCATTTGCTAGGCCTTCTATTGTGCTACGGATTTCGGAAGGTTTCCGGAAACGGTTTAACAATTCTATACGCAGTGGGTATTCACTCATACGCTCACGAAATGTGCGCCAATGCTGCTCTGCCAGAACTGTCGTTGGAACCATTAACGCGACCTGCGTGCCACTAGTGGCGGCCTTAAATGCCGCACGAATAGCGACTTCTGTTTTACCAAATCCCACATCACCGCAAATGAGGCGGTCCATTGGTTTCTTGGATTCCATATCCAACTTCACATCTTCGATCGCATCGACTTGGCCCGGCGTTGGCGTGAAGCGGAAGGAGTTTTCAAATTCCCACATCCACTTTGTATCCGGTGGGTGCGGCTTCCCCTCTTTGGTATTTCGCTCAGCTTGAATTCTTAAAAGCTGCGCCGCATAATCCATGATAGATTTCTCCGCCGCTTTTCTGGTCTTTCCCCAACGAGCATCTCCTAATTTCGAAAGCTCTGGGGTCTTTCCACCCATTCCAATATAGCGAGCAAGGAGGTGGGATTGGTCAATGGGTACCGAAAGAATTGCTTTATCACGATATCGAATATGGATCTCCTCATAGCCATCTTCATCGATCTCGATTCCCTGATAACGGCCGATTCCGTATTCGTTATGAACCACCAAGTCACCTTTGTTAATATCCTCAATGGCTGTCTGCGCTCGATGATTTCTTTGCTCCTCCAGGCGTGTGGTTCTACGGCGGAGCTGAGGCGTCTGATAGCGCCCAAAAAGTTCTGCAGAAGAAAGAATAGCCAATTTCAACGAAGGAATGATAAAGCCCTGCGTAAGATCTCCTATAGAAAACTCTATACCTACCAGCAAGCTACTCGGAAGTAATTCCCTGAAGCGCTCTTTCTCTGCTTCGTTTTCTACAATCAGATGAATCTTCCAAGCATCATTGGTCCATTGATCTATCTGTTTTATAAACTGAGCGCGTTTTGACTCTTGTAACACCAAGTCACCAGCATCAAAAGAGCCCATGGGGCTTACATAAGCAGCCGCTTGAAAGCTTAAGAGACCAGAGTCATCCTCAGGTGCAGTGGTCGTAAATAGAATATCCGTTCGCTCATCACTCACATCACCTGCACTACAGAGCAAATCATCTTGGCGAAGATAAGTGCGAACGGTGGAGTTATCCTCAGGCGCATCCATCGCGATTTCCACCGACTCCACTTTACGATGTGACATCTGGCTATCGAGATCAAACTCTCGAATAGACTCGATCTCTGTATCAAAAAATTCAAGCCGGATAGGATACGGGGACTGCCAACTAAATAGATCTAAAATGCCACCTCTCTGAGCATATTGGCCGCGGGCATGGATTTGAGAAACAGATTCAAATTCCCGCTCTTGCAGCAAATCAACGAATTGTTCTGGATCATAGTCTTGCCCGACCTCTAACTTCATACTAGACTGGCTCAAGTTAGACTGCTCAGGAGCTAACTCGTCCAATGAATCCGGAGAGAGGACAACTATTTCATGCCGATCAAGGTGTGCTGGCAGACTGAGCTGATGCAGGGCGGTAAGGCGCTCGGCACTCCCTTCAGGATCCACCAATTCTCTAGAAGTCTGAGGCTCTATGTACTCTGGCAAAAAAATAGGAACCATCCCCCAAAGAGGAAGTTCAGCAGCCAGCCGCTCCCTCACTCTGGGCTGAGGATGAGTTATCCAGAGCCTATTCATCTTCTCTTTTCGTAAAGACGACAAAATCGAAATATAAAAAGAAAGGGCAGGTTCCGCAACTGGGCCTATCTCTAGCGGTTGACTAGGAGCAGAAATAGAACCAGCAGAGCTTGAGCTATCTGGGCCACCTAAGCCAAAGTGCTGGCAAAAGCTAGCCTCTTGCAACACGGAAGCTAACCCTGGGAATGATGGTGTTTTTGCCATGAAAGGACAGCAATTCTTCTTTGCAGAGCTACCAGTGTCAAGTCCATGGCTAGAAAAACTAGGCCACTAGTAGTATCTTTTCTTAGAACAAAGTTTAGCAGAGACAATCACTTTGTACTCTTAGCGTCCTTCCTACTTTCCAACTTGGTCGTTTTTTAGTCCCATATGTCAAAAAAAGTCGAGTTTCTGACATACTGAAAATCTTATATCAGAAACTCGTACTATCTTCTTCCACTACAGCTGCCATTGAGGGCTGATCGATAGCTAAAATTCATTTTGGCCAAATACTGAGCCATCATTCCGGCTAAGAAAGGCATAGTTCATCCATGATCTTTCCATTTACAAAAACACCGAGAATTCAATTCGGGTATTCTCTGATCATTCAAACATGACAACCTTGCGTTCAAGAAACATTTACCATATTTACGCTCCAAATGATCACCCCCTATTTCCCGAGGCAACTTTGTTATCCTCCCTCACTAAGCTAACAGATCATGAATAATCTTGGCTTTTTTCACTCCCGTCAACTTTTGATTCAGCCCTTGGAAGGGTACAGCAAGGCGCTCATGATCATAACCTAACATATGAATCATCGTCGCATGAAGATCCCTAACATGCACTGGATTTTTCTCGACATGATAGCCTAAAGGATCTGTTTCTCCATAGTTTAGGCCTGGTTTCACACCTCCTCCTGCCATCCACATTGTAAATGAATTTGGGTTATGGTCTCGGCCTTGGAACTTCGTCTCTCCACCACTACGATTTTCCTGCATGGGTGTTCGGCCAAATTCTCCTCCCCAAACGACCAATGTATCTTCTAACAAACCTCTTTGCTTCAGGTCTGTCAACAATGCTGATACAGGTTGATCCATCTGTTGGCATTTGTTCTTAAAGCCAGCATTGAGAGCATCTCCGGTATTCGTCCCATGAGAATCCCACCCCCAATCATATAGCTGGACAAAACGGACTCCGTTCTCAACCAGCTTCCTTGCCAACAAGCAGTTATTTGCCAATGACTCTTTCCCTGGCTGGGCTCCATAAAGCTCTAGGGTTTTCTTATCTTCAGAAGAAATATCCATGACCTCGGGCACAGAGCTTTGCATACGAAAGGCCATTTCGTATTGGGCGATTCTTGTCAAAATTTCTGGATCCCCCAGTTCCTGATATGATCTTTTATTGATTCCCTCTAGGGCATTAAGGGCCTGGGCCCTCATCTTAGAGCTCACCATTTTAGGGTTATTCACATTTAAAATGGGGCTAGGGCCTGATTGACATTGCACGCCTTGGTATACACTGGGCAAGTAACCTGAGCCCCAAAGACTTTTACCAACACGTGGTAGGCGCCCACCAGAGAGCAATACCATGAATCCAGGTAAATTACTGTTCTCTGATCCCAGCCCATAACTGACCCAAGAGCCTATAGAAGGGTGCCCTAGGTTGGCATTTCCTGTCTGTATCATGAGCTGCGCGGGCCCATGGTTAAACTGCTCTGTCTGCATGGAGTGGATGAAACAAAGCTCATCTGCATGCTTTGAGAGGTGTGGGAGACGATCCGAAAAGTAAGCTCCAGATTGGCCATATTGCTTCATTGGGTAGAGCGGGCCCATGATCTTTGGTTTACCGGAGATGAAGGCAAACCGCTGCCCTTCTAAGTACGCATCCGGGCATGTTTTCCCGTCATACTTTATCAGTTCTGGCCTATGCTGAAACAGTTCATATTGACTGGGGGCCCCGATGAGGTGAATGAAGATCACTCTCTTTGCCTTCGCTACTTGAGAGGGTGATAGTGGCGATAGTGGCGTGCCTCTACCATGTTCAATATTAAGAAGCCCTCCTGAGGCCATCAATTTATCTGCCTGTAGCCCCATCCATAAACCACCTAGTCCAGTAGCGCAATCTCTCAAGAAATGGCGCCGCGTCGTCGCTTGTAGTTTCTCAGCTTGTAATGTTTGAAATAGATCGGGCATAAGTTTATTTGGTTAAGGCTAAGTCCAAGTTTAATAATACGGAAGTTACTAAGGACATTGCAATCAAATGTGCGTCGGTGGACTCGGCATCCCCCTTCACATTCTGTTCATAGAGTTCTAGCAAATCATCTAGAGTTTCTTCACTGGGTAGGCGAGATGTCGTGAGGCGGTATCCATATGCGATTTGAAACTTTTTATCCTGATTCGGTAAATTCAACAACCGCTGTGCTAAGGCCTGTGTAAACTCCTCAAACGCAGGGTCATTTAACGTTGTCAGGGCTGCGATCGGGGTATTACTCACAAGGCGGCGCTTCGAGCAAACCTCTCTGGTAGGCGTATCAAACGCGACTAGCGATGGATATGGTATACTCCGCTTCCAATATGTATAGAGTGCCCGGCGATAGCGGTCTTCATGCCCTCGTTCTGGCGTTTTCCATTTATCACTCTTCGTAAATGGCTTCCATACTCCTGGAGGAAGTGGCGGGAAAACAGGTGGGCCAAATTTCTTCTCTGATCTCAGCCCCGCCGCGCTCAACGACATATCACGAACGGCTTCCCCACGTAGCCTGCGCCGAGAGCCATAGCTGTAATAACGATTTGAGGGATCTTTAGCTCTAGAACCTTCTAATGCTAGAGCACTTAATTGATACGTACTGGATAGGACTATTTCTCTTAAGAGCTTCTTCTGGCTCCATCCATACGTTTCTTGGAATTGCAGTGCCAAATAATCAAGTAACTTGGGGTGAGTGGGTGGAATCCCAGAACTACCGAAGTCTTCCAAAGTCTCCACAATCCCTCGCCCAAAGAGCTGTTGCCAAATTCGATTGACCGCAACACGCGCCGTAAGTGGATTTCTCCCATCAACTAACCAATTCGCTAAATCCAATCGGCTAGGGTCCTCTGAATCAATGACTGGCAGACTAGCGGGCACTCCTGCTTTTGTAATCTCTGTACCGTGATCTAACCAATTACCACGTATGAACATAGAGGTCGGCCGTTGTGCCCCCTCAGCGATTTGACGCATCACTGGCACCTTCTGTTTCCCAAGTTTTGATAACGTTACCTGTGATTGAGAATACCGTTCGAAAAGAGCATCGTATTCCGTTAAGGCTTTTTTCCAGACGTCCCCTTCCGATTCAGAAATTTTCCATTTTGAAGGCACTAAAGCAAAGCTCGATAGATAGATCTGAGGAAATCCGAACGTTAGCTCCAACTGCTCTCCCTCACTGAGCTCTATGGGCTCCGCAGGCGTTAGAATAGCCGCGCGCTGTTTATATAATTTCGCATAAGCTCCCCATCCACTTTTACTCTTTGGATTAAGGCTTGCATTCCAGTCCCCTAATGCTGGCTGCCGATCTGGTAAGATTCGACTCAACGGTATGGCTGTTCTTTGACCGACTGGAGAGATTCGGTGTAGCTTGGCTGATCCTAAAATAAAGCCGTTCTCACCAAAGACGGCTGCTTTTGCCTCATCCTTGGGAAATACTTCTAATAAGAGTGCTTCTAGTTTCTTCGATTTCGGCTCCCACTTTAGTTTATACACTGTCGATTTTTTGACCGTGTCATCTGCATGAATTTCTTCTCCGTCAGCCTGTTTGACAATATTCGCAGCCGTTCCTTTTGTACTTAAACTAGAGCCAGACAAGGGTTGCCACACAGCATCAGAGCGTAGGTTATCCCCTACCCCTAACATCGCTTCTAAGAGTTGGTTACTCTCCATTAATACACGATCGGCATCTTCATAGTTTTTATGAGATCTAGGAACAGAGAGTGTCGGGTAATGATTTGAGGCATCACTGTCTTGGGTCTGATTAAAGAACGCATAGAATTCATAATATTCCTCATGTTCAAAGGTGTCATAGGGGTGGGCATGGCATTGTACACAGGCAAACGTTTGGCCCTGCCAGGCTTCCCATGTCGTATTCACCCTATCCATGACAGCATTCACACGGAATTCCTCATCATCTGTTCCTCCTTCATTGTTTGACTGCGTCAACCGATGAAATGTGGTGGCTAGCTGGCTATCGACACCCGAGTTTTCTAATAAGTCCCCTGCCAGCTGCTGTTTCGTAAATTCATCAAAAGGCATGTCCTCATCAAAGGCTCTAATTAACCAGTCTCGATAAGGCCAAACTGTCCAACGGCGATCCGCCCCAAGCCCTTCACTATCAGCATACCGAGCAAGATCCATCCACACCGAAGCCCAGCGTTCTCCATAATGAGGGGAAGCCAGTAAACGATCTACCTCTGCCTCTACTGCTTGCTGCCCAGCTTTGGCATACGCCTGTTCAAAATCATCTATGTCTTCTGGTGTAGGGGGCAAGCCTGTGAGATCAAACGATAGCCGACGAAGTAATTCTGCCGGGGATGCTGGAGAGCTCTTCGTTAAATCGTGCTCTTTCCACTTTTCCTCAATCAAGTAATCTATGGGAGAATCTGCCTTCCCTTGCCACTCATCCGACAAAGCAGCTGGAGCCTCAAATGCCCAATGCACTTGCCAGCTAGCTCCTTCTTCAATCCAGCGTTTAATCAAAGCTACTTCACGCGGCTTAAGGCGGGGGCCGTGATTGGGAGGCGGCATCAGATCATCCACATCCTCAGCTTGGATCCGCTCTAATAAATGCGAATTCTCTAAATCTCCTGGCACCACCGCCCGGTGGCCTGACTTAGCTTCTCCAAGCGCCAAGTGCCGATAAATCAACGAAAGGTCTCCAGCTTTTCTTACGCCACCATGGCATGATGTGCAATTAGCGTTAAATATCGGGCGAATATGTTCATTAAAAGAAATCTCCTCTGGTAGCGGCGGGTTTAACGCTGCGTCCGTACTGGTTTCATCCTGCTCCAAATCTTGCCCAGAATCCACCAACTCCTTAGAAGTGCAGGCAAAAGCTGCAAATGAGCTCAAAACAAGCAAAATTTTATTCCAAGAAATATCGTTCATAAGTAAAAGTAAATAAGTCGTAGCTCCTCTATAGGTTCATACTAAAATGTATTACGTGTAATATATACTGTACTCTAAGCTATCTTTCACCACTATTATTACGACATCTCATTTTTTTATTCACGCCAAATAATCTCTATTGTTTTAAGTACCCAGCAAGGATCACTCCGAAACGTGAAAAACCCCTCTCGATGCCCGAAGAAGTCACTGTTTAGAGAAACGATCTATACAAAAAAATGAAAATTTACCATTGCTTGTCTCCAAATTGTTCGAAATAATTGCCGTCCTGACTTCTCTTACTTTAAGAATATGCCAAACACCTTTTTACAAGCTAACTTAGGCTACTTAGCCCAAGCAGCGTCGCTCATCAAAGACCTGGATGATATTCACTATGCACAAAAACTAGATGATTTCCACGGAGCCTGCGTAGGCGCGCACATCCGGCATTGTTTAGACCACTATGATTCCTTCGTCCAAGGTCTAGACCAGGGTAAAATAGATTACGACACTCGGCACCGCAATCTCGCCACTGAGATCAATACTCGTACCGCAGCAAGTAGAATAGTATCCCTACAAAAACAACTCTCTAGCATTGATCTAAAATCAGCAAAAAAAGAGATCCTCGTAAAAATGGATTGTGGCGTTGATACTACAGATCCTTGGGTCTCCTCCTCTTTAGCTAGAGAACTTCAGTTTTTAGTCAGCCACACCGTACATCACTTTGCTATTGTGGCCGCGATGCTAAAGGGAACAGGCCGCACTCTACCTGCTGACTTCGGAGTTGCTCCATCGACATTAGCCCATCAAACAGCTTCTTAGAGTCTGCAAGAAAAGGGTCTAATATCCATCCAGACCCTTATACCTCCTCCATCATTCCTCATCTGTCGTTTTCTGAGACAATCCAGCGAGACAACCCAGCTCCTCTGGGTCTCTAGATTTACGTGGCTTTAGACTTTGTAGTAACTGTAGCACACACTACATGCTCAACACATATTCATACTAAGTTTGCCCGTAATACGCATCTTTACCGTGTTTACGCTGATAATGCTGATTGAGAATGTGTTTAGGAATAGGTTCTAGATCCGGATTTAGTTGATAGGACTCTAAGGCCATTCTACAGCACATTTCTAAGGCGACACTATTATCCACTGCTTTTTCAGCTGTTTTACCCCAAGTGAAGGGAGCGTGATGCTGTAATAGTACTGCCGGCATTTCTACAGGATTACGTTGTAATTCCTGAAAGCGCTCTACGATACTCACGCCTGTAAAATGCTCATAATCTTCATCGATTTCTTCTGGAGTCAAGGCCCGGGCAACTGGAACTGTTCCATAAAAGTGATCTGCATGAGTTGTGCCCAAACAGGGCAAACTTTTACCTGCCTGTGAAAATGCTGTAGCACTTGGGCTATGCGTGTGCACTACGGCACCAACTTCGCTGAAATGGCGATAAATTTCCAAATGTGTCTTTGTATCAGAAGATGGTCTTAAATCACCTGTGATGACATCGCCTGCTAGATTGACGACCACCAGATTATCTTCTGTTAGTTCTTCATAGGGCACTCCACTTGGTTTAATCGCAATTAAGTTAGACTCTCGATCTATCGCACTAACATTCCCCCACGTCAGTGCTACTAGACCTGAAGTAACAAGACGTTTATTCGCGTCAACTACCTGTTGTTTTAATGCCGTTGTCATAAATAATACTATGTTGATCAACCTTTGCGCTGCTGTTCACGGATTTCTAATAAATCCTTCATGACATGCTCTATAGAGCCACTCCAGCCAGTGGCACCAAAGGCATCATGAAGATCAGAGTAAAGCCCAAATAAGCGTTGATAAATCTCATGATTTTTCGGAATAGGTTCGTAGACTTTATCTAAGTAGGAAACTACTTTTTGCTGTAACTCACTCAAAGGAGCATACCCTGCGGCAACTGCTCCAAAGAGGGCTGCCCCCATAGCACAAGTTTGCTCACAGTCGGACACCTTCATTGGTTTCCCTATCACATCTGCATAAATTTGCATCAGAGTTTCATTCTTCAAAGATAGTCCTCCTGTGTTGACGACTTCATCAATGGTAACTCCGAATTCTTCCATTCTACGTATTATGGTATAAGCACCAAATGCAGTGGCCTCAATATAGGCTCGATAGATTTCATGAGCTTGCGTGTGCAAGGTCTGGCCAAGCATTAAGCCAGAAAGGCGAACGTCTGTAAGAATGGTCCGGTTACCATTATTCCAATCTAATGCAAGTAGGCCTGATTCCCCTGGTTTCATCTTAGAAATCTCAGCTCCCATACGTTCAAACTTCTCATCTGGTGTGGCTCCATAACAATCTGGCACCAGATTGTTCACCATCCATAAGAACAGATCCCCCACAGCAGACTGCCCTGCTTCTACTCCTACCGAGCCTGGCACGACAGAGGAATCTACTTGCCCGCATAAGCCTGGGACATTGGCGATATCATCGTCAGCTACTGTGATATCACAGGTCGATGTTCCTAACACTTTCACCAATGTTCCCTTTTTCACCCCAGAGCCTACGGCCCCCATGTGGGAATCAAAGGCACCTACCGCTACGGCTATACCTTCTGGTAGACCTAGTCGCTCCGCCCAAGAAGCACTGAGGTGCCCAGCTAACTGATCAGATGCATAAGCTTTATCATACAGTCGAGGGCGTAATTCTGCTAGAGCAGGATCCAGTGCATTTAAAAATTCTTCATCAGGCAGGCCTCCCCACTCTGCATTATACATAGCTTTATGCCCAGCAGCACAGATAGATCGCTTCAGCGTTAAAGGGTTTGTATCGCCTACCAGCTCCGCTGTTAGCCAATCACAATGCTCTACATAAGAAAATGCGGCTTGAAATACTTCAGGATCTACCTTTTTAAGATGCCAGATTTTAGCCCACCACCATTCTGAAGAATAAGTGCCGCCACACTTCGCTAAATACTCTGGGCGCATTTTCTGAGCTAATTCTGTGATTTCACTAGCCTCTGCATATGCGGTGTGATCCTTCCATAACCAAACTTTTGCATTCAAATTCTCTGCAAATTTTTCATGAAAGGCGAGTGGCGTACCACTCTCGTCCACAGCAATGATCGTAGAGCCTGTGGTATCCACACCAATTCCGATCACATCGTTAGGATCAAAGTCTATCCGTTTTTCTTTCGCCTGTTTCAGCGCTGCAAGAATAATAGATTCACAACCATCTAGGTAATCCTGAGGATTCTGACGTGCGACGTTTGGGTCGGTAGGATCTGTAAGGATGCCTAGCGCTCCAGTGGGATAAGAAAACACTTCAGAACCAAGTTCTTCTCCTGTTTCAAGATCGATTAGAACGGAGCGGCAAGAGTTTGTCCCGTAGTCGAGACCGATGGCGTATTTCATAAGAGTAAGCTCTGAAAAAGTTATTGTAGTAAATAGGCTTGAGCCCATTCACGATTCATTTGGAAATGATCTCCTATTTATAAGAAAAAAGAGGATCAATGATGATAAAATCGACAGCTTCTATGGCCTTAAGAATTCTTTGTGGCGAATTCTATGATGCGTTTGTTAAAGTCCTCGATATTTTCGAAATGGAATCCGTGTCCAGAGTCCGGGTAAAGATATAATTCACTGTTTGGTAGCGCTGCATGAATTTCTTCACTCATCCAGCGAGGGGTGAAGACATCTGATTCTCCTCCTATCACAAGTGTCGGTACATTCAGACTTGGTAATTGATCGATCGTGTTGTGCGAGACGCACGCAGCGCACTGGCCTTCAAGACCGTGCAGAGGCTGTGGATTTTGATCTGCTGCTGCATTCTCACGCCCTTCTATCATACCAGCCAGAAAGTCTTCATTATCCCAGCTACGCTTATCAAAGATAAGTAACTGAATGTACTCCATGAAGTCTTCAGGTCGATAATGAGCTTTCGCTAAGAGAATGTTTTTGAAGACGCTCTTGGCCAATGCATCACAACGCGCCCAAGAGCACATTAATGTTAGACTCTTTACTTTATCTGGATGCCGGAAGCCTAATTGCTGTGCGATGACACTTCCCATAGAGCAGCCTATGACGTGGACTTTCTCTAGCTTAAGGTGTTCTATCAAATTCGCATAGTCATCCGCCATCATCGCAGATGTGTATTCCCCTGTAGGTTTATCACTCAAGCCTACTCCACGGTTATCGGGAATAATACACTGGAAATGGTTTTGCCAATCTTCGACATGGTCTTCCCAAACTGCCCCTGGGGCAGTGATTCCCATGATGCAAACCATCGGCTCCCCTTCACCACGTACTTCGTAATGCATGGTGAAGCCTTCTTTTTCAAAACTAGGCATGTGTTTAACAGGTTTTAAGGTTTAAAGAAGGAATGAGCGTTTCTCTAATCCATTTGCCGTCGTGAATTGTCACTCCATCGGGATCTTCTACAGCAGAAGGCGCTTCATCTTCACAAATAATCCAACCGTCATAATCTTCATCCACCAACCATTGTGTCACTCCTTCAAGATCCACTTTACCTTGCCCCATAAGTGCAAATTCAGGATTCCCGTCCCAGTCTTTATAATGCACATGGTTAATGAGAGAGGCGTATTCTTTCATTTTACCCAATGGGTCCATTCCTCCATTGATGATGTGCCCAACATCTGGGGTCCAACCACAAACCGTTGGATCAAGGCCTTCTAAAATAACTTTGTAGTCTTCTTCCGTTCTATTCGTTGAACTCTCTGGAGAATTCGGGTGAAAAGAGCATTCAATACCGGCATCTACCGCGCGGCGGGATACGCTATTCACATTGGTATATAAATTACGTCTACGTTCCTCTAATTGATGACGCCCAGTAGGCATCTGTACGGAGCAAAGCTTCGCTTCCGGAAAATGCTTTAAGAGCTCTATCACTTTATTTGCCTCCACGATTTCCTCTTCCGTCTCAGTCGGGTTATCCCAATTTAAAACGAGGCTAATACAGGCTAATTCTACATTATGTTGGTCTAAGGACTCCTTCAACTTCCCATGATCAAACAGATCCCCCATCCAGAAGTGCATAGGCTCTATACCCTGCATCCCAGCTTCCGCTGTGACACCGATCATGTGGTCTAATTTGTTTTCCCAAAAAGCACCAGACTCTTTCATGAACCAGGTATAGCACTCATTTCCAAATTTTAATTTCATCGTATTAATGTCATGTTCCATTGCTATTTCTTACTTCACGGCATGTTTCTCAATCATCATCTTCGTGAAGGCAAATCCATCACGGCAGATGTCCATGGTGGGATTATAACTACGCCAAACATTGATGGCATTGGCAAAATCAAGATTATCGCGAGAAAAGGCCTCTAGAGTGTACCACCCATCATAACCAGTAGCAGCCAATGAGCTAAATACTTCATCCCACGGTATATGCCCCTCACCAGGAGTGCCGCGATCATTTTCGCTGATATGAACATGGCCTAACACTGGGGCAATCGTCTCAATGGCGCCTTTAAATGATTTTTCTTCTATATTGGCATGATGAGGATCAAACATTCCCTTTAAATTCGGGTGGTCGACCATACCAACAAGTTTTTTAAGCTGGGCCATGGTATTGACTAAATAACATTCAAAGCGGTTAATGGCCTCTGGCGTTAAGGTAATCCCTGCTGTCTCCGCATATTCCGCAGCTTGATATAGAACTTCAGCACTGCGCTTGTACTCGTCTTCTTGAGGTTCATTCCGTGAGAAATTAGCAAATGCAGAGTGAAAAGGGCCACAAATGTTCTTACCCCCTGCATGATGCATGTTATCAATCGCCCTTTTAAGCGCATCCAGAGCTGTTGAGCGCACAGAGCTATCTGGAGAAATTGGATCCTCTTCTGGGCTTAGGCCCAAACAACCATTCACTTCCATGTCTATCGACTTAAGGAAAACCCCAACTTCTTTATAACTTTTACTATCCGAATCGGCAAAAGAGATTTCAATCCCGTCATAACCAATTGATTTCAACTCTTCTATGACACCAAAGTTTTCACTGCTCGTCGGGTTCTGCCACAAGAGCGTATTTAATCCAATTTTCATATCTTAAGTTCTACGAGACTTCGTGTAGTATTTGTTCACTTTTTCCCATGTCATCCACTTCTACCATCGTATTAAGAATAACATTCCATGTGTCTTGATTTTCTAACAAATCATTATCGAACAGGCAACCATCCCAACAAAGGTGAGATATTTCGGGGCGTTGTTTTCCTGCTTCATCAAATAACCAGAAACTAGCGCATTTTACGATATCCAATTTTCCATTGGGATCATCTGCTGGGCAATGACGCCCTGTTTTATCGTGAGAGCCTGATCCATGAACGCTTCCATCATTCTGAGCTACGTGGAAATCGACCGTCCAGGGGCGGAGCGCATCCGTCATGATCTTATAAGCTGCCCAAAATTCCTCTGAATTATGCCCCTCTTTCACAAGAGCATCGTTCTCAGCATTGTACCCGAGAAGATATAGATAGGTGTGGGCCAGATCTGCCTGAAATCCTACACGCTCTGGCAATCCCACTTCTTCCAATAAATCTAACATCGATTTCCAGGAATGCATAGCCCCCCAGCAAATCTCACCTTCAGCGGCTAAAACCTCTCCATGATCTTCCGCAATCGCTGCGACTCTGCGAAATGTATCTGCGATGAGTTTCGTTCCTTCTAAAGGATTCTTCGCCCAAGCTTCTACTGACGTAGCAGAGTCAATCCGGATCCTACCATAGTCACGTACACCATGCTCATTAAGAATCTTCGCGTAGCGACAAGCTTTTCTCACAGATTCAACAAACGCTGCACGCTCTTCGCTAGAACCCATCGCACTCCCTCCCCCAGTAGACTCCCAAATAGGGGCGACCACTGTGCCGATTTTTAAATCTTTAGCAGCGATGAAATCAGCCAGTCTCCTTACTTCATCTTCCGCCGCATCAATATTAAGATGGGGCTCATATAAAAATAAATCCACCCCATCATAGCGCCGGCCATTAACTTCACTGTTCATCGTAAACTCAAGCATCCTCTCTATAGAAATCGAGGATTGACCTGAATCACCGTCCTTTCCGACGAGACCTGGCCACATTGCGTTATGTAACTTCCAACTCATAATTAAAAACTATACTCAAAGCATCAAACGTAAGTCTTGAACCACGGGTCATTTATTTAGAACAGAATCGTCAGATCATCGCATAAACACACAAATTTCACGAGAAGTATCCCATACCTGAGAATACGACAGAATGCTACAGCATATCTTCGACCGTCACAGAGGTCTGAGCCCTAGAGCCTAAATAAAGCGCCTGATCTACAACACGCTCAGAAGAACTATCAAAGCGATACGCGTGACAATTTGAACAAATGATAACAGAAAGCCCCACGATCGAGTCACACCCTTCACAAACTTTGTATGAAGACGGATTCGATGCTATTTCACGAGCTTTATTGATGCGATCTTTTGCTTTATTAGCCATAATCAATAGATAAGGACCCTCTCATTACGAACGAAGGTGGTTTCATTATTTCACCGAAACGCACACCTTCAAAAAACAAATAAGCGCGGAACTCGAAAAAGCACCACGCCCAAAATAGAGTGTATTTGTTTCAATCCACTCCGCAAGTACTGCTACAGTTTATACAGAAGCAATCGCTTTGATTGCCTTGTTTGTCTTGCTTTTAAGGTTGGCCGCCTTGTTTTTATGAAAAATATTCTTCTTTGTTGCAACATCAACAGCAGATGAAAATTTAACAAAGAAAGCCTTAGCCTCTTCAAGATCACCAGATTCAACCTTACCGAGAGTTTGCTTACGAAGAGTCTTTACGCGTGATCTAAGAGCAGTATTACGCTCGGTGCGGCGTGCGGCCTGACGGACGCGCTTTAGTGCTGATGCTGAGTTAGCCATAATATAAAATTGTAGTTGCGATGGATGCTTTACTTCTTTTCCCGCGATGAGCGGAGCGCAGAAATTAGCGATGCTTATCTATTTGTCAAGCTTTGTTCAAAAAAAATCATTCCCTATTCATAGAAGCATCCAGACTTAACCTTGTGTATCCTTTTCCTGCTTCAAAAGGAGCTTCGCTTGCTTCTCTTTCTCTCGTTTCCTCTGGGCTAGGGAACGGTAATATGATCTGCCTGCCGTTGTGGAGGATAAGCCTCCTCGGATGATTTTAACCTCTGCACCCACTCCCACACGGCGATAGAGGTCAATAATATCCTTCGAGCGCATTCGGATACAACCGTAGCTGGCTTTGCTGCCTATATTCTTTTCTTCAGGCGTACCGTGGATATAAATGTAACGAGAAAATGTGTTGCTATTCGCTTTTTGGTGTCCCTTCAACCACATGATCCGCGTCACGATCGGATCTCTACCAGGAGCATTTGGCCTTAGGACTTCTCCCGTCCGCTTGCGGCTCTTAAATACCGCCCCTGCAGGAGCACCAGCTCCTACTTTTTTAGCAACGCTCATTAAGCCCAATGGAGTTTTCCTACTACCACGGGTACTGCCCTCGCCAAATTTCGATGTTGATATCCCGTATTCTTGGACAGGCTCCCCATCCTGACTAAGCAATAATCGCTGGTCTTTCACGCTCACTAAGATCTTACTACGCGTATCTAGCGAGGAGGCACAGCTACTAGCTAAAATACTAAGAAACACCAAAAATAAGCCCCCAATGATACGGCTCGAATTCATATTCGTTATTATTGAAAACATCTAGCGTTTTCTCTACTCGCTATCATCGGCCCTGTCAAACTCCTCTGAGCCATTTAATAGAGGAAACATAACGGACAGGGAAGGAAACGCTGTATAAAAGAACCCTACTGGGAATGGTAATAAGAGCGCGGCAGTCACCCAATTTCCGTCAACAGCATTTGCAATAACGACGGCAAAGAAAAAGACTCCAAAGGTGAGTTCAACAAAAGGCATCATCGATTTCAGGGCCTTGTACTTACTACTTTTAAGACTCGCTTTTTTCTTAGCTTCAATCCCATATTTGGGAGTACGCACAAAACCTGTCTCATGGTTAAATAAGGCTTCTAACACTGCTTTTGCATTATTGACAGACATCCCAATCCCTAGGGCCAATAATAATGGCAGATAAAACACTTCTCGCTTCCATTGTTTCGGCCGCAACGCTTTTTGAGACATCAGGTAAAATAATGCTACTGATGCTGAGCCAAATAGGAAAATGGGCAAGTTAAAGACGTGCTCTATCCAAGGGTGATTTTGCAATAACTCCCAATCCGGGACAAACTTCTGCTTCGGATAAATCAAGAAACAGAGAAAAAATAGGAGTAGGTAGGCGAAGTTAGAAGTCAAATGCGCTGTTGCCTCCAGCTTAATGCTTAAAGGGAATTTGCTACGCCATATGTTCATGAGCACTTTTTTGCAACATTGGATCGACCCTTTCGTCCATCTGTGCTGCTGACTCTTAAATCCATCCATATCCACGGGGAGCTCCGCTGGAGTTTCTACATCTTTTAAAAATACGAACTTCCACCCTTTCAGCTGGGCCCTATAGCTAAGATCCATATCTTCTGTCAGCGTGTCATGCTCCCATCCCCCAGCATCATCAATACACTGCTTTCTCCAAATACCGGCCGTTCCATTGAAGGTGAAAAACCGGCCGCTGCGATTACGTGCTGTTTGCTCCAACTCTAGGTGGCCATCTAAAAACATAGCCTGAATTCTCGTGAGCAGATTAAATTCACGATTTAAATGCCCCCAACGAGTCTGGATCATTCCTATTTGCTCATCGGCAAAGAAATGGACGGTTTCCTTTAAGACATCAGGATTCGGCGCAAAATCAGCATCTAATATAAACAATAAATCACCCTTCGCTGATTTCGTCCCATGCTCTAAAGCTCCCGCCTTATAGCCTACTCTGTCTACACGGTGAATATATTCTGCATCAAAGCCAGAATCCACTAGTTTAGCGACTTCGGCAACACAGATATCCACCGTTTCATCGGTAGAATCATCCAGTACTTGTATATGAAGTTTCTCTTTCGGGTAATCAATCTCTGCCACCTTCGCTATCAAACGCTCCACTACGTGCAGCTCATTAAACACTGGTAGCTGCACTGTCACCACAGGCAACTCATCAAAATACTTTGTTGGTTGGGGCGTATCTCTGGAATGTTTCAAATAAAGAAACAAAATTGTCAACCTGTGAAATCCGTATCCCGCAAGACCGACCAACACAAGAAAATAGAGGCTATACCAAATCCATTCCATGATGTATTTACGTTAGTTGTAAGTGTTATTGATGCGACACCCGAAGAAAGAACTCCATAGGATACGCTTGACTCTGGTGCCTGTTCCAATCCTCCTTGTCAAGTTATTAAGCCTGAATATTTGACAAACCTATAAAGCGAAATCCTGTTTCGAAAGGTTTCTATTTTCGAGTAAATGAAAGAGCCTACCCCATACATAGGAGCAGGCTCTGTCATCTGACCATTTTTTCGTTCTCTAGGGAGAGACGGTGAAGTCTACCTCAAAGATTGTTGTTGAGCCACTGACCTCATAGGCAACTACGAGCAGAGGCTTACCATTTGGACTCTGCTCCGCTGGGATAAAGGTCATCCCCTCTGGCCCTAAATCTCCGGCGGTATCTATTTCTGGATCACCCCCGAAGTCACGCTGGGTTTCATAAGACACGAAGAATGGGGCGGCAGGATTGGTGATATCATAAATCATGATCCCCCCCACGCGTTCTAAACCGATGAACGCATACATCCTTCCACTGACCTCTCCCACAGCAAGAGCCTCAGGTTCAGGCCCTCGGTCATCACTCCGGCTATCAAAACTATCATTATCATCATTATTAGAATTGAAGGCATCTGGGATTAGCTCTGCGATGATTTGCTCAAATTGATTTCCACTATCATAAACACGCTCTCCCCGTGAGTTATGAATTGAAAAAGATCTCCCCCCGAACGCGAAGAGGCGGTCAAATGTGTCATTGTCATCCACTTTACCATTCGCATTGGTGATTCTTATTCTGCCTAAGTTTTCCTCCTTTTGTAGCTCTTCTCGATTAGGGAAGGCTATGGGATCAAGAATGACGTCTTCGACTCTCTCTTCCTCGAAATCACGAGAGTCTCCCTCATTAGCAGTCACAATAAATGTCTCACCCTGAGCTTGGTAGGCTTTGATCGTATCTGGCTGATACATGCCCAAGATAGGCCAAGACTGAATATTGATCTGGTCATCCCTATCACTAGCATCAAGTTCATTACCACTTTGTGAGTGATTTTTAAACCCTAGCCCGACTAATTCTTGGATGGACTTTATACGGAGATCAACAATGGCAAGAGCGTTGTTTTCCTGCAGACTCACCCACGCTGTCTTACCATCTGCAGCAACAGTGATGAACTCGGGCTCCAGATCCTGAGAAACACTAGCTCCAGGTGTGATGGAAGCTCGAATAGAGGTGTCGAGTTTCTTTCTAATACGCGGATGGTTAAATTTCCTAAAGGACAATTCCGTCACCTGTCTCGCTGCTTGTCTTTTAGCCCTATATCTCCTCCATAGATAGTGATTCTTTTTCTGAGGTTTCACATCTAGATCAATAATCGTAATAGACCCTTCTGGATCAAAAGAATCAGGATCATCCGAGTCTTCTAATTCTCCTTCATTGGCGACTAAAAGGGTTTTACCGTCTGGTGTAAACGTCACCATATCAGGAAGGAACCCCGCCTGGAATTCATTAAGGAGAACTCCATCTGTCGTAAACGTCCTAATGACTCCTCTCTCTCTGGCGGAGGAGCCTTCAATCGCTGCGGCAACGATACCATTTTTGACGGCGACACTATTGACTCCTCCTTTGCCAGAGACATCAATCGAATCAAGAATCGAGACGTTGGTGGGATCTGAGATATCAGCAATATCGATTTTGTCTTCTGCGCCATTGACAATGAATAGGCGTTGGCTATCAGCATCATACGAGACAATTTCTGCCGCTGAATCATCAAAAACACTCGTACGAATACTCGTAAGAGGATTTAAGGTGATCGTCGGCTCTGCTGAGGAGAATGCTGCTAGCGATAGGGCGATTGAGCATGTGATAATCGAGGTTTGTTTATAGTTTTGCATCGGTCGTATTCCTTTACATCATTTGAAAGTGGACTTTCATATAAACGAAAAGACCTTGCTTTATCCAATCTAGGATTCGTGACACTTCTGTGACCGGAAATCTATATACCAGCTCGAACAAGAGGAGAAGAAACCTCGAGAAAGAGCTTGAATTACAAGACAATCCGGTGCATACATTGTATATGGCGAGTCTACTCAACAGCTCACATTCTAAACTTTTCCTGTGGTTATCCGCCGGTATCGCTATTGCTCTCTCTCTCTATTTCTTACGTGTTAATTCTCACAAGCACAATGATACGGAAAACTTCGCGGCAGAAGAGAAACACGTTGCCGACAGCGGAACCAACGCCACTGACTTGAACTTAAAAAAAGCCCCCCCTCTAAATAACTCACCTGTTGTGAAGGCCTCTAGTACCAATAAAGATTCCCCTCTCCCTCGCCGCTCTAAGTCTCAACAAAACCATACCTGTGACGAATGTGGCGGCGTGCATGATATACACTCTATTGCTCATCAGTCATTGCGTGCACGCTTAAGCCGCTCAACAGATGGATTGGAAGAAATCGAATTGGAAGACGGCAGTATTGCCATTGATTTGAACGGTGGCTTTCAGCATGCTTCTTCAGCTAGAATCAATGCCTTGGGTGAGGTAGCCGTTACTTGTGATACAAGTCTGGCAGGAGTTTTACATGGCCCAAAAGACGAGCCTCAAGCACCACTATTAGAGACTGCTATTAAATAATTTCACTTCATTCTATGAACATTTTTACCTTTTCATTATTATCTCTTCTCCTATCGCCAATTGTCAGTGCCCAATCACAAGCTGTATTTCGATTTAGCTCCAATGACCCAGCAAATACAGGTTTCAATGATCAAACCCCGACATCTAATATACCTATCGTAGCAGACGGTAGAGTCGATATCATCGGAGACAACCCAGGCCAAACTCTTGGAGAATTACGACAGAATGTCTTAGAGGCAGCCGGTGAGGCATGGGCTCAATTTTTGCTAAGTGATGTCCCTATCCTAGTAGACGTGGTATTCCAAGATCAGGGAGGAGCCCAAAACAACTCGATTACTCTGGCAAGTGCAGGGCCGGCAACGTTTTTAAGAAATTTCTCAGGTGCTCCCATTAGAGACACCTTCTACCCTGTCGCCTTAGCTAACAGCCTTGCAGGGAGAGATTTACGCACTAGTGCCATCGATATTAATGTCAGCGTTAATTCGAACTCTGAACTGTCTGGTTCACTTGTAGGGGGTGAGCTGCCCACATTCGTTTGGTATTATGGATTAGATAACAATGCCCCCCCACGTACTATTGATTTCTTAAGCGTCCTCACTCATGAGTTAGGGCACGGCCTTGGTTTCGTATCCTCTGTGAACCTTACTTCCGGGGCACTGTCGTTTGGATTCCCGGACTCCTATATAACAAACCTTTTTGACTCAGAAACTCAAAAACGCTGGATCGATATGTCTGATGCCGAGCGCCTTGCCTCTGCATCAAATGACCCTGACCTTACTTGGGATGGAGCATTCACTCGAAATGCAGTGTCAGGTGAAAGTAAATTCCTATCCGCCGGATCATCTGTTACTTTATTCACTGACTTCCCAGCCACTCAGGGAGATTTTGGCGGAAGCATCTCAAGCCAAGGCTTCACAGGAAATATCGTATTAACAGATGATGGCTCCACAGCTGATGATGGAGGTGGATCTAGCGGTACTATCCATGATGCCGCTCAAGATATTATTAACGGTAATGAGGTAAGAGGAAACATCGCATTAATCGAAAGAGGTATCGAAAGCTTCTACGTCAAAGTCCAAAGAGCTCAAGCAGTAGGAGCCACAGGTGTCATCCTCCTTAATAATAGAGATGGGGATACGCTGCTCATTCCAGGAGCAAGTGGCTCAACGGCCCCTCCAATACCAACAATACCTGTTGTCCTCATATCAGAGAATAGTGGAGATGCTCTGGTATCCATGTTAAATGCAAATCCCGCTTTAGAAGTTACCATGACAAGCTCAGGAGTCCTTGTAGAAAGAAGTGGCATTGACAGAGAAACGGTGAGAGCCCGGATGCACGCCCCTGCGTCGATTCGCCAAGGATCCTCAGTATCACATTGGAGTACTGCCTCTAGCCCAAATCTACTGATGGAGCCATCCATCAATCCAAATCTTTCTAGCGACTTAGACTTGAGCCCTCTATTGATGAAAGACATTGGCTGGTCTGTCGCCAATGTTAGAGTCCCTCACCTTACCTATGATCAATGGTTAGAAGAGAACGGCCTTGTCGTTAATGCCCCAAATACTGGTGCTGAAGATGACTTGGATGGTGATGGTGTAGAGAACTTGTTGGAGTATTTTTACGGGTCTGATCCGACCTCAGCCACGCCGACTGTAGGGCCCGTTCTCTCATCTACCCCCGGGGCCCCATCGCTCTCTCTAACGGTTGACCGGAGCGTCGCCCCTAATGATTTATCATTCGATGTAGAACGCTCATCCGATCTTGGCTCCTCAAATCCATGGACAGCGTTCAACGTTACACCACTGGCACCTACTCAATTACCTGGACAACAAGAACGCTTAACATTGCCAATCCCCACTGATCAAGGAGATGAGTTCTTTTTCCGTTTACGTGTAGAACAACCATAACCTTAGTGAAGGCTCAAAGTGAACTCTTTTGAAAGAGATTCTACACCGTTGATCTGAACACTTGCCATGTGGAGTCCTGAATACAGGCTACGTGTACTCATTGGCCGAAAGGGAAGTGTTTTTTCTAACCATAAATCTTCATCCTTATCTAAGGTAACTTGTTTCCATTGATACACTTTTCTTCTCGTAGGCTTTCCTGATTGATCTGCGTAATAAATAACACAATGAATGATGAGCTTGTTCGTATTCCCCCCTCTGAGTCTTAATACTAATTTCAAGTGATCACCTATCTCTAATTGAGAATGAGAAAGAGATAAACTAGCTTGAGAAAAAACGACACAAGAAGAGTACCCCAAAAATTGTAACGTAGGTTCATGCCCATTTTTTAAGAGGGTTCTTAGTGCGTGCTTTGCGATATAACCTCTCTCTGCTGCCGTATTAAGATCACGAGCACGCCATTGCGCCAAAGTCTCTACAACAAGGAGAGGGTCAGATTTACTGAGATCATTTAAATGATTCGCAACAGAACGAGTGACAAACCGAGTAGGATCAGCGGCGAGATGATTCAGAATCGGCAAAGTTTCCTCAGGAGCAATGTTGATTTTTTCTCCCCAAGGTAATTTAGGGCGAGTTCCCTCCGAGGCTAGGCGGCGAACGTGGTAATTCTCGTCTTGGCTACAATTGAGTAAAAACTTGGTGGTCTCTATGGGGAATTCATTCAGAAACCTCCTGATGGCAAATTCTGTGGAAAACCTCTTGGTGATCGTAGTTAGAGCCTCGAGTGAAATTGTTACATACTCAGAAGTGCAGCCATACAGGGCGATATAGTGGGCGTAGCAGGTAAAGATAAAGTCGCCAAAATCATTGTCGTGACCCTGCGGATCTAACTCCGGGGGCAAGGAAGCTAATAGAAGATCTTTCCCGATAAGGTAGTCTTTTGGGAGGAGGGAATGAAGCGTTGTCGCGAGAAAGTGAATGCGCTCTTTGAGTTGTAATTTAGGAAGGTTTTGCTCTGCAGCAAGTAGCAAGGCCTCTTGATCAAAGCAGGGATACACAGCTTGTAGACGAAGCCCTAAATCAGCTATTGTGTTCTGATTAAATATCTTATCTTTTAAAGAGTATTCGGAAGATTTCCTCATAACTATGAGAGTTGCAGGATCCAGCAGGTAGTCAATTCGTGGATAAAAAAAGACACCTCTCTCATTGCTAAAGCGCTCGATTTCGAACACTATTTGGCAACATTATGGCTGATTCCTTTGTTCATCTACACTTACACACCGTCTACTCCACTCTCGATGGAATGGTTCGTACAAAGGCTCTTGCAGCCAAAGCAAAAGCCCTCGGCATGCCTGCTGTGGCCATGACAGATCATGGAAATATGTACGGCGCTGTCGAATTTTATCAGAATATGACGGCTGAGGGAATTAAACCAATTCTAGGCTGTGAAGTATTCTTAGCTCCCAATAAACTGAGCCAGAAAAAAGATATTCCGGGCCGTAAGCGCAGCACCCACATCACTCTATTAGCAAAGGACAAAACTGGCTGGGATAATTTGACGAAGCTTGTTTCTGTTGGGCATTTAGAGGGCGACTATTTTGATGAACCACGTGTGGATAAAGAACAGCTAAGCTTGTTTTCTGAGGGCATTATTTGCCTAAGTGGTTGTGCTCATGGGCCAATACAGGAATGGTTAGAGAAGGGTGATACAGAATCCGCTTTCGCAGAAGCTAAGGCACTCTGTGAGATTTTCGGGAAAGAAGATTTTTACATTGAGTTGATGAACCATGGCCTCGAAGAACAGCAACATACGAATGAAGTCCTCAACGGCTTTGCCAATCAATTAGGCGTCAAAGTCGTAGCGACAAATGATGTGCACTTTCTTGAGCCTGAAGACCATCAAGCCCAAGATGTCTTAATCTGCATTGGAGAAGGGCGCCTTCTATTAGACGAAAACAGGAAAAGCTATTCTCCTGAAGTCTATTTTAAAAGCTCTGAAGAAATGCAACGCGCCTTTAAAGAATACCCTAAGGCCTGTGATACGACCTTAGAGATTGCTGAAAAATGTAACGTCGAGTTATCTCTAGATCCTACTAGTTCAGAAAAATACCCTCAATTCGGAACACCTGACGGCAGTCCGCGTGAAGAATACTTTAAGAAGGTCTGCGAGGATGGTCTGAAAATGCGCTATCCCCCCCGTAAAATACAGGAACTCTGTGAACAGGAAAACAAGACAGAGCAGGACATGTGGAAGACTCTTTATGACCGCCTAGAGTACGAAGTCGGTATTATTGCCGACCTAGGCTTTGCTTCCTACTTTCTAATTACTGCCGACTTTATTAACTGGGGCCGCGATCAAAATATCCCTGTGGGCCCGGGCCGGGGATCTGCGGCGGGCTCTCTGGTAGCCTATGTCATGCAAATCACTGATATTTGCCCGATGCGGTTCGGGCTCTTGTTTGAGCGATTTCTTAATCCCGAGCGTGTCAGCCCTCCCGATGTGGACATTGATTTTTGTCAAACCAGAAGGCCAGAAGTCATTGACTACGTAAGAAAAAAATATGGGGAACGCTGTGTGTCTCACATTATTACATACGGAACGATGGGGGCAAAGAGTGTCTTGCGCGATGTCGCCCGCGTGATGGGAGTCTCTTATGGAGATGCAGATCGGTTAGCCAAACTGATAGAAACAGCTCCAGGCGTAAAATTAAAAGGAGAATGGGATACAAAAGAAGAACTGCGTGATGTCGTACAAGCGAGCAGCACGTTCACGGAACTATGGGATTATGCAACGAAGCTGGAAGGACTAAATCGTAACACAGGCGTCCACGCTGCTGGAGTAGTCATCGGAGATGGAGATCTCGATAGGCACGTCCCTCTAGCACGTGCGAAAGAAGGAGAAGTAGTCACTCAGGCTGATATGGGCGCCATCACCGAACTCGGCCTATTGAAAATGGATTTTTTAGGATTAAAGAACCTAACTGTTATCCAAGATGCTGTGAACTATATCACGATCCATCATCCAAACTTCGACATAGCAGATATTCATCTTGATGACAAACCTACTCTAGATTTACTGAACCGTGGTGAGACTATGGGCGTCTTCCAGCTGGAATCAGGGGGGATGGTGGAAACCTGTAAGAAATACGGCATTGATAAAATCGAAGATATCATTGACCTCTTGGCCCTCTACCGGCCTGGTGCCATGCAGTATATTGATCAAATGATCGAGGTGAAAAAAGGAATCACCGCGGTAGAATATGAGCACCCTTTATTAGAAACGATCTGTGGTGATACCTACGGTGTGATGATCTATCAGGAACAAGTGCAGAACGCAGCAAAGGTTCTCGCAGGTTACACACTGGGAGGAGCGGATGTGTTACGCCGTGCGATGGGTAAGAAAAAACCATCCGAAATGGCCAAACAACGTGAAATTTTTGTCCAAGGGGCGAAGGACACCAATGATATCGAAGCTCCCCTAGCGAATAAAATCTTCGATAAAATCGCAGGGTTTGCAGGATATGGATTCAATAAGTCTCACTCTGCCTGCTATGGGCATATCTCGTATTGGACAGCCTATTTAAAGGCGAATTTCCCAGTAGAATTCCTCTGTGGCTTACTTTCTAACGAAATTAATAACACAGAAAAAACCGCCATCTTTATAGCGGAATGCCACCGTATGGGCATCGAGGTACTCCCGCCTGACTTAAATCAATCGATGCTAAAATTCGCTCCAGAGATGACAGACTCTGGAAATATGATTCGCTTTGGCTTAGCAGCGATCAAGAACGTGGGAGGTGGTGCGATGGCGCTAGCCATTACTGAGCGCGAGACAAATGGCCCTTTCGAATCTTTAGACGATTTTTCAGGACGCCTAGATACAAAGGTTGTCAATAAACGGATCCTAGAAAACTTAGTCAAATCTGGAGCGTTTGATTGGACTCGAGAGAGCCGTGCAGGGATGATGGCACGGCTAGATAAAGTCGTCGCTTCAGCCTCTTCTGCACATAAAGACAGAGTCAGCGGACAGGTTTCTTTATTTGACACTATGGATTTTGCCGGTGCTGCACCGGCACCGGATGAGTACAATCGCGATATCCAAGTAGAAGAATGGAGTAAGGACCAAAGACTAGAAGATGAAAAAACTCTACTAGGCATGTATACCAGTGGGCACCCTCTAGATGCATTCCGAGGTGTCGTAGATGCAGAGATGTACACTCGCCTTGGGCTCGTCGAAGAGATTGACCTTCAAGACCGTAAAAAGCGGCACCGCTTCGCAGGCCTGTTACGCATGGTGGAGCATAAAACTACAAAAACGGGAAAGAAATTTGGCGTCCTTCATTTAGAGGATTTCACTGGTAAACGAGAAATACTAGCTTGGGAGGAAAGCTACCTTCCCGCTTTGGAAGCAGGATTACTAGAATCGGGTTCAGCCATTCGGATGATGTGTAACGTTCAAGAAGATGAGCGCAATGATAGCCGGCGTATGACAGGATCTAAAATAGAGCCTCTCAAAGCAAAAAGAACAGATACCACCGGGAAAAACATCGTTAACCTCCACCTCTGGGTAGCCCGCCACAATGAAAGCGATCTCCGCGAAATACAAAACATCCTCAAAGAGCACCCCGGGAAAACCCCTGTTTTATTACACTTTCAAAACAGTCTAGGGAAACGCGCCTCTATAGAAGTAGGGAAATCCATGAAAGTGCGGAAATCTCCAGCCCTCCAGAAAGCCCTAGCTAGGTACTGGGACTAAGCTCCCCCATCACTCATTTTCTAATAAGAAACGAAGGAAGAACAAACACTAGAGTGAACTACGGCGGCGAATGATCAGCCCTCCCTCATTCGCTGCGATCGCAACGTGGCTTTCTCCCACGGCCACACCACTAAAGGCCCCCAACCCCGGGAAACGATCCTTTCCTACCACCTGTAAATTGCCCGTGTCACTAATATCTATTTGGGCAAGCTCTCTACTCCCTCCAACAACAAAAACCCGGTCAGCAAAGGCATCTAGGTTAATAACAGGAAAGCCCACGGATAATGTACGACTCAATCTGTCTACTGTCGTATCTATCACGGCAACACCGCCACCATGCCCCACAAACAGTAAATCACCTGATAAAGCACTCTCAATCGGGAAATTTGAAGGCGTACGTGCCCCTAAACTAAAGCCAGCACCATTTAGGCCAATACGACCTGTGATATTAGGAGCAGCGGGAGGATCCAATACGTCTAAAAAAGTAAGCCCAAACCGTTGCCCATTCTGATTCACACTAAAATCTGTAGAGACATAAGCACGGCTGCCATCAGCAGCGATGAGGACATCCGGTTGGCCAATCCCTAAATCAATCAAAGAAACACTCCGGCCTAAAACCCCTTCGGAATTATAGGTTAAAACACTCAGGTTAGAAGTACCCCCAGAGACTATCACTCTCCCCCCTCCTGCAGAAACCCCCACAAAAGTACCACCTTCTACACGAGTCGGCCCCGAAACTAACTCAGGTGAAGCAGGGTCCTTTATAGAATACACTGTTAAAAAATTAGCCCCTGTCGCATCCAAGGCAAACAGAAGGTCTCCATCAACAGCGATATCATCCACACTACCCGCAGGCCCAGAAGGAGCCACAGTAAATTTCTCCCCAGTTCCGAGATCAACCGCAGCGAAGCCTTCCCCTCCCGTAGATGCATAGGCAAAATCACGCGCAATAGTGACGTTATTTGCAAAAGTAGGATCAAAATTCACTTGGCGGACCGTTTCTTCTCTCGCTCCATTTGCATTAGTCACTACCACCACAATCCTATTCGCCCCTGAAGATAGATTGGACACTAGACTTTCAAAATCTCTCTCCGAAACCTGTGCCTGCACCCCGTTGACGGTGACCGACAACCCTGGAGTTCCTACAAATTGAGGGCCCAATGTTCCTTGTAAGAGAATTTCAGAAACACCCACTGTCACATTATTTTGAGGCTAGGCCAAAGTAAGAGGTAGAGCCCTTAATCGATAAAATTCTGAATCTCTATCGACAGGGATATCACGAATATGAGGGCTCACTGCTCCTCGAATTTCCTCCCAGTCTTCTAAATTTACCGACGTTTCCAAAGGTTCTTCTCCGTCCCAAGCAAGAGTCACGTGGCCACTTGCTACCTCAATGGACAATTCTCTTTCTGCCCAAAGAGGACCGCAGACGAACGTCAAAGACAACAACGTGCCGAATGTTACTTTCATCAAAGAACATTTCTCTAAAATAAACATACTCCCTCTAAGAGAAGAAAAAAGGCAATTTATTCCCCACCCTAAGAAAGAACACAGAAGCAAAATGACATATCATCAAAGACTTATGTTATTCCTCACACGAAAAATATGACAACTATGGGGAATCACTCCTTTGAGACGTAAGTCATTTTTGCCTCCCCCCAGTACAATCAGTCGTTGACGAATATTTTGTATTCCATATATCGAGGTGTCAGAGAGGGGATTTTTCTGAATTTTCATAGTATTCGTTGGAATATTGACTTCTATAAAGCCCTCTTTCTTACTACCACTGTCTAAAGCCAGGACAGAGAGAAAGATCTATTATTATGTATTCTTATTTACTCCCTATTCTTGCATCCATCTATCTAGCATGCAGCTTATTGCTTGTGCTATATGGACTGCATCATTGCGGCATTTTGTTCTTCTTTTTAAAGGCTCTAGGCGGCTCAAAAACGCCACCAAACGCAGTACTTTCTAAAGAAAAAGAACCACCATCCGTACTCACGCAAGTCCCACTCTATAATGAAGCGAATGTCGCAGAGCGAGTCATTCGCGCTGTCGCTGGGTTAGACTATCCAAACCATCGCATCCAGATACTCGATGATTCTACGGACGAAACATCCCAAATAGTGGCGAAACTATGCTCTGAACTTCAAGAACCAGGTGTTCAGATTGATCATATCCAACGTGAGGAACGGGTCGGATACAAAGCGGGAGCATTAGCTTATGGGCTAAAGCTGGCCGATGCCGAATTCATTGCTATTTTTGATAGTGACTTCTTACCAGGCTCAGATTTCCTTCAAGAAACCATCCCGCATCTGGTCAACGACTCTGGTTGCGGCATGGTGCAAACGAGGTGGGACCACATTAATGTCCAGGACTCTTCATTCACCAAGGCCCAAGGCGTCGGCATCGACAGCCACTTTGTCGTAGAACAAATCGCCAGAAGCCGAGCTAAACTCTTTTTCAACTTCAATGGAACTGGTGGAGTTTGGAGGCGACAGGCTATTATCGATGCGGGAGGATGGAGTGGTGACACACTGACAGAAGATTTAGATCTCTCCTACCGCGCTCAGCTAGCTGGCTGGCATTTCCACTACCTGCCACACGTCACAGTACCTGCAGAGCTACCACCTACATTCCAAGCATTCCGTAGCCAACAATTCCGCTGGGCAAAGGGCTCGATTCAGACAGCGATCAAACTCCTCCCCAGAATCTGGAAAGCTCCAGTGTCATTGCACAAGAAAGTCGCCGCTACATTCCACATGACACATTACGGTCTCCACCTATGTCTGTTACTCCATGCGATTCTGGGCTTACCCATCGCTCTTTCAGGGAAGACTTTGACGTCATGGCTACCAGAACTTAGCAGCAATATTTGGTGGTACCTTTGCCCCATGGCCCTAGCCATGCTTGCACCCACATTCATTTCACTCTTTGCTGAGCTATGGATCTCCCCGAAACGGTGGCTCTACTTTATCAAACGCTACCCCATGATGCTTTGCCTCGGCTTTGGCCTCTGCCTAAGCAATAGCCGAGCATGTATAGAAGGCATATTAGGGATTAAGAGCCCTTTTATTAGAACTCCAAAACGAGGCGATGGTGCGATCCAGACGGAAACGAAGCACTCCATTATCCATAGTCTAGAAATCACCCTAGGGCTCTACACCCTCACCACATCTATCCTCTACGCCTTTGATAAAAATATTGCCGTCGCTCTCGTCTTCCTACTCTACGCCTGTGGACTCACACTCTTTGGTGTACGTGGATGGACTGAGACTTTAAGGGCATGAAGTCAAACTTCAGGATATTCCTGTGGTTTCTTACCATCGGCCTACTCTTATTAGCCTGTACTATTTATGCACAGGCAACCGCCACTCATGACAGCTCAGGAGAGCTACGCGCTTACTTAGGTATTTTCATCGGGATGACAGGCCTCAGCTCCGTCTTTCTGTTCCCCATTTCTGAAGGAGCCCAAGCACCCTTCCAGAGAACCTCCCCCAATCGGCGCACCCTCCTACTCGCCCTGTTTCTTCCTGCCGCCTTAGCGCGCATCTTACTTCTACCCTCTGCTCCTTCAGATGATATTCACCGTTATCTATGGGAAGGTAATTTACTAAATAAAGGGAAAAGCCCCTACTCCCACACCGCCGATCACCCCTCTTATCAGGATGATCGGGATAAACATTGGCAGAGTATGAATCACCGGGATCAGCCAACAGCTTACCCCCCCCTTGCCCTGAGAAGCTTTCAGTTGATCAACAAAATTTCCTACACCCCATTAACATATCAAATCGTCTTTCTCCTACTGGATCTAGCCCTAATCGCTGTGTTACTCGCCCTTCTCCGGCACTTTCACCTCCCTCTTCGTTGGATCGGCTTTTACGCACTCAGTCCACTTAGCCTGATGAGCTATGCAGCGGAAGCGCATTTTGACATCCTCATGGTACTCCCATTCTGCGCAGCCATTCTAGCGCATCAGCAAAAAAAATGGTGGCTGTGCGGCCTATTATTAGGAATTGCCGTCGGGATGAAATGCATGATCGCAGTAGCAGTTCCATTCTTCTTTTTACAACCTCACATAGGAGACCAGATGAAACTGAAATGGATTGTCCAACGTATTCATTGGTCCTCCATATCAGGCTTTTTACTCGCTCTCTTTCTCCCACTCCTCGGCTTCACCAGTCAGCTAATACCCATCTTCGAGGCCATCTTACTGTTTGGATCCAGCCGCAGCTTCAACGGCCCAAGCTATCAAATCCTAGAGTGGCTTTTTGACTCAAACTCAAGAACCATACCAAATGCCATCACCGTAATCCTTTACACCCTTGTATGGATTAAGGCCGCACGCTACGCACTCGCTAATAACCTCATCTCCAGCATACTTTGGAGCTTAGGGGGCCTTGTCCTCCTCTCCCCCACAGTACATTTCTGGTATTTGGCCTGGATCTTACCACTCATCTGCATCCGGCCACACCCACTCTGGCTCACCCTCTCCATCAGTGGCCCGCTCTACTTTTTAGTATGGCAGAATCAAGTTTCCCTAGGAGAATGGGCATTACCCATATGGGCTCGGTGGGCCTTTTGGCTCCCTAGCCTTCTCGCTTACTCCCCGAAGTCCCTCTCCACTCTCTTCTCATTACCCATCCTAGCAAAACCATCTCAAACGAAACCCACACTCAGCATCATTATCCCTACTCTAAACCCAGGGAAAGAACTAGAAACATGCCTACACAGCATCCCACGAGAAGACATCTCTGAAATCATCATTATCGATGCCAGCAAAACCCCACCCACTCTACCAGAAAGCAGCCTTACCACCGTTTTATCCCGACCTGAACTAAAAGGCAGAGGTTCCCAAATCAAAGCAGGCGCAGAGAAAGCGACAGGTGATTGGGCCTTAGTACTCCATGCCGATGCCACACTCCACCCCAGAGCGATCACCACTCTACACGCCACCATCCTAGCCCAGCCCAACCTCATCGGAGGCTGTCTAGGGCAGCGCTATGATCGTGCTCAAATGTCCCTCTCCCTACTAGAATCACTCAATGAGCTCAGAGCCTCCTGCTTTCACACAAGTTACGGAGATCAGACCCAATTCTTCCACCGAAAAACAGCCCTCGATCATCATGCCCTCAGTGATCAACCACTCATGGAAGACATCGAAATCAGCCAACGACTATACCTGCTCGGTCACACATCCTATCTAGGCATCGAAACCCAGGTAAGCGCCTCAAAATGGCCCAGCACCGGCATAGTCACTCGTTTCACCTCCCTCATAACACTCCTCATTCGCTACCACTTTCTAACCTTCGGAAGACGCACAAAAAAAGAGCGATTAAGCCACCAACTTTATCAGGAATACTACAACTCCAAAAACACCTCCGAATAAGAAGCAACCCAGCCACCTCACCCCTCCCAAATCCATTCACAAAACTCTTGCCTTCCCTTCTCATCAAACAGAAGGTGTTCGTAAGTATGGACAATATAAACATTACAATGAAGACGAACAAAGGTGACATCAAAATAACCATGTTCGCTAATGACACACAGGTAACTTGTGCCAGTTTTCTTAACCTCGCCTCCACAGGCTTCTACGATGGAATCGTTTTCCACCGTGTCATTGATAATTTTATGATTCAGGGCGGAGACCCAACAGGATCTGGAATGGGTGGCCCAGGCTACAAATTTGAATGTGAATGCAAGCCAGACCTCAAACATAGCAAAGCAGGCATCCTCTCCATGGCAAATGCAGGGCCAAACACCAATGGTTCTCAATTCTTCATCACCCACAATGCGACCCCACATCTCGACGGAAACCACACCGTCTTTGGTGAAGTGACAGAAGGGCAAGACATCGTCGACTCCATTGCTCAGGGCGACAAAATTGAAAGCATCGAAATCCACGGCTCCACAGAAGCACTCTTTGCCGCTCAAGCAGACCGTATTACAGATTGGAACAAAGCCCTCGCTTAAATCATCTTTTAACGAAAATCACCAACTGGCTAAGGAAATCTCTCATCAACATTCCGAATACAACACAAGGCTATTGAAAAACCTTAATTAAGTAGAAAGATTTCCTTGTCATCTTCTGAGAGTGCGGTAGAACTCCGCCGCTACGAAGCAAAACCACACCATGCGCGGGTGGCGGAATTGGTAGACGCGCTAGACTAAGGATCTAGTGGCCATTGCGGCCGTGGGGGTTCGATTCCCCCTTCGCGCACTTTTCAAGAGGGCTCAGATTAACGTCTGAGCCCTTATTTTATATAGATTTCTCTTAATGTCCCATCTCTATTCAAAAAGACGTCCTGTCTTCATAATACTTCAAAATGCACGTTTTTGCGCTATTAGAAGCAGGACAAGGAACAGGACTCTTTTCTCGCTATTTCGTTTTCTCACAGGGTGGTAAACTTGCCCCACCCCTCCACCTTTTAAACCTCTTCATTTTTTATCTCATACCTTGTGATACCCCTTACCACTTTCTTGCTCAAGACAGTCTCACTTCCTAATCGAATCAATCGGCCAAGATAAGTTCCACAATTCGCATCGTATTTAAGAAGAGCACGGGCTTGCTCGCTCGTTGGTGAATCCCGCTCAAACAGTTTTTCCTGAATCTCTGTCGCGCTCATAAACTCTGCCTCTCCCTTGGGCACATTCATATATCCCTTTTCTAAGCTTGTCATTATTAGCCCCTCTAAACGCGACTCTGGTGATATTTCTGTAATTGCCTGCAAAAGTTCAGAGTCCTTCCAAGCCTTAACGCCATCTCTACTATCTTGTAACTGCTCAGGGGTTTCAAATTGCTGAAGAGCATAGAGGAATGCGGGGAGTTCTCTTTTTATGGCATCGGAAAACGCTTTTTTCTCTTCCACACTTTGAGCGGGCATAGGTGGAGTAATCGCCTTAACGCTCAATAAAATAATCTTATCCTCGATCCCATCCTCTAGTGGAGGGATGACAGATAGATTTTCAGGGGTTTCATTACAGCATACCATCACTCTCCAAACAGGACGCATATCTACAGCCGTTTGGTTTCGGGTTTGAATCTTTATACTTCCCCCATAAATGCTTTCTTTAAAATTCGCCCCCATTGACTTCCTGGCTCTTATGTCTGTGCTCGCCTCGCTATCGTCGATCAAGAGAAGTTCTGCTCCTAGAAGATCATTATTCCAAATAGTCTTTCCTGACCATATAGCCATCGGGTTGGAAGCCCTTCCTCCTAGTGCGTGCTGCACTATATAAGCAATAAGCGATTTGCCTGCATTCCGCTTTCCCGCCATCACTAACATTGGAGCAGGGTGGTGGTGACTTTGCCTTATCGCCTCGACTCCATCCCTAAGCCAACTCCTAAAAACTGACCTCGCCTCATTATCGGGAAAAGCTTGCTGCAAAATAGACTCTATATTCGGACACTCTCCCTCCTCTGAAGGCAGCAGATTTGGCTCATCCGTTACTAGGTAGCTCTTACCTTTTACTTCCTGTAGCCCACGAGCGTATCCAGCTAGTGAACCTTGAGCATCTATCGCTCTATCTATTTCAATAGAATCCATAACGCTATCAATATCCTTCTCGATTCCTTGAGATTCTAAATATCTGGCTATGCCATTTTGCACCGCCTTCTTTCTTCCGTAAGTTCTATAATGGCTTCCTACATCTGTAATATATTTCCCTGTAGCTGAATCATAAAAAGTATTCTGAGGGTTAAATCCTTCTAAGGGTGGAGGGGTGGAACTATTTTTCTTATCTGACTTTTTCTCAGACAGACGAGAAAGCTCTTCCTCTAATGTATCAACTATCGCTGATTGTTTGCTATTCATCGTTTTTTAAAGTTTGGGATTCAGGTATAAAAGCTTTGCTGGTTCACCAGTTTTTTCATGTAAGCTTTGAGGAAGGCGTAGAGGGGCTGACCGTCTATTCCTAATGGGGAACAATAGTCTTTGAGTAGTTTTAAGACTCTCTCTGAGGGTTTATCCCATATAGAGTGTAGAGACTTCCCCCCTGTGTCATAAACCGCTCTCAACGTCATATCTTCATAAGAGCTAAGCCATTGAATAATCGAGGCATTCTGAAGCTTATTTAACTCTCTTTCCTCTGGAGACTCCGCTTTCTTTCCTATTAGCTCGTCACATTCTATCAAGATATAGTCACAGCCTAATAAATACTCGGTACGCCTGCCCTGCGCCCCTAGTCTGAACCTACCTAAAGCAAAACAGTCACGTTCTCTTTTTAGAGGTTCATTCACTCGCTCCAATCTAACTATATCCTTAAGAAGTTGGAAATTATCATGTCTGCTATCATAGCGCCCACCCACCCAAATAAGATCTTCTGGAGAAAATAAAATTTGTAGCAACCAACGCCATTCTTCTAAAGGGTTATCTAGCACTTGCGGGCTTCCATCCATTAAATGAAATCGCCATGCAGAGTCTTGGTATTCGTCCAGAACCTTACCTAACAACAGTTTAGCTTTGCTCTCAGATTCAACATTTGCTCCTAGCCCTTCTCTTTTCTTCGGAGCTATTCTAGATTTTCTCTTAGGTTTAAAGCCCCTCTCTAGACCATGACAAACACCATAAAAAGAAGATAGATCTTCCACAATAGCGACAAAGTCTCTCCTTCTACACCTCCCTGTCATTTCTGCCTCAAGATCTATGATGTCTCCATGCCAGCCACAGCCAAAGCAATGTCCATGATCTTTATAAACAGTAAATGACCCTGTCTGTTCCTCATGGAAAGGGCAGCGTATTATAGGAGTTCCTTGAAAGCTTGATATTTCTACTCCTCGCTTTTTAAGATGCTCTGCGAAAAAGGGCTTTAAAGCTTCAATACCTCCACTCATACAACCTCCTTCCCTTCACTACAGAGCGCTTTCAGCTTCCGAAAAAATAATTCTAATTCTAATTCTTCCTCTGTCGCAGGTAGTGGTTCGAGCTCAATAATAGGCAGCAAGCCCTGAATCATTTGAGGATTACTATATTGCTGAAACCACAATGTATTCCGCTCTGGTCTATCGTCTATATACACAACTTTAAAATAGTTATGCCTTGAACAATAGAAGCTCATGCTATATCAAAGTCCTTAACGTCATTAAAAACTCTGAGCCGCTTTGACCTTCTAGGACAAGGCGGTTTCTTTTTAACCAAAGGCTTCTACAGTGAAACGAGCAGCTAAAGCCTTCCTCGCTGCTACAGGGTCTATAAAAACCCTTTTCTGTATCTTAACGTATGGGTAATAGCCTTTCGCCCTCCATTCGTTCCAAGCTCGTAAACTAGGGCGCGTCTCTACGTCAGGAAAGACTAGATTTAATGCTGGCTTAATACCTACAAGTGTAGGTTCCGTTTGTTTTTCTGTCTGATCATGTGTAAACATGCAGACAAAACTGCCAAACTTTTCTTTAAAAGAAAGCTCTCAGGGTCTACTTTTCGGCCGATAAAACCCTAAATCCTAACAGTCACAAACGACTAAATCTCAAATAATTATGAGGAGTTTTTAAAAATCTTCCTAATCTTGCTAAATTCTTTTGTGATAGTGCTTTTTGCCATGTGGCTGCTCACATATTTCACCTTTGTCTTACCCTTTTGATTAGAAGACATAAACCACCCCCGCTCTTCAAGCTCCTTTCTGTAATAGTCATAACTTGCTTCCATATCATCTCTAATAATTTCTTTAGCGACTTCCTTCCATTTGTCGCGATTTTTTACCTTCTGCCCTTTCTTTGCAAAATTTTCCTTCCGAGATCTAACTGTATCGGCATGTTTATTAACTTCCTGTAGCATGTCCCACTTTTCCGATGTATTAGCATGCCTCCCAGCTCTAAAGGCGTGTTCTAGCGCTTCAAATAACTTTATTGGAGTTCCTGAAGTATCGACAATTAAACTAACTGCTTTAGATAGATGATCTCTTGCCTTACGAGTTTCTCTCCGATTATCAAGACCTCTCCTACTTATTACAGTGTGACTCTTTTTGAAGCTCTCATATTCTGACCTTTTTATTACTTCGCTTTGAGTTTCACCTTTAGCATCTTTATATTCCACCTTGATAAATTCTAAACACTCACCCAGCTCCTCAAGCTCAGCATATATGAAATCCACAGAATCACGGCTCAAATCACCTCTCGACATATATGCACTGTGATCTCTACTTTTTTCACCTAAACCATAAGCCTCAGCCTTATTTTCATGTAAATAATATAAGCTATGGCCTGTTCTGTTAAAGTATCTAAGAGCAAAAAACTCCTTACCTTCTTCAGAAGGAGTGTAACTACCATAATCTCTCTCGTCTTCTAGATTATAACAAATTTGCCCGTCATCATTCCACCAGCACAGCACCTTTTCTATATCCTTAACCCCCTTAGACTTCAGCTCTCCCTCTTTCTCTTCTAAACTCAATTCAGTTTTGAACCCTCTGGCGTGGGAAGGCATCTCACCCTGAACTCTCCACCATTCACCTAGGTCTTGGTTTAAAACATAACTATCATCATCTGCATCAAACTCCCCTCCCTTGATAAGGCAATCATTTGCATCTCTATAATACACGACTTTTTTGATATTCGTAGCGCCGCCTTTCTTCCATATATCTATCTTTTCTTTTATTGTCATCCTTCAAAATTAGTATTAGCAGCTCTTCTTCATAAGCTCCCGAACATTGATATTATTATCACTTGAATAAGTAACTGGCTTGCGTGGTTGGTACCATTTTTTTCTGAAAACAGATAAAAGAGCCTCTTACTGCGATGGCGGAAACTGCTTTAAGAACCTAACCTAAATAGATTCCTTGTGATTTTTCTCTCACCATTATTATCAGACATACTTCTTAAACGTATCAAGCCTTTAAGTAACTCAAAAACAGTCCCAGCAACTAAGATCTCCCTTTTTATACTACCTCTCTGGAGCTAGACCTCTTTGAACACACAATCTAAACTTAATCACATCTTGAGCCCAGTCCTCCAAAGGTGAACGAAGTTATCCTTTAGAATCATCGTCAATAAGCTCTTTCTAGTTCTTACTTCAAGAAGGTTTCAAACTCTTTTGCAAGTGCTGTATCTGTTTGTTTATCGCTCATACATCTTTTTTTATCCTAAATATTTATTCTAGTTAGTTAGAAGTGGGAAGTGGCAAAACACTCTATTAAAAGGACGCTCGCCCTGCGATGGTCTACCCCACCCTCTATCCCCCCCCTCAAGGAGTACCTTTTTTACTAAGACCTAATTTCCATCTAGCTACAATCAGTTTTTCCAGCTTCGAAGGGTCAACATGTAAGACAATACTCCACAAAAAGATTTCGACCTCTACGCCAATGATTCAGCCCTAGAGCCTTTCACTAAGAAGGATTTCTCCTCTATCAGTATTCTAGAAAAGCGCCTAGTCACTCAGAAAAAATAAAGACCTTCGTTCATCGGTTCAGCTAAAACCATGGGATAGATACTTTATAATTCGTGGTTTTCTACTTCAGAGTAATACCACGATAAACTCCCCTCTTATTAAGTTCACTCAACAAGAATGATTTTTGCAATATTACCATATCCTGTTCCAGCAAAGTCTTCCCGAATTTCATCAAAACCAGTTTTGACTTCACCACTTAAGAGGTCGTCAATCTGAGTCTTGATTCCTGCATTATCACCAACATGTGTTTTGATTTTATTGAGAACCGTAATGATTCGTCCATGGGTATAATTATCTGCCAAAAAAGCCTGCATACGTCCTTCAGGGTTTAACACCTCATGCATGATTGGCTTATCAATATCCTCTACCTCAAAACGGGCCACAAGTTTTTCAATCGCAGATATGTAATCACCGGCTTCGAGAACTTGAAAAGCCGATACAACAAGTCTCTGTGCTTCCTCTCCTCCTTTGATGGCCTCGAAATTATCTATAATATCGATCCAATCTGTTTTACATATATTTTCAACAAACGTAAAATTCGAGTCTCTTTGCAGCCTTGAAAAAGCGTTAGGGTCATCTAGCAAGTGCAGTTTTTTTCCTGTTACTAATTCCAAATTATCGTTAATTTCTGTCATGTCATATCGCCCTGCTTGGGCTCTAATTTCTCGAGTAGTGAATACACTCAAAATTACGAGCGCGATAGTAAGTATTTTTTTCATAATTGTTATGGGCTATATTTTCTAAATCGGGCTGGCCCCTCAGGGGTTACCGGGTCTTCGTCATTGTAGTATGCATTTCTTAAATCTGCTTTTCGGTTCACTTCTGTTGCACCTGCGTTAATCCAAGCCCCGTCATACCCAATAATACCTCTATGACCGGTGCCTCCTATAACACCTCTTGCAATTACCCAACCTGGTTGGGGATAGGTTGCCCTAACAAGCAAACTCCAATTAGGAATATTTTTGGACTCTGTTCCTGACCACTGGTTAGCAATTGGATAATGCCTTCTAAATGGGTTTCGGCCATTGATTTTGGGAACGATAGCCCCTCCAGCAGTAGCCTTGTCTCCAACAAATTGATTGCATTTCCAGGAACCTGCTTTGAAAGGAGGATTTTCAGCAGATTTAGCGTAAGCCTTACTCCCATACGCATTAACCTAAGAGTTTCATCATGCTGATCATTTGGCAGTTACGGG